>JBPCKD010000039.1:0-87909 GCA_051004635.1 Pyrinomonadaceae bacterium
ACGACCGCGCATTCGCTGTTGCGAAAACTGGAAAGTGCCGGCAAGGGTGGAGAATCCGAGCGCCCGGCAGTTTGCGACCACCCCACGGGGGTTGCCCGCGTGGTGACCCCGGGCTGGGGTTCGCTACTCGAGGTTCTGTGATCGTTGACCGAAGTGATACCTATGTCTGCAGTCTACATGGAAACCGAAAAGGACCGCGCCGCCGCAGAGGCTTACTTGCAGCTGGCGGCAGCGGCGGATCGATTTGAACAATATGCGAACCCTCACGCCATTCGCATTGCGGCGATTGCGGACGAGACTGCAAAGACGTTTCATATGGCCCCTCAGGACCGCAAATTACTTCGCATCGCCGCGTACATGCACGATCTTGGCGAGGTAGCGATGGAGCGCGAGTATATTCAGCGGGCCGGCTCGCTCACAGACGAAGAGCGGCTCGACCTGGCAAGGCACCCGGTGATTGGTGAACAGGAAGCTGCGCGAGCAAGCGCCAGCCGCCCCGTCCAATTGCTCGTGCGTTGGCATCATGAATGGTGGAATGGTTGTGGCTATCCTGATGCGCTGAGACAAAATGAGATTCCACTAGCCGCCCGAATTCTTCGCGTCGCCGATTCATACGCAGCACTGACGGATGCGCGACCCTTTCGGCCGGCTATGAGCGAAGAAAAAGCGCGGGAGCACCTGATTGAGCGCGCTGCCATAGAATTCGATCCTGCCGTTGTAACTGCGTTTCTTTCGATCGTCCAACTGGATGAGTTGCGATCTTTTGCGAAAACTGAAGAGCCAGTGGCGCCTCCAGCAACGGACGATGGGTTTGGTCTTTTTTCATCATACACACGGTGAAGTCCAATAACTTTGAAGTTTTCAGATTGCAACCAGCGCCAAAAATGAAGTGAGCGGAGTCCCCTGGGGGGAATGGGCGGGTCCCCGACCGAGCAGCGGGGTCCCAGCGCGGGCGGCCCGCGTGGGGTGCAGGATCTCGGCCGGAGCGCCCTAGTCGCTGGGGTGATTAACCGACAGGAATTCGAATAATGGCTTATATGGCATCCGCGACCTTTCCAAATGGCTGGTTGGCCTTCGAACTAAGCGTCTTGCGACGTTTCAAGTTTTCTTCGATTGCCCTTCCCTTTACTGGCGAGCCCGACGTCTGTGTACAGTTGAAGCGGTGGAAAGTGCGTGTGGCGGCGAATGATCCAATGATCTGGGCATTCACGAAAGCCACCGCTCTGGTGGAAAACAGTTCTGATCGGCTTAGCGACGAAGAGCTTGATTCAATTCTCGAGGATGCTTACGTGCCGCGCGAGCGCCTGGATAACCCTTCGCTTTTGAATTGGTTCAATGAGACCGATGCCTGGTGGTTTGACACCGTACGCTTCAATGCGGAGCGGCTCGTCAATCCTTACAAACGTGCGCTGGCTTTAACGCTGGGCATGATGGTTGGCGATTACGTCCTTTCCTTCGGGGAAGACACGCGCCACCTGCGCGAGCCATTGTCGTTGTCCCGCGTTTTCAAGCAGTTGGTAGAGATGATGCCCTCTCCTCACGACAACTCGCTTCGCAGCAAAGCCACAAACCAGGAGGCGCGTGTTTTTGTCGCCGAACGCGTCAACACTGAGCTGCTTTTTTTGCGGCTGCCTGTTCCCGTACAGCCCCAGCCTACGCAAAAGACCTTTCTCGGTTGGCGTGAGGAGTGGCTACAGGGTAACAGCGATTTCTGGAATGACGCGGAGAAAGCGCGGGCTGGACGACTTGGTTCCCGCGTTCAAAGCAAGCAGCAATACCTGTGGTTGGTGGAGGATCTACTACACACCGCGGCACACATTCCAGCCTGGGCCATCGCCCATATTGAAAACGGCTTCATCTCCAGCGAGGAGCTCGTGGAAACCATAGGCCGCGTGCGCAAAGTGGACGCAATTTATTCAAAAGATTTTTCGGATCTACTTGGCGTGCGGGCTTCAATTGTCACTGCTGCGGGCTAGCCGCGACGAAGCGATATCCAACACCTCTTACAGTCAAAAGGTGCTTAGGCTTGGTGGGATCGTCCTCGATGTATTTTCGTAATCTGACGATAAAGTTATCGATTGCGCGGGTGTCAGTATCCTCAGCCAGGTCCCACACATCTCCCAAAATTGACTTACGTGAAACCACCTTGCCTTCGTGCTTGACCAGGTAACGTAACAATTGCGCTTCCATCAAAGTTAATCGAATCGTTTGTTGGGAATTACGCAGCTCGAGGTTGGCGAAATCGATGATCCGGCCGTCAAAGTCAAACGCCGGAGGGTCATCGGCGCTTGGAGGGGTTCGCTCTGTGTCTTTATCAGCGGCGTTAGTCTGGTCCCGTTGAAACCAATCGCGACGGCGCAGTAACGCGTTCAGACGGGCCAATAAAACAGACAGCTCAAAGGGCTTTGGCAGATAGTCGTCGGCTCCGGATTCGAAACCGCGCAGCACATCTTCCGGTCGGCCACGCGCAGTCAACATCAGGACCGGAACAAAATGACCCGCCGCACGAAGTTCAGAGGCCACGGCGAATCCGTCTTTTCCCGGCAACATCACATCCAGAACCAACGCATCGTAGCGTTGCTGTTCGTCAACCAATAGCGACAAAGCAGCTTCCCCGTCGCTTACGGTCTTCACGGTGTAGCCCTCCGCTTCAAGATTGAAGCGCAACCCATCAGCAAGGTGCTGCTCGTCTTCGACTATAAGCACAGCGCTCATCGCATTAAGCCTTCTCTATTTCACGCATCTCGTCACGCTCTCGGAAGTTGAATCGTAAATGTACTACCCTGCCCTGGACCTGCGCTTTCCGCAAACACGCGCCCACCATGTTTCGCGACCACTGAGCTCACAATGAAAAGACCAAGGCCCGTCCCCTTGATGCGGGCCATCACACGTCCGGGCACCCGATAAAAGCGCTTGAAGATGCGTTTCAATTGGGCGGCCGGAATTCCGATCCCTCTATCCGCTATCCGAACGGCAACTCTTTTCTCATCAAGCACCGCGACTTCGACCGAAATATGAACATGGTCGACAGAGTATTTGACGGCATTGTCCAGCAGGTTTGAAAGGGCCGCTCGAAGCTCATCGGCATCAGCCGCCACTCGCGGTCGATCGCCATTGATCGACTCAACAAAACTCACGGATTCTGGACTTAAGTTGTAACGCACGCGCGTAAGATCGACGCATTCACGCACCATCCCGCCAACATCAATGATTGTCGGATTGATCCTCCTGCCCCGGTGACCCGATCGTCCGGCGCGCAGGACTTGCTCCACCGTCTGCAGAAGTCGGTCGTTATCGGCGAGCATGATATCGTAAAAATTCTGCCTTTGATCTTCAGCAATCTCGCGCGTCTTCAGGGTCTGTAAATACAGCCGGATGGAAGCAAGGGGTGTCTTTAATTCGTGGGTTACCGCATTTATGAAAGCGTCGTGTTGTTCATTGCGACGTATTTCGCGAATAAGGAAGGTTGTGTTGAGGACCAAACCGACAATAATCAGCAGAAAGAATATGATTCCAAAGACCAGCAAAGCCACTTCCCGCCAGTTGAGCAAAATCCAGCCGACGTTGAGCGCAACTGCCAGGGCTACGAGACAGGCCCCCAGGGTAATGAAGAAGGCTATCGATTTGCGGCGACCACTAACTGCCATGTGTTGATTGTAAGGCCAGTAGGCAGAAAGCAGTAAGCAGACGGCAGCAGGCAGAAGCAAAACCAAAGAAGCAAAAAAGCAGTAGACGGAGAATTACTCTGTCTACTGCTTACTGCTTACTGTTTTACGCTGCTTTCTTCAACTCGCTAAAGTCTGGGTTCGCGGCGGCGGCTATCTGCTCCTTGCTGATAAATCGGATTCCCTTTGCCAGGCCGAACAACTGCAGCGCGCGGATGCCATACCAGTTGAAGTCAATTTCATACCACGTCAAGCCGTGTTTCGCCGCTCGTGGATGCGCGTGATGATTGTTGTGCCAGCCCTCGCCAAACGACAGCAACGCGACCCACCAGCTATTAGTGGAGTCATCCTTTGTTTCGAAACGCCGAGTTCCCCACAGGTGAGTTGCCGAATTAACGAGCCAGGTGAAATGTAATCCAACGGTAACCCTAAGAAACACGCCAACAAACAAAAACGACCAGCCACCGATAGCCAGCAAAGCAATTCCACTGAGAATCAAAGGAACGAAATAGAGCCGGTTCAACCAAATGTGCACAGGATCCTTCATCAGGTCGGGAGCGTATCGCTGCATTACGCTGTCTTCGTGTTGTTGGGATGTTCCGCGCAGAATCCAACCCATATGCGACCACCAGCGGCCGTCTCGCGGTGTGTGCGGATCACCAGCTGCATCGGTGTTGGCATGGTGTATACGGTGAGTGACTACCCAATTAATTGCGCCGCCTTCGAGGGCGAGTAAGCCACAAAACGTCAAGAAGTATTCCACCACTTTGGGTGTCTTGTAGCCACGATGTGTTAGTAATCGGTGAAAGCCCATCCCGATCCCCAAACTTCCCGATATCCACCACAACACGATGGTTACCGGCACCACCTTCCAACTAACCATGAAAAGTGAGGCAATGGCCCCCACGTGAAAAATGATCATGAAGATTGTCGTGTTCCAGTTGAGACCGGCGCGGGTATTAATATTGCTGCTCTGGGTGTTCTTAAGATTGCTGGTTCTAGTGTTCATCAGGACTCCGGAGAAAAGTATTCAGTCACACCTTTGATGCTGACTGCCAACTCATCCTAACAACTAGTAAGCTTAGTAGTTGTAATACTTATGTAATTGGGACTTTCACCCTGTTTTCATTAATCATTTGAGTGGCCCACGGCCAGGTCTTCAACTTGCACGCGCGGGGAAGATAGTGCATTATTACTGTCGAATTCCTTCTCTCCTGCATCAACGGTGATGCGCCACGCCTTACGTATTGGCTTCGGCGTTTGAGATAGTACGAGAGCGGGCAAATAAAATCTGAAGAAGCTGCTCAACTGAGCGCCCGAACGCGGCCTTCGCTGCTGCCGTTACTCCGAAGCCACCTTTGATTCGAAGCTTCTCTTTAGGCTCCACGAGCGAGGAAAAACTACAGTTATGGCTATGAAACTCTACGTGGGAAATCTCTCGTTTCAAACCTCGAGCGAAGACCTGCAGCAACTCTTCGCCCAGGCAGGCACAGTAGAATCCGCCACAGTTGTTGAAGACCGTGACACAGGACGTTCGCGTGGCTTCGGTTTCGTCGAGATGGCTTCCAAGGAGGACGGCGAGAAGGCAATTCAACAATTCAATGGGACTGACTTAAACGGTCGCAACCTGACGGTCAACGAGGCCAGACCGCGTGAAGATCGCGGGAATCGTGGCGGCGGCGGCGGACGTGGCGGCTTTGGCGGCAACCGCGGCGGTGGCGGTGGTCGTGGCGGTTATGGCGGAGGTGGTGGGGGTGGAGGGGATCGCAACCCTCGCTGGTAAGAGGTTGGAAATGGTGAATGGTGAATAGTAGATAGGAACACCAAATACCATTCTCTCCCAACCAGAGATACTGACGACGAATATTCATTCAGGCACTTTTTTAACCATTTACCATTTACCATCACTATTTACTCGAAAGGGATCTAATGGAAAACCAGACTGTTGAAACGAAGACCACTGGGAAGCAGGCCATTGAAAGGCAGACCTACGCGATCGGCGACCGGGTTGAAAAGCTGTGCGCGATATGCCAGGAAGAACGCGGTCACGTGGTGGCTTCGATTACTAAGCGAGGATTAATCTCGCGAGTGACCTGTCCCAAGTGCGGGACGCGTGGCTCCTTCTCAAACGGCGCAAAGCTGACGCGGGGCCGTTCCAAGTCAGTAAATAGCGAGCCTTACGACAGAACGCGCACTTATCGCGCCGGCCAAACCATGAGCCATCCGATCTGGGGTGCTGGCGAAGTGACTGCCTTGATCGAACCTCGGAAAATCGACGTGTTGTTTGCGGATCGCATCCGCCGTCTGATTCATTCTCGAGCTGATGCCTAGGCTGAACCAATCAAACTTCATTAAGTAGAAAAGGAAGTGAGGCGGTCGTTCGACCTGCCTCACTTTTTCAATTTGGCGGCTCATGAGACACCCTCGCTTCTCCTTCTCTGATTCAACCTACGCGGCAGCCTTACCTTTCCCGAAGCAAATAGGATCAGCCACACTATGCCGGAGGTCGCCGAGAGCAGACCACAGATAACTGTGAGTGTCCTTGGCGTGATCGCGCTGAGCGACCAACCTGCCATTGCGGTGGATAAACTCCAGATCAGGAACTCTGTTGCACGATCTGTAGTCCCGACGCGTCCCCGCAATTTGTCAGGAACCAAACGCATTAACAGCGTTTCCTGAACAGCAAATTCAGCCCCCAGCAATATCCTGCTCAGGAAAAGAAACAGACAGGCCAGCCAAAGAGTTGGCATCACTCCGATCAATGCAAACAGGAAACCCTGTAACAGCAAGCCCCATCCAATGAAGCCCACCGTTCGACCGTGAAACTCGAAGTAGGAACCAACCCGTCGGGCGATCATCATGCCGATAAAAAGACCCAGACCGGCAGCGAAGTAGAGGGATGCGACCGCGGAATCTCCGCTGATTCCCCGCTCGCCCGCAAAGACAATACCGCCAAGCCGATCCGAAACCAGGTTAATCGCACCACCGCCCGTGGCCCATAACACGTTAATAAGAAGGATAGTCGCCACCGGCGCATGGCTGATTATGTACAACCAGCCCTCGCGTATATCGGACCAATAGCTACCCTTGTCTTCTCTAACTGCGCTCCCATCGACAAGCCCAGCCGGCCTGTCGGGCAGAGTACCCCCGTCCTTTTCCAGGGCGAGATGTTTCGTCTCTTGTTCGGGAATAAGCCAAACGGAAAAAGCCGAGCCCACGAAAGAGATAGCGTTGACCACGAACGCGGCTTTATAGCCAACTGTGGCGGCGGTCCAGCCTCCCAGCGCGGCGCCGAAGGACATCAATAGAAACCGCGAAGAAAACATCAGCGCATTTCCAGCTAACAGATCGCGCTCGCCAGTGATGTTTGGAACCGCTGCGTTCTTGGCGGCTTCAAAGAAGGTGTGAAAGAACGACAGAAGCGCCGTGCACAGATACGCAATCCAGAGATCTTCGGGCCGGCTGACGAGGAGAAACCCCAGCGCTACTGCAAGCCGCGCAAAATCGCTAACTATCATTACCCTGCGCCGCGACCAGCGATCGACGAATGCCCCAGCCAAAGGAGCAAACAAAGTGAAGGGGACCATCCTCGCCAATAGCATGATTGTGGTGGCTGTGGCACTTCCGTCCGACACCAGTCGGACCAATCCCAATCCGGCAATGAAATTAAACCAGTTGCCAAGTTCGGAGATGACCTGTCCCCACCACAATCGTCTGAAGGAGCGATTGCTGCGCAGGAGCTGGATGTAAGTAAGCGAGTCCATGAATCAAGTAACGGTCTCAGGTCCCAGTCTCAAGTCTCAAGTCGTGAGAGGTCATAGTTTCAAGAGTGGGATGACTTCAGACTTGAGACCTGGGACATGAGACTTGAGACTTCTTAATAAAAGAGCCGCCAGTTTAACCAGCGGCTCGCAACCTTTGACTACTTTGAGAATCTATTCGCCCACAAAATTCGGTGGCCTCTTCTCCAGAAAGGCTGCGACGCCTTCTCTAAAATCCTTCGTTTGTCCTGATTGAATCTGCGCCTTCCTTTCAAGCTCAAGTTGTCCGCCATAATCATTCGTCGCACTTAGCTCCAACAACTCCTTGATCCGACCTATCGCGGCGGTTGGGGCCTGGGCCAGTTTTTCGGCCATTGCCAGCGCCGCGGAACTCAACTCATCATCGGGCACCACGGCGTTAATCATTCCCATTTCCAGCGCGCGGCTGGCACTTATTACGTCTCCTGTCATCATCAGTTCCGTGGCGCGTTTCCAACCCACGAGCCGCGGCAAGATGAACGTTCCCCCACAATCAGGAACCAGTCCAATCTTGATGAAAGCTTGATTGAATCGGGCGCTTTCCGAAGCCACTACCAGATCGCATGCCAGGGCGAGATTGCACCCACCTCCCGAAGCAGCCCCGTTAACCGCGGCAAGGAAAGGCAACGGAGAGCGGCGAATCAGCAGAATGCAGTCGTTTAGCAAACGTAAGGGCTCGTCAAAGAACGCTTCCACTTTTCCTTCTCGCTCGGCAATCTTTCGCATCTCGCGCAGATCGCCTCCCGCGCAAAACGCCCGGCCCGCTCCTGTTACGATCATTGCCCGCGCGCCGTTGCCGCGGGCTTCCGCGACGGCCGCTAGAAACTCCTGGCTCACCTGGGTGTTCAACGCATTCAAAGAGTCCGGGCGATTAAGCGTGATCACTCCCACTGTGCCGCGCATGTCGAGTGTAATAGTTTCGTAACTCATATTGCAGTCTAAGCGCACTCCGCCGCGGACAAAGCAACGCATTCAAGGGCGCGCCTGTATTTCGGTTTCATCGTCTGCAGGATGGCGGCCTTATTCCATCTCGGCCAAGGTCTCAGGTCCGAACTAGGTTCTCGGCTGAGCGGTGCGATTTGCACCAAAACAATCACCGCACAGAACGGGCCTGCCCGTCGAAGGTTTGAATGGCACAGAGTCGCTCTTGCCACACTGATCACACGTGATCTCAAATCTCTGGCGATCGCCACCCGCTCCCTTGGGCCCCCCAAAATTTGAGCGGCGGGCATCCCGGCAAGGCTTGCAGCGTTTCGGATGAGTCAGGTTGCGTTCGTGATAGTATTCCTGTTCGCGTTCGGTAAAAGGAAAGGTGTTTCCACATTCCGCGCAAGTGATCTCGATGTCTGGCATATCGCTGATTCTCCCTTGAGAAGGCCTGAGGAGTCCCACTCTCTTTGCTCTTCGGGGCGCAAGCGAATCATTGTTCCGTTTCCATTGGCGATTGTCCGAGAGGATAAGAAAGAGTGATAAGGCTCGATCCTGCCTACGGGTGCCTGCGTCCGAAACGGTTAAGTGAAGTGAGTGTACTCCACCGTAACCCTTGGGTTCAAACATTTTACTAAAACGGATTGCCAGGCGGGGCTTGATGCTGCTATCCCCGTTGAAGCTCGGCCACGTGGGCCCGGACCGTTTGTCCAAGCGTTTGCAGATTATATCCACCCTCAAGACAGGAAACGATTCGCCCCCTGCAAGCGTCCCGTGCCCAGTCCTTGACGGTGCGGGTTATCGCAATAAAATCTTCATCCTCAAGCAGCAACTGGCCCAGCGGATCGCCATTGTGTGAATCAAAGCCGGCCGAGATAATTATCAGGTCGGGTTTAAACCTGCCGCTCATCTCATCCAGAGCCGCGTCAAACATTCTCTTCTGTTCACTTGCCGCGGTGAGTGCACGCAAAGGGACATTCAACGTGTAGCCGGCGCCTCGGCCCACTCCATTTTCACCTCGCGTACCCGTTCCGGGATACCACGGATATTGATGAGTGGAAAAAAAGAACACCGTTGGATCGTCATAAAAAACGCCCTGCGTCCCATTTCCATGATGAACATCCCAATCGACAATCGCGACGCGTTCAATTTCAGGATAATAGTTTTGTGCATACCGAGCTGCGACGGCCACATTATTGAAAAGACAGAAGCCCATCGCCCGCTCCGAGGTAGCATGATGACCGGGAGGACGCACTGGTACGAATGCATTGGTTACGTCACCCTGCATTATCAGATCGATGGCCTGGCACGCTGCCCCGGCGCCGTGTAAAGCGGCCTCCATCGATCGCATCGAAACAACTGTATCGGCGTCGAGATAGCCCGTACCTTCGCTGACAACCCGCTCGATCTGTTTGTAGAGTTGTGGGGTATGGCACGCTTGCACGTCGCCCCGAGGCGCTACCCTCGCCTGAACTTCCAATAACCGCGGCCAAAGCTCGGTGTCGGCGCGAAGTGCCTTCATCACGACGTTATAGCGCGATGGCGATTCGGGATGATTCGGCCCCGTGTCGTGTTCTTCGAAGACGGGATGATGAATGATTGCCGTAGTCATTGACTTAATATAGCAAACAGCAGACAGCAAACAGCAAAAACGGTCAATCAGGTGTTGGTTGTATTGGTCGTTGGTCGTTGGTCGTTGGTCGTTGGTCTTAGCTTATCTTCCGGGTTGGAACTCCCTGACATTTTATCCTTCGAAAGTTTTTCAACGGCCTCGTGCTCGTGCCTCCTGGCTCCTGCCTCCTGGCTCCTGCCTCCTGCCTCCTGCCTCCTGCCTCCTGCCTCCTGCCTCCTGCCTCCTGCCTCCTGGCTCCTGCCTCCTGCCTCCTGCCTCCTGCCTCCTGCCTCCTGCCTCCTGGCTCCTGCCTCCTGGCTCCTGCCTCCTGCCTCCTCCTCCCGACTCCCGCCTCCTGTCCCTGTGTCTTGATCTCAACTCAGCGTCGATGATCGAGACTCAAAAGCGTACGATTATTTCAACCTGACACAAGGCCCTATTCAAACTAATCAGCCTCCAAAAACTGTTGATTTCTTTGGGATCCAGGTCGAAAACTTATTCGTTTGCGATGGGAATGGGGATTGCTCCCTGCATAGAAGGATGCGCGGCGAATCTCCGACAATTCCACAGTCCTAATGGATCTAAACTATCAGGAGGAAGTATATGGCATACGATGACGAGCAGGCGCGCAGAAGCAGGGTGGTAGTAGAAACACCGACTTCAAGGCGTGAGGTAACGCAGACCGAATCCTATAGCAATCCGGAGCGCAATGGCATTTCAGGCGCAACCGTGGGAGTGATCGTTGTAGTAGCAATCGCGCTTATTACCGTAGTGGTGCTGTTCTTGATGAACGGCCAACAAACCGATACGGCCAACGACAATCTTGCGACCCAGCAAGCGCAGCAGCCTGTTATTGTCCAACAGCCAGCACCGGCAGCACAGCAGCCTCCGGTGATTATTCAGCAACCCGCAGCACAGCAACCTCCGGTGATTATTCAGCAACCGGCCGCAGGCGGTAGCTCAGCGCCCAACACGTCCAACGACGGCCCAATACAAACCGCCATTGACAAAAAGATCAGCGAAAATCCCACGTATTCAAGTTTAGGAATTACAGCTACCGTGCTCGATGGAAAGGTCACGTTAACGGGGACTGTGAACAGTGAAGCGCTCAAGTCACAGGTTGATAGAATGATTAGAGCGATTAGTGGAGTCAAACAGGTGGACAACCAGATTGTGGTCTCCGCCACTTAAACAAAAGTGCTGGGTCAAGTTCTGAGTCTGAGTTCTGAGCGACAGCAGTCTTTTTAAAAGGCGCCGTGATGTATAAATCGCGGCGCCTTAGTTTTGTTAACAATCAAAGCTTAGTATTCTTACTCAGTACTCATCACTCAGGTACTCATCACTCACGCTGTCTTTAGTCAATACCCTTCGGTATGCTGGCGTAGCCATTCATCCAACTCTTCCTCGGTCGGCTCACGTCCTAGTTCCGCTCGGAGTCGTTCATGAAGATATTCATGCTCGGTCTGGGCAACGTCTTTAAGCTCGAGACCCAGATCCACTTCGTTCGTTTCGCTGTTTTCAGAACTCATAAATTTGTATTTCCGTCGTAGCCAGCGATGTTTCTATTGCCAGATTACCGCCCTCGCCCTTCAGGAGTAAACGTCTTTGCTTATCCCGCTCAAAAAAGCTGACTTCTTCAATCTGACACTCTACCGGAGCCGCTTCCATTCGCAATAACTTTTCCTCAGCCGGATTATCGCCGAGTAGGAGGGTTATGTCAGCTTTGATTTCTTGTCTAATCTGCTCGTCGATTCCTAATTCCTTAATAGCGACGGGGTGAGGCAGCAGCGACATTTCACCGTCCAAAAAGATCGTCCACACGAAGCCAATGTCCAGCAAAACATATAATGCTTCTTCGAAAATAATGTATCCGAGAACAGTGGCGCCAACTATATGCGCAATGACGTGATCCTGATGGGTCGTTGTATCATTCGGCGTCCAGGTGTTTGTCACGCCTTGTGCTCACTTTTGGAGAGTGGGATCAAAGAACGTTCGATGTTGGGTGGGCCCCATTCCGCGGGCGTCCTCAACCAGGGTTTCGGTGTGCCGCTAAATGGCTACTCGACGTAATGTTGACCAAGTTGCGCTTGCAGTTTCTCGGGCAGCGACTTCCAGCTGGCGTTGCAAAGATCCTTTGAGGTTAGTTCGGAGATGTTCATGCGCAGGCTACGCCAATGCCCTAGTTTTTCTTCGTATAGCCAGCGATAAATGGGCCCATTGCCGCGCCTGCTATAGAAGATGCTGGCGTCCGTGTAAGTGCTCGCGCTCTCAGGGTGAATGTAGACTCGCAGTCCATTCATCGAAGTCATACTCTGTTCACTAGCCTCCTATCAAACTCGCAAGCCATCCTGCTATCGCCTATCACTCTGGCGACTCCGTTTCTGGGGATTCATATATCAAATTCAGTTTACCCGAGCGCGTCGGCGTCAGGAATTGGTACCCCATCTTTATCGACCTTGATAAAATGGACCAACCCTCGCTTCACTTCTTCAAGAGCAATGCTTGTATTTCTACGCCTTCCCTTGTCGACTTCGATGCGAGGTTTTGAGCCGTGAAGAAGTTGTTTCGTTCTTTTGCCGGCCAGAATGATGAGGCGAAAGCGGGAATCTATACCCGGCCACGTACCCTCACTTGCCACCCCGGTTGGGCCCTTGCCATTTCCTTTTTCGATGCCAGCCATTTATTTATTCCTTTATCAAGACTTTCGTTAACTACGTCGGACTTCCAAATGAGACCTTCATCTCGGTTTACAGAAACTTTGCAAGGACAAAGAGCGCGGGCACTACTAGAACTGCGATAGCCAGAATCTGCAGCCAATTCATCGCCGACTTTTTACAGTTAGGGCAATGTATCCGCCACAACGGTAATATCCTGCCACAGTGATCGCATGAAGAGATCATTTGGTTACTCCACTCGCTACCCGTTTTCCTTCGCCGTTTCTCATGAGTTGCTCTAGCTGCTTCCTGTCGAGAGGTCGACTGCGGCTCAAATTCCTTAGGGGATCTCCGACTAACCAGAAGCAGGCCTTGCCTTCATCCGTGGTCGTAAGATTCTTGAAGGCCGCAGCGTCGAGCACTACGGGCCTGAAGCACTCCATTCCAGTGTCACGCGAACGCGCCAGCATCGCGTCGCCGCTAGAGTGAAATACCGGAACGCGGAAACTGCCCTGATCGTCGAGCGCAAACCAATCCCCATTGGCGCGTCGCATGGCAAACAAAGTATTCATCAACATAGCCTCTGGCAATCAAACGCTTCTTATTCGCGGCGTTGAAGTGATATGTAGATCATCGTCAGTGTCATGGCGCATGAAAACCGAAAACACCAGAAACGCCACGCCACAAGCCACGACGGCCATGGCAATGGCCCACCACAAATGGCTTGACCCGCCCTGCACGTTCTTGAATGTGACGAATAGGTAAAACTGCCAGACAGAGATCCCGGCTAATACAATCACGCCAACGATCGATCCCGTCACGTTCTTTATGTTCTTTCTCGCATAGCTCATCATTTATTCCTCAATTCTTAACTAAGCTCCGATTTCAATACGCGGTCCTGGCCCGGAGGCTCGGGTGCGTCGCCACGCACACGTCAACGCAAACACCTCGCCGTCAACGCGGTCTGCAAGCGCTGTAGTTTCCATTGAATTTTTTCGTGGAGATTGACATCAGAATTTCCTGGTACTGGTCAAGTTTTAAAAACAAACAGACGGCACAAGGAGAAGGAGGCGACGCAAATCCTGATGTCGAGAGTAGATTTTCGAAGAACAACGGCACGCTAAATATACCATACACGACTACGAATCAGTGGTAGCGGAGTTGCGGTTAAACTGACTGCCAGTTAGCTTGCGCTAGTCATGTCGGTCTTGTGACCACTCTTTGAACATCGCCTGGTGTTTCCGGCGAGCGCTGGAGCGGCGAGCTGAGGGCGATGCAGTGCTGGTGGCGACTGTGCCAAACATAGGCGCTCTGTCGTCAGACTGTGGCGCTACTTTCCATCCGTTGATGAAAGACCGGCGCAATGGAGATTCCGGCACAGAAGCCGCCCGGCCCGCGTCATTCTCTGCCACCGATCGTTTATGAACGTCCGTCACGCTTCAGACCTCCATCAAAAATACCCACCTACAAAATCTGTTTGCCACAAACAATGCCTGGGACTGCCTTTGCTTTAGACCGCGCTAAACGAAGGCGGGCTGGAATTTGTCGGTCGTGGAGAAGTTGTCCGCAAAGTGCTGGATTGCATCTGCTTCATTCTCGTAGACATCGAAAACTGACAGCAGCCTGGTCGCCTTGAGTAATTCATGAAGCGCTTCCGTGACTCCGAACAGCTTAATCTCCCCACCTTTGTTCTCTACCGAGACCTGGCTCGCAACCAGCTCGCCCAGGCCACAGGAGTCGATGTAGGTAACGCCTGCCAGATTCAAGAGAATAAGAATTTTCTTTTCAACGACCAGGGTGCGTATCGACTTGTGCAACGCTAAGGTGTTTCCGCCAACTCTCAACCTGCCCTTCAAGTCAAGAATAGTCACATCTCCGGCCCGGCGCTCATTTATATAAAGATTAATCACTGCTCGACATTACGGTAAAGCAGGGTGTATGTCAAATGCAGCATATATTGCAGATGGACAATATTTACCGTATGTGGTAAGTAGTAGTGCGGCGTGAACATTTCTATGATTGAGATTCGGGTAGACCAGTTACTGGCAGATCACGGGCGAACCTTCTATTGGTTGGCTAAGGAGACCGGTATTAGCCACACGACACTTTGGCGTTTGAAGAAGGGCAAGGCTCTGGGCATCAACTTCGAAACGCTGGAGAAGATGTGTCAGGCACTTGGCTGTCAACCGGGTGACGTGCTGGCGCTGGGGAATGGGAAAATTGACGGGAAGAAGAATACCGCCAGCCCCCGCGCAAGAAAGAAGCTAAAATGAGTACCAACACAGCGAAACCTTTAACGTGTAGATTTATCGATGTCGAAGCGGATATTCGTTTGGAATTGAGTAACGGCACTGATCACGCCCTCAAGTGTGTCGAGATTTTGACAGTCTTCCTGAAAGACCTTGAAACTCCAGGCGGTGGTCCTTCACAAGCTCATATCAGGTTCGATCAAGTTGGTTCCATTCGACCGAAAGAGAACGTAGTACTCGCCCATAAAACCTGGATTAATGGCAAGATTGCCGGCGCGAGTGATGATCAGTTGGCACGACTCAAAACCGTGACCGGGGAAGTCAAACCCTACGTGCTGGATATTTCGTGGGAGGATACTGAGGGCAAAACGCGTTTTCAACGGATTCCCGTTGGACACTAAATCTCTTCAGTTTGCTCCAACGATTGCACGAAAAGACGGAGTCGTAGAGAATTTGCGGGCAAGCTCTAGAGCTTTTGTTACCCGCTTCGAGCCGCAGCCTGTCTATGGCTTAATGTTGCTGAAGTCCTGATTAAAGTCTGAACTGAGGGAGCGCGCATTGAAAGTTTGTGAATTCTGTTTGCAGTTTCAGCTGGACGGCACCTGTCGTCTTGGTCTTTCAATCCCAAAGTCCATGACCTGCCGTGAGTTTGGCCCGACCCTGGAAAAGTTTTGCGCGGACCCCAAAGACTTCGCGAATCCCAGACAAATTGTGGAGATGGCCACCTTCTTTGGAATCAAGGGGCCGGAACTAAAGAAAGTTAAGCTTATGGCCACGCGCGAAGAAACCGCTCGGCTGTAGTTGCCTCATTAGTGCGTTTTGGTCCATCGTCGCCAACCTCTTAAGCCTCGCCCAGACCCCCCCTAGTTCACTCTTTGAATTGATTGCTTAACGGCGCCTTTAGTGGCGATGCATTGAAGGAGTTTTCGACGATACTGCAGCCGGCAAGATTACGGTGTTGAGTCGCCAAACAGGCTGTCGAAAGCCTCAAGCGAGCCGTCACGGCGATCCTTTTGAAATTCTTTGACCCACGACTTGACTGCCGTAGACCACTCTTTCGGATCGGCGCTCGCTTCTGCTTCGACGGGAGAGGAGGGACCGTTCCGGTCCTCTTTCTTAATGAGTTTCACTTTCGGTTTCATGTTGCCTGTATCGGATGATGTGCACGATGCGCGCGTTGGATGCCAGGAAAAACTATCAAGCTGTTCCTTCGCCGCTAGGGACTGCGCCCAAGATCAGCGACGCGCTGAAGGCTGGAGATCCAGCGACGCTTTGCCGCTCTCTACGTCAAAAGGCACGGAGTTATGTTCATGCGTGAGCGTCCACTTTCCCGTCGCTCTTGCGGAAGCAAACGGTCGTACGCCACCACATATCGAGTTGTCCTCCGTCTATCCTCGTCGCGCTAACATGGCTAAGCCCGTGGGCGAAGGCCACGTCACCGCCCGCAGTGATGCTGAGGTCACGAATCTCGTAGCCAATCGGACCTTCGAACGAAGAGAACCATTCCTCTGCGCGTTTTCTGGACGCATCCGATCCGACATGTTGCAGTGGATTTACTACATCAAACGACAGGATGTCGGGCGCCAGGTGAGCGATTGATGCGTTGACATCCCTGGTGCGGACTGCCTCCACTCGTTCATCCATCAGCTTGCGGATCTGGCCTTCCTCCATGGCTTTGCTGGTTGCGGTTGTCATATTTTCTTAAGGTTTAAGCGGACGCTGTACTCACCCTGCTGCCGTCAAGGTAATCGAGGAGAAACGCCTAACTCGACAGGCACGGTGCGCCTTGGTCCGTGCGACCGGCCGTCAGGTCACCCGCGATTCGAAAAACTGTGAACGGTCGAGCCGGGCTCGGCCGTTCCTCGTTTTACCGGGGCATCTGTTCTAGTTGCCGTCGAGGCCGGTGTTATAACCATTCTCATAGGCCGCTCGGTAGTAACGTTGATACAGTCCACGGTCCCCAAGCTTTGAACTGTAATCCGAAGTGGCCCTCTATAAGAAGAAACGACCATAGGATTATGGCTGCTCCAATTCTGATTTGTGTACTATTTGTCTTCATAATTTCCCCTTGTTGCTCAACAGGACAACTGTTGTACCTTACGCAAAGGATGGGACTAACCTTCGCTGAACGGCTGGATCTTTTCTGGATGGGTTGTCTAAACACCCCATGCGCGCTGTCCCGAGTGGGTAGCACGTTTGCAACTTGGCACCAGACAGATGGGCGAGCGAGATCGGAACCGGTGGTTCGCAAAGTTTGGTTTTTGAGCGCCGCCACCGATGAAGGAAAATTTAAGAGTGGGCCGTTCGCCCCACCGAGGACCCACTCTTCATTCCCCGTTGAAACTTCGCTCAACCGCATTTGCCAAAGGCATCATTTCAACAGCGTGAGCAGGCATCCGGGGAACTTCAGATATTTGCAGGCAGCTTAGACCAGCAGAGACTGCTTTGTATGTGCGCTGGCACACACAGCGGAAAGTCAATAAGGGATTTCAGGAAAAACTTCCCCCCGCGACGGATAAAAAGAATATAATGTTTGTCACGAACCATTCGCCCCAACTGGTTAGCTCAAAACGGTTCGCAACCTGGAAGCAGGGGTTTCTCCTCACTCGCAAGTTGCGAAAGGTAAACCGTTCAGGCGCGTGAAAGGGGACTCCATGACTGCAACTAATACAGCAGAAGAAGAGCGCGCGAATCATTTACTGCACGGCGTGACCGACGAGGAAATGGCGCGCCTGCTGCCTAATTTGCAGCCTGTTTCTTTTTCCCTGGGCAAGGTGCTCTATGAATCCGGGGAAAAAATGGACTATGTCTATTTCCCCACAACCGCGATTATCTCGCTACTTTACATAATGGAAAACGGCGCCACGGCTGAAATCGGCGTCGTAGGCAATGATGGCCTCGTAGGCATTGCCATCTTTATGGGTGGCGATACCACTCCCAACCGAGCCGTCGTCCAAAGCGCTGGTAAAGGCTTTAAGATGAAGGCAGCGTTAATGAAAGATGAGTTCACGCGCGGAGGCCGTTTTCACAATCTTTGCCTGCGCTACACGCAAGCACTTATTACTCAGATTTCTCAAACCGCTGTCTGCAATCGCCTGCATTCGGTGGATCAGCAGCTTTGCCGTTGGCTCCTGTTGAGTCGGGACCGTTTACCCTCAGACAGATTGACGATGACGCAGGATCTGATTTCCAACATGCTGGGTGTTCGGCGGGAGGGTGTTACTCACGCTGCCAAGCGTCTGCAAACGGCTGGCTGCATTAGTTACGTTAGAGGGGATATGACGATACTTGACCGTGAGGGGCTGGAAGCGCAGGTCTGCGAGTGTTATCAAGTCGTCAGAGCTGAGTACAGCCGACTGCTCGGCTAACTACAACCTCATCCCTCAGCACTCCTTAGATTGCCATTTTCCCTGGCGATTGAATCTTCCAACCTGATTCAGTGGGACGCTACTTCGAAATATCGGTACCCTCAATGTGTGGCAGCGCACAGACTCGCTCACCGCAGCGGTGCATGGTGAAAGGATGAATATCAAACAAAAAGCTATGAAGTCATTGATCATGGCGGCGCTATCTTTAGCCTTGATGCCGCTGTATGGCATTGCTCAACAGAATAACAACACCTCCACGGGGCAGATGAAGGAAAGCGGCTCCGAGGTAGGCAAAGCCGGCAAAAGCATGGGTCGCCACGTGCGCCGGGGCCGCATAGTAAGAGGCAGCAAACACTTTGGAAAACATATGGGCCGCGCCGGCAAACACTTTGGGCGCGGGACTAAAAAGGCTGTCAAACACGTAATATCGTAGTGATAGAGTGCTTGCCTGCATCTTGATCTAGCAATCTTTTCATTCGACATCGAGACCCGTTTTTCGGAAACCTCTCCTTGTGCCGTCTGCTTCGACGAAACATAGAAGGAGTTTTCGATGCCGCCCACACCTCGCGTTCCTAATACAAACGGTCTTCTAGCTAGGAAGCCTGACAAGAAAAGAATACCAACGGTTGCGGCCTCACTTTCAGGAGATACCGCTCATACTCGAGCAAACGCTGTATCAGCCCGGTGATCTCATCAGCGACGTCTATTTCCCCAACAGTGGCATTGTTTCTCTGCTCGCCGGCGACGCAGAACGGGCTACGCTGGAAGTGGGGTTGGTCGGCAGGGAAGGCATGGTTGGCCTGCCAGTATTTATGGGAATCAACACCTCTCGTAATTGCGCAGTTGTACAAGGCCCGGGGGTTGCTCTGAGAATGAAGGCTACGACCCTTCGCAAGGAGTGTAACAACGGCAGCGCGTTAAGGCGTCTGCTACAACGCTACACCCACTCATTGCTGACCCAGGTTACCCAATCGGCTGTCTGCAATCAGTTTCATTCTATGGACGCCCGGCTTGCACGCTGGTTGTTAATGACGCATGACCGCATGGGTGAGGATGAGTTTCCACTTACACAGGAATTCTTGTCTCACATGTTGGGCGTTAGGCGCGAGGGAGTAAGTAGAGCAGCCAGTGACTTGCAGAAACGTAATCTAATCAGCTACAGCCGTGGCCGTCTCAAAGTCCTCGATCGTCAGGGTCTGGAAGCAATCTCGTGCGGTTGTTATGAAATCATCAGGGACGAAGCCACCTCTTCCTAAATTCGAACCCTGAAAGAAGATCTTATTTCTACGTGCAACGTTTAAGAGCGGCCGCCTTCGATTCACTTGACATACGCCTCATTCAACTTACGAAAGTGATAACCCATTGCCGCGAAGCGCATCGACTCGGCAAACTTATCACGATGCTTTGTAAGAGCGCGGGCGAAGAAGCGCCAAAATTCTTTGCGCTCGCCATCCAGCACTCCAAGTTTTAGTACAAGCCTGGCAAATGCCCCGACACCCGCCAATATTCGGACGTTGTTTGGCTCAGAGGGGGATTGCGAGGTTCGCATCATGGAATCCAGCGCCCGCTTGTAGTACTCACTGGGTTTGTAGATGGTGCGCATGATCGATTGATAACCCTCAACCAGGCGCATTGGGTCCATCTTCGGCACAAAGTTTAGAGCGCAGTTGGTATTGTTTCCCGTGCTTTCCCCGAGCAAACGACCCTCCTTCTCCAGACGTCGCCAGAGCTGAGTATCGGGAAGCGCCGTAAGCAATCCAACCATTGCCAGCGGAATTGCGCTATCGCGAATGAAGTTGATCTGCCGCTCGAAGATGTCTTCCGGATCGCTGTCGAAGCCGACGATAAACCCAGCCATCACTTCCATTCCGTAACTCTGAATCTTCTTAACTGACTCCAGCAGATTTCCACGGTTCTGTGACTTCTGGGCTTCTTTAAGACTCTCTTCCACAGGTGTTTCAATTCCCAAAAACACCCTGCTAAATCCCGCACTCCGCATATGGTCAAGCAGTTCTTCGTCGTCAGCTAGATTTACGCTTGCCTCAGTAAGTAGCGAAAAAGGATAGCCATTCTTCTTCTGCCACTCAGCCAGTGCGGGCACCAGCAGCCGGACATTCTTCTTGTTGCCGATGAAGTTGTCGTCGACGACGAAGACTGTGCCGCGCCAGCCCAGACGCAGGAGCGCGTCGAGCTCGGCGAGTATCTGCTGATTGCTTTTGGTTCGAGGCACCCGTCCATAGATTTCGATGATGTCGCAGAATTCGCAATTGAATGGGCACCCACGTGAATACTGCACTGACATTGCGCTGTAGCGTTTCATGTCTGCCAGATGAAAGTCAGCAACCGGCGTGGTTGAGAGCGGCGGTCGCTCCACCGCTTGATAGGTTCGCTTCGCTTCGCCGCGCTCCAGGTCACTAACAAACTGCGGCAGAGTCGTCTCGGCTTCACCAATAAAAATGTGATCGGCATCCGGCAAATTCTCAATGGTCGTCGTCACGTATGGCCCACCCAGGACTACCCGCTTACCTTTCGCCTTACACCGCCGAACGGCTTCATGCAGCGACTCTTTCTGGACCAGCATCCCCGTAGCAAAGACGATGTCGGCCCACTCGATGTCAGAGGACTTCAGCGCTCGCACATTCATATCCACCAAACGCCGCTCCCATGGTTTCGGCAACAGCGCGGAGACAGTCAATAATCCGAGTGGTGGAAAAGCGCATCGCTTGCGCTCAAAGGGCAGCGCGTGGCGAAAACTCCAATACGTATCGGGAAATTCCGGATTGATTAATAAGACCTTCATTGCCTGCCTCCTCCTTCGCCGGGAGCGAGAGTTGCTGGCGCAACTATGAAGCTTGCGGCTGCGCCATTTTGTCTTCGGGGCACTATCATGGTAGTCCCGAATCAGAACATCGTCGGTAATAGTTACGTAACAATTGCGTTAAAGCATGATGCAGCGAGCTCCCGACGAGGTGAGGCGAGGAACACGGAAATATCACATTTCCTGGTTGGATCGGCTCAGTAATGCCTGGATTTACGACCGGAAGATGGATAGAATGCCGACGTTTCTGCAGTCAGCCTGATTTATCTGCTTCGACCGTGTTTGAGGCGGCCTGCTGAGCAAGCTAGTAGTTTTTGCCGGACCCCCAAATTGCCCCCCTCGCCAGTATTTGTCTGCCAGGCTCAACACGGTTTCCGCAAGGCGAGCCGCCAGTTATGATTCCGAAACCGTGCGGTTCCGAAAATAACCACGGAACTACTGGGAGGTTCTTTTGATCAAAGTTAACACCACCGACAACCTGCCTCATGAAGTAATTCAACTCGACACTGACGAGATTGCCACGTGGACTATCGCCCCGCGTTCGGATTGGACCGGAATGAGTGATACTGACCACTTCGTGCAGTTCTATGAGACTGACGGTTTCCTCTTGAATTCGTTAAGCGGCTTCATTGGCGCGGCAATAAACTCCGGTGATGGCGCAATCGTTTTGGCAACAAAGGAGCATCGGGACGGTCTTGACGAGCTATTGCTAGCCAATGGGCTTGACGTTGCCAACGCCCGAGCGTATGGCCGATATGTTTCTCTGGATGCTGCCGAAACTCTCTCGAAGTTTATGGTGGATGGCTCGCCAGACCCGGTGGCCTTCCACGACCTAATGAGCAGCGTTATCGCAAGCGTAACCGATGGACGTTCGCGTGTGCGCGCTTTTGGGGAGATGGTTGCGATTCTATGGGCGGAGAATAACTACGCCGGCGCAATTCGCCTCGAAGAACTTTGGAACGATTTGCAGCAGACCCATTCCTTCTCACTCTTCTGCGCTTATCCGATGAATGGCCTGGGCGGAGAAAAATTTATCGAACCACACAGCGGTGTTTGTACCGTTCACTCTCGCGTCATACCCGCCGAAAGCTATGCCGGCCTGATTAACCAGGAGGCCCGCCTGCGAGTCATCGCTCAACTACAACAAAAAGCAGCATCGCTTGAGGCGGAAGTCAAAGAACGTCAGCAGGCTGAGGAACGCCTTCGCCTTGCTCTCGTCGGCGAGCAAATGGCCCGCGCCGAAGCCGAGACGGCCAATCGAATGAAGGATGAGTTTCTGGCAACTGTTTCACACGAGCTGCGCACTCCACTTAACGCGATTATCGGCTGGTCACATTTGCTGCGAGGCGGCAGCCTGGACAAAGCTACGGCGTCGCGCGCGCTGGAAACTATCGATCGCAACGCCAAGGTGCAGGCGCAGCTCATCGAGGATATCCTGGATGTCTCCCGTATGATCACTGGTAAGCTGCGTCTTAATAATGAACCGGTTGATATAGCCTCGGTTATTAATGCCGCGATTGATTCAGTGCAGTTGGCCGTAGATTCGAAGGATATCGAATTAGAAGTCACTCTCGATCCTTCCGCCCGCCATACTCTTGGTGATTCAAGCCGTTTGCAACAGGTCGTTTGGAACTTGCTTTCGAACGCTATTAAGTTCACCCCATCAGGCGGACGCATTGAGGTTAAGGTCAAGCGGGCCGGGCGCAACCTGAAGATCCGAGTGAGTGACTCCGGACAAGGCATTGGTCCGGATTTCCTGCCGTTCATCTTCGAACGCTTCCGTCAAGCGGATGGCACTACCACCCGGCAACACGGTGGACTTGGTTTGGGATTAGCAATTGTGCGGCATTTAGTGGAACTTCATGGCGGCACAATCACGGCTGAGAGCGCTGGAGAGGGACGAGGTTCGACATTCATTATCAAACTCCCTTTAGCGCCTTCACCGCAGCGTAACCGGGAAAGTAGAAAAACCACTGGAAGCCTGCAGGAGAAAAAGGATTCCAACGCACACTTCTCTTCCCCGTCGCTCGACGATGTACAGGTGCTGCTGGTTGATGACGATCCGGATACGCTCCAGATACTTTCGTTAATGTTGGTCGAGTCGAAGGCTAACGTGCAAACAGCCGGTTCCGTGAGCGAAGCGCTAGAGGTGCTCGAGTGGTATACGCCTGACGTAGTGGTTTCGGATCTGGCGATGCCCGGGGAAGACGGCTACTCGCTCATCGCTAAGATCAGAGCATCCGAAAATGGAAAGCAAATTCTGACGGTGGCATTGACCTCATATGTGCGGGTCGAGGATCGCGCGCGTGCCTTGTCAGCCGGTTTCAGTATGTTCGTGCCCAAGCCGGTAGAGCCGAATGAACTGATTACCGCGATTGCTAACCTCGCGGAACCGACGATGGCTTAGCGCTGCCGCGAGTGCTTAGCTAACTTTCTTCTGTCTTACAAATTTCAGCGCGACGCCGTTCATGCAGTAGCGCAGGCCGGTTGGCTTTGGTCCATCGTTGAAAACGTGGCCTATATGAGCGTCGCATCTCGCACAGAGCACCTCAGTTCGTGACTCAGCCAGGCTCCTGTCGATCTCTTCACGCACGTTCTCTTTAGCGATCGGTTCCCAAAAACTCGGCCATCCGGTGCCGGAATCAAACTTTGCCTTTGAACTAAACAGCGGCAACTCGCAACAGACGCATTCAAATACGCCTTGCTGGTGGATGTGATTCAGGGGGCTGGTAAAGGGTGGTTCAGTTCCTTTTTGCCGAGTAACATCATACTGGTCCCGTGTGAGTAGGCGTTTCCATTCTTCGTCGGTCTTGATCACTTTTTTGATTCCTTTATTACTTGACTGATTACTATTGCCGTCTTGCAGGAGCAGTGCTCCCACAACTGGCACCTTGGAGGACGCTGCAAATGCCCCCAGCGCTATGGAAGATGAAAGAAAGAAACGTCTATTCATATTGAACCTCAACATGATCTACGTATTTCGGTCGGCAGTGGGATGCACTGAGATGCGCGCTGGTCACCAACTGCGCCAAAAAAAAGCGCCCCTGAGTGGGAACGCTTCTTATTAGACTGGGATCCGCGTGAGCGGAGGCTAGTATCGACGAGGCCGATTCCGTTTCCGAACCTTGTAAGTATAGACTGCTCCGCCACCCGCGCCTACCAGCGCACCAATCGCCGCGCCTTTCTTTCCCCCAGCAAGTCCGCCGATGCCAGCGCCGCCCAGCGCGGTTCCGGCAACGGTCAGTTTATCGCGATGTTTTTGCCAGAAAGTGCGATGTCGATGTCGATAACGTGTCTTATCAATATTTCCGTTTCTCGATTTGTACTCAAACGAGCAATGCGCGTGCCTATGGAGTCGTTAGCGTTTCCAACACAGCGGGCACTGAATGCGTACTCTTAACGAAGCTTCGGCGTATCAGAGTGTGTCAGCAGGCTGGAAGGCACCTCAGGAATGAAAGGCTGGAAGTGATTTCAAATGAGCTCGAAAGCTCAGCTCTCAGGTTAAGAATGCGGGATTAGGAGGCCAGCGGAGACTGTCGGAATAAACTCAAACCTCTGTGCGTCTCTGTGAACTCTGTGCCTCTGTAGTGAATTTAACAGGAGAAACACTCACCACCGAGACACAGAGCACACTGAGGATGCACAGAGAAGACGAGTTATTCTTTTCCCGACAGTCTCAGCGGGGCTGCCGGCTGTGCCCCGCATTACCCCGCTCTGCAAGTGACAAAATCGAGTTTCGTCGGCGCTTAGTTTGAACAACGCGCATCTATGATCGTTTTCGCTTTTCGCTCGAATTCCGCGGTCCACGCTTCGGGAGCCTGGTCGCGCTCCTGATTGCGGGAGGCGCGAAACACCCTGGTAATCGTACCGTCACTTTTCTCCGCGTCGAGAAGCCTCTGCAGGCCTGTTGCCAGGAGTTGCCGGCCCGATTCGCTGACGCTGGCATCACCAACGCTCTTGGCAGTCGTGGTGCAGCGTCCGCCGCTCACCTTGATTGGATCCTTGCCCTTCCATCCCTCGAGCCTCGCTTTCTTCTCGCTGGCGCTGCTGTAGCCGAAGGTCGAGCCCATGTCGCTCACGTAGTACACCGCCTGGCCCGGCTTGCACGTCCGTGTGCCATCGTCGTTCTTCTTCGAGTCAAGGCAGGCAAACTTCTGGTTATCGGTCTTGGTATCCCCGTGATCGATGAAGGCCAGCCAAAGTTTGAACGCGTCGATCTCCGCTCGTGGAGCTCTACCTTGAAGCAAATTCCCCAGCGAGTCGGCGATCGCGCCGGAGTCCTTGTTGTTACACTTAACGTCAATCCCGTTCCCCAATGCGAGCTCAATCCCTGCGGCCGGTTGAAACGGCGTGAAGCTTGCCCCCTGGAAACTGCTGGTCAGGCTCTTCTCGCAGTCAGGACAGGTAACGTCGGCGACCCACTCATCGTCGGCGAAGAAGCCCAATGCCTTCGAGAAGCGCGAAGCGAGAAATTCGCCGTAGATCTCGCCGTTACGCCTGTCCTTCGACTGTCCTTTGAAGTGTGGTTTCACTTTGTAACGGACCAGTTCACCATCTCCATCGACGACACCCGGAACAGAGCAGTGGAACTTGGGCGTGGTGCCGGCGCCCTTGGTAAGGTCCTTATTCGCGACGCATTTGACGGGCATGGCAAGCCCGTTGGAATCGACGGGAAGCGCGCCGGGGCGAGCTCCTTTTGTGGGATTCAAACCGAGGACGGGATCGTATCCAGGATCAGGTTCCTGCCACACTTTGGCTGTCCGCTCGGCCTCAGCCCGCGCTTCCGGCGTAAAGCAGTGTTCGCCTTTTTCCTGCGCCGCAACCGGCAAGGCGATCAAAAGAACTAAAAGGAGAGCTTGGACTGCTGAGCTTTGCGATTTACGAAGCATAACGACGGACCCTTTCATTTTGAGAAGCTGGCAACTGCCCTGGTTCATTGTTGTGTAGGGGCTGAACAGACCAAATTCTAACAATCAGGAGGAACAAAAGAAAAATGAAATCGACTCCACACCTAAAGGAGCCAGTCTGGAGTACCGCTTCAGGCGGCTTTGATTCGTAACCCAGCCCACTCCGCCTAAAGGCGGTGCTCCAAACGGATACCAGCCAAAAGCAACTTAGAAAGCTGAAGTAGCTTCATGAGATCGGAACGTCACACCGTTTCCGAGCATCTTGAGCTTGCCTGCTCGATGACAGCGATGGCCTGCGCGTTTTACGGTAGGAAATGCTTCGAGGAAGTCTTCGATCGATTCGTCACCTTCGAGATAGTCAATGAGGTTCTGCAACGGAACGCGTGCCCACAAAGACGGGCGTTCCCCCCATGATTTCGGGGTTTGAGTGGATGATTCCCTTGAGTTCTTCGGTTTCCATTAGTCTAATTATCGGGCTGTATTCTGAGTACATATTCTCATCAGAATCAGCTGCGCGGCAATGGATGCGTTGCTAATCGCGGCGCCAGGGTTGAGCCCGGCAGTGCAGCCGAGGGTGGTTGGGTAACTATTTAGTTTGGTTGCTGCTCTGTGGAGTTCGGGAGGCAGCTTGCGTTTGCAGATTCTTTTCGGTGAAGGTGAGTGCGCATGTTTCCGTGATTCCTCGTACTGCCTACATGTAAAAGAGAAAAGCCCCCGGTGGAATAATCACACCGAAGGCTTTGTGAGAAGCAGTAAAACTGCTGGTTAGTAGCGCGAGCCGCCGTTGCCACCACCGCCGCCGCGATTTTCGCGTGGCTTGGCTTCGTTGACGTTGAGCGCCCGTCCGCCCAGGTCCTTACCGTTAAACTGCTGGATAGCGGCAGCGCCTTCTTCCTTCGTTGACATCTCAACGAAGCCGAAGCCGCGTGAGCGACCTGTTTCGCGATCTTCAATCAAGGATACGCTTTCGACCGTGCCCGCCTGCGCGAACAATGTTTGCAGCTCCTCGCTGGAAGTTTGGAACGCGAGATTACCGACATAAAGTTTCATAGACATAATTTTCTTACCTTTTCCCCCTTTGGGGACGTAACAGAAGCAGCATGCGGAACATGTAGCTTCCCAATTTGCTAAGGACGTTGGGATTTACATATCCATGCCGCCGGGCATTGCCCGTGGCTTGTCATCTTCCTGTAGCTCAGAAATGAGGGCTTCGGTTGTTAGCATTAAGCCCGCTATTGATGCGGCGTTTTGCAACGCGCAACGCGTGACTTTCGCGGGATCGATAATCCCCGCGGCCACCAGGTCCTCAAAAGTTTCAGTGGCGGCGTTGTAGCCGAAGTTTGGGTCTTTGTTAGCCCGAACCTTCTCCACAATAACTGCGCCTTCTTTGCCGGCGTTCTGTACGATCTGACGCAACGGCTCTTCAAGCGCGCGCCTGATGATGTTGACGCCAATCTGCTCGTCTTCATCGCCAATCGTTTCGCCGTCTTCATTAGTTTCGAATACTTTGAACTTGTCCAGGGCCTTGGCCGCGCGAATCAAGGCCACGCCTCCGCCAGCTACGATGCCTTCTTCAACAGCCGCGCGGGTAGCGTTCATCGCGTCTTCAACGCGCGCCTTCTTTTCTTTAAGTTCAGTTTCAGTGGCTGCGCCAACGCGAATCACTGCCACGCCGCCGACGAGTTTCGCGAGACGCTCCTGCAGTTTCTCGCGATCGTAATCTGACGAGGTGTCTTCAATTTGTGCTTTGAGCGTCTTTACTCGGGCGCGCAGGGCGTCTGTGTCACCGGCGCCATCGATGATGATCGTGTTGTCTTTGTCGATGGTGACCTTCTTGGCCCGACCCAAATCCTCGATCTTAACGTTCTCGAGTTTGATGCCCAGGTCTTCACTGATCACTTTGCCGCCGGTGAGGACTGCAATGTCCTCAAGCAGGGCCTTACGACGATCACCGAAGCCGGGAGCTTTGACTGCGGCCACGTTGATAGTGCCGCGCAGTTTGTTGACCACGAGTGTTGCCAGGGCTTCCCCTTCAACATCTTCCGCGATGATCAGAATTGGCTTACCCAACTTGGCGACCTGCTCAAGGATTGGCAGCAAGTCTCTCATCGAAGTAATCTTCTTTTCGCTAAGCAAGATCACCGGACTCTCAAGCACGGCTTCCATCTTTTCTGGGTTGGTGATGAAGTAAGGCGACAGGTAGCCGCGATCAAACTGCATCCCTTCAACAAATTCCAAATCCGTCTCCATCGTCTTGGCGTCTTCAACGGTAATCACTCCGTCTTTGCCGACCTTGGCCATCGCTTCGGCAATCAACTCGCCGATAGCGGCATCGCCGTTAGCCGAAATCGTGCCTACCTGCGCAATCATGTCGCCAGCGACTGGTTTCGACAGCTTCTTGATCGCCACAGTCGCGCGCTCAACTGCTTTGTCGATGCCACGCTTCAAAGCCATCGGGTTTGCGCCGGCCGCGACCGTCCTAACGCCTTCGCGGTAAATCGCCTGCGCCAGCACAGTTGCAGTGGTGGTGCCGTCGCCGGCAACGTCGCTGGTCCTGGAGGCCACTTCGCGCACCATCTGCGCGCCCATGTTCTCCATCGAATCTTTAAGATCAATCTCTTTCGCCACGGTCACGCCGTCTTTGGTGATCGTCGGGCTGCCATACGACTTACCGAGAACGACATTGCGTCCTTTTGGACCGAGCGTGATTTTCACTGCGTCGGCTAGTTGATTGACGCCACGTAGAATTGCCGCACGTCCCTGTTCACCATGTGTTATTTGCTTTGCCATAATTTTTGTCTTTTCTCCAACTGAAAACTGCTATTAATACTTCCGACACTCGGTCCACTAAATCACACCAACCAGCACGAAAAGTTGTTAGTGAGGTTTCGCGTCATTTCATGGATTGCTGCGCTAAAGGTCCATGGACCTATTTGCTCTTTTTGCCGCCGGCAGCCGAACCTGCGCGCGTGATGATTCCGAGAATCTCGTCCTCGCGCATGATCAACAGCTCTTCACCGTCGAGCTTGATTTCAGAACTGGTGTACTTGCCAAACAAGATACGGTCGCCGGCCTTAACATCCAGCGGCTGGCGCGTTCCGTCTTCTTTGTACTTGCCTGCTCCCGCCGCAATCACTTCGCCTTCCTGCGGTTTCTCTTTGGCGCTGTCGGGGATAATGATGCCGCCGCGCACCTGTTCGCCTTCGTCGATTCGCTTCACGATCACGCGGTCATGTAATGGTGTGATATTCGTCGTCATAATCTGATTATCTTCCTTACGGGCTTTTACATTCACCTAACAACCTGGAGCGAGCACTTGACTTCATCGGCCTGCTCTTCGCTGTTTGCTGTTTGCTTTCAACAGACTGGTTGGGGAACGTATGACGCCCTGGCTTTCTTAGTAGTTGAGCTGTGGATTATCAGGTGATCTGGATGATCCCAGAGGAGCTGAGAGCGGAGTAAGCTGGACTCGGTTCGACACCCACCTTACGCTAACATCCCCTATATGTCAAATGCAGGATATATCTTGTATCAGGAATAGTTCTCGACCTTCTTAACATACTGTTTTGAGGCACAATCTGCACATTCCGTGAGAAATACAAAGCTCAAAGTACAAAGTTCTAATATTGCAACTGATTCCGCATCTTACACACCGCTGACGTTTCCTGACTGTCGGATGGTTGTTGCATAAGAAAGATTTTGATCGTTGACGAACCCTCCGCACGACCAATCTGCGCCATTCCGGCTCCGGATTTCACATCGGCCAAGTGGCATCGTCGTTGCACTTGCTCGCCTCGTTCTAACAATAAACGACTAAACGACACCATTTGATTTCGCTTCCAAGTCAGGTAGTCGGAGTCTGGAAACCGAGGAAACATTGATGCTCAAAACACATTTATCACGTTCAAAATGGCTACTCTCGCTGCTGGTCTTGTTATGCACTTTCGCTCAGCCACTTGCGGCCCAACAGGGAGACCGACAAGCGATGACGCTGGAGCAAGTCAAGATCAAGATTGCCAAGCTGGGTGTAGGAGATAAAGCCAAAGCCACGGTCAAACTCAAGGACGGCACCAAGACAAAGGGCTACATCGCCCAGGCCGGCGACGATGACTTTGTGATCCGCGATCGGAAAACGAATGCGCCGGCGACAATCCGTTATGCAGACGTTGCCAAAGTGGAGGCCAACCGAGGTCACTCTACCGCCAGGAACATAGGCCTCGGCATCGGCATAGGTGTCGGCGCTTTTGTCGCAATAATATTGATTACCATTGCCCACCTTGACTGACGCGAGACTTCTCGCCACGCTTCGGGGTTCTGTACTATTGTTCCCCGAATGGATCAGGACATCATAAAATTTGCGCTGGGCGCGTTCGTCACCCTCCTGGTCGTCGTTGAAATCACAGTCCGTACAACAACTCTATTGCGTCGCTCATGAATGGTGAAGTACCCTCACCGCTCTAAACCGGAGAGTGATCCTATGAAACTCGACCGCCGACAATTTAACCAGGGGCTATTAATAGCGATGGGTGGAGTTTCGGTTCGCCGTTTTTCATCCCAGCCGCAGCTGCGCGTAAACGGTCAGCGGATTAGCGATCACCTCAATGCTCTGGCTGAGTTTGGCAAAAATCCGCAAGGCGGTGTCAGCCGCGTGGCCTATAGCGAAGCCGATCGGCAGGGACGCGAGTACGTTTTGGGGCTAATGCGCGCCGCGAAACTCGACGCCACAATCGACGCGGCCGGCAACCTCGTCGGCCGCCGTCCAGGCACTGCCAAAAACGTTCAGCCCTTGTTGATGGGCTCGCACATTGACAGTGTGCCTGAAGGAGGTAACTACGACGGAGTGGTGGGCTCGCTCGGCGCGATTGAAGTTGCCCAGACGCTCTCCGAAAACAAACTCACCACCCGCCATCCGCTCGAAGTGATCATCTTTCAAAACGAAGAGGGTGGGTTGATTGGCAGCCGGGCGATTGATGGACAGTTGACTGAAGCAGAACTGGACCTGGTAAGTCGAAGCGGAAAAACAATCCGCGAAGGGATCAAGTTCATCGGCGGCGACCCCGCTAAGCTTGCGAGCGTAGTCCGAAAACGCGGCGGTATTGCCGCGTATCTCGAGCTGCACATCGAGCAGGGCGGAATTCTGGAAACTGAAAAGATTGACATCGGCGTGGTCGAAGGCATCGTGGGCATTAACTGGTGGGACGTAACCATCGAAGGCTTCGCCAATCATGCCGGTACAACGCCGATGAGTCAGCGCCAGGATGCGCTCCTGGCAGCGGCCAGGTTCATCCAGGCAGTCAATCGCATCGTTACCAGCATTCCCGGAAGGCAGGTCGGCACGGTGGGAAGGATTCAGGCGCTGCCCGGGGCGCCGAATGTTATTCCAGGCAAAGTGGTGGTGAGTTTGGAGCTGAGGGATCTGGATGCAGGGAAGATTGGGTCGCTGTATGAAAAGATCCACATTGAAGCGCGGCAGATTGCCGCAGCGAGTAAGACGAAGTTTGACTTCAAAGAAATCAACGTAAACATTCCCGCGCCAACCGACGCACGCGTCCGTGAGGTGATCTTCGAATCAGCGAAAGAACTCGGACTGAGCACGAAGCTGATGCCGAGCGGCGCCGGTCACGATGCTCAGGACATGGCGCGACTGGCCCCGGTCGGTATGATCTTTGTTCCGAGTGTTGGCGGCATCAGCCATTCCCCTCGCGAATTTTCCAAACCCCAGGACATCACAAATGGCGCTAACGTGCTGCTGCATACACTGCTCAAGCTTGATAGGACAGACTTGTCAGAACCACCTGCGTAAGCGGGTGGTGAACGCCGAAGGCGCTCGATAACCTTAGCCCCACGTAACACCCTTGCCCACGATACAGGCGTTATTGTCTGAGTTCCGCCAAAAGGCTCTGCAAGCTTTCCATCCATCCACTAAGATCAAAGTTCTGCGGATCATCATGGGCATCAGGTATGCCAGCATCCACCGCCGCATGGAAAGCTGGCAACAACCAACGACCGCGGCGCACACTTGCCACTACATATAAAAGGGCCAGCCGATCGAGTTGTTTCGGGGTAAAGCCCGGGCTCGGTGCAAACGCGTCATTGTTTGCTCCGCCAGCTGGATCCCGCCGGCGCGGTTGGATAAGTTCCACATGGACGAACAAGCCTTTCCGTCCGGCGTCTTTCTTTTCATACTTAGTGGCCCCGACCGCAGTCTCGAAGTTTGACGCCGTAGCCGATTCTCCGAGACGGTTGACGTAAACGTGCGTGACCTTGACCTGCTCCCAACGGCGCAAGTTATTCCCAGCCCAGGTCGCCTCGTCGATGTTTGCAGGGAATGGAGCGTCCTTCAGATAGGGGTAGCTCGTGTCGTGAATAACGAAATAGCGCGCAGTGGTTAGTGGCGTTGCCAGCAAGCCGCCAATACTCGCCTCCGAAATACTGTGTGCCTCGAGATAACGCTTTAGCGATCCCGTAGTAACGTCGACTGGTTTACCGATGAGGGTCTCAAGAGGAACTGGCAGAGTGGCCGGCGCCGGTCCAAGGTTCCCGTAAATCTTGACCGGTCGCAGTAAGCATCTTGCCAGTTGGTCCACGTCGGACGATTCAAAGGGACAGGGTGTTTGAGCAACAGTTGAGACGGCAAGAACGAATGTGGCAAGAATGCTTAGGGCGAGCTGATGTTTGCGCATAATCTTTTTACAGCCTGTGGCGCGCTGACGGCTTATGATAACGAATTCCTGACAAGACTTCCCGATTCGGCTTGAAAGGCGTCGTGGACGGATTTCGTGACCTTTTCCCTGGCGAAGCTCTTCCTTCCATTTACCATTTATCATTTACCATTCACTATTTACCATTCCTCTAGTGGTATGCTTTGCCAAAAGGAACGGAACTAATGTCTCAAGCACTGCCACTACCGCCACCCGGCTTTGACGCTCTGTCGATCGACGAACAGATCGATTATGTTCAATCTCTGTGGGATCACATCGCAGCTCGGCCCGAAGATGTTCCGGTGCCGGATTGGCATAGAGAGATATTAGCCGAACGATTAGCTGCGCATCGTGCAGACGACGGTAAAGGCAGAGAGTGGGAAGAATTTGAAAAGGATCTCACGGCGGATTTGACCAGGCCAATAGAATAATGAAGCGTCCACTTTCTCCGCCCGGGGGCGCAGACTGACATCAGAGAAGCAGCCCGGTGAGGAGTTCGTGCACATCCGATACTCCTGATTAGCTGTTTCGACTATACTCAGTGCACGAGAAAGGAGGGTTTGCAAATGAGTCAGGTAATAGATGCAGTTTTTAGTGATGGCAACTTTAAGCCGCTTAACGGCGCTCGTATATCCCTGGCGGAAGGTCAACGCGTCAGGCTGATCGTCGAAACACCTCCGGACTCGGATAAAGATTTGGTGGAATTAGCCGGCCAGGTTTACGAAGGTTTGTCTGACGAGCAGGTCCATGAAATCGAAACGATAGCAGTGGATCGGAGTAACTTCTTTGACAACGGGTCGCGTTCTTGACTCTTCTACAGGTCCTCATCGACACCGACGTCCTTTCGCTGCTCATGCGAAAGAATCTCACAGTGGTTGCTAATGCCAGGCTTTACCTCGCCGAGCACCATCGGTTCTCGATTTCTGTCATAACCAGATACGAGATTCTTCGCGGCCTAAAAGTCAAAGGCGCAAGCAAACAGGCGACGGTGTTCGAAGATTTCTGCGTGCGAACTGAGGTCGTACCGATAAGCGACGATGTCGTTTTACGTGCCGCAGACATCTATGCCGACTTGTACAAGCGCGGAGAGTTGATTGGCGACGCTGATATTCTGATCGCCGCGTCCGCCATGGTCCGTGAGTGCGGCCTCGCCACAAACAACGAAGGTCACTTCCGCCGCATCGCCGGCCTTCAAATCACGAATTGGTCCAAGTGATTTGTTACAGAACCAGGAGCGGCAGCGCCAGGGTCGTCGCTCGCCGAAGGCGTTCGATAACTTAGCCCGGCGTAACACTCCGGGAAACCAAAACACCTCCGATTCCTTCGAACCCTGATAGGCTTCCAGAACACATCATGAGAGACCGCGCGGTCTATTCAATCCTTTTAGGATAGGAACGTGTGTGGCGATGGGATTGATTGTTGCGGTTCTAACCCGGCGTGTTACGCCGGGCTAAGTTATTTTACGCCTTCGGCGTGCCGGCATTGATGAGTTGGGAGAGAGTCTAATTCGTAATTAGAAGGGTCGGTGGTTCAATTCCGCGCCAGAATTTACCCGGTATAAGTGACCAGCTGCTGCTCAATTCTCGCAGAGCTTTGATTTATCCGAGTCGCGTCCGCCAGTAACCTGGGCGGCGATGTTGGTGCATCACTGCTGCGATGAAAACTCGATCGGGCTGTATCTCGTTAGAGGATTGTGAAAGGAAAGCCGGGCAGGAATCGCTTGCGAATGTTCGCTCGATCACCAAGCCCTGCTTCGGGCAAATGCTCGATGCGGCGTGTTGTCTCTTCGACTGCAGCGAGGAAATCCGAGCCGAGCCCTTCAGATCTTCCCTCATAGAAGCGCGCTGACTCACTGATTTCCTCGTGCGCTTCCGGATGGAAGATCGCCTTCATCGTTTGAGGGCTTCACGAGCAGTGCGAAAGGCAGCGTCAGAGTCGATCCCCTGAAACTTCCCGCTGCGAAGTTCCTCAAGTCGTCGATCAGCTTGTCCAAACCATAGCGCTTCAGTGTCCGCCTCAACTTCACCATCAAGAGTCGAAATCAAACGCTGGGCAAGCCGGACACGCTCTCTTGGCGATAGTTTCATCGCATCAGCCGTGAGTTGATCTAAGTTGTGCTCATGCTTATGGGAGAATAGCAGAATATGGAGGGTTCTCTAAAGAAGCGAGGGCGGTCATTAACCTTCAGGAAAATAGATATCTTTCACGTGAGAAATCGCGAGGAAGCGGTTCAACGTCTTCTGTCACCAATCCATAGCCGCCATAAACTCCTCAAGCATGGACGCGGCTCCGCCGCCCGATCTGAGGTGGCGGCTATCCCCCACCGAACTAGTTTTTTGATTTGAATTTGGGGCTACGCCCCGAGGGCGCAGCCCGGGATTTTCCAGGAGCGTGCTCAAGCCTCACCCGCAGGAAGTTCCCTCGAAGTTGGAGTGAGAATGATTTAATCTTGTTGAGAGACTTCAAATATGAATCTCAGAGTACTGTCCATCCGCACTTCTAATGCAGTCAATTGTAGGGGAGTGTATGGCGCGTCCACAGCATGCGTGCCCCGCTGAAAGAGATTGATGAACTCGACAGCGGCATCGATGTCCTTCTCTACGAATCTAACAAGCGGCACTTGGTTGATATGTCGACAAATATACAACAGCCGCGCTTTCCTTGTTGGTTTGCCTTTGCTGTAATGCTCCGGAGACGAACTCCACTCTTGGATCTCATGGTCCGGTGCCAGTTGGTGAAGGACTTGTGTAAATAGCTCCCGCAATGAAACGCTGAAGTGTCTAACACGATCAGGATTACTTGAATTCAGGGCCTCACGAGCGCCATCTCTCATGGCGATCAGTTTCGGATTCAACCTCGATAAGAATTCATTCAAAACATCCCGGTTTTCGAGTACGATCACATCTCGGGTGTCGCGATCCTCTTCGGTTTCTTTCTCACCAGCGAGGCGGGTAGTGAGAATTGCACCGTTGTAATACTCAACCGCTGGAAGACGAGACAGGGCTGGACTAAAAGACAGCATACTCGCTGGGGATGTCTCGAGAGACTGCCAGAGTTTCTGGTAGGACTGCGAGAAAGCGACAAAAGCTCCCCGTCAACGCACTCTTTGCTTCATCTGAAATGGACAACGCTAGTCCCAAGCGATCCGGCAACAAACTGCTTACCGCTACTTCAGCCTGGCTTGAAATACTTGCAATGTTAATAAGATGTGATTTGAAAGCCATACCCGTTGTTGCCGCTAGCCTTTCATTGCTGGCGAGCGCCATTTCCCGGAGCCAATCTTTTAAAACCCCACCTGGAAGCCTTTTCCGATCGAAGGTTGCGGATGCACCTTGAATCATTTGTGACAGGGACGTATTTGCTAACTTCGCCGCACTTAGCGCATCAGAGATGTAAACGCTGGTCCCTGCACTCTTAACCGCAAACATGTTGGCAGCAATATCGCTAATTCCAGCCCTGTGCTCGGCGAGCATGTGGCTCGCGAGTCCAGTGATTCCGGGCCTCTGCGCTGCGAGCGTATCCACCGCGATGCTGGCGACTGCAGATCTCCGCGCTGCGAGCGCTTCCAACCCGATGCTGACGGCTGCAGATCGCTGCGGCGCGAGCGCTTCCAACCCGATGCTGACGGCTGCAGATCGCTGCGGCGCGAGCGTTTCCAACCCGATGCTGGCGGCTGCAGATCTCTTCGCTGCGAGCGTTTCCAACCCGATGCTGGCGGCTGCAGATCGCTGCGCCGCGAGCGTTTCCAACCCGATGCTGGCGGCTGCAGATCTCTTCGCTGCGAGCGTTTCCAACCCGATGCTGCCGGCTGCAGATCGCTGCGCCGCGAGCGTTTCCAACCCGATGCTGGCGACTGCAGATCTCTCTTGTTCGCGGAGTATCATCGAAAGCCTTTTCGGATCGTCAAAAGCGTTCTTCATTTCCTCTCCCAAATTCTAACTTAATCAAAGCGAATAGCCCTGAACTGATTTTCTGGTTCAGGGTGTTGCGAAATACCAAGTGGCCCACCCGTTCATTGACGAGCAGCAGAATACGTCTTCTAGGGCAGCTCACTTACACTTGCTATACCCACAATCCCTGCAGAAGTCGCAGCCGCTGGCGTGTTCGAGTTGGCCGTGGCATTCGGGGCAGATGCCGATCATGGTGGACATGATTGCGCCGGTTACGCCGGTGAGACCTGGCGTGGGGGCGTTAGCAAACGAACCTGTTCCGGTAGCGGTTGAACCAGCCGCGCCGGAAGAGCCTGTTGAAGAGCCCGTGCCGGCAGTGCCGGCAGCGGAGCCGGTGGCTCCGCTGAGCGGGGTGTATGAACCCCCCTGTTGCTGTTTCGCAACTGCCCGGGCGGAGTCGGGAAGGTTCTGCACGCGGCGATTGGTGATCATGATGCATTCGGCAACGGCCTGTTCAGGCGAAGTCAGTAGACGCTCGTTGAACCAAACCGCATGCGTGCCCGTTACCTTGTTAAGACTGTACGCAACTTCGGCGGCATCGAATCCACCGCGCAACATCTTCGAAGCAAGCAGGCCCACACCGCCGCTGATGGGACCAGTAGCAAACACTTCCTGAATCATCTGGCCATCGTGATTAACGGTGACGTAGAGGTTCTGGCCGTCAAACGGAATCTGCCAGGTTGCGCCGCGCAGCTCGCGTGGACGCTCGATGCGAATGGCTTCGATTTGCGCTTGAGTTTGCGCCGCCCTTGCAGACGGTCGGGCTACGGCGCCTTGAGCGCCAAGGTGCGCGCCGGCGTCTGAGCCTTCGGGAATCGCCGCAGCCGCAGTGTCTGCCTGGATTTGCTGTCTCGCTAAAACCTCAGAGTCGGTAGACGCCGGAGCAAGGTGAGCTGCGTCGGTAGAAAGTGGAGCAACATGTGCCGCGTCAGCATGACTGGCGGGCGGTTCATCGCACACTTCAATCAGAGCTTCAGGATTGCAGGCGAGCTCGCCTTTATCTTCCATCTTCATTGACGTAAGAACCTGATTGTCGCGCGAGCCGTCACGGTAGTAACTGACAGCCTTGCATCCAAGCTGGCGACCAAGACGATAAAGATTATCGACAGACTCAACCGTATCGTTGACCGCGCCGTTGCAAGTCTTCGACACGCTGTTGTCGACATTCCGTTGAGCTGCTGCCAGGACGTGCACGTGCTGTTCGGCGCTAATATTCATTGCCGAAATAAAATACTGCGGCAGCTCGATTTCATGTTCGCAAACATACTCGGAGGCTTTATCAATCGGCTCCTGCTCCGATTGATCCACTTCGATTCCCAAAGCTTGCGCCGCCAGTGAATGGACATACGTCCTCGTACCCAACGTATCCCGGCGCACGTAGGCCCAGGAGAAATTCGGCTCGATGCCGGAAGATGTTTCCGCCACCAGAGATATCGTGCCGGTTGGAGCAATGGTCGTCACTTCATAATTGCGCGGCGTCAGCGGCACATCACGCGACACACCAATCTGGTTGTAAAGAAAGTCTTCGTAAGCTTCGCGGTTTGGCTCAAACTCAGGGAACACACCTTTCTCGGCGCCAATCTTGATGCTGGCGTTCCACGCCTCGCGCCGAACGAAGCCCATCATCTCGTCCATCAGGTCGATTGATGCGGGCGAGCCGTAGGTCACTTTCAAACTCAGGCAAAGATCGGCAAAGCCCATGATGCCCAGGCCCACCGGACGCGTTCTGGTAACGACATCATTTATCTCAGGCAGCGGCCAGGCGCAGGTGTCGATCACGTTGTCGAGGAAACGCGTGCACAGATGCGTGACCTCGCGCAGGCGGTCCCAGTCCACGCGGTTCTCGGCGTCATAAAACTTGTTCAGATCGATTGAGCCGAGGTTGCACGAGTTTGAGAAGTGGAGAAACTGTTCTCCGCAGGGGTTGCACGAATAGATCGGCCCCATCGACTTCATCATGTGGTTGTGACGATTCACTTCATCGATGAAAGCAATTCCCGGCTCGGCATACTTGTGGGCGCTGGCGACAATGCGGTTCCAAATGTCCGGCGCGTAAACCATGCCCGGGCGTGGCGGCTCTTCAATCACGCAGTTTGAAAGGTCTGCAGTGGCGAACGACTGCTTATCGGGAAAGGTTACGGTTGAGCCATCGGGCCGGCGATATACGACGTAGTCAGCGTCGCGCACGGGATCGTAAACCGGATCTGTCCACGACTCGCCGTCAAAATCGAGTTGAAACCATTCGTTTTCATCGACGGCTTTCAAAAACTTGTCGGTAACGTTGACTGAGATATTGAAGTTGGTCAGCGAGTGCTGATCGTTTTTCGCGTGAATGAAGCGCAGCACGTCGGGATGGGTCACACGCATCATGCCCATGTTGGCGCCGCGGCGCACACCACCCTGCTTCACCACGTCAGTCACCTGATTGACGATGTTCATAAACGACACCGGACCCGAAGCCACTCCGCGTGTAGATCCAACTAACGCGCCGTGTGGTCTCAGGAATTCATAGGTCATGCCGGTGCCGCCGCCGGTTTGATGAATCGTGGCTGCAGCCTTGGCGTGATCCATGATTCCGGTTATGGAATCAGGCACATGGAGGACAAAGCAGGCCGCCAGTTGGCCATTGGTTTTGCCGGCGTTTACCAGACATGGCGTATTGGGAACAAACTCACGCGCCAGCATCACCTCGCTCATCGAGGCGAAGAACTCATCTCTTTTCTTCGGGTCTTTTTCCGCAGCCGAAACATGACCCACTACCCGGCGAACGATATCCGGCCACTCCTCGAGCGCCCGGCCTTTGGCATCCTTTAACGAGTAGCGCTTGCTGATTACACGCTTGGCGTTGAGGCCCATGGGCTGGGTTCTGCGTCGCGCTGGTGGCGCCGTAGTCGTCCCAGGAGTGCCAGTGCCGGTGGCCGGAGATACATCTGCCGCGGGAGTCGTTTTGCCAAGTGCTGCGCTCATCTTATCTGCCTTTCTCGTGCCCCTTAGGGTAAACCAGCACGAGTAGATGTCGGGAGTCGTAGAGACGGTTCTACGACCTACATTATAGTAGACAAACCGTCTCTTATCATGTGTAGCGGAAACTTCGGTTGGCTTTTTTCGAGCCGAAAAACCTATGTGGATAGCAGCAAAGGGGGCCTGCCGCTGCTCCAAGTTTACCGACCACGTCTCAAGCGGAGCGCAATATACTCCTTTGAAACCCCGATGTCAATATGTTGTGGTCATCTTTTTTTTCAATGCATTATAGTGTGTTAAGTGAGACTCCACCTTAAGTTCTAAACTACTGATATTCGGTCGCTTCAAGGGGTTTTTGCAACGTTGGATTCTGTCGAATGGCAGGACTGCGGGGCCGGAATTTATGGGCATGTCCGTTTCGAAAGCAGACTTGTCTGCCGCTGCAGCCGGGACACAAGTGCCCTCTCTAAACGGCTATCGAAATGAGAAGGCGACAGATGTCTCCTCAAGGCGAGTCTACATTTTTTTGGGAGTCGAATTATTTCGAGCTATTGGAAAGAAGTAGTTCGTAGTTGCCGATGCCGCGATTGTGGCTGTCGAGGGCGGCGAACGTGTCTGAGGTCTCTTCCAGCATCTGTTTCGTCATGGCAATCGAGTCGCTCAGTTGTTCGAAATCCAGAGAAGACACCCGTTCCGGGGTCGGTAAGGTTACCACCTGATCGTTAACCAGTCCGAAGAAGTTTTCGATCGATTGCAGTTGGCCTTCAACCAGCTTCACCGAACGTTCAATATCCTGGAAGGCCGCGACTCTTCGTTTGAGGATCTCGACGTTAGACTGCTGAATTCTTCGCTCCCGATCGTCCTTGGAATACTCAACCGAACGCTCGGCCTGAACCAACTGGTTTTGCACTGCCTGGCGGTTTATTGATCGGAGGTGATGCTTGCGCCGCCGGTAAACATCCAGCAGATCGACAAAGTCTTCCCAACGCTGATCCAGGCTCAGAATGTTCGAAGGAATTTGTTTTGCGTTCGTAAACTTTTTGTAGTTTGAGTAGATCTGGTTCTTCATCCAGCGTAAATACTCAACCGCTTCACGTTCGCGCGGGTCAAACTGCTTGATGGCAGCCTCGCGCTGCTGGTCGCGAAGCTTCAGCTGGCGCACCTTCTCACGGCGGTCCACAAGGCGACGATACATTGAGCTGGCTGGCACGGTAACTAAGTAAACTGTCTCGGCGGCAAGGGCCGCCCCCAGAACTGTTACATCTTGAAAGTAAGCGGCGCCTATTCCAAAAGTTGCCAGTCCCCAAAAATTTAAGGGTTCCTTGAACGCCTCTTTCAGGTACCTAAAATCAATCTTCGGGAACTCGGCCATAAGCTAGCACCCCACGCGGGCTGACCGCGCGGGGACCCCGCACCTTGAAGAACTACCAAACATTTGCAGTCTACACACGGGAGACCCAGTCTCAATTGGTGCGGCGACCATTATTAACAACTTTCTCATTCTGCTCACTCGCGCCTGTCTCACCCACGGCGGGCAGAGCCTGAGGCTGACCGCCACCCGTGGCAGCCGGCAAAAGTCCCATCTCCTGTTTGTAAGCCAGCAACTTGTCCTGCAATTGCATATCCATCGCTTCGCGCTCGATATCCTGCATCTGGTTGTCGACTGATGCAGAGCCAAGCTGCAACTTTGCCTCGGCGGCGGCGGCGCGGCGGTCGATCTTGTCGCGCATCTCGTCAAATGTCGAAGCGTCGTCCCCAATCTGGAACGACTCCATCGTCTGCGCCAGCTGTTCCTGCAACCTTGCCTGCTTCGACTGATTTATCAGCTGCATTGCTTCAGCGGTGCGCCGCTGCATCTGCAACACGTAATTGTCGCGCGCCTTGAGCGCCTGCTTGGATGCGAGGGTGGCGTGTTCGAGCTGCTGCGAAGTCTTTTGCAAGTCCACCTGCGCCTGTTGCAGTTGGCCAATGTAGGCGGTAGCGATGTCGTCGCGGCTCAGCTTCACCGAAGCCCGGATCTTCGAGTCGAGATCAACTACCTGTGCTTCGAGACGCTCTTTGCTTTTGGCGAGCAGTTTTTCAGTTGCCATGACCTGGGCTACCGAGTTATTTAACTCCGGCACACGGTCCCTCATGTCTCTAATGGTTTGCTGCAATATGAGTTCGGGGTTCTCCGTCGTCTCGATAATTCCACCAAAGAGTGCGCGTATCGAGCGACTAAGTCGGCTGATGAGTCCCATTTTAGCCTCAATCCTCCAGCGAATCGGATGTTAGATCGTGTCTGCCTGACGCCCTTGGTTACTTCTGTCCGCCCGCATGTGTTTGTACGTTGAATAACTTCGAAGGGTTCAAAATACGACGGGCCAAAGTGAAACGGGAGTATAACAGTAGTAGTGCGGTCGCTTCCAGAACCAGGCGGGCGGAGTCTGGTAGTTCGGAGTTCAGCCTTCAGGCTGCGACGATACCAGAAAAGGCAGGCTAAGCCTTTAATTTGGTAGTGGGTCAGGTTGGAGTTGGTGATGCTTTACAGAACCAAGCGCGGTAGCGCCCGGCTTCCAGCCTGAAAGGCTATCAGATAGTAGCCGGTGGTCGCAGCGTAGCGCAGACCACGGTAGACAAGCGAAAAATTTCAGCAACCCGGAGGGTTGCCAGAGAGACTGTGGCACCCCTCCCGAGGTGCGGACGAACTGTTAGTTTTCCGGTGGTCTTCGCTACGCTGCGACCACCGGCTACTATCTGACAGCCTTCCAGGCTGAAATCCCCAGGCTAACTTTTCACACAGCCTCTACTGCGCTCGGTTCTGTACGAGCCCTACTAACGCCAGACTGACCTACTACCTGGACTCTGAGCTCCTTGCTTTCGAGGTCTCCTTGAATTGCCCAATATCCCGGCGATATTGCATGCCTTCCCAGGTAATTGGGTCAATCGCGCCGTAACAATTTTCAAGGGCTTGATCCAAAGTGGCGCCGACGGCGGTGATTCCCAGCACTCGTCCGCCGGCTGTTAAGAAACTCCCACCCTCAGATTTCGAAGTGCCGCCATGAAACACCTGCAAATCGCGGCGCGCGCTGTCGATGCCCTCCAGACCCCTAATCGGAAGTCCGCTTTTGTACGCACCCGGGTAGCCCTCACTTGCCAACACCACACACGCAGAGGATTGAGCGCTCCACTTGACGGCAGTATTTCGCAAATCCCCGTTTACCAGCGACTGGAAAACTCGGAACAGGTCCGACTCCAGTCTCATGAGAATGGCTTGCGTCTCCGGATCCCCGAAACGCACATTGTACTCGAGTACTTTTGGGCCTTCGGCAGTCAGCATCAAGCCGATGAAGAGGATGCCTTGAAAAGGAAAGCCCTCCTGAGCAGCGCCCTTGAGAGTTGGCTCGACCACCTCCCGCACGATCCGATCGAGGGTTTCGTTATCCAGTACGGATGCATCGGTAATCGCGCCCATTCCACCCGTGTTTGGTCCCGTATCATTTTCTCCAATCCGCTTGTGATCGCGCGCGGGTGGCATCAGCGCGTAATCGCGGCCGTCCGAAAACAATAAGACCGATACTTCTCTTCCCTGTAGAGCTTCCTCCAGCAAAATCTGGTTCACCGCCTCTGGTGATACTAAAGCGCCGCTCCGGAGGTCCACGACGGCCTTTTCAGCTGCAGCGCGTGAAGGTGAGACAATCACACCTTTCCCGGCAGCGAGGCCGTCAGCCTTAACAACCACGGGGTCGTCGGGTGAGCCAAACCTTCCACTCCGCAGGGAGTCCAGGGCTTCGGCGGTTGAATTGACGACGCAGTAATCCGCCGTAGGTATTTTGTGCCGGCGCATAAAATCTTTTGCAAAACTCTTGCTCGATTCCAAACGGGAAGCTGCACTGCCGGGGCCTACAATCTTTAATCCACTGCGCTCAAACTTATCGACAATGCCCTCCGCCAACGGACCTTCGGGACCTACAATCGTGAGGTCGATAGCGCTGGCGCGAACAAAATCGATGAGTGAAGAGTGGTCGGTGGCATGGACAGGAACACATTCGGCAAGCTCGGAAATTCCACCATTGCCCGGCGCGCAATAAAGATCCAGAGGTACTTTTGAAGTCCGTTTCAAGGCCCAGAGGATCGCATGTTCTCGACCTCCTGACCCGATTACCAACGCTTTCATATTCTCCCCTACTCCTCAGTTTCGTTTACGCTGAAAATTCGTTCGTAGCATAATCCGGTTTTTCCCTTGACACAGTTTCGCCATAGTTATACTTTTCCCTCACCCGCTTCGCCTGTTCGAGGGCAGCAACGACGCTCACCCCGATACTCGCCAGGAAAAACAGCGGCTCCTTTGTGAATACTCGGCACACTGCTTTCGAGTGGCGCCCGCCACCAACAAGCACTTCGATCGACCCAGGGAGAGCTCATCATGTCAGAAGGGGAAGTAATCGGTGAGTTAGAGACAATACTCGATCCCGAACATCCAGAGCACCCAGACCGCACGATCAAATGCGTAGACTGTAACGAGAACTTCATCTGGACATCGGGGGAGCAAGCATTCTTCCATGATAAGGGACTGAAGAACGAGCCAAAACGTTGTAAGCCTTGCAAGCAGGCGAAGAATGAAAGACTGGCTGCCATCACCGCGGCGCAAACCTCCGGAGTAAGGCAACGCATCGAGGTTTCAGTGCTATGCGCACAATGTGGGCAGCAAACGACGGTTCCCTTTTATCCGTCCCAGGGCCGGCCTGTTTATTGTCGCTCCTGTTTTCTTGCAGGTCGCACCGCTCAAACAAATAGTCCTGCCAACGCTTAGTTCGACTTCGGCTCACACAAATCGGCCCGGTTGCAAACTCTCGACTGCGTCCCGCTTGTCCCGCGCCTGCCTATTGTGACTAAACCTTCCCAGGATCACTTCTCGAGATGGTAAGGCACGCTTGTAACGATAACGCCCTTCCTAAAAAGCAACGCTCCTTTGAGCATCAGGGAGCTCTGGTTGTGAAGTAAATGTTGCCACCACTTCGCAGGCACAAATTCAGGCAGCACCACCGTCACTATATCATTGTCGTGCTTTCGTTCCAGGCGGCCGATGTAGCGAAGCAATGGGCGCGTTAATTCGCGGTAAGGTGATGGAAGCACCACTAGTTTCACTCCGGCTCCCCAACGCTCCCACTTTTCACGTAACTTGGCGGTGGCCTCCTCATCGAAGTCGACGTAGACAGCCTGCACAAAGCACCTCGCGGGTAACGGGAGCGGTGTCGCCTCGACCGAAAGCTACGTAATCGAAAAGGTAGGCTATCCGGATTCTTCGAGCCCCAGTTGAAATAGGCGTGCGGAATCTTTCCTGTCTGGTCTCGGAGATAAAGTAGAAAGGCAGCGATAGCGTTCGGTACGGCAGAGATCTCGGCGCGAAGCACGCGATAGCCGCCCACCTCCACACAAGCTGATTGTAAGCCGATTGGCAGTACAGAACCGGGCGCGGGTAGCGCCGGGGCTCTCAGCCTGAAGGGCTATCAGATAGTAGCCGGTGGTAGTGGCGTAGTGGAGACCACCGGTCGATAAGCGAAAGGAATTCAGCAACCCGAAGGGTTGCCAGAAAGATTGTGGCACCCCTCCGGGGTGGACGAACTGCTCGTTGTTTTCCGGTGGTCTGCGCTACGCTGCGACCACCGGCTACTATCTGGCAGCCTTCCAGGCTGAAACCCCTCGCTGACTTTTCACACAGCCTCGACCGCGCTGGGTTCTGTAAGGAAAAAGCTCATTCCGCTACCATCAAACTGAAAATACCAATTAACAAATGGAGTATCTTCCTAAACTCATCCGCCGACATGAACGATGGGCCGACGCTCCGGATTCTTTTCAGCCTGACGCAATACTTCGTGCGTTACCGGAGCTGTATCTCCTTCACCGAAAGCCATGTACTTGAGCAAATAAGAAAGGGGGTTTCCTTCACTCCAGCCAAAGTAGGCGTGAGGGAGTTTACCGGTTTCGTCGCGCAGGAAGAGCAGAAACGCGGCAATCGCATTAGGAACTGCCGGCGACACTGCCCGCAACACCTTAAACTCGCCTACAGCTTCCCCACGAATTTCGAGTTTACCCGAGAATTCTGAGGCATCGCCGGGCGTCACTTCGAAGAAAAGAATTGGCTCATCAGCAGGGATATGGTTGTCGGTCCGTTTCTCCCTTTCTTTGATTTCATATTCAAGTGCATCCCCGGTGTCGCGGCGATTGGCGACGATGCGGACTGTTCCCTTGGCTGCTCTGCGAACGAACTCCCGCGCGAGGTCATCCAGTTCGACCTTCTCGACTCGTAGTTCCGTTGAGCGCCAAACTCGTGAGACAAGTGAAGCCACGACAATCGTCAGAATGAAGAAGAAGGCGATCTTAATGCCCTCGGGCCGCTCATGAATGTTTTGTAGAGTGGTGTAGGCAAACACGATAGCAATGATTAGAAACGGAACCCATGTTTGGCCCCGCCTCCGCATTGCCAGAGTCACGGCGATCGCGGCGGAAGTCATTAACACGAGGACGCCGGTGGCATACGCTCCGCCCTGGGCATCTACGTCAGCATTGAAAATCACAGTCACTGCGAAAGCGATCAGCGAATAGACCAGCACCAGCGGGCGTGTGGCTTTGGCCCACTCTGGCGCCATCCCGTATTTCGGTAGATACCGCGGTACGATGGTAAGCAAACCCGCCATTGCTGAAGCGCCTGCAAACCATAAGATAGAGATCGTACTGAGGTCGTAAACAGTTCCGAATATATCGCCAAAGTAATGGTGGGCCATGTAAGCCAGGGCGCGACCGTTTGCCTCTCCGCCTTCCTCGAATTTGTCTGGTGGAATCAACGTCGCCGTAACCATGCTGCTGCTGAGCAGGAATATGCTCATTATGACGGCGGCCGTTAGTAGCAGTTTGCGCGTATTCCTAATTCGCCCCTCGATCAATTTTTGGGTATTGGGTCCCGCGGGCCGACCTGTGCGCGTGGCATGAATGCTGTCCCAGTCGTCCTCGCTGAGTTCCGTGTCTCCCTTTACGAGCGGCATAACCGCGACCCCGGTTTCAAAACCGGAGAGGCCCAAGGCAAGTTTGGGGAAAAGCAACAGTGAAACACCTACAATAAGCCATGCGTTTCCATGCACGCTTGGGTGTCGAAAAAGCGCCTGTTTCCATTCCGGGAAGTGCTGAGGGTGCGAAAGCAACTCGTACAAACCGAAACCCACCACTACCGCGTTCAGCAGCAGATACACGGCCACAAGGATTACCGCGATTCCGATGGCCTCTTTAAAGCCACGCAGAAAGACCGCCCCGAGTAGGGCCAGAAGGACCAGCGTAACCCCAACCTGATGCTTAAGTAGCGCGGGTGTGAATGGATTCTCGATGATGTGCGCGGTTGCGTCTGCGGCGGAAAGCGTCATTGTGATGATGAAATCCGTAGCGACGAATCCCAGTAGGACCAGCACGAAGAGCTTGCCCTTCCAGCGCGGGAGCAGATGCTCCAGCATGGATATTGAGCCTTCTCCGTGGGGACTTTCTTCCGCCACCCGATTGTAAATTGGCAATGCACCGAAGAGTGTGAGGAGAACGAGTATGAGAGTAGCGACTGGTGACAGCGCACCGGCGGCCAGGAAAGCTATACCAGGTTGGTAACCGAGAGTCGAGAAATAATCGACGCCAGTCAAACACATGACCTGCCACCACGAATGTTGCTTGTGGACGCCAGGCTGTTCGTCGGCTGACCCCTTCCCCTTTTCGCCCCTATATAACCAACGCTTGAATCGACTGCTAAACGTCACGTTCTAACTGCCGTTGCATCCCAAAAAACGGAAAGGCGTGGAGCAATGTGCTCCACGCCTAATTGAGATCGCGGCACTGCCCTTCCCTGTAGCCTACGAGGTTAGCTGACGGGCTTGAACTGGAAGTGTTCTACGTGAAAGCCCAGCATGAGCCTCACGATTCGCCCCTGGTTTCGACTAGCGAAACTTTGGTTCCCCCGCGTTGCGCGCTTCTTCGATCAAACGGCAACTTCGGCAGACATTAAATTTTCAACAGCCGGATACTACTCCTCTAATACCTTCGAATCAACTCAAAATTCAGTGGTGGTTTCAATTGGCGTTAGCCCAAGCTGCTTCGTTTAGAGGGGGGCCCCGCCCCCCGGCTCAAGACACGTTCAATCGCGAATTGCACCAGGCGGGCCGTGCCCGCCTCTAAACGAAACAATGCCAACACGGGCGCTACCGCGCTCGGTTCTGTAACTTATCACCCACCGACATGCACCACCGGACGACGCTCGGGATCCTTTTCCGCCTGACGCAAAACCTCGTGAGTTACGGGCGCCGTGTCGCCTTCTCCGAATGCAATGTACTTCATGAGATATGAAAGCGGGTTGCCCTCGCTCCAGCCAAAATAGACGTGTGGGAGTTTGCCGGTCTCGTTGCGCAGATAAAGTAGGAAAGCCGCAATGGCGTTAGGGACGGCGGGCGACTCTGTGCGCAGGACCTTATAGCCGTCAACCTTTTCTCCCCTTATTCTCAGAACGCCTGAAAATTCCGAGGCATCTCCTGGCGTCACCTCGAAGAAAATGATGGGGTCTTCCGGAGGAATGTGATTGTCGTCGCGCTTTTCTTTTTCCTTGAGTTGATACTCAAGCGGTTCCCCAGTGTCGACTCGGTTTGTGATGATTCGAATTGTGCCTCTGGCAGCCTGGCGAATAAACTCACGCGCCATATCATCAAGTTCGATGCGCTCCACGCGCAATTCGGTCGAGCGCCAAACACGCGAGACCAGGGAGCTGATGACAATAACTGAAATAAATATCGTTGCGATCTTTAACCCTTCCGGCTCCTCGATGATATTAACGATAGTGGTGTAGCCAAAGATGAGGGAAATGAGCATAAATGCCCACTGGACCTTTTCGCCATGGCGGCGCGCAGAAAGCGTGACGGCTATTGCTGCTGAAGTCATGAGGGCCAGGACACCGGTCGCGTACGCTCCAGCCTGCGCGTCAACATCAGCGCGGAATAAGACAGTCACAATAAAGCAGATGCAAGTGAATACAACTACCAGCGGGCGGGTCGCACGCGCCCATTCCGGCGCCATGCCGTAGCGGGGCAAATAACGCGGGACAATATTCAACAAACCCGCTAGTGCAGATGAACCCGCAAACCAAAGGATTGCGATTGTGCTGAGGTCGTAAGCGGTGCCGAAGAGATCTCCTAAGTACAGATGTGCCAGGAAAGCTAACGCACGACCATTGGCCTTTCCGGCCTCCTGTGTGAGTGTTTCAGGTCGAAATTCTTCCGCCGGGATTAACAGTGTAGTGCAGATGCTGCTGGCTACCAGAAGGAAACTCATAATGACGGCAGCGGTTGTTAGCAACTTACGCGTATTATGTATCCGGCCGCGTAATAATTCCTGGGCAGTGTGATCGGTGCTGGCCCGCGCGCTGCGAGTTGTGTGAATGGCCTCCAGGTCTTCTTTGCTCAGGTCTCGATCGCCACGCACCAACGGCATGACCACTACCCCGGTTTCAAAACCCGACAAACCAAGTGCAAGTTTAGGGAAGACAATCAAAGCTGTACCGATCATCAGGAAAGGATTTCCGTAACTCTGGAAGAGCATTGTTTTCCAACTCCACACCACCGAAGGGTTGGTCGCGATTTCAAAAAGGCAGGTAATCAGCACAGCCAGATTGAGCAGTAGATACACCGCAACTATGACCACTGCAATTCCGACCGCTTCTTTGAATCCCCTGAGGAAGATGGCACCCAGGCCTGCAATCAGAATTATTGTTAAGGCGATCCGGTGATGAAGGAATTGAAGATGATCGATGACAAACGGGTTCTCGATAATGTGGGCCGTGGCGTCTGCTGCCGACAGGGTAATGGTAATAATAAAACTGGTGGCTACGAATCCGAGCAGGGCCAGCACAAACAACTTTCCCTTCCAGCGAGAAAGTAAATTCTCCAGCATTGAAATTGAGCCGTCGCCATGAGGGCTCTCCGCGGCGACGCGGCGATACATGGGCAGTGCGCCAAAGAGGGTGAGCAGGACCAGGACCAGGGTGGCGATTGGCGAAAGAGCGCCGGCGGCGAGAAAAGCGATGCCGGGCTGATAACCGAGTGTCGAAAAATAATCGACACCGGTCAAACACATTACCTTCCACCAGGGATGTTGTTTGTGTGGAGTAGAGTCGGAAGCCCCGGGTGCTTCGCGTGACCCGGTTTCCTTTAGCCCTCTGAATAGCCAGAGCTTGAACTTTCGCCTTGATCTCTCGGAAAGAACCATCGTCTGGGCCAGGCGCACGGCGACTAATGATGTTGGCCTTATCTCCCTGTGATTTCGTCGTGGAATTCTACGCTGATTCGAAGCTACGTCAATAGGGTTTGGACAATTGGTAACGGGTCATTTACAAGTCTAAAAAAGCCCAGATAGTAATGGGAGGCGAACATGAGCGTAAGTTCACCTTGCTTACCTCTTGCGGAAACTAAACTGTCCAGCCAATCTCAGATTTCAAACTGACACTCGCTACCAAAAATAAAAGCGGGCGGGAGCCTCCCACAGCCCCCACCCTAAGGCCACGTGTCCTCACCCCACGCGACCACTTCGTTCACCGGGGAGGTGAACGCAGGCGGATTATGCAACAGTCCGATTAAAGTTTCAACCGCCTTCTGCGGTTAACAATGCGTTAAGTTTCAGAGAAGAAACAGGTGGGTAATATTTTGCACAGCAGGCCCCGAAGCGAGGGCGAATGTGCGACATTCTGCCCATCCGATTAGGATTGTTTCGCTCCGAACGTCGAAGTTATGCCGCTTCCGATTGCGGCTGAATCATTGATAGTGGAATCGTTTGAAATGTTTTCTGAATGCCCAAGGTCAGCCATCGCTACTACAATTAATAGCGCGGTCACTCCAAGAGTGGCGAGAATGTAAAGCACTGCCGTCAGCTCCTTGTAGATTAGCGTGATAACCACAACGCCAAGCAATCCAGTCCACAGAATCGTAATTAACCTTCTGCGTCGCTTGTCGGCAGCCAAATTCCTTTTACGTTTCATACTATGAGATCAATCTTACCATTCGAGTCATTTTGAAAAATCGAACCAACAGTTTCGCCCGCTCGAGAGACTAACGAATTATTGTGGTCCTTGGGGCAGGCCTACTGCTGGCGGCAGTAAGCACCCCGGGAACGGTGCCCGTAAGTATGCCCATCAGTGTCTGGCCGATTCTACGGCCCGTGAACATTCCCGCCTCGGGTACGTCGATTTGATCGAAGGGTTGCAAAAGAAAATCAGGCTTCTGATTCTTCTTGATTGCTGCGTAGTCCACGTGAATGACTTCCGGCCCCTGTGCTCCGGGTGTTTGCCGATAGATCTGCACGTCATTCGTTTTTGCTTCTTTCGTTGCTCCTCCGACTATCGCCATCGCCCGACTCAACGTAAGGCTGTCCGTTAGATTAATTGCTTGAGGGCTTAACACACTACCCGTTACATAAACCGGGTCAGCTTCAGCCACGACAATATAGTCGCCGGGTCGAATGAAGGGGTTAGCTTGTGGCCTGCCGGTTTTCAAATCGGCAATCTTGATGAGTTCCATCGGCGCCTTGTCTTCGTCAAACGGTTTTGCCAGAGCTTCCTCACCTGGCTGCGGACACATCAGCGGCTCCGTGTGCAAAATCTGAATGGTGCCGGAGGCCCGCTCTGTAAAGCCTTCAGCGGTAGCAATCAACTCGTTAAGTCTTACTCGACGCTGCATCATCACTCGCAAAGGTTGCCTAACAGCACCCGTGATCGTCGCGGGCGGACGGCTTTTCCTTTCGGTGATCCGAACACTCACCTGGGGATTCTTGAGAAGCTTCGCGTAGCCTTTGGCAATGTCTTTTTGAACCTCTTTCTCGTTCCGACACATCGCGGAAATTGGTTTGTCCAGAAACGGCAACGAACTGAGGTTGCCTTCACTGTCGACTTCAACAATAGCGTTGAGATCGGACTGAAAAAGCACCCGAACGTCTAACACATCGCCCGGCCCCAAAAGATAGTTCCTGATTCCCTGAGTATCTACGGACGACGGTTGTGAGTAGGCCGGGGACGGCGCTTGTGGAGCGCTTTGTTGCTGCTGGGTTCTAACCACGGTTGGAAAAGCCAAACTACACAGAATTGCGACCGATACCAAAGCTCTTTTCATAAAAACCTCAAGACTAGCTGTTTTTTAACCTCAGAAATGTTGCCGAGGTTGGGGTCAATGCCTTTGCGACTTAGAAGCCACCTTAGCTCGTGAAAGCTCACCGGCCTGGGCTGCATCCGAACGTCGTTGCGCCCGAGTTTTCCTGCTGGATTTTACCGCCGTGCCTGGAACCACGAAACCAGTGAATAGCAAGTTGCAATGATTGCATAAAAGGTGACGAATTCCAACCATGCGGAGGAACCACGGCGTAGGTTTGTAGCCTTTTCTTATACTCGAGCTGCGACACTTAGGACACTTTTGAGAAATCATTCCAGCGTCCTTTCCTGACCATTGGTTCTATCGCTCTGAGACGTCTCACCTCTATCCTTCTGCGCCCGCAGGCGCGACTGCAACAACTCAATCTCGCGCCCAATTCGCGCCGCCCCGGGGATTCGCACATCTTCTTTCACCGTCTCACGGTTCAAGTAAAAGAGCGCGTCCTTATACCGCTCAATCGCCCGCCGATAATGACCCTTGAATGCTGAGCGCTCTGCTAACTCCACCCAGTGGGCCACTTTGACTGAGGCAATAAACTCGCGAATCGCCACGCTTGAGTCGTTTAGTTCTGTTTCTTCCGGATAAAACTTCTGGGCTGATTCGAGGCAATGAAGCGCGCGGTTTGCAGCTTCAATTTTATCCGAGGTGCGGGCGCGCTGTTGGGCCTCGTAAGTGAGGGAGCGCGAAGAGTCTCTGGCCCAGGTCAACAAGTGGTGCTTTTGAATTGCGCGAATGCGATCCTGGCCGGCTCTAATAGCAATTCTCTTCTCCGCCGGCAGATTGTTGGAGCGTAAGGTTTCGTCTGTTGTGGAGAGATAATCCTGACAAAGTTGGAAGACATCAAAGTGTGACTCAGGGTTAGACGACGAATCAGCTTCTTCCGACTGTTTCTGAATCGTTCTCCAGGCGGCTGAAAGTTCAGATGTTGAATGCGACTTGCCGGAGAAGCCTTTCTTGTTGATGCCTGCTCTGGGGAGCCGATCGCCCCCCTGATCCAGAAGATAACGCGTCCACGCCCGCCTCATTACAACCTCGCGCGCGGATAAAACAACCAGCAGCACCACACTAGCTGCGAGTCCCGCAGGAATCCACGGCGTCTCGTCCCCTCCGCTGATAAGCATCCACCAGAGCGCTAGAAACAATGCTATGGCAGCCACAAACGCGCCTAAAAGATATCCCGCGCTGGAAGGCATTTTGGTTCGGGAGGCGCGCCGGTACGACGATTCAGCAGAGCTGCGCACATGTGAACGCGCAGCTCTGGGAAAGAAGTCATTCGCGGGATTGTTGCCCAACTGCATTTTCCCTCGGGGTTTGCAAAACCGGCCAATACAGCTTACTCAGGGGTATTGGCCGGAAAGTAAAACGATAGTTCGCGAGTTGCGTCAAACCTCGAAACGCATAATAGTCTGCTTTTTACTCTTCTGCTGTCAATATATGATGTCGGCGCAGAATACGGAAGCCGAATAAGCGTAAAGGAAAAATAGAATGGACAAAGAGTTTGCCGACAGAATTCTGCTAATCACCGGCGCCACATCGGGGATTGGCAAAGCGACGGCTCTACGTTTTGCCGAAGCCGGCGCGAGCATCGCTGCCGTTGGCAGGAATGAGACGGCGTTAATCGATCTGACAGCGGAGATTCAAAGCATGGGTGCCCAAGCCGTAGCTATTCGCGCAGATTTATCCCGCGAAGGAGAAGCCGAAAAAGCGGTCTCGAAGACTGTAGAACATTTCGGCGGCGTCGATGTCCTGGTGAATGCGGCAGGTCACATTTCCTCCGGCACAATCGAAAACACTTCACTCGAGGCGTGGGACGCCATGCTCAACATCAGTCTGCGCTCGGTCTTCCGACTCATGCAAAAGGCTCTGCCAACGATAATTCAGCGGCGTGGCAACATCGTTAATGTCTCCAGTGTGACGGGTCTGCGCGCCTTTCCAGGGGTCCTCGCATATTGTGTTTCGAAGGCCGGTCTTGATCAGTTAACTCGTTGCGCTGCGCTTGAGCTCGCAGCAAAGGGTGTACGCGTGAACGCGGTTAATCCTGGTGTTGTAGTGACTGAAATCCATAAACGTGGCGGGATGACTGAGGAACAGTATGAAGCCTTTCTCGAACATTCCAAAGAAACCCACCCGTTGGGCAGGGTCGGCGGAGCACGAGAGATTGCCGAACTCATTTTTTTCCTTTCGTCCGATCGAGCTTCGTGGATAACCGGAGCAACCTATTCAATTGATGGAGGACGGGCTCAAACTTGCGCACGCTAGGATTGTTCAGCGCTCCTGGTCTTCGGGTTTGTGTATCCGCGGCCACTCTACCTGGGACCGCGCGGAAACCCGAAATTGGCCAAACCAACACGGCGAATTTGAAGCTCGACGAACCAAAAGCTAGCCCTCGAATCGTTCTCTGTATATACTCTGCCGCACCGTCATGGTCCCAAGGTCCTTGTAGTTTGCCGCTCCAAATCTGAACCCCTTCGACGGGGAGTTAGGGCTCTCATGATTAATGATCCACGACCAGCGAATGCCGCAAATCGGAATCTCGCGCCTCCCAGGGCGATACGTCGTCCAGCCGCCAGGAGCGCGATCAAAATAATCCTTGGCATAATAGCGGCTCTCGTCGCTCTTCTTCTGGGACTTATCGTCCTTCTTTTGATCGGTGTAGAAACCGGGCCGGTAGCTTTATTGATCGGACTCGTCTCCGCCACCCTGCCGGTGCCTATCTACCTTGTGCTCGTTCTTTGGATCGACCGTTACGAAGCTGAGCCCTATTGGATGCTGGGCACGGCATTTTTCTGGGGCGCCATGGTGGCCGTATTCTTTGCCTTTCTTATCAATACAGCCGGGACAGTGGCGGTGGTTCTGCTAACCAATGACATGAGAGCGGCGGAGACCTATGGCGCCGTTATTTCTGCTCCGATCGTGGAAGAGAGCGCGAAGGCTTTGATTCTATTTATCTTCTTCTTCTGGAAGAAGGACGAGTTTGACGGCGTAATCGATGGAATCGTGTATGCCGCGATGGTAGGCCTTGGTTTCGCCATGACCGAAAATATTCAATATTACGGTCGGGCGGTGACACAGTACGGAGGCGAGGGCCTGACCCTGGTTTTTATTCTGCGCGGGGCCATCGCACCCTTCTCCCATCCCATGTTCACGAGTCTGACGGGAATTGGTTTGGGCCTGGCTCGTCAATCACGCAATGCGGTCGTTAAGTTCATCGCGCCGGTCTTTGGCCTGTTGGCTGCGATTTCAATGCACGCCATCTGGAATGGGTCTGCCGTTATTTTTGGCGGCGTCGGGTTCATCCTGATGTACCTTCTGATAATGGTCCCTGCTTTTTTCATCATGTTCGTGGTCATTGCGCTGGCTCTTCGTCGCGAGGGCCAGATCGTTCGCGAGTTTCTCGTCCCGGACTTTCATGGCGGGCTGCTGACCCAGCAGGAGTACAACCAACTCGGGACTCTTCGAGGCCGCATGGGGGCTTCGTTTAATGCACTTTCTCGAGGCGGGTTACAGCACTGGCAAGCCAGCAGGCAGTTGAATCAGACGGCGAGTGAACTCGCCTTCCATCGTAGTCGTGTGGCCCGCGGCATTTCTTCAGCAGACGCTCACGAACGTGAAGCAGCTTACCGGCAAGCTCTGGAGGATCTGCTCAAACGGCTGCGCAGTAACTGAAAGACTGCTTGGCCAACAAAGTTCGCCCATTTTCCGGCGTTTGCCTTATACTACGCCGATAATCGCGAAGGTGGTTTTGTCCCCCAACGACCAGTGAGAATTCAACTCCTACCCAGCAGCTTTGATAGTCAGGGCAACGCAACCTCAGAACAACGCCTGACCTGTTTTCTTATTGACGAGTGTGTTGCCGTTGACGCCGGCAGCATCGCGCTTGCTGCAACTGGTGAACAGCGTGAGAAAGTGCGCGACATAATTGTGACGCATCCTCACATGGACCATATCGCCAGCCTGCCAATCTTCATCGACGATCTTTTTCCCACACTAAAAAGCCCAATACGCATCCACGCCACTCAGGAAGTGATTGATCTTCTGGAGCGGGACATTTTCAATTGGAATGTTTATCCGCGATTCTCTGAACTAAAAAACGATTCTGGGCCAGTAATGGAGTATGTCCCGATTCCCACCGGCCAGGAATTCAAAGTCGCGCATCTGACCGTGACGGCTGTGGCCGTTAACCACATCGTGCCGACTGTCGGATTGCTCGTTTCAGATGGTCGAAGCACTGTGGCTTTTAGTTCTGATACCTCGGAGACTGAGGAGTTTTGGAATCTTGTCAATCGGGTACCGCGCGTGGAGGCCCTGCTTATTGAGGCGTCTTTCCCCGATTCGATGGCGCAACTCGCCGAGGTTTCGCGCCACTTCACGCCTGCTTCCTTACAGCGGGAACTTGGCAAGTTAAATCATAAAGGTCTGGATATCCTTGCGGTACACATAAAGCCTGCCTACCGGCAAGTGATCATCGATGAACTGAATCGATTGAATATCCCGGGTTTGGGCGTGATGGAACCCGGCAGAATCTACAACTGGTAAGCTCTCGCCTACGAAGTCCAAAGTCCAATGTCCAATGTCCAAAGTCAAACGTGGATGGTCTACCATCGAAGGCTTAAGGTTTGTTTCATAGCACTAACTTGACTTTGGACTTTGGACATTGGACTTTGGACTTTCAGGTAATCGGATCAAACTCTCTCTCGGCGTGTTCGCCGGCGACTTCGTGCAACAACACTCGGCCGCTGGGAAGAAGTTCCTTAACTCGCGCTCTCCGCTCCTCCCGGTCACGGCCCGGCATTAACTCCGCTCGAAAAGTTACAGTCATCCCCGGGCGGGCCCAAACGGCTGCAGCTTTGCCGGCCACACGCTGATCACTCTTTCCCATTCGCTTTTTCTTTTTCAGATAAGCTCCGGTTGCGCCGAATGCTCCGGCCGCTAATGCCAGACCGCCAAGCATGCGCTTTGTACCTTTTCTCATTTCGAAGCTAGTGAGAAGCCGAAACAGATTCGCAGAGCGGATCCAATCGCGCCGTGATAGTGGGTAAACCGCTCAGGGACTTCTCCGCGTTCATTTGCGTAAAGTGTGCCCATTCAGGGGGTACATTGGCCTCGGCGAAGACGGCTTCTACCGGGCACTCGGGTACACACGCATCACAGTCGATGCACGTTTCCGGATTGATATGCAACATGTCGTCATCGAGATGAAATGCTTCAACGGGACAGACAAGCGCGCAGTCAGTGTAGCGGCAGTTAACGCAAGGTTCTGCAACGACGTAAGTCATTCAGATCCAACCTCCCTGGATTCAAGGTGGGACAGGCATTCCTGCCAGTCACTCTCCTCGGTTTTTACAATCGAACTATATTAAACATGAATGGCAAGCTTTTTGAAAGATGAGAACGACTATCTAGAGTTTGACTGTTAGGTCGAAGCCGCCTGCCGTATACACCTACTACCCTGAAGTTGCTATTGGAGAGGCGTGGCCGGGCGGGTTTTTATGAAATCGGAAGTTAGAACCGTAGGGCCGAATCACGGATTAGAAGGTTTAGCCGCGGGCCAGGTGTGGACCGGTTTGCCAGTCGAGAAATCGTAAAAGACCATATCTATTTCAGCCAACATCTTTGTGAGCAGAATGATCTGGCCAGTGTGCATCGAGAAATGCTCCGTGACATGAAAGATTGCCGCAAGCGCCGTCGCTTCAGTTCCTTGAATCGGGAAGCGATCCAAAAGCCGGTAGGGCTCAAAGAGGGCAAGCGTGTCGTCCACGGCGCTGACTGTAGTCTTGAGCCGGGCAAGGAGCTCAGCGCGAGGGAGGGCTCTTCGTTCGTCAAACTCAGCCTGACGCACGCGGTCGTCAGCTTCCCCGCCGAGCCCACAGACAATCCACTGACGAGCGTTTCCCGAAAGGTGCAGGATCAGATTGCCAATGCTGTTGGATTGGGAATTCGAGCGCCACCAAACTTGCTCATCGGTAAGCTTCTCCAGGCAACGCTCAATCTTGGGCAGATATTCATCTCGCAGAAATTCTCGAGCCTGTTGAATAAAGGCAAGCGAAACCTCAATTTCAGAGTTTCGGTCAGCAGTCGTCATCGAATTGTTCGCTCGGGTATGAAGCCAATATCAAGCCGGTAGTTTTGCCTCACTCGGCGCTGTCCGGATCGGAAATCTCCGGCTTGCGTTTGTGCTTGGCGGTGCGACCGGAGGGTCTAGCCTTTTCTTCCGGTTTGGCATGGCTCAGCGGGTGGCCCGGAGGCGCCAACGGCTTCCTGATGCCTTCAAAAAGAGGACGTGCTTTTCTTGATTTTCTCTTGGGAGAACTTTTTCTCGGCATTTCGCCCCATACCTCTGGTGAAAAATCACCCAGCTGCCGAAGGTTTTCCGGCATGCTACCGCCCGCCGGAGCAAGTGTCAAACATTCTCCAACCGCCTCAAGGCGAGATTGAATGCAGTCGCTTGATTGCTTTGGATTCAGCTGCGAGGTAACTCGTCTAGGCCTCGTTTGGTCGAGGATTTCCCGGAAGCAAAGACTTGATTGCCTTGGCGGTTTCGACGCGACGCTTCTGCTGGAGTTCAGTAACCCAATTAGTTACAGTTTGAACCATTTCGCGCGCGGTTTGTGCCGCGGTATTTCCCTTGGCGACGGGCTTTTCCTTACGTGTGCGCTCGTCCTTTTTGATGATTCGAATAGTTTTCTTTTCTGACATTTCTAACAACCCTTGTATTTCTGACTATTGTCGGTGCTTGTTCACTTAAACGCTTTTTCTCGAAGAGAGTTCCCGGATTCTTACATGCTTCCTGCTAATCACGAAACGGGCATCGCTTGCGAGTCTGGCGTCTCACTTAGCAAACCCCAGGCCACGCCTTATCGTCGCGGACAGATATCGAATCGCCTGTCAGATGATTAGATTGGCTGGGAACGATCGGTGCACGACGCTCGTGTGCGTTACTAAAACGTACACTCCTTGACGACCACGTACGGTTTCTCTAACAGCGGCTCGGCCCTGGCAAACTGTTTTGGCTGGCTGGCTTTCATATCACGCATATCAAGCTTCCAGATTTTCTTTTGGGTTCGATAGACCAGAAAGCACAACCCAACAGCCGCGCCCGCATTAACCCACTTAAGTCCGCTGATCATATATCTGGTGCCAAACGAGGCCAGTAATCCATTGATGACAATCAGCGCCAATCGGAACTCTGTAGGCCCAAACTTTAGATAGCTGATCTGGAGTTTGTCTGTAGCCGAGAAGGCGAGAAAGGTGCTGAAATCATAGGCAGCAAACAGAGCTAACATCAACAGCAGTTGGAAGCGCGAATGCTCGGGCAGAATAAACGCATAACCGATAATCACCGAACACAGGAATACGTAATCCAACAGATGGTCCATGTAGTAACCCCATCTGACGAGACCCGTATTGCGATACTTGCCGACCTTGCCATCGTAATGATCCGTCACCCACTGGAGGAATATCATCAAAGAAACCATCCAGAGCCAACGGAGGTTTTTAGCCGCCAGAAAACTGAAAACCAGAATCATGAGCGACCACACCATGGTCAGCATTGTCAGATGATAGGTTTCCAGCCAGTTTGGAATTCTGGGGATAACAATGGGCGCCAGGCGCCGCTCCAGCGGAGATAGGAATGAATTGTTGGTCTTATGCGCGCCTGCAAACTCTTGTGTTTCTATCATAAGTCTTTGATCCTCACTTTGATCTGCACGGCGTAGTGCAAAGTTGAGGCCAGTGGCAGCCAGGTTCTGAAGCCGGTGTTATGGCCTTCTACATGCGGTCTCTTTTAGCTTATTCGCAGTTCGAGTTTTTCTAACAGAATGATTGACTTGGGAAGGAACTCCTCCTTCCTGTCAGTTGAAAGATTTTTGCGCCATCTATTTTGGACGAGAGTTTCGTTCGCCGGGACGTGAAGTGCAAAGAAGGATTTACAGAACTGGGAGCGCCTTTCGTAGATAGGCTCGCGCAGTCCTCCTGGAGCTTTAGCGTATGGGCGCCTTTGATCCTCTCTAGATGAAAACTACTGACTGCGAGCTGGGAATATCAAACCGACGGCGACAACTTTTGCACGCAAGCATGTCATCTACCCGTACCATGTAGTCGCGCGATTTCTGAAAACGCATACGGTCTTGCTCGTTGGCGCCTCGCGGAGGAGCCGCTTTTTTGGTCCGCCTCAGCCAGCGCACTTCATACTCCTCGCGGCTGCGACAGTGAGGGCAACTAAAAGTCGCCCTTTTTAGTTCCTGCTTTTCGTTAAAGTAATCGCGTTCTTGCATTCCTGAACACTCCCTGGTGGCTTCATGCTGAGCGCACCGTTCTTTGCCCAATAAATCAATACCCGCCGCGGCCAGCCGGTTTAATGCTCCGACCCTTAGCGGGGCGGCTAAGTTGCTCGTGTCCTAATCCTCATTCTTCTGCCAGCAATCGCTTGACTGAAGCAACGAGACTCTCAGGATTGAGCGGCTTAGGCTCGTAACCGTCTGCGCCTTCGGCAAGCGAAAACGCAGCCTTGCCAGTGCCATAACCTGTCGTTACCAGTATCGGAGTAGCAGCTATCTCAGGAGTGTCCCGCACCCGACGAACCACATGTATGCCATCAGCAGCAGGCATATTGATGTCAGTGACAATCAAGTCGGGTGAAACGTCTAAGGCCCGATCGTAGCCCTGTATCCCGTCTTCCGCGGTAAAGACTGAGTAGCCACGCTTCGCTAGAGTCATGCGCATTAGTTCGCGCTGAACGTCGTCGTCTTCAATTACGAGAATTGTTTTTGCGTTCTTCATATCCATAAGAAACGGCCAATAGCGCGCGTCTTATGAGACTGTCAGCTTTCAATATCATTGCGTTTTATCCATCGAGGACTGGTCGCAAAACTCGCGCAGGTAGCGAAAACTGTAAATCCCTGTCTCGTGTCCGTCGCTCCAACGGAAGTTAAGCGCGTAACGTCCGACAATACTTACGTCCGCTATCGTGAGTTCCTCTGAAACCGCTTCCGGCTTTAGGACGCGTTGTCCGGTCCACTCGTTGACGCATTGTGCGCAGGGGCAAGCTCTTCGCAGCTCAGCCGCCCGATAGCGGCAGACGCATTCGTCTGCCCAGGTGATCCGGAGGCCCGATTCGCCTTCCTGCTTAATCTCACGCGGCTCAATCGCCGGCCCGCGCCTTTCAGTTGCCTCGACCATTTCTAACACACTTGCGCAAGCGTAATATCTCCTGGAAATTCTGTCCTGCTCCTGCCTCCTGCTCCTGCTTACTACTCCTGCTTACTGCTCCTGCCTATTGGCTCCCTGCTGTTTTCTGCTGCATCACGTACGGCGGCGGCCACCGCTTCGGCAGTGATCTTAAAATGCGATGCATTCCAGGTAACCTGACCCTTACTCAAGACTATTACCTGCGGCGACTCATGGGCAACGCCTAACCTACCCTCAATCTCCCTTGAGAGAGCGCCTGCGAGTTGCACCTCCACCAGCGCCACTTCTCCCTGGAATTCTTCCATCTGTGCGTATGCGGCTGAGCTGATCGGGCAGGTCAAACTATGCTTGAAGATGACGATCGGTCGCTCTTTCGAACGATCTGTTAAGTCCTCAAATGATTTGGTGTCGGTTATTCTGACGAAGTGATTTCCCATTAAGCCAAACCCCTGTACGGATGAACGATATTAGCTTATCGCCTTGATTGACACAAAGGGACCGATCCTCGGGATACTGATGCAGTTTGCGTACATAACCAGAAGTCATCAACCACATCAGAACCAAGGAGCGGACCGGGGTCCCCAAGCGGGCAGCCCGCTTGTTCCGTCCAGCACTAAAGTTATATAGCGCCAGCCTCGCAAGGACAAATCGCGAATTCAAGTTGGAAGTGCAACAGAATATCGGTGGTCGCTTCGCCCCAGAGGGGGCGAGATGTTTATAGCCTGGCAGTCCTTTTTTATTCCGTAGCTCCGTAGGAGCGCAATCCGCTTTTGCCTGGCCCGGCGAAGGTTCCGCTGCCGAGTTTCGCTCCTAACGGAGCGAGATCTTTGGGCGTGCGCTCGTAGCTATAAACATCTCGCTCCTCTGGAGCGAAAACGAATTCAAGTGTTGCACTTGTAAGTTGAATCCACCAATGAAAAGCGGGAATGGAGGAACTCCTCTTCTTCCACTTCCGCCTCGGCATTGCGCGCGAAGTAACCACGCAAGCTCTTCACTGAGGCCGCGGGCGCCCGGGGGTCCCCGGCGGGGCAGCCCCGCCGGGGCGGCTCACTCGCCCGCCTCAAGCATCGCCTCGACTCAAGAGTAAGTAGACTTTCGGTATTGCCCCCTCTTCGGGTGCGTAGTATGTGTGCTCACTTGGTTCCGCCTCCTTCAGCTTACGTCAAGTAAAGCGGTCAGACCGGTTTGGGTAAGGAAATAAAAGGCGAAGGCTTGGTGGGATTGTCCCGCGGCTTCATGTACGCTGGTGCACCCCGAGTGATTGTTAGTCTGTGGAGCGTTGATGATGTGGCTACTTCAGAAATGATGGGGCGACTATACAAGGGCGTGCTCCAACAGCATCTCCCTCCGGCCGCAGCGCTCCGGGCCGCGCAGATTGAGATGTGGAAAGACAAGCGCTGGCAGGCGCCCTACTACTGGGCCGCTTTTACCATTCAAGGTGAATGGCGATAAGAACAAAACAGTTGAGTTTTCTAGCCCCTGATCCCGGAGACGCGGGTCTCTTCCGGGTAAACCCTTACCCCTTCCCGCTCGATCCTTGCTCGCAGGCTGTCGTTGGTCGTGCGCTCGGGCCGCACAACATCGAGTTCGTAAATCAGCGGAGCGTTTTCCAGAGCCTCGCACAGGCCAGCCCATTCCGCCGCCGTCGCTTCAGGAGCAAAGATCGCAAGATCGAGATCTGAAGCGCGCGACGCCTTGCCGGTGGCGCGCGAGCCAAAAACACGAACTTCACGCACGGACGGAAAGCGCCGAAATGTGCTGAGCAGCACGGCCAGATCTCTGTCTCGCAAGGAAATAGCTTTCATCAACTCAATCCCAGGTGAGCGACTGAATCTTGTCGTTCTCTGCTCATGCAGACTCCTGTATATCATGTCCAAATTCTTTGAGCCAGATGCAGAGGTGGTTTACGCCAGGCGGGCCGTTGCCCCCGGGCCAAGCGTGCTCCTGAACTACCGCCAGTCGCCAATCAGTACAAATGGGGCCCAGTAGAAGGGCGCGCTGTACTTCTTTCCAGCGATCATTGCGAGTTGAGCTTCGCGCATCGCGGCTGAGGCCGAGACGCCTGTTGAGGAAGCAGTGGGATTGGTTGAAGAGGAGCCCGCCGGTGGAGCGAGCAAGCGCCTGTAAAAGTCGGTCATTAACTCTGCGGTTGATCTGTCAGCCACGGACCAGAGACTGACCCCGACAGTGGGCGCACCGGCGTACATAAAAGCGCGCGTTAGGCCCATTACGCCTTCGCCGCGCTTCTCTTTGCCCAGACCTGTCTCGCAAGCCGAAAGCATTACCAGCGGTGAACCCAGGCGAAGGTTGAACACCTCGTCGGTGCGTAGAAAGCCGTCTTCGTTTTTGTTGCCAATCAGCGAAAGCACCAGACCGGTAAACTGCGGCCGTTCGGCATTCAACAAGCCGTGGGTGGCAATATGCAGAATACGATACTTGCTAATGTCGCGGGCCTCAATATTTTCCTCGCTGGCGTCGAGATCCAGCCAAACGTCCGCTTGGCCGCCACCCACCTTCGCTAATTTGACGATTTGGTCGGCTTCAGCTCGCGTACCCGCCAGACGCGCCAGGGGCAAGCCCTGCATCTTCGCTGTCGTGGCGCTTGCAGAAGCGTCCTTTCCCGACACGTCAGTTAAAGCGCTTTGAATTCCCAGCCCGCGTGTGCCGGCAACGGCCGAAGATGTTGTACCGCGCGCTCGAGTATCGGTTGAATTGAAGACCGGGTCGGCCACGATCAATATCGCATTGCCTGACTTGTTATTTTCTTGCGCTCGTATCGCTCCAATCACAGAGGCCGAAGGCGCATAGATAATCTGATTCGACTTGACTAGATAAGGAAGAGACGAATAGTCTGCGCTGTCTGACGATTTCACGAGCGCTTCAAACGGAACGTAATTCAGGGCGCCATCAGCCACAACCAGCAGGCGCTTCTCGCCAATCACGGACGCGGCGGGCTCGATAACGGTTTTATAGAGCGCGGCTGAAGCGGCCACAAAAGCGGCCGCGTCTTCCGCGAAGGGTGTGGCGCTGACTCCCAGGCCGCGCTGAGAATCGGCCATCACATCGATGCCAACAATCCGTCGCTGCAGTTTGGTGGGAATCAATTGTGCTCGGAGGTCGGTGGCCAGCTTCTCGATTGTGGGCCGGGCGGGCAGTTTGTAAATCGCGGCGCCGCTCTTTGTTACAGCCCAAAGATACGAGGCTTCCGTTCCCAAACTGTACTCAAGCAATACCGTTTGATCGTCGAGCACACGCTGCTGGACGTCGGCGAGAGACAAGGGTTGGCCGGCCGTTAGACTCGCGTACCGAGGGCTGGCGGTCCTAATTTGGTTTTCAATGTTATCAAATTCTGTCTGCAGCTTTTCGAGATCTCCCTCCAGCTCAGAAGGTTTCTTCTTCTGTGGCTCGTCAGACAAACTGATTCCCATCAGCGCTTCAGCGATTTCCTGCTGTTGATCGAGGTTCTCCTGTTTGCGCTTCAGTAGCTCGGCGGGAATCCCTTCAGTGATCGATGCACCCGTTTCGCTCAAGAGGTCCAGCAACGAACGCGATCGCGACTGCTCCGTCACCTTAAATGCCTCTGCCGCATACTCGAGAGCTTTGCCTGAAAGCGGTCCACCAGCGGGAGAAGACAACAATGCCATCTCTGCCAAAGCACTCGCGGCTTCGTCGAAGACATCCTTCGTAGTAGCCAGAAATGATGTGCGCGCTTCATCAGCTCGCAAACTTCCAGCTCTCAATGTTTCGATCGTCTTGATCGCATCGCGATAGTTGCCAACTGCCAACTCTCGCATCGACATGCCCTTCTTAGGATCCTTCTCCTGAGCGGCTTGGGACCATAGGCTTTTGCCCAATCCGCGTTGGGCGGGCCACATCAAATCCAATTGTTTGTCGTCCTTTGCCCCTTTCGCAGCTTGTTCATAAAGCTTGCCCGCTTCTTTGTAATTTCCCTGGCGCCATACGACATCTGCGAGACTCGTACGCGCGGCGGCGCGGAAACGGCGTGTCTGGCCCAGGTTCGCAATCATCGGCAACGCACCTTTGCCGGCGTCGACAGCGTTCTGAAAGTGCTTTTGAGCCGTGACAAGATCGTTCCCGGCGAAGGCGATGCGGCCCATGCCCACCTCGTAAGTCATGTAAACGATGGCGGTGCGATATTGCTCGAGTTCTTTCTTCACAACCAGCGCCCCGCCAACAGCCTCAGCCGCCGAGCCGAGAGCTACGCTATCAGTGGCATTACCGAGCGCGATCCCGGTAGCTAGCTTGCCAAACATTCCGCCGGCTTTTTTGGCAGCGCTCTCGGGTTTTCTGGGACTCATTCGCGCATACGAGCTGGCCGCATCGCCCATCTGGCCGAGCCGGTAATTCGTGTCACCGATCTTCGCGAGCAATAGCTGCGCGTTAAAGCCGGTGTCTTTAACGCTCGCCGCGGTATCAGCGACGGTGCTGGCCCTCGAATCCACCATTCGAGCGGCGCTGCCGGTTGCGGCCGCCTCCGTTTGTTCCTTACTGAGCGCGCCGGTGAGTGCCTGGTAGGCCTTCTGATAATGATCCAGCGCAGTCTTATCCTGTCCCTGCCGGAGATATAGATCGCCCAACTCCTTTTGGGCGGCTGCGATGCCGTGGTTGTTATTTGCCGCGGTGTAAAGCGAAAGTGCTGTTTGAAGTTGCGCGAGCGCCTGATCGGCTTTTCCTCGCTTGAGCAGTCGCCTCCCTTCTCTTAAGGCTCCGGATGCCTGGTTTGTTTGCTGTACCGGCATTGCGAAGGCAGGGAATACTTCGCGGGAAAACGCCACGGAATTGAATCCGAGCAATAGACTCGCACTTAAGAGAAGGGTCATGAATTTCGTGGTTGTGGCTTTCACTGTAACTTCCGCCTCCCTACCTAATCCTGATCGTCTGGACTGGATGTCCCAATTTCAGACTTGTGAATCAAATCCAGAGTCGCGACCAGCATGTTCTTGTCGGTTGAGGCCGTCAACATTATCAACGACGGTTCCGGATCATCCCTGTTTAGTCCAATCCCTCGCGTGGCGGCCTGGTGTTCGGTCGCAGTTTGCGAGTTTCCCATGCTTTCCGCTTTTGCAATCCTGACCGGCTCATCTAACTCTTTCTTGATCTGCGCCCAGACGTCAGCTGCGGGCTGCCAGGGACACTTCCCCTTGTTTTCACGGCAAAATGTAATCAGGTCGTCCTCCATGGGAACGGCCGTCAGTGGCTCGCGCGTGAAAACAAAATAGAGCTTCTCCGCACCGCTATTTTGGTCGAAAGTAAACCATCGGAGTCTCTCCTCCGCTGCGGCACTCGAGGGGATTTCCCAGGGAACGTGCCCTTGAATAAAATTACCCGCTTCCTCCAGCTCCGCATCCGGGTAAATCATCACTGGCTGTCCGCCGTCCGTCGTATTAAAAACATAGAGATAGCCATCGGCATTAGTTTCAAGCAAAACTCGCACATGATCGCCCTTGCGAAAGGTGCGGGATGGATCTGCTCGAACCGCCAGTCCATTCGAGTCGCGCATAAACAAGGTCAAGCCCAGGCCCAGGCGTTGACGGCTCGCCTTGCGTGGCGTGGATGCGGTCGTAGCTGGAACAGTTGTTGGCGCAACATTGTTCGCGGCCGCATTCGCCGTACTCGCTTTTGGCCGGCGCCGGCTTGGTCTTGAGTTGGCACTCGGCCTCGCGGCGTTGGCCGATGGTTTAGGTCGCGTCGTTAGAAACGCGCCCCGGACATTTTCCTCCTGCTGCGCGTGAGCCTGCATTGATCCAAACCCTGCGAGTGCAATCAAGAGGACCAAATAAATAACCTTCGTTCTCATAGAAAAGTTCTCCTTCAACTAAAGACAAATCTCAATTAGTGCCGGGTATTATTTGTGTTGGATTTTCACTTCGAAAATCAGGGGAGCGCCAGGATCTTTTGGCGTCGTAGACTGCGGCGCTTTCACGGCGACGAAGGGCGCCGCACCATCCTTGTCATTAAGCTCTGTTACCGGTGCGCTCGTCTTATGCTTCGCCAGGAAATTACTTAACTCCTCCTGTTGGTTATCGCTCAACGGTTTTCCAGTTACCGGCTCGCTGAAAAGGGCAGGCTCGGTTAATGGCCCAGCAGAAAAGATTATGGTGTAGGTTTCAGTGCCAGGCTTTTTGTCCAACTCCAACCAGTGTTCTACCCCGCTTGGAAAGCTGAAGTCGTCGTCCCTGGTCACCTGATTGTTTTCCAGGCCGGAGATCTGTGCCGGATACAGCGTCAGGAATGCCGTTGGGCGGTTTCCTTCTCCGGGTCCGATGATGTAGAGATAGCCACCTTCCGGAAACTTGAAATGGAATTTAAAAGCCTGGCCGGAGGCAAGGGGAACTGCGCCAGCGACCCGCGTCGGCTGACTAGCAAAAGAGGTGGGCAACACCTCCAGCCAGTAGTTTGCAGACTCCCTGGTGGCACCCGATGTTTCCGTGCCCGCCGGACCACTGGCGTCGCCCGCCAGTGTTTTGCCATTTTCCGCCGGAACTCCCGGTCCAGCCGGTTTTGCACTCAGCCAATTGACTGCAAAAATTCCCCCGACACCGACTACGGCCAAAATCAAAACCAAAACTCCAGCACCAACAAGAATCAACGACATGCCCCGAGATTTTTGCGGAGTCGGTAAATCCACCCCCGGCCGCGGCTGCGGCTCAACCGTAACACTGGATAACATGCCATCCGCCCGGGCCCTTGCGGGGTCGGGTAAGGCCACATCACCAGCCAGCGGTGGAGGCGGCAACCCGGTGCGCGGTGGCGTAGTGTGCACAGCATCTGTGATGATTGTGGGCGCGCCTACGTCTGACCGGGTATCTAACGGTTTCGGTATTATTAAAGTGTGTGCGGCGGTTCGGTCGGCATAAGTAACGTCAGACAGGGTGCCCTCTGCAGCACCCGTGGCCGGTGCTTCGAGAAGGGCCGCACGCAACTGGGCGGCAAGCTCTCCCGCAGTGCCCTGCCGGTCGTCGCGATCTTTTGATATAGCTCTACCAACTACATCGCTGAAGGCCCTCGGGACACCAGGAACCTTTTCACTTAAGGGCGGCGGGCTCACTGATATGTGTTCGCGTCTTAACTCACTCAGGGTCACTGCCGAATACGGACGCATCCCACTGATCATCTGGTAAGCAACCAATCCCAAACTGTAAATGTCGGCACGGCCATCAATCTCAAAACTGCCATCCCGCGATAACTCGCCCCACTGCTCCGGAGACATGTAATAAGGAGTCCCGAGCACCTGACCGGCCATCGTGAGTTCCGTGGTGCCGCTGCTCTCCACACCCGCGATCTCGCGCATCTTCGCAATTCCCAGGTCAAGCAGCTTAACCACCGGCTCCCCGTCGTTGCCGGCCTTCCCAATCATGATGTTCTCCGGTTTCAGATCGCGGTGGACCACGCCCAGAGCATGCGCCGTATTCAGGACGCTCATTATTGGTTCAAGAATCTGGAACGACTCCGCCGGAGTGAACCGTCCGCGTTTCTTTAGTTCGGCATCAAGAGTCTGGCCCTCGACATACTCCATCACCATGTAGATCGTGCCGTCACCCGCGGTTCTCAAATCGTGGACAGCGACAGCGTTGGCGTGCCGAAGACGCCGTGCAGCCTGCCCCTCGCGACGGAAGCGGCGCAACCAATCTGCGTTGTTTCTCACTTCTGGCGGCAGGATTTTTATCGCAACCCGGTCGCCCAGCAGAATGTGGCGAGCCAGATAAACCGCTCCCATTCCACCTTTGCCCAGCAGGCTCTCGATTTGATACTGCCCATCGAGCACCTTACCTACGATAGAAGACGGATCGTCTTCCAGAACCTCTCCATCTGTAGGGCAGAAGCTCACGGTGTCTTCATATTTTGTTTTGCAAATGGTGCAGTATTTCATTCAGGCCTAAATCCGAAAGCGAAACATCCACGATCGAAGTGTCAGGGGAGTGGTCATCGGCAAGTTATCCGTTACATCCGTCACAAGGGAGTGCCGGGAAGCAGTTAGTCTAACACACCACCGCCTCCAACAATTATTCCCCGCGGGCACCTGATGGTGGATGGGTTTCGGGTTAGCGCGGCGGGTCTAGTATCAAGTTTCGCTTAGGTGGCTCTAGGGCCGGGCTATCGAGCCTGTGTCAAAACTCTCAGGCGGGCAAGGGGTCGGACGAAGCGACGCCCCCGCTCCAGCGTAGCGACACCACCCTGCTTCGTTTAGAGGGGGGGCCCCGCCCACCGGCCCAAGACACGTTGAATCGCGAATTGCACCGGCGGCGGTGCCCGCCCCTAAACGGAACGGGTGAAACGAACAAGTCTCCGTCGCTTCGCTCGACCCCTTCCCCACCTGAGAGGTTTCACACAGTCGCCTACCGCGCGGCGTAGATTCGCCGCGCGTATTCCTCGACCATCCGATCACTGTTGAACTCGGGCACAAGTGTGGCAATGGAACGTTTCATGAGCGAGAGCCATTTGCGTGGCAAACCTTCATGGTCGTGTTCATAGTAAAGTGGCACAACCTCGTCCTCCAGAATCGTGTACAGCGATTCGGCATCGCTGGCATCCACGTCCGCGGCCTCGGCTCCCTCCACCGAACTGCCAATCGCAAATCCGTTTGTGCCGTCATACCCTTCGAGCCACCAGCCATCGAGCACGGACAGGTTCAGTCCGCCGTTCATTGCCACCTTTTCTCCACTGGTTCCCGACGCCTCAAGCGGCCGTCGGGGGACGTTTAGCCAAACGTCCACCGACTGGACCAGTTGGCGCGCAATTTCGTGATCATAGTTTTCGAGAAACACTGCACGTGCGCGAACTCTGGGATCATACTTCCACTTCGCAACCTGCTGCAGCACAAGCTTCGCTTCCCCGTCCTGCGGATGAGCTTTTCCAGCAAACACAAACTGAACCGGACGATCTTCGTTGTTGATAATTTGAAGCAAACGCTCCGGATCTTTTAGCAAAAGACTCCAGCGCTTGTATCCGGCAACTCGGCGCGCAAAACCGATCGTCAGGGCTCCGGGTTCGAACAAATTCCTGGCCGCTTCGGTGTATTCCGCACTTTCACCACGATGCAGTCGCGCAAGAAATGAACGATGACGAATGAACGCAACCAGACGCTCTTTCAAACGTGAATGAGCCGACCACAAGTCCTCGTCAGGTATTCGCGAAATCCCATGCTCCCACATGGCCCGATCACGCACCTGACCTTGCCAGTCCGCGCCAACATGTTCTTCATAGAGCGACTGGATCAAAGGCGCCGCCCAGGTAGGCGCGTGGACACCATTTGTGACGTGGGTAATGGGCACCTGTTCAATCGTGTCTTCGGGCCAAAGCTTCTGCCACAGCGCGCGAGAAACTTCGCCATGCTTGCGACTTACACCGTTGGTCGATCGGCACATGCGAATGGCCAAAGGCGTCAATCCGTAAGCCTCACGAGGGTTCGAAGGATCGCTACGGCCCAAAGCGACGAACTCGTCGCGACTTAGGCCCAGCTCTTTTGTATAGTCTGGGCCAAAGGAACGCATCAGCAGGTCAACGTCGAATTCATCGTTTCCCGCGGCGACCGGCGTGTGCGTGGTAAACACGCACTGCTGTCTGACCTGCTTAGCTGCTTCGGTAAAGGTTAACCCTCGCGATTGAATCAGCTCGCGAGCCAATTCAAGGGTAAGAAAAGCTGAGTGGCCCTCGTTGAGATGGAAGACGCCTGGCTCGATACCGACTTTTCGCAACAAGCGCACGCCGCCGATTCCCAACAGCATTTCCTGGACGATGCGCGTTTCACGATCCCCGCCGTAAAGGTGGCCCGTAACCCAGCGATCAGTTTCCTGGTTTTCGGGAACGTTCGTATCCATCAGATAGAGAGGAATACGACCAATGTCCGCGCGCCAAACCTGAGCACGAACCTTGCGCTCGCGAATTAACACTTCAACAAATAGCGGCGTGCCGTCCTGGGCTTTTTGCTGGTGGAGAGGCAACTCCGCGGGATTCGTCTCCCCGTAAGACTCTTCCTGCCAACCTTCCAGGCTGAGGCGCTGCCGAAAATATCCGTAATGATAAAGAAGACCTACTGCCACGAGTGGCAAGCGAAGATCACTCGCTGATTTCAGATGATCTCCCGCAAGCACTCCAAGTCCGCCCGAATAGAGCGGCAGCGAATTGTGAACGCCGTACTCAGCACAAAAGTAAGCTACCGGATGTTCCGTGGTGATTGTCGATGCGCCAGTTGAGTGTGACAAACTTTCAGTCGCAACCATGTAACGATCAAAAGCCTTAGCGAGCTGGTTCACCCGCTCGATGTAGCTGGGATCGGTGGCCAACTCCGCCAAACGATATTCAGATGCCCTCGCAAGTAATAAGCGAGGGTTTTGGCCACAATTTTCCCAGAGGGCGGGGTCAATATCTCGAAAGCAACTTGCTCTGTCACGAGACCAGCTCCACCAGAAATTCCAGGAGAGCCGCTCAAGAGCTTGTAAAGGGAGTGGTAATGCCGGGGTTTCAGCCAAAGGTTTAAGGTTTAGGTTTTCAATAGTCTCAATCATTGCAAAAAGTAGGACAGGCATTCAACTGCGGTCCCCGGCGGGCAGCCCCGCTGGGACGGGCCTGTCTTTAGAAGTCATGGGGTCAACGTAAAAACAAGTCGGTTCTTATAACATACCTAAGCGGTTATCCGAATTTGTGGTGCTTAAGAAACTTGTCGGCGTCAGGGCGTTGGAGGAAGATCAGGCGTACTTCTTTCAGAGTTGCATTCGAACTGTCAGCGTCTTGCAGATAGTGCAAAATCGCTTCGGATGAAACGTTCGCTGCTTCATGTCGAGGATAGCCAAACACGCCAGTCGAAATTGCAGGGAATGCGATTGATGTCAGGGAATGGCTTGCGGCAAGTCGGAGTGAATTCTTGTAGCACGCAGCCAGCAATTGCGCTTCGTGGCCCTCGTGCTCTCCGTAAACCGGCCCGACTGTGTGAATCACGTATCGCGCGGGAAGATTTCCTGCGGTAGTGATCACTGCCTCGCCCGTAGGCAGGCCCGCCGGGTACTGCGTTCGTCTAATCTCTCTACACGCCTCAAGGATGTCTGGCCCACCGGCGCGATGAATCGCACCGTCAACTCCACCGCCACCCATCAGCGAAGAGTTAGCCGCATTTACGATGACGTCAACGTCCTGACGTGTGATGTCGCCAACCACCACAATGACGCGTCCGCCTTGAAACGTTTGTTCAAGTTGAGGATTCAAACTTAGCGTGCTTACTTAGTTGCGCCCGAAAGGCTACCCAAGCCCGCAAAGCGGGCTGGGAACTCAGCCTTCCGGGTCATCCGAAGCGGTTGGTTCGTTATCCACCAGGGCTTCGTCTCGCGGCTTTACTTCAATTTCGTCAAACATGTCCTGCCGGCGCAGCGCCTCGGCAATGCCTTTTGCCTTCAACTCAGTTAGAGGGTGCTCCGCATCCGCACTGGCAATCTCAAATAGGCGCTCGTCGAGCATGACAACGCCCAAAGATCCAAGCGTTACGCCCGGCGTAATTTGAATCTCGCTCATGTTGTGGATTTTGAAATGTCCGGTTTGTTCGACCCAGTCCTCCAGGAAAGGATCCCGCAGGGCATGTTCGGCTTCGGACTCCGACAGATACGCCCCTTCGACTATTAGACAATATTCGCGCACGTTGCCAGTTGATTATCAGTTCATTACGACGTGAGCCGCTGGTGAGCTGCCAGGGAGTCGAAAGATTAGATTGACTGCCATCGCAAACTTCAAAGGCATTTTATCATCACCGGTTGCTGATGCACCTGGTATCCTGCCAACTCTATCACCGGGCTTCGTCCCAAACCAAGGAAATAATGTACCGGTAAACTGTTCGTTTGGGTGGGTGGCGTACAGATCTGCGGAGTTGAAATTAGAAACTGCGAGTTCGCGACGGTAGCTTCTTTCAACGCCATCACAAGCTCCTCAGCCACAATCGCAAACCCGGGGTCCGCGGCGGGGCAACCCCGCTGGGGTGGCCTTACAGTTTGCGTTACCAAAGACGCCGCGCGGAGGTTTGAACTCCGCGGCGGCGTCTCTAGTCTTAACGGCACATCCGTGCTTTGGGTTCAGCTTATGACGCGAAAGGTTCCTGTTCGTTCAGCGTCTGTTTCAGGCGTTTGAAGTAGGAATCGAAAGTCACGAATCCCGTGATTCCCTGAAAGAAGGCTTTCCCGCCCGTCTCTCTGCCCAAACGACTCAAAGAATTCTGACCATAGCTGGCGGCAAGGTGGCTCCGGCTCGTCAAACCAACCGAGGGCGCATAAAACGAGTAGACCGCGACGTTTTGCTTGTTCGCATGCTTTATCGCCCGCAGAAGGTCCATCGAGTTGCCAGAGCTGGTTACATCGAATCCCCTCGAGGTGTCGAGCCCGTCCGAGATAAGCAATACGGCGTTTTTACCCTTCAGTCCGTTAAAGTGGCGTAAAGCCTCGATAACTTCAACATATGGGTTATACGGTGACGTGGCGGTGCTGGACCGCGTGATTCGCAATGAGCGAGCGGCCTTGTCCAGGTCGCTGGTAAATGACTGCCGAACTTGTAAAGTCCCGCTGGTAATGTAGCCCACCATCACACGCGAGCCGCTTGGAAGCGAGCGTATGAAGTCGCTCGTAACGCGGAGTTCATTGCCAACCTGCGAGTCGAGATCATCCTGAATCAAGATGGCAAGATTCAGCGGTTCGAGGACTCTTGTATTCTGTTGATTGTTGTTTCGTTTACCGGTTGAGTCTGCCGCAGGTGTCGCCACAGTGGCTGCAAACGACAAAAGCACGGCCGCCGCAAACGAAGTTAACTTTCTGTAAAACATGGTTCTTTCTCTCCAAAACTCTCCAAAAACGTTCCAAATTTTGTACACTGATTTCGATGCCTAATCCCTTAAGAAAGATGGCTCAACGCACGGACTGGTCCCAGCCAGGGGCGCGGATTTGAATAGCTGAAGGCGTTCGAGGAGGTGGTGTCCTAGTTTGAAGATCCTATACCTTTATCACGCCCTTTCAGGGCTTGGGATTTGTTTGAACCTTGTCTAGGGGCGACGCTCCTTCGTCGCTTGCCCCTGGCTATCACAGTCCGCGCCTTTGGCGCTTAGGAGCTGCAGAACAAATCCATCAATTTAGGACCCTACCAACTCTCCTGCTAGCTTGCCTTTCGCCTTCTCGCTCAGATAAATTTACTTCGCACCGAACATTGAGTTCAGACAAGCGTTTCTGCCTGTCGCCAAGTAAGACAGGCATTCCTGTCTGTCGTTGCACAAGAAACGCTGCCGGTTAAGGACAGACAGGAATGTCTGTCCGACTTTAATCTCACTCCATGAAAGGAACTTATCTTTATGAAAGCCTATGCCACGGAGGCCATTCGCAACCTTGCGGTCATCGGACACGGCGACGTAGGGAAGACGCAACTAATCAGTTCTCTTCTCTACGTCGCCGGAGCCACACCGCGCTGGGGTAAGGTCCAGGAAGGCACCACCGTTACCGATCACGACGAAGATTCCATCGCCCGCAAGATCACGCTTAATATTGCACTCGCTCATTTAGAACATCGCGATACTAAAATTAACTTTATAGACACGCCCGGGTACGCCGCCTTTGTGTCTCACGCGCGTCCGGCACTTCGCGTGGCCGACTGCGCACTCGCCGTCGTTGACGGGGTCAAGGGAGTTGAAGTTCAGACGGAAAAAACCTGGGCCTATGCAAATGAGTTTATGGTGCCGCGAATGATGGTGGTCACACGCCTGGATAAGGAGCATGCCGATTTTGGCAAGGCGGTGGAAAGCGCGCAGAAAACTTTCAGCCGGGCAATCATTCCTTTCACGCTACCCATTGGGAAAGAAAAAGATTTCCGCGGCGTAGTTGACGTGGTCCACATGAAGGCCTATGAGCTGGGAGCCGACGGGCAGGCGAAGGAGATCGAGATTCCAAGCGAGGGTCGCGAATTTGTTGATAAGACTAGAGAGCGCCTCGTCGAGCTGGTAGCGGAATCCGACGACGCCTTGATGGAAAAGTACTTCGAACAGGGAACTTTGGATGAAGCGGACATACTTCCCAACATAAATAAGGCTATCGCACAGAGCAAGCTTTGCCCGGTGTTTGCCGTGTCAGGTGAAACCCTGGTAGGTCTGCGAGCATTACTCAATAGCATCGTCGACTATGCTCCCGATCCGGCGCACCATGAAGCCGAATACGGACGGCCGGTTGACGCCGGTCCGGATGCTGAAAAACTCCCGCGCAAGTATGACGACAGTGAACCGTTTTCCGCTTACTGCTTCCGCACCGTTGCCGATCCTTTCGCCGGGCGCATAAATATTATGAAGGTGATTAGCGGAAAACTACAGAATGATGCCACCGTGTTCAACTCCACCCGCGGAACAATGGAACGCCTTGGCATGTTGCATTCAATCCAGGGCAAACAAATAGACAAAGTTCCTGAGGCCCACGCGGGTGACATCGTTGCCTGCGTAAAACTTAAGGAGACACAAACGGGCGACACGCTTTGTGATAAACAAAAGCCGATTGTGTACGACCCGGTTGAGTATCCTGAGGCCGCAATCGCCTTTGCTATCGAGCCCAAATCCCGGCAGGACGAGGAGAAGATCAGCGTAGCGCTGCACAAGATTCTCGAAGAGGACCAGGCGCTTCATTTCACCCGCGATGCCCAAACAAAGGAATTCCTGCTTTCCGGCTCGGGGCAATTGCACGTCGAAACCGTTGTCGAAAAGTTGAAGAAGCGCTATGGGGTAGAAGTGACACTGCATCCGCCGAAGGTTCCCTACAAAGAAACTATTACGCAGCGAGCTGAGGTCCAGGGACGTCACAAGAAGCAGACCGGCGGACGCGGCCAGTTTGGCGATTGCAAAGTTATCTTTGAGCCAATGCCGCGAGGTGGCGGCTTTGTTTTCGAAGATAAGATTTTTGGTGGTTCAGTGCCGCAGCAATTCCGGCCCGCTATCGAGAAAGGGATCATCGAAGCGGCACAATCAGGTGCCATTGCCGGTTATCCGTTAGTGGATTTCAAAGTGCAACTAGTTGACGGGTCTTATCATAACGTCGACTCCGACGAGCATTCGTTCCGGGCGGCCGGGCGGAAAGCCTTCCGAGCCGCCATGGAGAAGGTAAAGCCCTCGATACTTGAACCAATCATGGACGTGGAGATCACGGCGCCTCAGGAAAACAGCGGCGATATCATGGGCGACCTGAATTCCCGTCGCGGCCGGGTGCAGGGTATGGAGACGAGCGGCAAACAACAGTTAATCAAGGCCCAGGTGCCGATGTCGGAAATGCTGAATTATCAATCCACGCTGAATTCAATCACTGCTGCCCGTGGCTCTTTCCACATGCAGTTCTCCCATTACGATCCGGTTCCCGGAAATCTCGCTCAAAAAGTGATCGAACAATCCAGAGCGGAAGGAAGAATTCGCGGAGGGGAAGAAGAAGAATAGAGGGCAGTTTGCCAATTTGGGGTGAGTTGTAGGGGCGGCACTCCGTGGTCTCCCCTCACGTTTTCTTGCACCTTTTCTCCCACCCACCCCGGGGTGGCCACGGAGTGCCACCCCTACAAAAACGACGCGGCTGAGTGCATTTATTGCGGGTTGCTTGGCATCGTCTTCTTATGCGCATTTGCTGACCCGGCCCACCGACTTCTTTTACGGTGTAACCTGCGGGAACCTCAAACAATGAGCGAGCAGGTTCATCCCGACTGATCTTTCGTTGACCCGGTCCATGTTGACCGGCAAACCAAATCAGGCCTTAGGCTTGTAGGTCGCCAATGTGACTCCCTGCTTCGGCAAGGGCGCAGGCTTTGAGTCCTCAATCTTGTCGGGCACTTCGGCAGCCTTGTTGTTGGCCATTTTCGGTCCGAAGGTTGGAAAGTAGGGATTCTCTGCTGCTACGGCCGCCGGGCGCGACTTCATCGACGCTATGCCAATGACAATCAACAAAACCGCAGCTGCAGCCGTAGCCCAATAGCGCCAGTCATAAATCATCGAACGCCCCAGCCTGGTAAATTGCCCGGTAGATTTGTGCTTTTGAAATGCTATCAGCAGTTCACCTTCGATCCGCGCCGGTGCTTCCACCTCATTCATTTCAATGGTCAAGGCACGCAGCTTTTGCGTTAACGCGCGCTCATCTTCCCACCTTAGCGCGCAGCCTCCGCATTGGCTCGTGTGCGCCAGCGCCTGCTCTCGCACAATGGCTTCCAACATCTGCTGTCGTGCTAATTCGTTGACTATGCTTTCAAACTGTTGGCAGTTCATGCGAAACACCTCGCCGATTTTGCTGTAGTTGAGGTCCCCTCTTCATGGCGGGTGGGACTCAGCTTCTCAGTCAAGAGCGCGCGGGCGCGATGCAGCCGCGAGCGAACAGTCCCCACAGCGCAACTGAGAACTTCGGCTGCCTCGACATAACTCATTTCCTGCAAGTCGCAAAGCACTACGACTTCGCGGTAGCGCTCGGGCAAAGCCAACACAGCCATACGTATTTGAGTTGATGGTCTCTCAGAAACCCCTCAGCCTGAAGGGCTGGCCCCCGCTACCGCGTGGTGGTATTGGAACTAATAGGTCCGCGGGCTGGTTTTGCTGCAGACCCCGCAGCCAGGTTGCATTAGTCGCGAAACTTCTCAACAAATTCTCTCGAGCGCATCCGCAGGCTCAGCCAGTCTTCAAAAATGGCAGGGTCCTGTATCCAGATGGTCAGCCACTGAGCAATCTCTCCTGCTTCGAACCGCCTTTGTGCGTCGACGATACGGCTGCGCGCCCCCAACTGAAGATCTTGTTTAGTCTTCAAAGCAAACTCCTGGAGGCGGCGCGGTTCCACCTGCTTACCTTCCTCTGCGAACTTCCTTCGCCAGGTTTCGAGTTTTTTGATCGATTCAGATGCGTCAGCCAGATTGGAGAAGCTAAGAGACTCCAGCGGCACCGGGGATGAGATGATGCGCTCGCGCCATCTCGTGTCGTACTCGAAGACTTCCGGATGCCGCAAGACTGCCCCTTCGTCCGCCACTGTTCGCGCAATTGAAGCCGGACTGTCCAGCGCGCCTTCGCCAAACTTCTCCTGCAGCGCCTGTTGTATCTGCTCAAGCTCAGCCTTCCCGACCGATTCACAATCGAGAGCTTCCCAAACCTCGATGATCAAATCGTGTCTGGTTCGCGACTTCCACCTGGCGTCAGGCTTTCTGGCTGTCATCAAAAGAGTATGCCTTTACAAACTACTTCCGTTCTTTCAGTTGTATTCACGCTGTATCCTGTATACTAATGCGGTAGTTTCCCTCTCGTCATCAAACGCAGGCAGCCTGGCTTGCTGAGGTTCTCATAAAATGCCGCCCCACATTGAAGTGGCAGGGATTGAACCGGAAAAACCCAGGTTCACGGTCGCCGAGGCTGTTGCGTTTCTCGCGCGCGCGGCCCGAGCGTTCGAAGCCAACCCCTTCACACCTCATCGGATTTTTCGAAACGGTCATGCCCAGACACTTGCGGCTTATGCATGGCCGCGAGGATTTCGTTTTTATGCCGAAAGAGATCAGGAGCGTTTCTTTGAAGTGGAACCGGGCGTAAGGGTTCTCGCTCACTGTCGCTGGCAAGTCAACCGGGATGAACATGCAACGATCGTGGTTTGGCATGGGATTGAGGGTTCCACTGCATCAAACTACATGCTGGCAATCGCAGAGAAGGGCTTTCAAGCTGGCTTTAATATCATCAGAGTAAACTTGCGTAACTGCGGGGGCACTGAACACCTTACACCAACCTTGTACCACGGCGGTTTGAGCGAGGATCTCCGCGCCGTAGTTAAGGAGCTAATAGAGAAAGATCACATCTCGAAAATGATTCTGGTAGGTTTCTCACTTGGGGGAAATCTTGTGCTTAAACTCGCTGGCGAATACGGCGAAGATCCACCGCCGGAAATTCTCAGCGTTTGCGCAGTTTCCCCGTCCGTGGATCTGACGGCCAGCGCAGCGCTGATCCTGAAGCGTTCAAATTGGATTTACCACCAGGACTTCGTGCGCCGGTTAAAAAACCGAATTCGTACCAAGAACAAGCTCTATCCGGAGCGTTACGATATCAACGGTTTAAGACAGGTGCGCACACTAAAGCAGTTTGACGAGCGCTTCACTGCTACTGCCCACGGCTTTGCTGGTGCCGACGACTTACTACTATCGTTCCAGCTCTCTGAGAGTAATCGCTCAAATCCGTCTTCCTACACTAATAATCCACGCCGAAGACGATCCGTTTATTCCCTTCACACCGCTGCGCGATCCGGTCATCAGCAACAATCCTTATATCCTGTTAGTAGCAACGGAACGCGGCGGCCACGTCGCATTTGTTTCCAGCGGGCCCAACGGTGAAGACCGCTTCTGGTCCGAAAACCGCGTAGTTGAATTTTGTAAGCTCGCGCAAGGACTCGCTGATTAGTTCACTCCGGCTGCTTGCTCATCGCCGTCAACCAAGCGCATCAGGCTGTCGCGTCTCTGAGAGATTCTTGTGTAAACGATCACTGGTAAGGGTCAGTGTCTTCCGGCCCTTCTATAAAGATCTTGACTCCGATTTGTATCCCCCTATTCGCATCAGCCCAAAGACGGATTTTGAAATAGGGGCCCGTTCCCGTCGGGGGAGCTGACGACCAGCTCCAACCCTTTCCTGGGCCCTCCGCGAAGTTACCAGTTCCCCGAATGATTTCGTGCGATTTGATTCTCCAACCATTCTTCAGCGTGAACCCTGAATAGCCTTCTACGTCACTCCTTCCGCCCAGAAGGTCAGGGAGGCAGTTAATACGGTTCACGACTTCATCGTCAGAATTAGAGCCGGCCTGGCCCGCGTTTGAATAGAGGACACAGGGGCTCGAGTCAACTATGTTGGCGCTGAAATTCGCGCCTGCGTTTTTGGCACTCACGTGATTGAGCACTCTAGTAACCAGCGGCGGCGATAGATTAACGGTCACGTCGTTGCTCGTATTGTTATTGCCGCCGTCGGTCATCGTCACACTGCCGTAAAAGTTGTTCGTGCCCACTACCGCGGTCCAAGTCGTAGTCACGTCTTTGCTGATGCCGGGCGGAAGCGTCTCCGTGCCCGAACTGATTTTCGTGCTGTTCTTACGAATCTCCCAGGGCACGCGCAGATCTGCAGTCCCCGGCGGGCACTTACTTCTGATTTTGAGCCTGACTGTGACGGTCTGCCCGAGGCTAGGCGCTGCCGGGTTCAAGGTAAAGGACGCTACCTCAACTTTGTCCTGTGCGCTGCACGCTGGCGGCGCCGAGCGAACCGCGCTGCCGGACGGTCGTTGCACGTTGTCTTGTGCTGCAACGCTGGACGCGCAGCACGCAAGCGCGGCGATCAGTAGTCCCCTTCGCATGATTGTGGTTGGCATGAGTCTCATATGATTTCTCTCCAGTTGTGCTTACTGTTTGCGCACAGAAATTTCGGCGGTCCTCGTTTTCGTACCTCGCCCCGCAACAATAGTCACCTGTGTGTCGGCGGTTACGGAATTCGTGCTGATCTGGAACGTCACAGTGGTCTGCCCTCCAGGCACAGCCACACTGTCCGGCACTGTAGCGGCGGCGGGGTTGGCGCTCGACAATGGCACGCGTAAGCCGTCCGGAGGAGCTGGGCCGTTGAGCATGAGAGCGCCGGTCGCGCTCCCACCACCAACAACGTTCATCGGATTGATCATCAACGAGGTGACGCTGACGGGTTCGATAGTGAGGCCGTCGTTTTTCGCGCCAGTCCCCTGACCGGCGGTGATCTTTACGTCGCGCTGCGCGTCGACCGGGACGGTCGTCACGCTGAACGTTCCCTGCGTGCTGCCCTGAGGTACCGTTACTGCCGCGGGAACGGTGGCTGCGGATGGGACGCTACTGTTGAGGGGAACTGTAAAACCCCCTGCCGGCGCCGCACCGTTTAGAGTGAGAGTCCCGTTCACTGAGCTTCCGCCGGTCACTGCGTCCTGGCTGAGTGATAGCTGCGTGATACTGAGTTCCAGAACCTTTAAGTTGGCCGTCTTACTAACACCGCCTCTGGTGGCCGTAATGGTCAGCGGGGTGACCTCACCCACCGTCGACGTGTTGATTGTGAAAGGAGCCGATTTCTGTCCGGAAGGGATGACGACTGTCGGTGGGGGACTCGCCACCGGATCGCTGCTGGAGAGCGTTACGGAGAGTCCGCCCGCGGGGGCCGACCCATTCAGCGTAACTGTCCCGTTAACCGGGCTGCCGCCATTAATAGTCGGTGAGGCTAGAGTCAATGACTCGATGGCTGCGGGCTCTACCTTCAGAGAAGCGGTCTGGCCACCCGCGGTGACATTCGCGCCGTCAGAGCCGCTGACAGCAAGGGTGGTGACCGTAAAGGTAATTGTGTCTGTGCCTGCCGTGGTGTACTGAGTGGGAACAACCCCCTGAGCCGGCACAGTAACAATGGATGGGTTGCTACTTGATAGTGGGATTTGGAAGCCGGCGCCCACAGCGGAGTTGAGCTTTACCGTGGCTGCCGTCGTGTTGCCACCAATGACGAAGTTTGGGTTGAGCGTCAGGGATTCGACCGCGACTGGGTTCACCGTCAAGGTCGTCGTTTTTGTAATTGGCCACCGGGGTCCTGGGTAACTAGACCCCTGGTAATAAGGGCTTGCGGGTGTGGTGTACGGTTCACCTTCTACCGGACCCGCTGTTATCGTCACGTTAGCTGGACCGTTCACAACCCTTGTGTAGATCGTAAAAGTTGCCGTATTCGCCCCAGCCGGCACCCATGCGCCAGGGACATTATTATCCATGATGGATCCGGACGTGTCGGGGACTGGCGATGATGACCCACTAGCCTGTTCCGAGAAACTCACGGGGCTGCCCATGCCACTTCCAAGCTTGATCTTCAGCCTCCTCGGCGCATTGGCGCTGAGGGTGATAGTGCCGGTAACTCGGCCTCCGTCGGTAGTGGTTCCAACTACGCTCGCCTTACTGAGCGTCATGGATGCGATGCTGAGGGGCACAACCTGAACCACAGCCGTCTTAATCCCGGTCCCTTGCCCGGCCCCGATCGTCGCTGTCGTGTTAGAGGCCACTCCCTTTGTGGCAAGTTGGAACGTCGCGCTCGTCTGTCCGGCAGGAATAGTTATGGTCGTCGCGGGGACCGTGGCCGCTTCGTTGTCACTCGAAAGCTGCACAGCCAGTCCGCCTGAGGGGGCCGGCGCATTGAGCGTAATTGAGCCAGATAACGTTTGGCCGCCGAGGACACTTTGCGGGGTGAGGCTCAGCGACTGAACGCTGACGGGGTTTAAGGTCAGCGTCGCCGTCTTAGCGCCCGGGCCCGTCCCGGCAGTGATTGTCACTTGCGTGGTGGCTGTCACCGCGGCAGTCTGAATCGTAAACGTGCCGCCGGCGTTTCCCAACTGACCTAGCGTCAATGTCACGCGCGCCGGCACAGGTGCAAGCGAAGAGTTACTAGTTGACAGACTAACCTCAAGTCGATCGCCCGCCGCAGCTCCTGTCATTGTTATGCCGCCGGTGACGCTGATACCACCGATCACCGTCAGGTTATTCGAACTGCCAAGACCACCGCTGCCTGTCCTGCTTCCACTTGACCCGCCGGGCGAAAGCACTAGTGATTGCAATGTCGGCGGAGTCGCACTGGCGCGCGGCGCCGCCGCCAATATCACGAGTCCGAATAGAACGACGCTTACAAATTTTTGGTACGTAATCAGGGTGGTCATGTTTTTCATCATCGTCTCTCCTCAGAATTGCAAATAGTGTGACGGCCGCGAGCGAGGGCGGAAGCAGCATTATCGAAATGGATCCTTGTCGGCCGGTCCGCGAATAACGATCAGGACTCGCAGGTAAATCTTTGATCCGGCATTGGCCCAGACGTGAAACTGGGTCTGAAGGTTAGTGCCACCGGGCGATGGCATGCTTATCTGACGAAACCCGGCGTTCCTCGGATCCTCGTGATGTCTCTCTGCTATCTCGGCGCTTTTCACTGTCCAGGCATTTTTAAGCGTAAGGTTTTTGAAAGCCTCTGGGTTAGCCTTACCTCCCGTCAACTGACAATGAGCCGCAAAGACGATGCCCGTTCGACCATTAAGAAGTAGCGAGTCATCGTCGGCGTTAAACTCACCCAGCTTTGTGCAGTTGGGCGGCGGCCCCGGCTCGATGTTATTCGCGAACTGCGCGCTAGTCCCCTGTACGGCGTTGTGAGTAAGTGAGATCTCCTTCATCACCGTGACAGGCACGTCATCACTCGTGTTGTTACTCCCACCGTCGCTGAGCGTAACGCTGCCGTACAAGAAATGTGAGCCCGGCACGGCGATCCAATTGGTAGACTCTTCTTTGGTGGCGCCGGCAACCAGTGTTTCCGTACCCGAACCAATTCTCGTGCTGGTATTCCCGGTTGTCTGCCGGATCTCCCAGGGCACGCGCAGATCGGCAGTCCCTTGCGGGCACTTGCTTCTGAACTTCAGCTTGGTGGTCACACCCGTATTGACAAGAGGCTGCGCGGAGCTGCTCAACGTGAAGGACGTAACCTCGACTTTGTCAGCGATGCTGCAGGCCGGTGGCCCTTGGCGAACCACACTGCCGGGCGGTCGTTGCACGTTATCCTGGGCCGCAACGTTGGCCGCGGCGACCAGCAAGATCATCGCCAGACACCAAGGTACATTGGACAAGGTGTTTCCGCATGCGATCGTTCTTTTCTTCATAGCTTTCTCCTTTGCTTCAGAAGGGCCTCCGCAGGCGCCGGCCTGTGCGAAATTCAAGTCATCGCGCCTGGCGCGGCTTGTTGGCTTCATAAGGACTTAAATGCGAGGGGCCTTCGATCCAGACTCTGATTTTGACTTGGACAAATTTGCGTCCGCTCCCGCCTTCCACAGGCGTGATGACGCCCACATGAGAATCAACCCACATATGTATTTTCATGTAAGGGTCATCATTTCCTTCTTGTGGTTTCGTGAGCCACCTGTAACCGCCGCGGTTCTTCGCATCCTCAACTTCAACCCTCTTGATTTTCCATCCGTTCTTGAGCTTTTCGCCCTCATACCACATACGTAGGTCCTGCTTCGCGCCATTGGGCAACGCGCCGCAGTCCAGGCGCCAGTTCGCTGTGAAGCCCCGCGAGTCCCCGGGCCCCCATGCGCATGGTTCTAAAATAGTTTCACTATCAAAGCTTCCGGGAGGTAATAATTCCGTTGCCATAGTTTGAGACTGCGGACTGACAGTTTTCTTGTTGTCGTTGCGGCGCGCGGCGGGTTCGTTCAATTGATTGTTCGGATCAAGTTCGCCCGTGGCCTCAATTGTTCCTTCAAGCCAGGGGTCGAGCCGCACGACGATCTCGAACTCTTCGCCGGGCGCGAGGGAGCTTTTCGTGCCGCTATTGACGATATTGCCTCTTTCTTTCACCGCCCAGGGAAGATTGCGCAGGGTCTCCGCGCCCTGGTTCTTAATTTTCATGTGGACCTTAGTGATGTCGCCCTGAGCGGGTTGCACTACCGGATCAAGCACAAGCGAGGTGATGGCAAAATTTGGCGCAGCGCTCACAACATAACCTTGTTTCTCTTCCGTCAGGTCTTCGTACCCTCCGCCGGCTCGCCCCAGCCTCATCGTGAGTCGTAGCGTATAAGTTCCGGCGGCCAGCGTCGGAGACACTTCAGAGCAGTTTTCCCTGATAGCGCTCCAAGCTGCGCCTCCGCTCGTGGGAACCGCCTCAAACTTGCAGTTGGCCGTGCCCGTACCCGTCGGCTCGGCCCTCAGTGTGATAGCCGTTTCGGAATTTACGCCGATCGATGGTTGAACTCTCAATCTGTACGGCGCCAGTCTGGCGATTGGCCCAGTGGGTTGATCTCCGGCGTTGACTAGCCCGCTGGGAATATTGAGCACGGGCGTCAAGCGAGCACTCTCTTGAGCCCGGTTGGATTGGCCCGCAGGGCTCAGCCCATTGCCGGCGCATTCTGAGCCAGGGAGTGCTACGGAAAAATATGCATTCTTCTGGCCCGTCCAGTCGCCCGTAGCTTTCACTATACCTTCCACGGCTTTAGAGTCGGTGCGGCTCTGTAATGGAAGCACCTGTGGGGGGCCGCCAAGTGACCACTTGAAAAACGCTGTATCGGCGACGCAAATTTTCCCGAAGCCGTCGATCCTTTCCAAGGTTGAATTGGGATGAATTTTGATTCGAAACTTGTAGCGAGCGGTTCGATTTGTCGGATCAAACTGATTATTACCGGGCCTTTCGATTACTTCGATCAAGTAGTCTTCGGCTCGCGCAGCCTGGGCCATCGTCATCATCAAAAAGGCTACGAGCAAGATCGGAAACCAGTTTAGCTTCGCCGACATCTGAATTCTCCTTATGCTTATTCCATTGTGGAGGGCCGCAAAGTCACCAGTCCTTTGCGGCCGGAAGGATCAAGAGCCACACGGTCTGGACTTGACTGTTATGATCTGCGACTCATTATTGTTTTCGTCCGTTTCCGCGATTCCGTTTCCTGAATCAACAACCGCCTTGATGTCTTGCGTCAGACCACAGCCCATGGCGCGCGAGCGAACAGGCTTGGCCTCGCCGGGATTCAAACCATCCAGAATCATCATCCCGGTCGAATCCAGCTCCCGTGGTTGGCCGCCGGCGGTGGGCACGAGATAGAGCTTCACCTTCACGGCGATGAAGCCTGCGATGTTTCCTCCACGGCCTTCCGGGACCGGGCCGGCACCCTTGTTCTGAACGATGACCGTCACTCTCTGGTCGCCGTTGCCGGATATTGAGACGATGGCAAGATCGGGCGCACCTACGTTTGCGCTTGCGTTGCGAAGCTCCTTTAGTTTCGTAATGGCAACTTCAGCTTTTACGATCGCCTCGTCATACTTGCCCTGACTCGTGAGCTGCTTGGCTTGTTCAAACGTCCCATTGATCTGCGAGCGCAATGCCAGGTTGTCCGCGACAACTACAGCTGCACACGTGATGAATGCAAAAGTTAATCCTGCGACCAGGTTCTTAAGTTTCATGGTTCAAACCTGCTGTTTGAAAATTAGAGTTAAAGAAGAGCTACACGGTGTTGTCCGAGTAACCGTTACGAATGCTTCCCCGTCCAGGACTCGTTCTAGTGCCTACAGCCGTTGGTTCGCCGTGCCGAACTTCAGACTCCGCCAGACAGTCTCCTCGATTACCTTGCCGCCTTCATCAATCGCGACGATTCGCCAGCGCAGGATGGAGCCGGCGGCTTTGTCTTTGAGCCATGGCGGCGCGCGGTAAAAACCGGCACCCGCGGGAAACACGGCGGAGAGAACAGGTCGTGCGCCGTCGAGCGTCTGGACTTCGAGACGATAGAGCTTGCCGCGTGGCGAATCCGCCCAGGTAAACTCAATGGTCTGGCCAGGCGCGAATGTGGACTGGTCTTCGGGAAGTAGCGCAGTGAGCGCAGTTGAAGTGACAGCGACAAGTTGAGTCTCGGGACCGCCGCCGACGTAATAGCGAAGTATGGGAAGCGGGAAGCCCGCTACCGCGCCGCTATGGACCACGGCCGGACCGGCGCCTACAGTGGCGAGGTTTGAGTCGCCTTCTTTGTCATCGGTCGCCTCGATGCGCAAGAGCACGAGATACTCGCCCTTGACCTTGACCGGCAGGCGAGAGACGTCTGGACCTTCGAGTTTGTATTTACCGTCGGGCGGAAGGAAGACATTGAATGTCGATAGTTGTGTGTACCGACGCTGCGAGGGTCGGTCTTCGACGGGCAACGTCGCTTCGGTCAAGAGATCGTTTTCTGATGGGTGCTCGTCGCCGGGCAGTACTACTTCCCACCTTCCCTTCAAACGACCCGTACCGTTGTACGCAATTTTGGCTGATATCGGCGGCAGCGTTTGATCGTCTTTGACGATAAGAATCGGCTTATCGACACCAAACGCCAGTTGCACATCCGTCAGCGAGAACGGAGTGCGCGCGCCGCCCCCGGTCATGCGGCACGTGACGTTGACAAACTCATCCGGGCCACCCGCAAGATTGATAAACCGTCGTACATAGAAGAAGCGCGAGTCAGCGCCCGCAATTGCAGCCTGATAAGCGCGGCGCGCCACCGAAGGCGGGATCGACATAATATCCGTGAAGCCAAATCCTGTGGCCCCACTCTTCTGCGAAAGATCGAGGCGCGCCGGCAGACAGCCAAAAATAGTCGCCGGATTACACGCCCGACCTATGCCCCCTGGCGCGGCAATCAGCTCACCACACCAACAACCTTCGCCTACAGTTCGATTTGCGGGCACAGGCCCGAATGTAAGGAAGACAACCGTTGACCCCTGCGAATTGACGTTTACACCGTCAGGGTTGACCCTAATCTGTGCTGCGGCGTCCGTTTGAAAGCCCGCCATGACCGCCAGCGTCGCGATCGAAGCGAGTATTGTTCGTAGCAGAAACTTTCTCACCGCCATCCTCCTAAAAGAACGTGAAGCTCAACCCTGTGCTTACCGTTTGTATCTTCGTCAGGTTGTTAAAGAAAAAAATGTTGTCGCGCGCGCTGGCGTACCGGTTCGCGTAGCGAGCGAAGAACTGTCCCTGCACTTTCTTCCAGCGCTCTTTCTCATAGATACTGAAGCGCATCGACCATTGAACGTCGAGATCAGCGTTGCGGCTGCTTCTCCTGTTACCGTTGTCGCCTCCAAACGCACTGGAAATCGTCGCGGCTAATGCAGACTTCTTTGTCGTCTGGATGCTGAAGTTGACTCCGGCCCGGAAGTTCTTATCGACCTGCGCCGTTTCCAGACTGGTCGCACGTTCTGAACTGAGATCGACGTTAATGTTGAATCGCTGGCTCGGGGTCACGCCGGCGCCGAAGCTATGCACCAGGTTGCGAATATCCGCGCGCTCTCGTCCAGGCTGGCGGTTATCCTGAAACGATTCATTCACACGGTAGGAGAAGCGCCACTTCGATCTTGACCACTCCGCACTGCCAGTTTGGTTGGTGCTCGCCTGATCCGG
>JBPCKD010000040.1:0-31327 GCA_051004635.1 Pyrinomonadaceae bacterium
TTGACGAAGTTACTTCCAGACACCTGCACATTCTGATTGCTATCACTCCGTGTCGGACTCGATGGTGAAACTGAGTTGATCGCTGGGTTGGCGGCCTGCACATTGAAGTTGAAAGTGTTCGATTGCCCACCGCCCGGATTGTTCACTCTGATGCCGTACTGACCCACCACATTCAGCGTTACCACCATCGTGAACGACCCTGAACTCACTCCCTGGATCTGGCTCCCACTCAACGTCGCCGAGCCTCCGCCAGGGATGAACACCGTCACCGTCAACCCGTTGACGAAGTTACTTCCAGACACCTGCACATTCTGATTGCTATCACTCCGTGTCGGACTCGATGGTGAAACTGAGTTGATCGTTGGGTTGGCGGCCTGCACATTGAAGTTGAAAGTGTTCGATTGCCCACCGCCCGGATTGTTCACTCTGATGCCGTACTGCTCCACTACATTTAGCGTCACCACCATCGTGAACGACCCTGAACTCACTCCCTGGATCTGGCTCCCACTCAACGTCGCCGAGCCTCCGCCAGGGATGAACACCGTCACTGTCAGTCCATTGACGAAGTTACTTCCAGACACCTGCACGTTCTGATTGCTATCACTCCGCGTCGGACTTCCCGGGGAGACCGAATTGATGGAAGGAGACGGTCCGGCACAGGTTAAGGACTTGGGTGAGTTGGTAAGTTCGGTATTAGTGCCACCAAACTTCACGCGGATTGTGTGGTTGAGTCCATTCTTTATGCTGGCAGGAGTTGCAAAGTTAAAGGCGTGGTTTTTGTTACCTGGCAGGTCCGATCGGAATTGGTTCGCCGGGACAGTTGCTAGAAGGGTGCTCCCATCATATATATCTACATTTTTTGCGGTGTTAGGCTGAGCTGAATCCCAAGCCCATCCGAACATCGTGTCGCAAGTTGCAGAATCAAAGAATCCTTCGTTTGCTACGGGCGCTAGTGTCGGTTGCGAGGCGGATGATTTCGCGGTCGACGATGCTTCAGCTCTTGTAATTCGGAGCGAGGCGCCACAGTAAGTCAGCAGCAAAGCCGCTATTATGCCAAGCGCAAGGAGGGACCCTCGATTCCTTGCTGGAACCCGCCTCTGGCTCTTTAGCGGCTGAGGAATCGAGCGAAAAGAAAGGGTACTAATTCTCATCAGATTCTGGTGAAGAAAAAGCTATTAAATACACCGGCGTCGGAACTGATTCCGCCAGGAGGTGCGCCGAAGAGAACAAACACAATATGATTGCTTAGGGCGCGCCCAGACAGATCTCCAAAAGAACTTTGCTCTATAACTAGAGAAGGGCGGTTGAGGGCCAAACGCACCCAGTTATTTTCCAGAGCAAGGGCTCGAGGTGTTTTGGGAATTGTTAAGTGAGAGCTTCGGAAGCGTTATGATGACAAACTCGAGTAAGTGCAACTGGATTAAAGGTTACCTATCACCGCCTACCTCCACTCACCTTGCAAGGTGAACCCTGCCCAATAGTAGGGGGCGTGCCAGCGTGGATCCTTTCGCAAGTCCAACTGTGCCATTCGTAAGCCGGCCGCAGGCGACAACTTTTCCGGGCCAAGCATGCGCCTGTAGAAGCGAACCATTAGTTCTGATGTGGCTTTGTCTTCGATCTCCCAAAGACTAGCTACGACCCGCGGTGCGCCTGCATACATGAAACCGCGAGACAGCCCCATGAGACCTTCGCCTTTGAATTCCCTTCCTAATGCCGTGCGGCACGCACTCAAGACGACCAAGTCGGCTGATAATCTTAGGTTAAAGATGTCATTCGACCTTAGGAATCCATCCTTAGGATGCCCATTCCTATCAACCGTTGAGAGGGCTATGCCTGATAACTCAGGATGCTCGTTGTCAATTAGTGCGTGAGCCGCAAAATGTAAGAACCGGTACTTGCCGGTTTCGGCACTCACAGCATTGGCACGATTGGCGGCAAAATCCAAAAACAATTTGCCCTGATTGGTAGGCACGAGCCCCACAATCTTCGTCGCTTCCCACATCGACCCAATCAAGCGGGGAAACTCGGTTTCTATTCGGTTCCCAGCATCGCTACTCCGGGGCGGACCTTTATCGTACTCGAGCGATGCTTGGCTGCTGCTCGCTTCCTCTTGCACGCGAGCGTCCGTTGCGCTGTATACGGGGTCTGCAAAAGCCGCTACTTCTCTCGTCGCCGGTTTACGATTTGCAGTCTCGTCCCGTAAGACTGCCAGCGTAGTTGCTGACGGCAATACGACAATTTCATGATCCACGAGGAGAGGCCTGGAATCTGAAGTGCTTGAAGAAATTTCCTTGTTGACTTGCCGTTGAGCGATTACCAGTGTCTTGGGTAAGGCAGCGAAAGGAATATATTGAAGAGCGCCCTGGACTACTATTACCAGCTTCCTCGTGCCCAATCTTTCTGCAACCTGGGAAAGAAGAATCTTGCTCAGTCTAAGCAGTGCCTCAGTCGCCTTAACATCGGCCCCAGAGACCCGCAGACTTCTTGCTTCAGAGGTTTCATTGTCTACGAGGCGATTGCGGGAGGTTAATTGCTCATAAACTTGACGGGCAACGTCCTCCACCTCTCTGCGCGGCGGCAACTCGTAACTCGCGAACTCATTCGGCCCAACTGCCCATAAATAGCTTCGATTTTCGCCAAGGAAGTACTCAAGCAGAAGCGTATCTTTGTCGAGTAGTTGCTGTTGGATCTCAGCTGTGGTTAATGGTTGTGGGCGAGTGATTGCAGCGAAGCGCGGATTTGCCTCTCGAATCCTGGCTTTTATCGCATCGTCCTGCTTCGCCAGATCAGTTATTTCCAGCGTCGATCGCCGAGCTTCCTCCGGCGTATACTTCTCGTTCAAAAGTTTATGCCGGCGAACGGCTGCGGCATTGAGCTTCTCATTGATCGATTGCTCCAGTTCCAAGAGCGATGAATCTACTCCTGCCCGCAAATCAATCTTTGCTTCCGGCAATAGGTCAATCAACCCGCGCGCCCGCGCCCTCTCGCACGCATGAAGAGCTCTCGCTGCATAGCCTGCGGCGGGATGAAGTTTATGGAGGAACATCAGGATTTCGATGTAAGAGTCATAATAATCCTGAATAGAAGCAAAGTAGGAAATCCGCAGTTGCTGACTTAACCCCTGGGTGCGCACTGGCTCGAGTATGTCTACCGCGCTTTCTATCGCTGACAGGGATTCCTGGTGGTTACTGAGCCGACGTTGAGCCTTGCTTATTCCGTAAAGTGTAGTCGCTTCACCAATTCGGTCACCCACCTGCCGTCTGAGGGGTAACGCTCGGCTAAAGTAATCGAGCGCCTCGCGCTCGTCACTTAGACCGTTGTGCAGCCACCCTAAGTTAGAAAGAATATCGGCCTGTAAATAAAGGTCGCGATCTGCCACTGTCAGAGCTTGTTTTAGTGAATCCAAGGCCCGGGTATGACGGCCCATGCGCGCTTGAACTTTTCCTATGCCTGTGAGGGTAACGGCCTCGCCCCGCCGGTCCTTCGCCTCACGACGACGGGCAAGCGAATCGGAGAATTTGTTAAGTGCTAAATCGTTGTGCTCCCTGAGGGCTTCTACCCAACCCAATCCATAGAGGGCCACGCCCTCTCCGCGGATGTTTCTCTCAAGCTGGTAGAGCCGAAGCGCCTCAGCAAAGTATTGCTCCGCTTTATCGTTATCTCCGAGGTACATATGGGGCCAACCCAATGCCGCCATTGTGATTGCCTGTCCATGAATATCGCCTTCAAAAAGTGATGCGGCCCGGAATAGATAGATAAGTGCCTTTTGGTTTTCGCCCAGTGAAGTGCAACTCATTCCGCTGCCATAGAATGCAACGGCTTGCTCATAGGGCTGATTAAGCGTCTTCCACATATCCGCTGCTCTATCAAACTCCAGGATGGCTTGATGAAAAGCCTCCGCCGTCGACTTCGAACGCAGTTCTTCTGCTTTGAAAACCACCTGCTCTGCTGCAATCCATTCTCTATCAGCCCCGGCTGGCTCGCGTAACGTCTCTATGTGCAGCTGATACCGCCCTTGAGCACTCACGCTTTCCAACGAACGGATCTCAAGAAGATAAGAACCATCCGAAGGTGTTATTACTGAGGCTGTCTCCCTGCCGCGAGAACCATTTGGTCGATCGGTTTTCGTCAGTTCTACGCCGTCGAATTGAGAAATTGTTAGTTCCACGTCGATCCCTAACTGCTGAACCACTACCCGCAGATAACGCCCAGCTGGAAGACCCAGTCGGTAAACATGGTGTTCCCCACCGGCGAGTTCCCTTTCGATTGAATCGCCTAACTTAAGTTCATTAGGCTCTTTCTGATTCGACACCACATAGCTCTCATATTTTGGGCCAAGCGCTAAGGCCCGAATGTTCAGGCCCGGCCTTACGGACGATAGAAGAATCAAGCATGGCAGGATGCGCGCGAAGATAAAATAGTTTCGAGAAGAGAGTGAACCCACTCGAAGGTATGTGCGTATGGCAGTCATCGCCCACATGTGCGTTGGGCATGTGATGGGTGAATTCCGCGAGGTCGCAGCGTCCTTTTTCATTGCGGTGGGCCAACGCGGGCCGGGACACAATCAGGAACTTCAGCTTCGCGAGTCACGCAGAAGAGATACCTGCCCGGCTTAACTGAAGTCAGGTTCAGATTAGCAAGAAGGATAATCCCATCCTTACTACGGACCCTTGATGATGCGATGGGGTTACCGAAGGGATCACCGAGAGTGATTTGATAGCCTCCGACAGGACTGCCTGGTGGCAGTCTGATCGCGATCTTATTGTGACCCGTCGAAAGAAGGGTGTCCCGCTCACCGAGGTGAGTTGCGCCACGCGAACGGGTGGCAGTCTGCAAATCTATGTCGACATGGTTTGCGGCAATCAATACAGACGACGGTTTTGAGCCAGGCTTCTTTTTGAGTGGATCAATCCCTGTTTTCCTCGAACCGATGGGCGGAGGTTGCGACGGCTCCGATGGAACAGAAGGGGCCGCACTTTCGGTAGGCACCGGCGCGGGGGTTAATGCTTGATATTTATGAAGTCCCGCACCCCCTCGTAGCCAGGTGATGAAGACAATCGCTGAGAGCAAAAGCAAGAGCATCGCAGAGGCAATCGCCAGCGGTTTTGCCCAAGCGAAACTCGAGCCAAGTCTCGTGCTGGGAGGAGACGCAAACATCTGGTGGGCTTCGCGCTGCGCTTGCAGAGATTCTTGGAAGTCTCGAAAACATTCGGAACACTCAAGCAAGTGACGTCGAAGACTACTTCCGGGCAGTTGTTCGTTTTTAATCAGCAGGGACAACTCTTCCGGCTGAGGGCACTCGATCCGCCTTGGATTGGGGAACTCGCCAGCAAAGTACCTTTGCGCCGACGTCAAAATCATGTCGCCACTCGACTCTGCTGAGCTCACCTCACGGGCTCCGCGACCAAACAATCGGCTTATTTTACTATTCTTCATTCGGGCTCGGGGCAGTGGACCATCGATCCCCTGTCTATTTCAAGAAGGTCTGACCAAACCAAAACGCACCCTGCTAATTCCAAAATGGGACAGAACTATGCTATTGCTGGCGGCCGGGCTGACCCCCAGTCCGTCGCTGCGATGTTCGCGTCTCTTGCTCAATTTGCTTTTTTAGTCTGCCTATCTTTTTGCTCCAGATTGACCTCAAGCGATTGGCCCTCATCCCCAGCTTTGGTGCTATCTCCTCATAGGAGTAACCCAAGATCAAGTATTCATAAATTTCTCGGGTCCAGGCATCCGCGCGGTCAAGGATTTCTCGAACCAAGATAGCCTGATTGATGTCGACGCTATCGGAATCTTTTTGGTTACCAAGACCCTCTATGGTGTTGGCATCTAGTTGATCATGCCCGGATTGTCTTCTTTGCTCCTCTAACAACAGCCGGCAAAATATCACGAAGAGGTAGGCCGTAAGATTGGTCATCCGCTCAGGCTGTTCATTTCTCCGCCGTGTAACAATCGCCACCGCCTTTAACATTAGCCGTTGGCCTTCTTGTAGATTGTTAATAGTCCGCAGAATGCGACTTTGAACCGATGGCCACATATCCCCGGCGAGGTTGTAGATCTCAATATCCACAGGGCCAAACTCGTCTATATAGGCGCCTTGGATCTCAGGCCAGATTAGAGTTGGGAGGTTAGGAGTTTTTGGGCGAGGCATTTATGAGGCTCAATCAACGCAATCGATCCAGTGGAAACGCTAAACAGAATTCTTGCGATCCCCAAATGTGGGACCGCAAACGCTATTCGTGTTTATGCCCGGCTCGCCGCTTTTCCGCTGAGAGAAGTCTGAATGCCAACCTACCAGGCCCAGGTATTGGCCGGGACACGCTCGAATACTCACCACTCATCACGCTCGAGCGGAGGTTAAAGACCTGCAAGAGATCAGCTTCGTAGATTAGCTACAGTCAACGCGGGTCAGAGGACCGGCCCGTTACATAAACTTGACCGACCGTGTGGGATTCATTAAACGGTCGCAACTGTCGGAGCGAAAAGAAAATAGTACAAAAGTTCGTGTGTTTCAAGCGTTTGAAAGCATTTCATTAGCAGAATCCGATCTCCGGGATGGTCGGACCTTCAGGAAAGCATGTTTTTAAGAATTACTTGTTACAGGCTGGGCTTCCAGATCTATGAGAAGTACCGAATCGTATTCCACGAGCCGAGTTATCAACGGGTAACACGAAGGCTTGCCGCGCTCTGAGGTTACTGAAGATGCCTTTACTTGCGCAACATTGCCGCTTGGGAGCCGTGATGCGAGATGTGCCCTGCCCCGCGGTGATCTGTCCTTTATCAAGGCTCCATTTGAAATTCGCCTTTTTTTGGTGGGCCACTAGTGGGCCAAATGCGCGGAACCACCATGATTCACCCTGACTCCCAGGAACTATTCCATCCACTTCCCTTAGCTAAATCGGACTACTTGGAACTACCTGGACATGCCGTGCACTCCGTGGAACTACCGAAATTTGACCCTTAATCAGCGGGTCGCAGGTTCGAGCCCTGCTCGGCTCACCATGTTTCTAAGAAACGTTGACGGCAGGTTGCAGAACCTGCCGCTTTTCGTTTTTGAGAAACTTACCTATACCACCGTCTCGTTTAGACGAGTAAACTGGCTATTGTTCGGGGTTGTTCTGACCGCTAATTCGGTTTCTTCGCCACCACGTCAACTTCGCTGTAGAAGGTGTTGCCCCAATTGTCTTCCATTTCGGTGACCACACAATCGAAGAGCAGATAGCGGTATTTACCCAAAACGCCAGTGGAATCGGTGACGCTGACACCATATTGGCCTCCGCCCTGGCCCTGCTTCGGTCGTGTGTCGACCGTCGCCAAAAGCTTCCAGCCTGCGGTGGTTGGATCAATGTTTCCCTTTGGTTCGGCGTTGAACTTCGGATCGGCGCCATCGCTGGCGTAGAGCAGATAGACCTGTGATCCACGCGTACTGGGATGCCAGGAGTAAGTGTTAACCTTCGCGATTTCGGTCACGCTGCCCAGGTCCATTCGGAAACGTCCGCCGGAGCCGCCGGCGTTAAAGAAGAGATTTGCAGCCGGCTGATCTTCACTGGCTGGAAGCAAGCCGTCCGTAAGAGCGCTGAAGTCTGCGCCGTTTGGATCCAACTCACCAACAATCAACACGGATTTCGCTTTGGAACCTGCATCATCCTTCGCTGGCGCCGGTATGTTTTTAAACTTGAACTCGCCCGTGCCGCCAGCGTTGTAATCCATCGTCACGTTAACTTGAGCGTGAACTGCAAGGGTCAGGTTCAACACAAATCCAATCGCGGCAAACGCGGCAATCATATTAGTCATCTTGCTCTTCACTGAAAGCTCCCTCTGATGGTCCACGAAAGAACAATGAATTGAGCTATTCCCACAAGGGGCGCACAAGTGCGCTCTCTAAACTGAGCATAGAATTCGGTTTGCAAAAGATCGGTCCTTTTCTATTGCAGGCTCACTGGCTTGGCGCTTCCGTAGTAGATACCGTTGAAAAGAAATTTGAACGTCCCGTGTGGCTGGGCCCGAAAGGTGATTTCAGGGCCGAAGAGTAACAGCTTGCCTTTGCCGACCGGAGCGTCGATAACGGCGACGCCGTCCTGGAGATACTTCTGACCCAACGCCCAGCCGCTTCTCAAGGATTTGTCAGTATCGAACCAGGCGACTGGTTTCACCCCAGCCAGCACAGACTCGGGTCTCAAGCGAAACACAGGGCTGTTGTCAAAAAAGACATCGAGCTTTTCGTTGACGCCGTAAGCCAATGGATTTGTGTTGTCCACGCGCACCCGGAGAATTGAGCCCGGTATGTAAAGTTTTTCGCGCGGTAAAGATCGCTCCGTGCCATCCGGAAGCTTTTCGGTCAGGGCATTAACAATCGGAAGGCCGGCATGATAGGCGATGCTGGTTGAGGTGCCGACGGAAAGAACAGTGCCGCCTCCTTCAAGAAAACGGCGCAATTGCGGGACCGTTTTTGCGACCGTCACCCTCCCCAGCCGGTCGCGATACTCTACAGGAATTTTCTCAGCCTCAGGTGTTGCGTCGAACGGGTTCTCAACGGGTCCCCGGCCATCGCGCGCGGGGATGCCGCCGGTGACGAATATCAACACGTCGAACTTAGAGGCCAGATCTCCCGCGTCCAGAGTGGCTGGATAAACCACCGTGAATGGGAACTCAAACTTCTCGAGCAGAAAACGCACCCAGCCCGACGGCATCGACCCTCCGTAGCGATCCCATAAACCGATGCGCAGGGGCTCGAGCTTCAACGCTTCGCCGACAGGCTTGGCCGAAATGCCTTCGAAGTTAAGGCCAATCTCTTCCGCCAGTTTCTGCAATTTCGGCAGCGTGGAAGTTTTGTTGGGAATGTAGATGGTGCCTGGGCCATACGTCTTGGCGTTTGCGCTGACGGGCTGTTTCAACCAGTAGACATCCTCAGCGGAGGCAAGCAGGCGATTGATCGCGATGAATGAGTCGTTCACCTGATGGCTCAGAAGAAAGCCGGCCGCGGTGGCGGCTTGGCTTACTGTTCCCGAGGGAGGCTTAGCTAGTCCGTTGATCTTTTCAAAGGGTCCATCGACTCCCTCCAGGAAGCGGTCAAAAACAACGCCCATCTGGTAGGCGAGGGTCCACCCTGCGCTGTCGTAAGGAGGAGTGGGCGGACCTCCCGGATAAGGAATGTCATCCGGGTGGTCCTGCGGTTCAAACATGTCCAGGAGGTGAGGTCGAAAAGCCTGATCAGTCTTGATCACATAAGAACCCGCCGGATAACTCTTTCCACCCACCTGGAAGGCCGCGGTCGCTCGCTGGATGGCGATGCCGTTCTTGATCAGCGTGTTGACAAATTTAGTTGCGGTCAAGAAGTCTGGCTGATCGGATGGAATGACAAAAGCTCGCGGGTCGCGGTTCACAGGGTTACGCAGGATCTCGAAATACTTGATAGGCACACCGCGCCGGCCCGCTTGCCCCGTGGGTCCGCCGGTGTCTCCTCCGTCACCGACGGCGGCCTCGGCACCTCGCCGTGTTGCTCCTTCCGCCTGCGGCGGCGCATCCTTCGCGATCGCAGCATGCACGTCAGCCAGCACTTTCGGGCGAATCGTCCAGGTGTCGCGACTGCCCCGCTCGATTGAGTTCTTGCCCATGCGATAGATGTTGAAGAGAAAATCCTCGCGATGTTTTGAAGCCACATCCAGCACGGCCCGGTTCGCCGTAATCGAGTAATCGATTGACTGGCGAAAGTGCCACTTCTGCGGCGCAATGGGGTAAGCCTGATCGCCTTTCGCCAACAGTTTGTTCGGCAGGAAGGGAATCTCCATGGGCGTCGGGTTACCTATGGTTTCCGTCAATAATCCGAGCATGTTGTGAAAGCCCGTGGTGGAGCGCAGCCCGCCATTCCACCAGGTCGAATAAGGAGCGCCCGAGCGCGTGGTTGCACCGGGTTTGCCTTCGACCGCAAAACGGTTGTGCATCGCGGCGCCCACAAGATCGAGGCCGAGCGGTACGAGTGGATCGTGGTAGTAGTTGAATGGGTCACGGAAGGGCGGCGCAAACAGAACGGTTCCCGCGGGTCCGGTCTGATGATGGTTGTACACGATCTGTGGGAACCATTCCTGGTAGAAGATGCGATTGATCGCTTCGGTCTCGGGCTGGGTGACCATGTAGAAGTCGCGATTGTTGTCGTGACCCACGTACTTCTGATAAAGCCTGGGCACACCCGAGGTGGAACGTTTGGTGGCTTCAGGCTCGCGCATATACCAGTTAGTAACCAGGTCGAGTCCGTCCGGGTTCACGCAAACGGCCAGGAGTATGTCGTCTCTCAAGAAGCGCAGGGTCTCCGGATCATTCAGGCTAACCATCTGATAGACCAGTTCCATCAACTGCTGCGCGCCGAGCACTTCGGTGGCATGCAAGCCGCCATCGACCCAGACCACAGCTTTACCTTCCGCTGCCAACGCACGTGCCTGCTCGTCAGTCAGGCCTTCGGCGAGCGCCAGCCGTCTCGAGATCTCTTTATACCGGTCCAGCTTCTTATGATTCTCGGGCGAGGTAATGATGGCCATTAGTATTGGCCGGCCCTCGGCGGTCTTCCCGATCTCGACAAGTTTCATGCGATCGGATTGCTGTGCCAGCTTCTTCCAGTATTCGGTGAGTTGCGCGTAATTGGTTAACTGATAGTCATCGCCCAGATTAAATCCGAATTGCGTCTTCGGACTTGTGATTCGATTCTGGCCGGCGGCCGCGACTCCCAGCAACAGGACCACAAGCGGATAAAGGAATGGCCTAATCTGACGTGTGCGCATGAAGGATGACCCTCTCTTGTTGTTTTGTTTTGGCTCAGGATACCCGATGAACTCGTATCAGGCGAAGGAGTCTTTAGCCATCCGAAGATGAAGAAACGATTTTCCATTTCTCATTTGACATATTTCATTGGCCATTTAAAGCACAACCTATCGAATCAAATGGCAAATGAGAAATGTCAAATGACATATGGAAAATGGTTTTGATCTCAGCGCTCAAGCGTGTCATACAAAGGTTGAGCGGGGCGTAATTCGCCAGGCTCGTTAGCCACAGTGGCCGCAAGGATACGGATTCTCTCATTGTTTGGCAGCGTCAAGGTTTTTGCGCCCGCCGGCAAATCGATGGGGTAGGCAAAGAGATACGAATAGGCATAGGGTTCGTTGGCCCCGTCAGCCGCATGACGATGCGAAGCAAACCACGCGACGGGCGCCCGCTTGATAAAGCCCGGCGTGATACCAGTCATCTCTCCGTAGGCGTCTACTCGCGTTCTCGTCCGTTGCATTTGGGCGGCGATGTCGGCTGGTGTTCCCGGAGGCGGCGTGCGTCCCGGTATTGTAACTTCCTTCGGAATCCACTTTCGGTCGTCCCACTGGCCAATGAAGCCGCTCCAATCCTGAATCGTCAGCTCGACCTGTTTATTGCCAACGATGAAAGTCGCTTTCTGATCGCCCGTCGCCGCCGCGAGCAAATACACTCGGTTAAACTTCCCGGCCGGGAGCGTAATCGTCTGCCCTGAAGAAACAACAGCATTGGGTTTGGCGATTCCGGTTGGAGCCAGGCTAAAACGAACACCCCCATAAACAATCTCGCGTGGCAGCAATTCGGCGGGCAGTGCCTTTCCCTGCGAAGCGTTCTGGTTGTTGGGAAACCAATCGAAGCTACCATCGCCCGGTCTACCATCCCTCGACGCTACAGATAAGTCGTAGTTTAGGGCGACAGCTTGCGACTGCAGCGTGACTGGTTTGGTAAGTGGTGGGGCGAGCTTCACTGCAAAACTGTGAATCTGGTACGGCGTGAAAGAGGCGACCAGTTCTCCCTTTGCTACGGTAGCACCGCCTATCGGTCGCTCCTGGCCATCGACAGCATGTATTCCTCGCTGGCCATGCCAAACTCCTTCCGGAACCAGTTGTTCCCGTAAAGAATCTGGCGAATGATCGACTCGGCGTTGGGCGAGTTGACGTCGCCTTCTTCCATCGACGAGCCTGCTGGATACCATCTGCCGGCAGCTACATACTGTCTAAGTCTCTCAAAATCAGCTGGATTGTGTTCCTTCATCAGGCGGTAGCGATTGGCACCGGTGAAATTGAAGATGTAGTGAGGGTACTTTTCAAACAGGGCGAAGTTGTTGCGCAGCGTCTTCGGCAAATACTCGCCGATGGTCTGCGGATACTCCCAACGCCATTCCGTATCAAGGTGGGCATAGCCGACCACGTAGAGCGTGCGCTCATTGGCCAAATTGGGCCGGGCTGGTCCAGTCCTGGTCTCCGGGTTGGAGTTCCGGGCTCGGGGCGTGGTTTCCTTCCTGCGCGAGCGACTTTGTGAAGTCGCGACCCTTTCCGTGAATAAGATGACAAGCAGCGACGCTGTTAGGAAAGCTGTGACGCCGAACACGTGTAAACTGCGACCGCGAAGCAAAACCGCCTTATGAACTCGTCTGGGCATAGGTTGTCACTACTCAACTTGAAGTCCTGGTTCAGAGCTGGACGCCGCAGGACGCGGCAGTCCGCGTGGGCTGCGCTGGCTTTGCTGCCAATCAAAGGCCCGCTGAAAGAAATCATCAATGAGCCTGCGAAGCTGGCGGACAGAGTGATAGCCCCAGGCGATGGCCCAGCCGAGCCTGGGGAACGCAAACCGAAAAACGTCTGAGCCCAACGAAGTGGGCGACAGATGAACCGCGTAAGTAGTTGAGCCTGGTGATCATATAGATCGTTACATATCCACTGGACCAACCATCTGTCGCCAGCTTCGCAGGCTCACGAAGTTTTTTGGCACTAACCCCAGGCTCGGCTGCGCCATCGCCTGGGGCTATCACTCTGTCCGCCAGCTTCGCAGGCTGGTTGGATGCTTTCATTAAACTGATTCCAACAACACACCCGCCACAACCTTGCTAAGGAAGGCGTGAGGTTGTCTGTTTGTTTCACAGAGATCCCACAGGGACTTAAGGTTGTTCCGACAGCCTCGCTATTGCCAGGAGCAGGGGTAAGAAGGCGACGATGCGCCGCCAATTTCGGCAAAACGTTCCCGATAAGGTTTCGCGTACAGTTCGACAAACTCTCTGATCCTATTGAACAACGCACATTGGTAATTCTGTTTGGCAGTTATGTCGCGCAGGAAAAGCATTGCTCCGACCTCTCCCCAGTATTCGCGGTCCTCCCAAATCTCGACCGGCGTACCACCCATCCTTTGGGCCAGTTCGATCAATCGCGGGTCGCGGGTATTGCGCCCGTTGGTTAAGAGAATAGAGTTGTACAAAGGTATTAACTGTGTCTGAAGACGGTAAACCTCCGGATTGGTTTTCATCATTCGTCTGACATGGCCAAACTCGTGAGCGATTTTCGTTGCAGCCAGGATGGAGCCACTACCCGCGTACGAAGAGTTGCCTGGCGCGAGAGAATTCATCACCGGATAATAGACCGGACTTGGGAACCCTTCGTAGATTCTACCGCCCAGCGTGATCGTGGCCGCGATGAGCTGGCCTGATTCGTTCCACTTGTACTTGCCTGTCCCTCCACCGCGAGAGTTCTCCTCAGAGATCACGATCGTTAAGAGAAAGTGATCACTGCGCTCGTATGCTTCCCACTCCGCTCGACCACTTCCACTGGAGAGAAACTCTGTCTTCCACTCCACGTATCTCTTTTTATATTTATCGCCGATGATCTCGCGGATGCCGGTATCGCTTGGGCGGGGAACACTCTTTAACGCATTCTCGCGAGATTCGCCTCGCACGAAAGCATGCACAGACTTTTCGAGTAATATGCTTTGGCGCAGTTGCGCGTTGACAAGTACCGGAACAATGCACAACAAAACGAGCGGCGGGAAACCAACCATGCGGCAGATTCTCATCGGAGGGTTTTGGTCCTTTCTGTCAAGACGTCACAGCAGGCCACGGATAATATGGCCTCCTTCTAAACGACCTCCCATCCGGAAGTCAATGGCTGGCCGTTAAACCTTGGTCCGGCGTCTTCTGACCCCGGAAAGGAATAATCTCCGTGACGCTCACTTGTGCTAATCGGAGGGTGTTCAAATGCGTTCCCAATTTGTTTAGAATGGGCACTTGCCGGGGTCCCCGGCCGGGCACCCGGCTGGGGTGGCTGTTGCCCTGTTGCGCCATGCGGACAAGTCCGCAATCTAAACGGCGTGTATATTATTGATCCTGAGGGTGAGATTTTTGGTTTCTTGCAAGGTTACGCGCCGAGACCTGATTATGCAGCCATACCCCTCAAACACTTATATGTTTAACTCGAAATCCAAATACTCCGCATTCGTACGCCAAGTGATCGCGAGGGCTGTGCTGCTGGTTTTTCTCGCTGCGTTCACAGCAACTTCTAAAACCGTTTCGTCACAGACAGCGTCACCAGCATCTTCGGCCCCTGCGGCGGCGCCGACAGCCTCCGATCGCAATGCGTCGGAACGCTCCGATAAGTTGACCGGCGGTCGCGTCGAAACGGCCGATTTCGAGGCGGAGAGCCCTGATATTCGCCTAACATTAAACGTCCCTTCGTTTCGCCTGACCCTGTGGCAAAACGGCAAAGAAGTGAAGTCTTACTACGTTGGCGTGGGAATGAAGGACCATCCACTCTACATCGGCGACCGTGAGGCAACGCAAATCATTTGGAACCCCTCCTGGATACCGCCCACGAGCGACTGGGTACTCGAGATGAAAGGCGTGCTTCCCGGCGAAGTAATCAAGGCAAGCGATCCACGCAACCCGCTCGGCAAAATGAAAATTCCGCTGGGCGACCGCTATCTTATCCACCAGGCAGGCAAAACAACCGACGTCGGCAACCTCGTCTCACACGGCTGCGTGCGCGTGCTGCTTTCCGATCTCTATGATCTGGCGGACAAGATCATTGCGGCGCGAAGCGCGAAAGTCTCGCCCAAGCGCATCGCGGCCGCCAAGCGTAGTAAACGGATGCTCGTCGTGCAGCTCGACGCGCCGGTGCCCATGGACATCAACTACGACACGATCGTCGTCGAGGGTGGAGTCCTCTACATTTATCCGGACGTGTACAACCGCCGGACAAATCTGCCCCGGCATCTGCGCGCCGAACTCGAGTCGGCGGGTGTTGACGTGGCCAACCTTGACGAAAGGATGCTAAAGCGGATGCTCTCGAAAGTGACGCGCCGCACGCAGTTCGTCCTCGACACGAGCAGCATTGCGGAGGGACGCGCGATTGAGGATGGGAAGGTGCTTCCGTTAATACCGAGACGGCAGAAGGCAGTAAGCAGTAAGCAGTAAGCAGTAAGCAGTAAGCAGTAACGATAGCATCCTGGGCTGGGAGTTTAGATAAGCGACAGCGGCTTAGTGTTTGCTGCTCACTGCTCACTGCTTACCGCTCACTGCTTCCCAACATACTCCCAGTGCCACGGTTCGTAGCAATAGGGCCGGAATCCGAAGCGGTCGGCGTTGCGGACGAGCCACTGGTAGACTCGCGTCTCTACTTGTACGGCGCGGTTTGAATCCCTCGTATCGACGGGTTCGCCGCCGACGTAGAGATCGAGGGCACGCCCGGTGAAGTGTGGGCTATTAACGGCGAGACCGGCGCTGCCGGAGTTGGGCGACTCGCGACGGAGTTTCTCTTGATACTCGCGCGAACGAAACGCGGAAATGATCTTCAAGTATTTTTCGTCAGGGGCGAGTTCGCCCTTGTTATCCTTGCCGCCGCGAACAAGCCCGAGTGACCGGTTGGAAACTGCCGCGGAGACCATGCGCTTGTAAGCGGCGTAGGTCGCGCGCTCAACCTGCCTGAGTTCTTCAGCGCGGGTGGGGTCGTAAAAATCCGAGACCGGCGCCGTGAGCAGCTGGTGAGGCTGTGCTGAAGAGCGATCTTTTAGTCGTTCGTCCTGCCACTTCGCGATCATCTTGTAAAGCGTCTCGTCGTCGAGCACTCCGCTTGGCATCAATCCCGCTTTCTTCTGCCAGCGCGCGACCGCCTTCGCCAAGCCATCGGAGGCAGCATCACGCTTAGTGTCCAGCAAGCGGCTAATCAAAGGCTTGTAAAGATACCAGCCGCGCTGCGGCTTGCTGCCGAATGTCCAGTTGAGTTCGGTACTGAGCAGAGCGTTGCGCGCGGCCGGCGAAGTTGGCGCGCCAGTGGACTTCAGTACCCGCTTAACCCCGCCGTCGCGGATAACAGGTTTGGCGCGACTCCTCGACTGGCTGCGGCCCGTCCTCGCATCGAGCAACACGGCTGCGAGTAACATTGCGAGCGCAAGAAAGAAGACTGCGATGTGCACTTTAAAATCCTTCATCCCCAGCGTGCCTGATCAATGGAACTCGAATTGGTGACCCAGTTGATAGAGTATCAGGGGACTTGTTCGTTTAGATAGCAGACTTGTCTGCCCCTGGGCCGCTCGTGGCCGCACCAGTGCGCTGTCTAAACGATAGTCACGTTAATCTCTTCTAGAGATACGACAGCCACCAATCCTTCCGCCGAGCCTTCACACCGGCGAACCATTTGCACAGCGGATACAACAACAGCACTCCTGCGATCCAGCACAGGTACACTACCGCCAGGTTGAACCCAACTCCCGGCGGTGGGCCACTAATGAAAGTCTGACCGTCAAACATCCACCTGACGGGCTTACCGGCAACGAGGTGCAGGATTACTGACATGAAGTGTGCCGTGAACCATTGCAAGATATAAAAGAAAAGCGGAACACGGCCAAAGGTGACTAGAGCATTGCGCAATCTGCGGAGTAACGAACGCGGAGCCCTAGCCCGCGATCCGCGTGAGACATTGGTGGATTCAAATCCACCTGGCGCACTGCCAGATTTAAACCACGCCAACAAAAGCAGCGCGGGCCCAAGCGTCATCGAGAGAAATAGCAGCGACGGTGGGTATTTCGTTGTGTTCAGAAACGATAGAAGAGTAAAGGCCGCGCTATTTTGTTGGGACCAACGAGCAGGATCACCGTAGATATTAGCCAGTCTCAGGACGACGAAGAGAGCAGTCGCGGCGCTTCCCATAATTAACAACAGCCGGCGGCGCCGCTGGGCGTCCCATTGGTAAACGGAGCCAAAGGCGTAGCCCGCAGCCATCACACCAACCCACGGAATCAGCGGATACACCACGAACAATACTGGACTAGGGAAAAACCACAAAACCGGAAATGCTTCAAAGGACTGGTGCAAGAGGATCCAAAGCTTGGCCCACATACTCGGCACTGGGCTCTGGGGTCCTTGCCAACTCTGAACCTTGATTCCGTCGAGCAAATTGTGGAGCGCAATCATTCCAATACCGAAGGCTCCGACAATACGCAGCGGCAGATGAATCAGCGCAGCCAATACAATCATCGAAACGCCCAGCACCCAGATGACCTGAAGCCCACCCAGGAATGTGTAATCAACGCTGAAACTAACAGCGACGCGTATTAGCGTAAACTCCAACACAATCAGCCACAGTCCACGCGTAATCAGGAATCGCGCCAACTCGCGCTTGCTCTTACCGCGAGCAAACTGTAGATAAGCACCTGTGCCGGCGAGAAACACGAACACCGGCGCACAGAAGTGTGTGATCCAACGGGTGAAGAAAAGCATTACGTTGGTTCGCGATAGGTCGGTTGGATCAAAGCCCTGCAGCACGTCGCGATGGATGAAATCGCGAGTATGATCTAGCATCATGATCACCATCACGATCCCACGCAGGAGATCGATGGAGTCTATGCGGGTTTTCATAGGCTTCGCTTCGGGTGGAGCATCAACGATAGCCTGTGGAAGGATTTCAGGGGAGGACGGTTGCGGTGAAACGTGGCCTTCCATAACAACTCCTACGGGGCGGATTGCGCGGATTCTGCCGATTATGAGTATCCGCAGATTACGCAGAGATAGACCATTTGTACTTGCCTGCCAAGGTTGGTTCGAATCTGCGTAATCTGCGGATTCTATTGCCCCTGCAAAAACTTCAACACCGCCGCATTAAACTCCGCCGCCTTTTCAAACTGCGGTATATGTCCACACTGTTCAATTACCAACAGAGTCGAATTTGGTATCTCTTTCTTGAACCTCTCACCATCGGCCAGCGGAGTTAACCCGTCTTCTCGGCCCCACAAGACCAGCGTCGGCTGCTTGATCGACTTAACCCGATTATCGAGAAAGTCTTCGCCGCGAATAATCGATTCGATCATGCTATTGATTGTGTAGCCGTCGCCGGCGGTGATTCGGAAGGCCAGTGCCTGATCAATAAGGAGGTCTGAGACGAAGAGTTTGCTGTAAAAAACTTTAGCTGCAACCTGCTTCATGCCTTCTCTGGTTGAAGGATTCAAGCCGTAGAGTATGCGGTGATCGAAGTTTGCCGGCGGTGCATAGCCCGCGGCGTCAACCAGGACAAGTCGCTCCACACGATCGGGGAAAGCGATTGCGTAAGCGGCGGCAATCCATCCGCCCATTGAGTTTCCTACCAATGACGCGCGTTCGATCTTCAGTTGCTTACAAAACTGATCGAGATAGTCCACGTAGGTACCGATGCGGTAGTTAATGAACGGTTTGTCGGATTTACCAAAGCCGATCTGATCGGGAACAATCACGCGAAACTTCTGGGCCAGTACAGAGATATTGAGGGCCCAGTTTTGGGTGCTGCCGCCCAGTCCGTGCAGCAGAATCACTGTTGGACCGGAGCCGGCCTCAAGGTAGTGAATCTTGGTCCCAAAGACGACAGTCTCTTTGTCGACGGGAGCTGATGAGCTTTGTGCCGCGGTCTGAGTTGCACGGTTAACCGCTATCGTGGAACGCGAGCTTCGCCCGGATAAATATTGCGCCTGAACTAATCCCGAGCCGAGCACGAATAGCAACAGCACCGGCAACATCACTTTAGTGACCCGTCTTGATGAATTTGTCTTCATAAATGCTCCTTCATAAACCCGTGCGGCGTGTGGCGCCGCGCTTCGCAGGCTGGCTAGAGTTCGATCTCCTGAGCGGATAGCACATACTCAAACGAACGAAGAGCCCCGAGCGTTTCGTTGTCCACTGGAGCATCGATCTCGATTACAGCCATCGCTTCCCCGCCCCGCTCGCGGCGACCGAGATGAAAGCGACTGATGTTTACGCCGCGTTCACCCAAAGTTGTTCCGACCCGCCCAATGACGCCGGGCACGTCGCGGTTGCGCATCACTAACATGTGTCCATGAGGAATGGCCTCGATGTGAAAGCCATTGATCTCGGTGATACGGCCTTGTCGGGCCTGTTCGCCGTAGCCAAACAGCGTCCCAGCCAAACTATGTTCGTTGGCACTGGTAATGACCCGGCTTCTAATCGCGGGCACTGAATCGCTCGCCGAACGCAGGTAGGTCGACGTAATGGTGATGCCGCGCTCCTCAGCAATCAAAAAGGCATTCACCGCGTTGACCCGAGCGCTCACGTCACGTAAGAGTCCGGCAAGAAACGATCGCGTCACAGGGGCGGCGTTTTGGTCGACTATCTCGCCAGCATACTCGATTCTCACTTCTCTTACGGCGCCGTCGACAAGCTGTGCCTGAAACCGCCCCAGACTTTCGGCCAACTGAAGAAAAGGCTGCAACGTCTGTAGTTCCTTGGCGCCGAGCGCCGGGACGTTTACTGCGCCTCGCAATGCCCCGGTCAACAGGTAATCTCGCATCTGTTCCGCAACCGTAAAAGCGACTCCCTCCTGTGCTTCCGTTGTCGAGGCGCCGAGATGTGGCGTGGCGATCACTTCTTCAAGCCCAAGCAGCGGATGATCCGCAGGCGGTGGTTCCTGGACGAAAACATCGAGGGCGGCCCCCGCAACTATGCCGGATTTGATTGCTTCATACAGCGCATCTTCATCGATCAACCCACCGCGCGCGCAGTTGATTACGCGCACTCCTTTTTTCATTTTGGCGAAAGCATCCTTGCCGACCATGGCGCGAGTTTCCGCGGTCAACGGAGTATGCACCGTAAGAAAGTCTGCCCGCCCCAGCACCTCATCGAATGGTACAACCTCGATACCAAGGTCGCGCGCCTGGTCAGGCGCGATGAAGGGATCAAAGGCAACGATTTTCATGCCAAACGCATGTGCACGGCTGGCGACGGTGCGACCAATACGGCCCAGACCAAGGACCCCGAGCGTTTTGCCCTGAAGCTCAACGCCAATGAACTTCTTTCGTTCCCACCGGCCTGCTCGCAAACTGCTATTGGCCTGCGGCACACGCCGCGCCAACGCTATCAAAAGCGCCATCGTATGTTCGGCTGTAGTAATCGTGTTACCGTCGGGCGCGTTCATTACCACGATGCCGCGTGCGGTTGCGGCCGGCACGTCGATATTGTCGACGCCCACTCCCGCACGACCCACAACGCGCAGGTCAGCAGCGCTGTCCATTAAATCCGCGGTGACTTTGGTTTCACTACGAACCACGAGGCCGGCGCAACCTGCCAGGGCCTCACGCAATTCCGCTGGACTGAGGCCAACGCGCTTCTCGACAGCAAACTCGGCGTCGCGCAAGGGTTGAAGACCGCTGTCGCTGACTTCATCAGCGACGAATATTTTGTTCTGTGTCATTGGTGCGCGGATTATAGCGGTTTTTATTTCAGGGTGTCTCGTTGACGAGGTAGTGATAAACTCTGGCGCAGCCTTGACAGCCAGGCACCAAATGGAGTCATGCCAAACGACCGGGGAGACTCAGTAATCTTCTCTAGAGGGAGCCAGTTAAATGATTAGGACGGTCTGTCTCAACAGCACGACCAGGAAATTTACCGAAAACTGCCTTTCGGCTGACATCAGTGAACTGCGGGTTGTAGAAGGAAATGTTGTCTGGGCCGATGTGAGCGATCCGACCAGTAGCGACTTTGAAGAGCTGGCCGAAGAGTTTGGTTTTCACCCTCTCTCAATTGAAGACTGCCGCAATGAGCACCAGCGCCCGAAAATAGAAGAATTCCCAGGCTATTATTTTATTGTGCTTTACGAGGCGCAACTGGCGGGACCCAATGACCGGCTCGAATTGCGCGAGTTGAACATCTTTCTCGGCAAGAACTATCTGGTCACAGTACACAGCCGGCCCATTCGCGCCATAGATACGGCCGGGAGGCTTTGGCATGAATGGATGGATCGTTCAGACCAGGGGGCCGGACTCCTCGCATACCTTCTGATCGACGCGATCGTCGATGACTATCTTCCGTTACTCGACATTGTTAGCGAGCACATGGACGGCCTCGAAGACTCAATCTTCGGTGAATGGAGGGCCGAGGTCATCGAAGAGATCTTCGGCGTCAAGAAGAAACTACTTTACTTGCGTCGCTCTATTACTCCGCTCCGGGACGTTTTCAACACGATGTTGCGACGCGAACAGCCGATTTTTCCAAGAGAGATTCACGTTTACTTTCAGGACGTGTTTGACCATCTGATCCGCGTAGCCGATACGATTGACACTTTGCGCGACATGCTTAGTTCGACGATGGACGCCTATCTTTCTGTCTCCGGTAACCGCATGAACAAGGTTATGAAGCGGCTGACTTCAATCTCGACAATTCTGATGTCAGTAACCCTAATCGCCGGCGTCTACGGAATGAACTTCACCTTTATGCCCGAGCTGACGTGGCGTTACGGTTATGTTTTCGCGCTGTCCTCGATGGTAGCGGTCGGTCTGGCGCTTTATTGGTATTTGAAGAAAGTGGAATGGATATGAAGAAGCCGTTCAAAAATTTGATTGAGCACAGAGCGGGGCGCAAAAAAGGACACAAGGAAATCGCCGCACAATTGGCACCGCTCGAAGAGCAACATAAAGGAACCGCGGCGCGGACTGGACCGACAGCCGGCGATTTACATAGCCACCACTTAGTTCACGAGCATGGCGCCATCATTGTCGATAGCGAGGGTCTCAGCCTGTCTGATGATGTCGCTGAGGGACGGCACGGAAGGCAGGTCCTGGGGATGGAACCGGTGGTCCTTGTAATTCTCGGGTTCATGCTCGTTTTCATTGCCTTCATCGCGTGGCAGATTTCGCAGATGCCAGCGGAATAAGAACTAGGGGCAAAGGGGAAGGGGTAAAGGTTAAGACGTTGACACAATCGTCAGCTTTGCGCGTTTCCCATTCCCCTTTTCCCCTATTGACCCTTACATCGGGCCCGCGTCTTTGATCTCGCCGCCCTCGTCAAGCGCACCGTCGGGCGATGGTCCGGGATCAGAACCACTCGACCCGGCCTCTTCTTCATTCTCCTCAAGATCGCTCACAATCTCACTGCTGGTAGCGTCGGATTGGATCTCCTTGAGGTGGTTCGCGTCTTTGTTTCTTTGCAAGTCTTTCCGACCGTCTGCTTCCATCATGTTACCCTCTGCTATTTTAGAATGAACCAAAGCTTATCAAGTGCCTGAAGAACCGAAACAACCACAGCTGCATACATGCCTGCAACTATATCGTCGGCCATGATTCCTAATCCGGCCGGAAGCGATTCTAGTCTACGCGCCGGATATGGCTTAACAATGTCGAAAAATCTGAACGCGACGAAGCCGACGATAATTATCGGAGGAACCAGTATTCCGAAGTAAAAAGCAGGTACAAAGACAAACGCGACCAACTGACCAGCTACTTCATCGATGACAACAATACCGGGATCCTTACGTCCGATGATCTTCTCAGTTCGGCTAGCGGCCCAAGTGCCCACGACGGTTATGACTCCGATCACTAGCAGGAGAACAGCGGTTAAGAAGAAGTTAAGGCGCTCCAGTCCTTCCCCGAAAGCGTCCTTTGTGATCCACTGATTATCCAAGGCTAACAAATGGACTTCGGCAACTGCATACCGGAGGAAATAAAACAATCCGACGCCGACGAGCGAACCCCACGTGCCCGGCGCCAGCGGCAGATAGCCAACGCCGCAAGTTGCGATTGCCAACGCGAGATAATCCTTCAAAGAACGCGCGGGTCGTGGCTGCGCAACCACAGGGTCGACGGTGACCTCGGGGGGATTCAGTTCATCGCTGGATTCTTTAACTTGCATAGTGAGTTGTGAGCAGGGAGCAGTGAACCGGTTACCGCTTACTGCTCACTGCTCACCGCTCACTATTCTTCCGACCAGATCGTATTGCTGCGCTTCGGTGATCAAGACGTTCACCATCTCGCCTGGTACAGGCACAAAGTCTTCCGGAGCGTCGTTAATGAGCACACAACCGTCGATGTCGGGCGCCTGGGTTTCCATACGTCCCTGCCACAGAAGCTCGCTCTCAGTGGATTCGCCTTCGAAAAGCACGCGTACCGTGTCGCCAACCTTCGCTCTGTTTCTCTTGCGTGAGATGCGCGACTGCTCTTTCATCAAACGCGCCCGGCGCTGTTTGGCTATCTTCGGATCGACTTTGTCCGGCAGTTCATATGCTGGTGTTCCATCTTCATCCGAATACGTAAACACACCAACGCGATCGAATTCGACGTTCTTGACGAATGCCAATAGCTCGTCGAAATCGTCCTCGGTTTCGCCGGGGAAACCGGTGATGAATGTTGTACGGACAGCAATCCCGGGTACGCGCGCTCGCACCCGTTGAATGAGGCGTTCCAGGCTTTGGCGATTGCCGCCGCGCTTCATCAGCTTCAAAACATTTTGAGAAGCATGCTGCAAAGGCATATCGAGATACTTGACGGCCTTGGGTTCCTCAGCAAGCACGTCCAGGAAGCCGTCGCTAATGTGGGTTGGGTAAGTGTACATGACCCGCACCCATTCAATTCCGTCCGTGTGCGACAACTCCCGCAGTAGATGGGCCAGAGCGTCAGACTTCCCGAGGTCTTCCCCGTAACGCGAGGAATCCTGGGCGACGAGAATCAACTCCTTCACGCCTTCTTCGGCAAGCTGTTGTGCTTCCGCGACAATCGAGCCGAACCTGCGGCTGCGAAAATGGCCGCGCATCTGCGGAATAAAGCAAAAGGCACAGGGCCTATCGCAGCCTTCAGCGATTTTTATGAATGCATAATGGCTGGGCGTAGCCAGTACTCGCGGCGTTGATTCGTCATACAGGTAAGTAGCGCTTTGATTGCCAAGGGAAACAATAGGGAGGGATCGCGTATCCGTCTTTGGATCGCAAACCGCCAGAATGTCGTTGATCTGGCTAGTCCCGATGAAAGCATCGACTTCCGGCATCGCAGCTTTCAATTCATCGCGATAACGCTCGACAAGGCAGCCGGCCACGACCAGTCGGGTTGCCAATCCCTCCGTCTTTAGCCGCGCCGCTTCCAGAATCGTGTCGATCGATTCCCGCTTGGCCGAGTCGATAAAGCCGCACGTATTCACGACCACCGTGTCAGCCTCACTTGCATCGGCGGTTAGCTCATAACCATTTGCCTTGAGCTGCCCCATCATCACTTCGCTGTCGACCAGGTTCTTGGGGCAACCGAGGCTAATAAATCCTACTTTTTTCATTGCACTACTTTCATGTTAGTGGTCCCCAGGATAAAGAATGTAGGGTCTATAGGAACGCATAGGTCCTATATTTTCTTTTCAACCTCGAGTTGTTTAAGTGTTTGGTCAATTTCCCGTAGCTCTGCCGGGGACAGCGGCTGTCCGCCAAATCTTACGCGGTTGTAAGCTCGAGTTATGGCCAGGGCCGGCTGGAAGTCCAGACTGCCTGCAAACTCGAGCGGGGTTAGATGAGAGTCCCGCTCCACCCCACGACGCGCCAGCAACTCGGTTAACCGCTCATAAAAAAGGACTGTTGAAGCGGGCGCAATGGTTTGAGCCGGTCGAATACTCAAACCTCGCCGCCAACCGAAACGTCGCACACGTTTCGCGACAACCACGAGCAGAAAAGCACCTAGGAATCCAAGCCCAACGTAGCCAACAACTCTCGACTCCGAAGAGATCGTCTTCCCAATCGACGAAGCCAGCAGAGCGAGGGAACGGCGATAGTCAGCCAGGCGACCTTGCACAGAAGCAGCCAGCGAGCGCTGCTCTTGCTTGTCATAACCAACGACGTATTGAAACCAGATCAACTCGAGTGCCTCGGCATATTTCCCCGCCTGGGCGGCAAATCCGGTGCTCACCGGTTCAGTCCTGCCGGCTATCGGCGTCGGGTCAAAAGTGACCCATGAACGAGTTTCGGGAAAATAGACTTCAATCCACGAATGCGCATCGCTTTGCCTGACCGTGTAGGCGTCGGCCGCGTCGTTGTATTCGCCTGGGAGAAACCCATTCACGACTCGAGATGGAATTCCCCGTGTCCTTAGCATCACGGCCATCGCTGTCGAAAAGTATTCGCAGTGTCCGGTCTTAACATTGAACAGAAAATCGGCAAGTGGGTCGGCGCCGCCCGCTTTCATCTGTAAGCTGTACCCATAGTCCTGTTGCAATTGTGATTCGATAGCTTTCGCTTCATCGTAGCGATTGCTGGCATGCGCATTTGCGACTATTGCATTTGCGCGCGCCGCTATTCTCGGATCGAGTCTGGCCGGCAGTTGTTCATAGCGCTCGGAATTCGGCGGGTCCGATCGCACATCGCTTCGCAACATGTCGGGATCCGGTTCCGTCATATCCGAATGGGCCTTGTACATTACTCGTGCAGATTCACGCCTGCGGCCCTGGACTGAATCTTCCGCATCGACGCGTAGAAACGAAAAGTTGCCCTGGATGGCGACAGCTCGAAACGCTGCAAAAATGACCGGCGATTCTATCGGCTCCAGGAAAACTGTCTGGGTTGTCAGGCGATTCAGCGCTTCAGGCGTGATGGTCCCAAGCTGAATCAAACCAGGCCCGTCAAAAGTTTTTTCCGTGCGTCGCACTTCAGCCGATTTTTTCCAACCGCTGCCAGTGAATTCATCCAAAGCCACCCCACGCCACCTGAACGGACGTCCCATTTGCTGATCTTCCACGCGGACACGCATGACGACAGCATTGTCGCGCTTGAGAATGCCAATTTCTCCCAAGGTGACGTTTTCCGAGAACCCAATAAAGTTCGTCAATCCTCCGCCACTGCGAATCAACCCCGCTGCCCCGGAGCGCGGAGCGACCAGAAACAAGGGCACGGCCAAAACAATGATGAGCAACAGCAAGACCAGGGCTACAAACGGCAACCGGTTGGCCTCCGCGTTTCCCTTGCCGCGGCGACGCGCGGCGTTTTTGAAGATACGCGAATCCGGCGCTACCAGGAGATGCGTCTCGGTCGAGGCTGTTGCTCTTTTAGACTTCTGGATTTCAAACGCGATTATTGTGGAAAGGCCACAAAGCAGGTAGATGGTCAAGCTTCCCAGAAACACCGGGCTGAAACTGAGGCCCGCCGCCAGAAGTACTTCGAAGAAAGAAATGAGATAAAGAAAAACCCAATCACGATCTTTCTTCACTTGCAAGAGCTTCACTACCGCCAGGAAAACGATGAGATGGGCCAGCGCATTGACCCCGACTCTTCCCGCCGACTCACCGATGGTCTTCTGGTACTGCCAGTCCAGAAAAAACAGTGGGATGGAAAGCAGCACCACTACCAGACCAGTGCGTTCCGACAGTTGCCACCTGGTCCCTTCGAACATCCAGGCTGCAGCCATAAAAAGCAACAACAAAGCAGCCAGTCCGAGCGAAAGCCCGCCCGCCAACATCAGCGTCAGCGTCGCGACGGCGACAGTGGCATAGGAGAAAGCTCGGAAGTAGATTTCCAGGGACATCGGATTTTTAGAAAAACAACCTGTTGGATTGCGGACCCGCTGTGAAAGTTTGCTTCGGATTTGGACGCAACCTGGCCTGTCTTTGGTTGGTTCTTAACGAGAACGCACACTAACACTTTGCGTTAACGTGAAACCGTGCAAAAAATTCAGGCCCGCTCAGCTTAACACTGAGCGGGCCCTGTTTGGTAATCTGCTATTATTCAGTCCAAACGAGCTATGCTTCGATTTTTTCAGGCATGAAATGATAGCTGGATCGTCAGAATGGCTGTAAGCTCTGCGTCGCCCAGGAAGGTTATGAACACACGCTTCTCGGAACTCGAAACAAACATCACCACAGCTCCGGAAGCGCGAACCGGACTCGACCCGTGGAGAACTGCGGAGTTGCCGCCCGCGCCAAGACCACGTGGTCTCGGCTGGTTCAGCGCTATTGGCCCAGGCGTGATTGTGCTCGGCGCCTCGATAGGAAGCGGTGAGTTCCTGCTCGGGCCTGCAGCTTTCGTGAAGTACGGGCTCTCACTGCTTTGGATCGTCGGTGTGGCTGCTCTGCTTCAGACGCTGCTCAACGTCGAGTTGATGCGCTACACAATGGCGACCGGCGAGCCCATCTTCACGGGCTTCATGCGCACGCGGCCACACCCCACGTTCTGGGCGTGGTTCTATTCAATACTCTATTTCCTACAGATGGGCTGGCCAGGATGGGCTGGGGCTGCGGCCGGCGCAGTCTTCTTTCTTTTCGCGAAACGGCTGCCCGCACCCACCGATGCCGGCCTGGTATATGGTATTGGCGTAGGGCTCTTCCTGATGTGCGGAACGATCCTTCTGGTGGGACGGCGCATCGAGCGCACGCTCGAGTATCTGAACTGGATCCTCGTCGCGTTGGTCCTTGGCGGGCTCGGCTCGCTGGCCCTGCTTTTTGTTCCCGCCTCCACCTGGGGCGCTGCCCTCGCCGGCTTCATTGGTTTCGATTGGCGCAGCGGCTCGTTCCAACTCGTTCCCCGAGGCGCTGATTACTTCCTGCTCGGCGCGTTCGCGGCATACGCGGGCGGTGGCGGGGTAGTTAATCTGACCTTAAGTAACTGGGCGCGTGACAAAGGATACGGGATGAGCAGCGCGGTCGGTTACATCCCGGCAGCAGTTGGCGGTAAGAAGGTCGCCCTCGCACACTCGGGTAGCACGTTTCAACCTACGGCAGAGGCACTCGACCGCTGGCGAGGCTGGTGGCGCATCGTGCGCGTGGACCAGTGGTGCGTATATTTCGTTGGTGCGATTCTTGGAATGATGTTGCCTGCGCTGCTCTATGTGACGTTCCTTCCAGCGGGCAGTGACATTCGAGGATTAGGAATTGCCGCCGCGCTGGCACAAGCCGTCGCCACCCAAAAAGGGGCCATCTTTGGCAGTGTCATTGCAGTTCTGGGCGTCTGGATACTATTCAAGACACAGCTCGACATTCTCGAGGGCATGACCCGCGCGATCACGGATATCCTCTGGACCGGGAGCAAACGCATCCGCGGCTGGCGGGGCGGCGATGTTCGTTTGGTCTACTACGGCGTCCTCACTGTGGTTTCACTGTGGGGTATCGTGGCGCTGCGCCTAAGTCAACCGATCGTGCTGCTCGCGCTCAGCGCGAATATGGCTGGCATCGTTTTCATTATCAGTTCGCTTCATGTGCTCTACGTGAACACTCGCCTGCTGCCACTCGAGCTCAGACCTCCAATGTGGCGACGTTGCGCGCTGGTCGCACTGGCACTGTTCTATGGTCTGTTTCTGACGCTGTGGCTTTGGAGTTTGGTGTAACGGACGGGGCAGTAGCCCGACCGTGAGAGGCGTCTGTCGATGTCGGGCAGCAGGAATCTGTAGGGGCGTTCCTCCGTGGGCGCCCCTTTCTTACGAAGGGGCGGCCACGGAGTGCCGCCCCTACATTAGGACCACCATCAACTTCGAGTACTTGATTCCTGCCTCACTTCTGCGATAGAAGACGACCGCTCGTCCAGCATCGAATCCCTTCTAAAGGAGTCTCCCAAACATGCTTAAACTATTCACCTCCGCCCTGTTCATCATGACCTTCGCTACGGCCGCAATGGCCCAGGACCCTGTGAAAGTCGATCCGAATCATTACAAAGTGGAATTTGAAAACGCCCAAGTGCGCGTACTGCGCGTCAAGGTTGGCCCAGGAGAGAAATCGATCATGCATCGGCATCCGAACGCGGTGGCGATCTTTGTGACTGATCTCAATGGGAAGTTTACCTTTCCGGATGGCACAACTCAGGACGTCACTCGAAAAGCTGGCGACGCGATGTGGACGCCGGCGGTTACTCATCAGCCTGAAAACACCGGCGCCCAGCCAATGGAAGTCATTCTCGTCGAATTAAAGTCCAAGCGACCCAGGAAATAAGCGGAGGCCTTAAACCTCGCTTAAACGGGGCGACTCATTACTGGGACCGCAAGCGTCTCGCCCGCATTGCGTTCGCAGGCCCAACTTCCAACTGCAAAGGGCCGCCAAAAGTCGCGACCCTTGGCTAGTTGCATGACAGGCGAGGGTTCGAAGCTAACGGCAGCGAGTGAGTCAAGCTTGCGCTATGGAGTCTTCGGTGCCAAAACAATCTCGCGGGCTAACCTATCACCCATCACTTCGCGAATTTCCAGGCGTTCTCGATAACCTTGCCTCTGCTTTTCATCGTCCCCTACGACCTTCTGAGCGATGTCATCGGCTTTGTCTTCATTGGCCTCCATAGCGCCCAGATTTTTTATGAAGAATATTAAGGCAGATACCGAGGATTCGCTCAGACCGGAATACAAACGGTCGGATTTCGGCGAGCTTATCCGCGGCAAATACGCGACTTCTCAAGTAGATTTTCAGCAGTTAACCGAGGTGTTGCTGACCTGCATTGGTGAGGATGAAGGCATAGGATTTAAGCACCATTCAGCAGGCAATCGCCTCGCGAACCATAAGGCTGGCGATTGGACGTATGAGATTGATAACGCCAATCAGATCACGCTGCGGTATTGGCTGAATGAATTTGGTAGTATCGAGGAAGTGATAGCCAACCCAACCAGCGTTGCAACGCCCAGGCACAGAACTGAATTTTAGGATGCCTTGCTCAAAGGTGTGACGAGTCTAAAAGCAAAGGTGGCTGCGCTCGAAGATCGATAACGCTGGTTGTCCTGTCAAAGAGAAACCCGCGAGAGCGTAGCGTTCTCACGGGCCTCATTAAATAATTCCGGCGACTTCCACTCTCCCACACAGTTGCCCCTGCAGTAACCATCGACTCCAGAGATCGCGGTTCGTTGACTACGGCTTGACCCGCAGCACCAGCGGCATCGGACTATCCGGCGCGGCGGTCGTAATCTCGCGGCTGAAGCGCAGCGTAGTACCGTCGAACATCCACTCACCGTCGCTACAGCGCGAGCCAGTTTCGATCGACTTCCCCTCGCGCACGCGCAAGGCGTTCGTCGTCGCCTCTCGCTCGGCGCGGTAGCGGAACGCGCGGCGCCAAACGGATGAAAGGTCAGTTCCCAGCTCATTCATACGCATGTTCACATCGCACTCAGTGAGATTGAACAACTCTTCAGCGATCAGGCGATCGTGGTCGATTGAGGCTGCGAGCCATTTCGTCGGAAACATTTGCGCGCCGCTTTCCCAATAAGAGGCCGACTGATGTTGAAACGAGTCGAGCAGCGTCTGCACGTTGTCGCGCGTCTGCAACTCGTCGAGCCACGCGGGCGCAGGCAACGGCATTTTCCAGGCGACCGCGTTGATCATCCGCGCCATCGACAAGGCGGCTGTTTGGGCCATCATCTGCGGATGTGCGTCCAACGTGTGGGCGAGCTTCCAAACGGCGTGCAGGTCGTCCCATGCCGCCGGAGCGTTAGCGCGCGCTTTCGCCAGCGCGCTCGCAACAAGGCCCTCGCCACCGTCATTTGCATCGCGCGCATCGCAATAGCTTCCGGGTCACCGATTTCATCGTGGCGCTCCCAGATGATCGGCTCGCGCAGCAGCAGCTCGCGGATCGCTGACACGTCGGGGAGCGCCGGCGGTTCGCCAATGGTGATGTCGCCGCGCGTGATCTCGCGCGCCACAAAATCGTCGACAGCTTCGTTCTTCGGCAACGCGTTAGCGAGCGACTTCAGCTTCACCGAGGCGTCGTTGGCCTTGTCCTTGAGCGGCGGCCACCGATTGTCGACCGTTTCAAGCGTCCCCATCCCACCCGGCCACGGTCGGGCGGCTGAAGTGGCAACGGCGCCTTCGTTCCGGAACGACAAGACGAGCGAGGCTACGAGGCCTATCCCGGCGATCACTACTATCAGTGCTTTCTTCATGGTTTCATTACATTATCCGATTGGTACGTGCTGCCTATTCCTCGTTCGTCATTCGTAATCGGTAAACAGCAGCCGGCCGAAAATCCATGGCGAACGAAATAGACGCTGCTGCCGCGGAAAACCGCGAAACGCAGCTCGGCGATCGCATCGGTTTTTGACGACCCAATTCGGTAAACTAACACGATGGCAATCAGGAACGCGAAGGGTCCGCATGAGGCTGTGAGTGATAAAAAAGCCCATGGGAACTCAATGCTCTCGTGGGCTTTCGTTTTCCTACTCTCCCCACGCAGTTACGCGCGCAGTACCATCGGCTCCAGCCCGGGCTCCCCGGCGGCGCGGCGCCGCTGCGGTGGAAGCTGCCTTAACTTCCGTGTTTGGGGTGGGAAGGGGTGTAGTGCGCCCCTGAAATGGCACAAAAAGTTAAGAAAATATTTGTGGTGCAAGCGAACTTTCAAACTCG
>JBPCKD010000041.1:0-5003 GCA_051004635.1 Pyrinomonadaceae bacterium
TGAAGTCGAACCACTCAGCTCGCATGTAACGCGCTGAAACCGTGTCGCCGCCAGTGAGATCTTTGATTTCGCTTTCCGCAAGGCGCTTGCCCTCTTCGCTTTCACACGCGTGAACAAATCGAGCGCCCTTGAGTCTGGCGACATCGTTCGGGATGGAAGAGTTTTGTTTGCTCATCAGCGTGCTTGTAGGTGTGCGCATCGCAAAATCGCCTAACAGAGCCGCGACGGTTTCATCGAATACACTTTTGCCGTTCGCTCCAACCCCGTACAAGATGAACAGCACGCGCTCGGATACATCACCTGTCAATGAGTAACCGGCCGCGCGCTGTAAGAATCCGATCAGGTCAGCGTTACCCGCCATGATGCGATCTAGAAATTCCTTCCATCTCGGACACACGGCAGCCGGATCGTAATCAACGGGAATTATCTTCGTGATGTAATTGTCGCGCTCGTGCTTGAGCAGTGCGCCGCTGCATAAATCAATCGTGCCGTTCCGACAATTCAAGAGCATCGGATTAACGTCTAGCTGCTGTGCTTCTATCGGAATGCCTGGCTCGCTCTCGGCTAACGAAAGCATTGCCTGAATCCGCCCCTCCGATTCACTGCGAATGGCCCACGAGGCTAGCTGCTTGCGCTGATCATCCAGCGCGTCAGACACGTCCTTGTAGATTGACTGCACCGTTGCTTTGGCCCGCCTGACAGCTTCGCCGGTGGAATCCAATCGCCAGCGACCCTTGTCATAGACCAACCACTTGCGGAAGTCGTGGCAGTAGCGAATGTCGTTTCGATGTAACCGAACCAGACGGCGAGCATTTCCCAAGTCTGTGGTGCGCTCTTCGGCGTCGGCGCTCTTTTCGGAAGTAGAAGTAGGCTCAACTTTTGGAGCGTTGCCGTTACCGTTTTTCGTGAAATCGTAAAATTCGCTGCAACCCGAAAGGGCCTTCGAGATTGTCTCGCTGCGATAATCTTCGCGCTCCCACTTGGCGCGCATTAACTTCGAGCTGCGATACATCTCGTCCAGGACTGACGGATCATTGCTACTGTAAAACGCTGCCAGGCTTAGGTACGCAAGATCGGCTTCGCTGTTCGACCTATAGCCGTTGACGCTGCCATCGTGCAGAGCCCGAATCTTATGTCCATTTTGCGAGTGGAATGCTTTCTCTAGCCGCTCGTGAATTAAGGGACAACCACCAGTTGGTTGAAAAGCGACGCGCGCGATCGTTTTGGATTCTTTCGGTCGTAGGAACTTCTTGAAATCGTCAACCACGTTCTGGCGGGCTTCAATCACCTTGCGCTTCCCTACGTTCCCGCTGAATGTAAAGTAGCGAGCGGTCGAGTAGACCTCGAAGTCGCCAACTTTCATTCCCTTGCCAACCATCCCTTTGCAGATAACATGCAGTCCGGTTCCCGAAACTGACCTCTCACAATAGGAATCAAAACGCTTAACCCACTCGCGGGCAGAATCACTAATACGGTCACCTTCCATGCAGTTGTCGAAATCTACTCCGGTGAAAGAATCATTCTCCGAAAACACAAAACCGATGCCGTCGTAAACGTCCTTTCCGATCTCAAATTGCTCTCGTGCAGCATCAAACGATCCCCACGTCTTACTGTTAGTTGACGAAGCCCGGCGACCCGTATGAGGATCGATTGGAACCTTGGCCCACTCTTTTTCACGCCACTCAAAACGCCAGATGACCCACTGATCAAGACGTCGAAGATCCGTCGGGATATTCTCAAATCGCGGAGGCTCGACCGTGGGTCGGCATTTAGGATCGGCAAACTTCATCCCTTGTGTGCCTCAATCAACTCGCTCGCCTGTAAACGGTTTAAGGGAACGGTCTGACATCCAAGCGTTTTCAAAAAGCGAACCTGTCGCTCGGTCGGCTCCTGAGCTTTCATGTACTCGCGCCGGAATTGTTCGCTTCGTTCTGCTTTTAGTTGTAGCTTTACACCTGGCGGTAAGGCTTCGCGACCAAGAACCTCGCGGACATATACTCGAACCTCTTCGCCTTCGAGCAACGTCAAGAACTCGCGCTCCAAATTCCAACTCTGACGATCTGCAAATAACATCCGCGAGATCGCATCGGCCTTCACTTGTTGAATAACAAGATCGATTGTGGTCGCGCCGCCCTCCCGGGCCGCCTTAAAGAATCGGTTGGCAATAGAACTGCGACGTTCCAGCGGGAACCGCTCCAAGAAGTAACTTGTCTTGGCGGAATCAGAGGCTGTGTGAGTTTTATCGGTCATCGCAAAAATAACCTAAGCGACTTTTTCAGGTGAGGTCTTGCGGTATGTTCTAGGCTCGAAGCTCCCACCACCCTGAACCCACTCCTCGAAGGCGTCCTGATTGATTCGCAGTTGCCGCCCCAACTCAATCCGCACACCTGGTGGAAGTTGCCGCGCAAGTTCGTAACCCCGAGACGGCCTAACCTTAAGATCTTTCGACCACTCTGGTACCGTAAGCATAAGCATTGGCATTGAAATAACCTCCAGCGTTTTCAAAGACACTCGGAGTCTCCCACACGCAGAAGCCCCCGCATAGTTGCTTTAGAAAATTTATTTTGAGGCTGGCTAAAGCAACCCCTTTAAGGTAGGACTATCAGTGTGAGGACTTCGCGAACGCGACGAGAGACGTTTTCCTTTTTGACCCCGGCCTCTCTGCTAAGTTGGGAGTATGATTTGCCCAGCACGCGATGCTGAACGGCCCATTCAAGGTGCACGTCAAGTTTTCGTTTCTCTTGGGTTGTTATCGGTGGGCGCAGCGCGTCGATAGCGGCGACATACTCTTCGACGGCTTTTGAGTAGGCTTCCCGACCAAACTCAGGCCGGTAAACCGGCGGTTCAAGGTGTGGGTAATTAGTACTCCACCCGAGAGACTGAAAAGCCAACTCGAACGGCTTCTCTGTGCAGCAGTTCCAATAGTGTAGCGTCCAAATGGCTGCCTCAAAACACCAATCAGCCTGTAATTGCCAGTGCGTAGCCCAGGCGTCAAGGCTCTCTCGCAACGTTTCAGACTTTTCCGAACGGCAGACAAACTCTAACCACGGTACCGGCCTCTCCCGGTAACAGGCGAACGGTTCGTCGTGAAGGCCATGAAGTACCTGCGGCGCATGCTCCGACACCGCGTCAAGAAATTCATTCCGCACCCACGCCAAATGTTGTTCCGCGCTGTGGTAAGTATTCATCGGCACTTAGAAGTACTCAGGCATAATACAACAATAACCAGTTGAAGTCTATAGCCAACAGGCGTATAATGTGGCTATGATCAAAATCGAACTCGAAGGGCTGCTCGATGGGCGAACTCTCTATTGGCTGTCACAGGAGACGGGAATTCGCTGGGGCACTCTGGCGGCAATGGCAAAGGGAAAGATGCGGAGACTCGATCTTGAGTCGTTGGATCTTATTTGTGCGACGTTAGGATGCCAGCCGGGCGACTTATTAGTTCGAGAAGAGCGCCGCAAAAAGAAGCGGGCCAGATAAGCGCGTGTAACGCTCACTGACCCTAACCCCCAACCTCCGTAGAAAGGATTGAAGATATGGCAGAGAATACCACGGACAAGAAAATCATAAAGCCAAGAGATCCAGGCCAGAAGATACGCCGGGGCAAGCGCAAGTGGTCCCTTAGGACCTTCATTGGCCGCGACGCTCAAGGCAAGCGGCGCTACCGTAGCGAAACCTTCCTCGGCTCAAGCAAAGACGCTGACAGCCGCCTGCGTAAGTTGTTGGAAGGCAAGTCGGATGGGGATGGTAAGCAATTCCTGGATGACTACCTCGATGAATGGCTTGCCGGCCAGCTCGAAATAGGCAAGCGCACCCTGGCGGACTACACTAGCTTGCTCGAAACCTACGTCAGGCCAGTTATCGGCTTATTGCGCCTCACAGATATTCGCAGCACAGACGTCAGGCGGCTCTACAAGGCGCTGATAGACAGGGGGTTGTCACCTCGCACGGTCCGTTACGCTCACGTCGTGCTATCGAAAGCATTGAAGGAAGCAGAGTGCCTGGATGCCAACCCCTGCAGCAAAGTCAAACTACCGAAGCTTGTGAAGTCCAAGCCCCGGTCCCTGTTGAAAGATGAGGTTAACAAGTTCCTGGAGGCAGCCGCCGATGATCGCTTGCATGCGCTCTTCGTTGTGGCCATTCACAGCGGTATGCGGCCCTCAGAACTGTTGGCGCTCGGATGGGCGGACGTTGACCTGGCCACGGGCCTTGTCTCCATTCAGCGTGGGCTTACGTGGAACCGGAAGGGCGGTGGCTATGAGATCGGACCACCGAAGACCGCTTCAAGTAATCGCTGCATTGTCCTGCCCGCATCGGCCCGGCAAGCACTAACTAAACATCGCATTCGCCAGCATGAAGAGCGCCTGGCGCTCGGGAGTGCCTACTCAGACAGCGATCTGGTCTTTGCGACCACGATTGGCACTCCGCTGCAACCCCGGAACGTAATCGGGCGCCACCTCAAACCAATGCTAGCGAAGGCCGGGCTTCCCGCGAGCGTCAGATGGTATGACTTGAGACACACCACAGCATCGCTACTGTTGGCGGCTGGCACTAACCCAAAAGTCGTTTCCGAGAAGTTAGGACACGCCTCCGTCAGCCTCACGTTGAACGTCTACTCACACACTATCCCATCGATGCAGCACACCGCCTCCGAAGACCTGGAAAGAGCACTCGCCGGATAGTTTGGCACACTACTGGCACACTAACTCCAGGCATAACAACGGGCAGCTACTCACTGGCTGCCCGTAACTCTTTGCGATCTAACTACTTATAATGGTGAGCCGTGGAGGGCTCGAACCTCCGACCCGCTGATTAAGAGTCAGCTGCTCTACCAACTGAGCTAACGGCCCGTAAGCGGAAAGAAATTATACGTCCGCTGACTAGTGTGTCAAGCGGGCCACGGTTTTCCGTCCCATTCATGTGCGACGCGCCGATGGGCGGAAACAACTCAAGCGGCTGCAGCGCACTCTCTTTCGGCAAGCAGCATGCGCACGCCCTCA
>JBPCKD010000042.1:0-24709 GCA_051004635.1 Pyrinomonadaceae bacterium
CCCGCTCCACCGCGGATGGTGTCATTTGCTTCATAACAGCATCCTGTCATGTGCTCTGACCTCCTCCGCTCAGATCGGACACTTCATGTGTTAATTCGATCGGACATATCATGTGCTAACGACACTCGCCGTTTACGTTTCTGAGCATTAAATGATATAAGGCCCTCGTTAGCTTACGGACCGACCCACGGAGTCTCCCCCAATGACTGTCCGCTTCAACGAGGATCGCCGTTTCGCGCCGCGTTTCAAAGTTTGGGCTACTTGTAGTTTCTTACCGCGCTTAAGTGATGAGGATCGGCGCCAACATGCAGTTTTGGGCTACGTAAAAGACTTGAATCGAGAAGCTGTCGCGGTTGTGCTTCCCTCACATGAAACTTACGGTGTGACCGCTTCGAGTCTTGGAACGCAGGTAGAACTTACCTTAGGTCTCCCGGTTGGATACGTTAGGCTTTCCGCTACTTTACTTCGCCACGCGCCGGATGATTCAGGCAAACAACTTGCTGTATTCAGGATCGAGAAATCAAAAGAACATCGCAAGTATTACGATTTCGTGGATTCGCTCCAATCTGAGTTACCAAAAGCCTAGCGGAGCACCACCCAGTGTCCCGCTGGACAAAGCCCCTTACGCCTCGCTAGACTACGCGTTTCGTAAACAGGCCCCAAAGCTCGCCAGTAGCAACTCGCGGTTTTTATCACAGACGCCTTAAACGGAGAGTCAAATAAGTCTATGGCCATCTCAGCAACTCAAATTCGCCGCGGAATGGTGATTCTTTTCAATGGCGAGCTGTGCAAGGTGATGGAGTTTCGCCACCACACCCCCGGCAATTTGCGCGCAATGGTGCAGGCGAAGCTCAGGAACATCAAAACCGGCTCATCTTTTGAACATCGGTTTCGTTCGGCTGATACAGTGGAACGGGCAAGTCTGGAGCAGCACGAGATGGAGTATATGTATTCCGACGGGTCACATCATCACTTCATGAATACGGAAAACTACGAGCAGGTGGCCCTCAGTGAAGAAGAGTTGGGTGACGCGGCGCCATGGTTGACGCCGGGGCTGAAGCTGCAGGCCGAGTTTTACGAAGGGGCGCCGATCGGTATTGACTTGCCCCCTTCGATGGAATTAACCGTTACGCGCACGGAGCCGACGATGAAAGGTGCGACTGTTTCGAACGTAAACAAGCCGGCCACACTCGAAAATGGGGTAACTGTGACTGTTCCTCCGTTTGTTAATGAAGGCGACCGCATTCGTGTTGATCCCAGCGAAGGCCGCTACATCGAACGAGCTAAGTAAGCCAGATGTTGGACAGACACTCCTGTTTGTTCCAGAGTTGAACTAAAATTCAAAAGGTTGAGTGGAAGACAAGTAGACATTCTGGCAGATTGGGTCGGACAGACACTCCTGTCTGTCAGTTGAAGACAGGCAAGAATGCCTGTTCTACAATCGCTCATGTACTTCATCTACAGCCTCCTCCTTGGCCTCGCCTTTCTGATCTTCCTGCCACGCTTTCTATTCGACGCATTTCGCCACGGGAAGTACGTCGCAGGATTTCGCGAACGACTAGGCCAGCTGTCACCAATCGAGAACAACGGCCGACCCGTTATTTGGATTCATTGTGTCTCGGTCGGCGAAACACAGGCTGCGCGGCCATTGGTGCAAGGTCTACAACAGCGATTTCCGAACTACTCGATAGTAATCTCCACCATCACATTAACGGGTCAAAATCTTGCCCGGAAAATATTCAAGCACGACGTCGAAAAGGTCTTTTACTTCCCCTTTGACTGGCGCCAGGTTGCCCGCAAGACGATTAAAGCCATCAACCCCGCTATGGTCCTGTTATTGGAAACAGAACTATGGCCGGGCTTCCTGCGCGAATGCAAAGCTCAACAGATTCCAGTTGCAATAGTAAATGGCCGGCTTTCGGAGCGATCATTTCGGCGTTACCGATGGATTGAGAGTTTCATGGCGCGTGTCCTAAGCGGGATAAGTCTAGCGATTATGCAAACAGAGTCCGACGCCTTGCGGCTTGGAAGGCTGGGTATGGACGCGGATAAAACATTAGTGTCCGGCAACATGAAATTCGATGCGGGGACCGCCCCAGTAAATGATTCGTTGTCCGCGGAGTTTCGCGAGAGGTTCAAACTAACCGACGATGCTCACTTGATCCTTGCCGCAAGCACACATGCGCCGGAAGAAGTAATCATTATCAACACTCTGAGACAATTAATCTCGAGGTCCGAATCCAAACCCCGTTTGATGATTGCGCCACGGCATCCGGAGCGTTTTTCGGAAGTTGCTGATTTGCTTAGAGCTTCGGGACTCCGCTGGACCCGCAGAACTGCTGGCAAAGATCCGAGCGATGCCCACGCTGAAGTTGTTCTGCTTGACAGCATTGGGGAATTACAATCCGCGTATTCGCTTGCATCAATTGTCTTCGTTGGCGGAAGCATCGCTAAAACGGGGGGACACAACATCCTTGAGCCGGCAGCGGTCGGGGCCGTCGTAATTACCGGCCCACACACGTACAATTTTCAACTAGTCGTGGAAACCTTTGTTGATGCGGGGGCTATTATCCAGATACACCCTATGTCTGATTCAGCAGCAATCATTGAACTGGGAAACTTGATCTCGGAATTACTGGCTGACCCTGTCCGGAGACAACAACTCGGGGCACGCGCAAGAAGCCTTGTCGCACAAAACCGAGGCGCAACCGACCGCACCATCGATTTGCTAAGCTCAATCCTTTCCAACTCCGCAAACCGTGTGGACCACGTCGCCCCTCTTAGCATTCAGAGCGCACCCACCTCATGAATCCGGCTGCCTCATTGATTCTGGTACCTCTTACCACAATCTACAGTGCCGTTACGCGGGCACGCCTGGCAGCTTACCGGCGCGGTCTGTTCTCAGTTTCAAAACTTGCGGCGCCGGTTGTCAGCATTGGCAACTTAACAACGGGTGGAACAGGCAAGACACCGCTGGTGGAGTGGGTGTGCCGAACGATTGATGCCGTTGCGCACGAGGGTTGGCGGGAAGGCAAAAGGTTGTGTGTGCTGACAAGGGGTTACGGCAGAGCCGAGCCGAAAACGCAGGTTGTAGTTTCCAACGGTATTGAACTTCGTGCGAGCGAGCTGCAAGCCGGTGATGAACCTTTTTTGCTCGCCCGTAGTCTGTTGGGCGTCGCTGCCGTAATTAGCAATCCTGATCGAGTGGCCGCAGGCGAGTGGGCCATCGAGAAACTCCAATCGGAAGTCTTTGTGCTCGATGATGCCTTTCAGCATCTACGCCTTTTCCGCGATCTCGACATAGTAACCATTGATGCGACCAATCCGTGGGACGACGGCGGCGGCTTGCTTCCGCGCGGCAGATTGCGAGAACCCATAGGCGGGTTGTCGCGGGCTGATTGCGTGGTTATTACGAGGACTGAACACGTCGAGCAGATTGGTTCGATAAAGGATACTATCCGACGAATCGCCGGCAACGTGCCCGTTTTGTCATCGCGCATGCTGACCTCGGGATTTCGCAGAGTCGACAGCGAACCAATAGACACGGCAACCCTTCTCTCTCAACCAATCGGCGCGTTTTGCGGCGTGGGAAATCCGGATTCATTCTTCAATCATCTGCGTCGCGAAGGATATCAACTGAAATTCACCCGAATCTTCCCGGATCATCACAGGTACAAACAATCGGACCTCGATGCTTTGGTGGGAGAGGCCAGAGCCAAAGGGGCGAAGAGCCTTCTAACCACAGCAAAAGACGCGACCAAGCTCGAATCCTTTAACCTGGGGATTCCCTGCTCCGTCCTGGAGATTGGGATTTCGATTGACGAGGAAGACCGGCTGGTCGATCTGATTCGAAAGGCCATCTTCAAATCAGCGGGGCGGTCGGATTGAGTTCAAGACAATCTATGGCGCACTGGCGGGAGGCGAAACGCTCGGCGTCGCCAGCGTTGGTTTCGGCAAAGGCGGCCTGGTCGGCGTTGACGAAGGTGGTGGAGTTTGCTCAACCTCTACCCTGGGTGAAGGAGCTGGCACCACTGGCGCCTTCCGATTGGAATTCTGGTTGGCGTTGTCGTTAGAGTTGGTGTTCACGTCCCCTACCTTGTTTGGATCTTCCGTGGGCGAAGGTACGGGCGAAGACTCAGGACTGGGGCTGGGCCTTTCGCTTGGACTAATGGCGCCCCCAGAGGGAATCCCCGCTTCGGGCTGGCCGGTGGCCGGGCTCCCAGCCTCGACCGGTTGGCCGTTTGGATCGGCAGCCAACGAAGTCGGAGGCGTGTCTGTTGCGGTGGTTGGACTGCGCGTCAATGCGTAAATCGCCCCAAAGATCACCAGCAGTCCCACCATCGATGGAATCAAGATCTTCCACGGATTAATGCCAGCCGACGGTGGCGGCAGCGGGACAGGCTGAGGCGGTTTCGCCATCGGCGTCGTCAGCCTGCGCCGCACCAAAGTTTCTTCGTCGCGTTCATCATCTAATTCCCGGGAAACCGTTTTTGTCGGCACTACGACCCGAGTATGTTGCCCAGACGCAGTAGCTTCCATTCCCGCTGCAATCGTAAAGTCCTCAACCAACTCCCCCACAGTCTTGTAACGATTCTCCGGCCGCTTCTCCATCGCACGAGAGACTACGATGCCAACAGCCTCCGGCACATCGCTCCGCTCATCCAGGATCGACGGCGCGGGCTGCTGTAGATGTTTCATCATGATTGCCGTGGGGGATGGGCCTGTGAAGGGCACATGTCCCACAAGCATTTCGTAGAGGATTACGCCGAGCGAGTAGATATCGGAACGCGCGTCAATGTCCGGCGCTTGAGAACACTGTTCGGGAGACATATATTGCGGCGTGCCAATTACGAGATCGGGAGCAGTCAGCCCTGGATCATACTCTCCGTCGCGTTCCTTGATTTTTGCGATGCCAAAATCCAGCACCTTTGCGTAGTCAAGGCCGGTGTTGCCGAGCAACATGATATTGTCGCTCTTCAGATCTCGATGAACCACGCCCTCTGCGTGAGCTGCGTCGAGCGCCCCGCCTACCTGCCGGATGAGTTCAACCGCGCGTGGCAAGGCCATTGGACCTTCTTCTCGAATAAGTTCCTTTAGCGTCTTTCCGCTCAGGTACTCCATCACGAGAAACACGACTCCGTTTTCCGACTCACCGAAATCGGTAACACTCAGGGCATGTGGATGGGATATTCGTGAAGCGGCGCGCGCTTCTCTGGAAAAACGCGCTACGATCTTTTCGTCCGCCGCCAGCGAGGGACGCAACACTTTGACGGCGACCGTTTTGTCCATGAGCACATGAGTGCCACGGTATACGGTTCCCATGCCACCCTCGCTGAGGCGCTCATCAATGCGATATTTTTCCGCGAGAATTTGACCGAGTAACGAATCATCCGTTTTCTCAAGGGCAACGCCGTCGGAAGGACACAACGTGGTTGTATCCGGATATTCTGCTCCGCACTTCGGACAAGCTTTCATCGGCTGTTAATCGCCCTCGCTAACTTATTCAGGACAGGCACCCTGCCTGTCATTTATCTTCAATAAGCCTACTGACAAGAATGCCTGCACACTTTATTCGGGGGAGTTTCTTTTCCTGGGAGAATATAGCCAGCGTATCACAGAGGTTAGATGGCGGCAAAGATGCGACCAGAAAAGAAGATGCGAGCGTAGTCGTAAACTACGCTCGCATCAATTCTGCGAAAGACTATCTATTTCCAGACTTGGGTAAAGACCACCAGCAGAGCGAAAAGAACCAGTGATTCGATCAACGCCAGGCCAAGGATCATCATGGTTTGAATTTTTGCCGCCGCACCCGGATTGCGCGCCGCACCTTCGCAAGCCGCTGCTCCGATGCGCGATTGACCAAGCGCCCCACCTACCACCGCAATGGCAAATCCCACGCCCGCGGCGATGGCTTTATAACCGGCATTGTGATCGACAGCGGCAGCTTCCGGCTGCGCAAACACAGTGATCGCGCTCATTAGCACGCCGACAACTACCATAAAAAGCAAATTGAGTTTTCTCATGTTAAGTTTCTCCTGCTGAGGCCCGGGGCCTCAGAAAGGGATGCATTACGCACAGAACTAACAAGCAATAACTGAGCGCTTATGATTTCGCCTGCGTCCGGTATCCACCGCCCCTCTTACAACGGCGCTCCTGCGAGACAGACACTATAACTTCGAACCAGTCTGTATTAGTTGCCAGTTACGCTTTGGGTTTCAGTAAGCTGCATCCCGCTAATACCTGCGTGCCAACGTGTACAAGCGCATCTGCCCGCACCGCTCGACCCGCGCTTTTATGAATCAAGCGGCCAGCGCGGCATCCTCAGCGTGCGCATTGCCGTGGTCAGTTGATTGAGCGTTTTCGGCATCCTCGGCGTGATCCTCATGAGATCCATGTGACACTTCGCTCAAATAAAGCTGTGAAAGAAGCACAAAAACAAAGGTCTGGATAAATGCCACAAACACACCCAGGGGCATAAGAAATATAGGCATTATCCAGTAGGTAACCGGAGGAAATAGCGTCGCGACGGTCGAGGATACTTGCTCGTCAGCAAACATATTTCCGAACAGACGTATGCCCAGGGAAAAAGGCCGAATGAAATTGCTGATCAGCTCGATCGGGAAAATTAGCGGCGCGATCCACCAGACAGGTCCGGCCAGATGCTTCAAATGCTGTAACACGCCATTTTCCTTTATGCCCACATAGTTGTAGTAAAGAAATGAGCTAATCCCCAGCGCAAAGGTTACGCTTGTTGCCGCGGTTGGTGACATAAACAGCGGAAACAACCCCATGAGATTTGAAACAAGAATAAGTACCGCAAAGGTCAGGACAACGGGAAAGTATTTCAACCCCTGTGGACCAATGATGTCTTCAATCATCCCGCGAATCGCGAGCACACCAAGCTCCAGCGTCTGTTGTCCGTAGCCCGGCTCTTCTTCAGAAAGCTTTCCTTTCAGAATCCAGATGATCGTGACGGCCAGAATGCAGGCGACCACGAACATCACCGTGTACCAGGGGATCGCAGTCTCTGGAGTGTAGGGACCAAAGACTGTTTCTGGCGTGGTGCCAAACTTGGCGAAAAACGACTTCCACAAGGGGTAGGTATACTTCATTTCGAAGTCGTAAGCCGCTTGCCCAAAGTAGTGATTTACTAATTCGACGATAACTGGCGTGTGATGTGCGCTTTGAGCCTTCTCCCCGTGCTCAGCGGCTTTTGCAGTTTCCAGCAACCAGAACATTAACTGATTTCCTCTCGGTGAATAAATGCAAAATAAAATTCTCGAAGAGCTTCCCCAAACAACGCGACAACAAAACTCGATAAGCCTACGAGAGTGGCCGTCAGCGACACCACGTTCAACTTGTATGCGACGAAGACTACAGTGGCAATGACCAGGTATCTGAGAATGTATTGCGCAAGTTTGAGCCGCGGCTTGGCCCCATGCGCCAGTACATTAAACGCCGCTGCCGTTGACCCACTTAGCCAGTGATGGTTAAGTAAAGCTAGAAGACCCCCCAACAGCAATCCCGTTGTTGTACGCCACTGCGCAAAAGGCAAGCTCGCGATGACCACGACGGCGGTGGCTAAAGCCATTGAACGAAAGATTCGCCCATCAATACTGCTATTGCGGACTTTCGAAAACATACTTCCGCCTGAATTGTCCTGGGTTTGTTTCATTGGCAAAGCTGGGGATTTTACACAGGAAATCGGCCCATTGTCGAGTCGCTCTTCGAAGTGGCTACGGGCCTTATTTAGGAAAATAAGAGACCGTCCACTAAAACACACTAAACAACACTAACTTTTCGTGACCTTTCGTGTATTTCGTGGATCGTGTTGCTAACTGCTCCGGCGAAAGATCCTCAAAGTTGGTGACCCCGTTGGGGAATTCGAGAGGCCCTTCGGATTTTGCTGCTAAAGTTTTGAAGTCAACCGTATGAATTGATAAAAACCAGCAACGGAGCCCAGCACCAGACCCGCGGCCAACAACCACGGCGCAGTTCCCCACCAACGATCCGCTAACCAACCCAAACCACAAAATGAAGCAACCGAGGCGAAGAGCGCCAAGGCGGCGGCGTAGGCCATTCCGCTCTTGCGATTTGCTTCTTGTTGGTCGCGTTCGCGAGACATTTTTAATGGTCGCCGGCAGTACGCAAGAAGAACTACTCAGAGCGGCGAAACCTTGTCGTAGACGTCGCGTAAGGCTAACGAGCAGTTGATCGATTGAAGATCGACCACGCCTTCAAGGGATTGGGTTTCAGTCAGAAGCCAGTGCCCATCGGACTGTCGATTGTACTGTTCAACTCGGTATTGCTCCTGAGCAACTAAGAGATATTCGGCTAACGAAGGAAGCCTTCGGTAATAGTCTGATTTTGCTATCCGATCATATCGTTCAGTAGACTTGGAAAGAATCTCAATGAGAACTGTGGGATTGAGCAGCGTATCAACGTATTTGTCCTCAAGCTCTGGTTCTCCACAAACAACCGCCACATCCGGATAGGTATACAAACCCACGGCGTCTACCTTCACGCGCATTTCATTAACATAGAGTTCGCAGGGTCTTCCCTTTAATTGATTGCCGAGAGATATGACGATATTTGTCGCGATGATATTGTGCTCGCGGCTGGCACCGGTCATCGCAAAGATTTCGCCGTGCAGGTATTCGCTCCTGTAATCGGCTTTCCGCTCAAGGGCAAGATACTCTTCGGGAGTGATATAAGACTTGATTTGGCGGGACATCCCAACCTCCTGCCGCGCAGTCTACCACGACTCCCGCGTGAGATAGTTCTTTGGCAACTCATACAGCATCGCCCGCCGCGAGTGACGCATGGAGTCGTGTATGAAGCACACATGCGTGCACCAACAGACCTTACCGCCATCGATCGCATTCAGTTCAGCCGCTCTTCCCTGCGCGGTCCAAAGCGCGCCAAAGTCGTAATCGTAATCCGGGAGCGTGGCAAACTTCTCACGCAACTCGCAGGCGCGTACATCACCGTTGTAATCGATGACGGCCGTGGTTTCGCCAGCGGTGCACGGGAAGGGCCAGGCTGTCGAGCCTCCGAAGTTTGCGTGTTGAGTGCGATAGTGAGTAGTAATCGCTCCGACGTATGCCACGTTTTTGACGAAGCGCTTACTCGCATCGTCGTCCCGGAACATGCGATCGCCGTAACGTTTTGTCAGCTTCGAAACATATTCATACATCCCGGGAAGCACCGCAGCCGGCACTTGCTTTATCTCATCGCCCACTAATGTCTCGCCCCTAACAATGTTGAAATACTGGCCATCGAGCTGGAACTCTTTCCACATGAACTCGCCAAGCTTCTCTATCTCGGTGTAGTTGTCGGCACAGACAACTGTATTGACGTTAAGACGAAAGCGATCGGTGAACTTCTCCTTCAACGGATAAAGCGCGCTGATGCAGTCCAGCGCCTTTCCCCAATTCCCGGGCACGCCTCTAATCCGGTCGTGAGTTTCACCGTAGCCGTCGAGTGCGATGTTGAGATAGAGATGAAGCTGAGGATGGGAGCCCAACGCCTTGTCAACAATTTCATAAACGCGACTTTTGATTAGTGCGTTTGTAGGGATGATGACCCGATCGACTCCATTGTTCTTTACAAATGTATCGATGATCTCAGAAACGTCGCGACGAAGAGTTGGCTCGCCGCCTGAGAGCCAGAGGTCAGTTATGGCCGGCATCGTCCGCGAGACTTTTTCGATCTGCGCGAAGGTCATATCGCCGGGTTGGTTCAGCTCTTCATGATAGAAACAAGTCTTGCAAAAAGCGTTACAGCGCGATGTGACAAACAGAATCACAGTGCCGAGATGCTTTTCACGATTCGTGGAGCGGAGGAGCTGAACCAGTTGTAGGGCCTTGTTTGGCATATGTAGGCTATTGCTGCCTGTCTATCGCTTTTTTAGGAAAGTAGACCGAAAAGAAGATTAATCTTCTCTCGGCAACTTGGCTTCCTCAACTGTAGGACGACATGAATGTCTTATCTAACCCGCGAGATGATGACAGCTTCGGTAGGTGATTTCAAATCGTAGGTTATCCCACGCCAATTAATCCGCTGCGAAAACCAGGCAGCGACAGCATTAACCAGGAAAAGCGCGGAGGCTATAGGCCACAGAAGCAGGTGCGCCGGCAAGGTCTTTGATAGTTGAAGGTGATAATCCCCGAGAGCAATAGAAACTGCTCGCAAACGGATGTAAGCCTTGGCTGCCCCCAGCGCGTAGATGAGAAGAACCATGACCAGCGGCAGGATGTAAGGCAATCCTGGAATGCCACGAACGATCACGATTGCCAAGCCACCAAAAAATACCGCGCAAAACAGTAGGCTGCCTATCAAAACCGGCTTCCACAAGTGTGGGGCGTAAACTCGAGTAATCTTTAGCTGACGATTTGTGAATTCAAGTAGTTCCCTCAGCGTGCATTGGTCAAAAGATGCGACAAAGCAAGCGGGTACGAACAGAATCGGCAGCCTCGCTTCCTGGAGCACTTGAGTCAAGGTGAAATCGTCGGAGACACTGCCGCGCCAACGCTCTCTTATTCCCAACTCATCGAACGTCGATCTTCGAATCGCAGTCGATCCGCCCCAACAAAAGTTTTTATCGCCGCGCTCACCTAAGGCAGAAGCAATTGAACCATTCCAAACCGAACGCAGATGCGAAGCAAGACCGCCGTTCAAAGGAATAAACCACCGATAACCCGTGGACGCACCAAGCCGCTTGTCGATTAGGGGCGCAACCAGCGACCTCAACCAGCCAGAACTCGGCCGGGCATCTGTGTCGACAAAAACAAGCACCTCGCTGCGCGGATCAACTTTCAAAACGGCGGCCCTCAGGTTGTGCACCTTCTGGCCGCTGTCAACAGCCGGGCCGGCTACTACACACTGCGTTAGTGGATACCACGCGTCCCGCCATAGCTGACGAAGCTCCTTGATTACACCCAGGGCTGGATCGTCCGCTCGATCGGCCACGAAAATAATCTCGTATGCCGGATAGCTTTGCTGGAACATCGAGGCAATGTTTGCTCGCAGGCCGTCTTCCAAACCACGGCAGGGGGCAATTACAGAAACGAATGGAGTGAAATCAGGAAGAGGACGCGCTATCTCGCGGCGCACGTATGTAGCGAAGGCGAAACCATTTCGAAGGGAAAGAATGCCCAGCCAGATGACTATTACGGCAAAGAAGTAGAAGACCAGCATGTTGCTTGAGTTCCACGCTCATTTGTCTTGTGAAGACTCGACTACGGATTCGACCGATTGCCGAAATGACGAAACATCGAGAGCCGGATATCTATGCAGCAGGTCTTCAATCTGAGAAAACAATTCGAGCAACCGCTCAGGTTCAATTAAATTGCTTTTGATCAAATCACGTACGTCCTGCAGGTCCTTCCCATGTCCTCGCTCAATCTTTGCCAGCGCCTGGGCGTAAAAGTCGTAATGCAGAAACGCGAGCCTTCCTACCTGTTGAATGAAACGACTTCGTTCCTCCCAGCCCGGCAACGGCGGGATAAAGTCATCCGGTGAAGCGAGTTCAATATTTATTTGCAGACGTTCTTTGAGGGAAGGTAACCTTCGGAGTATCTCATCACTTTCAGGAACAAGCTTTAGGTCGACATCGATAGTAGAATCTCGCCAACCCAACAATACCGAGCTGGCGCCGCCAACCAGGTAAACTCGCGCAGCTTCAGTAACTCCTCTTCCCAGCGCTTTCATAAACTCTTCTAGGCGCGCGGCGGTTACTTTTTGACGCATTCTGCTGCTCGTTCGTAACTGACTAGTCTTCGGATGAAGGCGTTGTACCGCGAGTGGGCGGAATCCTGGTCAGTCTCTGCGAGTAGGTCATAAAGCCGATGCTCTGGATTGGTTGGCAGGTGATCAGGCAGTTCAAGACCCAAACGTCTTAACCTTGGCGCACCGATCGCAACCAGCAGGGCGGCAATCGTTTCGCGGCCATCTCGCAAATCTTGCAGACCAGCTTCAACTAAATCCTCTCCGGGCAGAACGGCGTCCATCGTTTCTATTTCAACCCTAACGGACCGAGGGCGGCTAACGGCGCCACCAGTCTCTGCACAATCTCGATCAGCGGCTGCGGGTAAACGCCGATAAAGAGAATGCCCACCAGAGACGCCACCAGAGCGGCCCGCAATGCAGGTGAAAGGGACAAAGGCTGGTCATCGGCTACGCGGTCACCCAGGTACATCACTTTAATAAAGCGAATGTAGTAGTAGAACGACACGACTGTATTGATAATCGCCCAGGCGGCGAGCCAGTAGTACCACGTCTTGCCATCCGCTTGGCCGCGCTGAAGCAGACCGCCGAAAAGAAAATACTTTCCGATAAAGCCGCCAGTCATTGGCAACCCACCGAGCGACAACATGAATATCGCCATCATGGCAGCCATGCCAGGCGCTTTGTGCGCGAGGCCGGTCATGTCATCCACATTATCGCCAATGATTCCCCGACGTCGCAGGCTTATGATGATCCCAAAAGCGCCCATGTTCATGAGCGTATAGACCAGCAAGTAGATCATCAGGCCGATGTAGCCATAACTGTTTCCGGCCACCAATCCCAACAACAAATAACCCGCGTTTGAAATCGAGGAGTAAGCCAGCAGTCGCTTCGAATTCTCCTGCGTCACGGCGGCCCAGTTTCCCACCATGATTGTGATGGCAGCCACGAGACCCAGCAGCGGCGCCCAGTCAGCCCTCATGGTGTTGAGGGCCTCGATGAAAATCCGCGCATAAAGGGCGAAGCTGGCAGCTTTTGATCCGGTAGAAAGAAATGCGGTGACGGAGGTTGGCGCACCTTCATACGCGTCCGGCGCCCACATGTGAAACGGCACAGCGGCAATCTTGAAAAACAGACCTGCTGCGAGGGCGATCATTCCCAGTAGCAACATTGGCCTCAGTGAAGCCGTTACCGTCTCACCGCCGTCTCCCACTGTCCCCGCGATCGCCGCGACGCTGCGCCCAATCTCGGCCAGGTTGGTTGAGCCGGCAATCCCGTAGAGCAGGGACATGCCATAGAGCAATACACCAGATGAGAATGCACCCAGGAGAAAATACTTCATGGCCGCTTCGTTTGAACGTTTCTCCCGCTTTGTGAAAGCCACGAGCACGTAGAAGGTGAGCGCCATCAACTCAAGACTGATGTATAGGGAGATTAGATCGTAGCCGCAGGCCAAAAACATCATGCCAACGGTGGCAAACAGGACCAGAGCATAGTACTCGCCGTGCTGTTCACCCTCGATATCCAGGTAACGAGTGGAAATCGCTATGGCTTGAGCCGCGGCGATTAGGAAAATGCTTTTGAAGATCAGCGCAAAGCCGTCGATGCGCACCATGCCGTAAAATCCGTCTAACGGCAGCGCGTCGCGGAGGTACCAGTATTGAACTCCCAGGGAGACTCCAGCGAGAGCGACGCCAACCAACGAAAAGTAGGCGATAAGTTTGCTCTTGCGGTATGGCAGAACCACTTCCATCACCAGCGCAATGCAGGCGCACACCGTTAAGATCAACTCCGGAGCGATCAGCTGCAAGTCTGCTACGCTGAATAGAGCTGTTGTATTGGCTTGTAATAGGAACATGTCTGCGAAACGATGAGGGATGAAGGATGAAGGATGAAAAAGAAGGAGTAGTAATCCGGATGGAGTCATGTGATTAATAACCTCCCGCAACATCAATCAACGCCTGTGTTTCATCCTTCATCCTTCAAACTTCATCCTTTTTATTTTGCCGCGCGTTCCGGGATTTGGACCGCCGGCGGCATTCCCGGAATCGGATAACTGGGGCGCACCTGTCGCACTACTGCATTAACCGGCCGGCCGATATAGTCTAGAAACGGCTTGGGATAGATGCCGATCCAGAGCGACATGATCACGAGCGGCGTCATATAGATCCATTCCCGAGAGCTCAAGTCGGTTAGTTTCTCATTCTTCGGATTATCGATAGTGCCGAAAAACATTCGCTGGTAGAGCCATAGCATGTAGCCGGCATTCAGGATAATCCCCAACGCGCCCCACGCAGCCCAATATGGATTTGCTTCAAAAGCGCCGCGCAACGAAAGAAACTCTGAAATGAAGACACAAAGCAGCGGCAGACCGATAGCCGTCATCACCATCGACAGGAATATCGCGGCATATCCCGGCATGACATGTGACAACCCGCCAAATTCCGCCACGCTGCGCGTATGTCGCCGCTCATAGATGATTCCCACCAGCAGGAACAGGGCGGCAGAATAAATTCCGTGATTGATCATGTGCAGTACGGCGCCGTTTACCCCATTGGGATTGAGCGAAAACAACCCGAGCATCACGATCCCCATCGACGACACCGACGAATAGGCCACAAGTTTCTTAACGTCGCCATCCTTCTTGACTACGAAATACATCGCCGCCAACGCGCCGTAGATGATTCCCGTAATAGCCAGGAAAATCATTACGCTCCGAACTCCAAATGATCCGAAATAACGCTCATCAGCGGATGCGGCGGGAAACATTGGGAGATTGAAACGAAAGAAACCGTAAGTTCCTAACTTCAGCAGGATGCCCGCGAGGATGACTGAGCCCGCAGTTGGCGCTTCCACATGGGCATCGGGAAGCCAGGTGTGGAACGGAAACATCGGAACCTTGATCGCAAAGCCCAGGGCGAAGGCGAAGAACAGAAGCACCTGCATGGCGCCCATGGGCATTACCGAGCCCAATGCCTGCAGGTAAAGAATATTGAAGGTGCCGGTTCCATTCTGGGCCGCAGATTGCACAGTGGTGGAAACCATTCCGGCGGCCTCACTGTTTCCTGCAAGCAAGTCGATGGTTGCTTGAGTGATCTGGCCGGTTAATGCGGTGTCTTGCGTCAGGAAGTACATCTTCAAGACGCCGAGCAGCATGACGACGGAGCCTACCAGTGTATACAGGAAGAATTTGATTGCCGCATACAAACGGTTCTCGCCTCCCCAAATCCCTATGAGGAAGTACATCGGAACCAGAGAGACTTCGAAGAAAAGATAGAAGAGAAACAGATCCATCGAAGTAAACACGCCGACAACCGCCGTTTGCAATAGAAGCAGGAGGACGTAATATTCCTTCTCGCGTTTTTGAATGTATTTCCACGACGATAGTGAGGCGATGACACCCAGCAGTGTAGTCAGCACAATCAACAGCACCGCCACCCCGTCAGCGCCCATCTGATAGCGCGCACCGATCACCGGTATCCATTGGCGATCCTCGAGAAACTGCATTCCGCCGAGCGCCCGGTCATACTTGAGCAGAGCCAGTGAGACTACGAACGCGAGCCCAAACCACGCGGTGGCAAACTTCTTGATTGACGCTGACTGATTCTTCTTGAAGAGGGCAAGAATAATGATCGCTCCCAGCGTGGGGAGCCACGTAACGATCGATAGAATGTTTATCTTAAGCACTTCAGTCCTCGTTGTCGGATTCTTTTTCTTTGGTTGTAAATAGGTTCACGGAACAACCAATCAAACTATGATTGCGAAAACACTCCTGACCGCTTTCAAAATGTCCGCGCCAAAAAACAGCGCTACCGCCGCAACCAGCCCAAAGACCATCACCAGCGCATAGTTTTGGGCGAAACCTGTCTGGGCGGCGCGAAAGACCGGCGACATCAGTCGAACAATAAAGGCGGCCACCGCGTTAACTAGTCCATCGACAAAATACTGGTCCACACCACCCGTTATGCGGCTGGCAAGCTTCGTCAACCGTGCCGAGCCATTAACGGCGCCATCAACCACCTTCGAGTCAAATGCAAAGACAGCGCGCGCTGCATCCATGGTGCGCCGGGTGATGGCCCATCCAAAGAACTCGTCAACCCAATATTTGTTATAGCTGGCTTGATAAAGTGGACGCAGACGCGACGCCCAGATGTCCGGCAGCCGGGGGTTCTTCACATAGAAGAGCCAACCAAGCCCTATTCCAAGGCCGGCAACTAACAGCGAGATGATGATGAAGACCCACTCCGTTAGAGCGTGGCTGTGAACCGCCGACTCGACGGCGTGGGCAAGATTGAACCCTTCGTGCCCGTAAGGCGGTGGCGGAGCCTCCACATGCAGAGGTTCAGTCGTCAATACACTGGCTACCGCATGAGTCTCCGCGAATTCCGGATGCCTACCGTAGCTATCCACCACTTCATGTGTGCCAAAGAACCGCGTAGTTGGATTCCAGATGATCGGATCGAGAAAGTTAACTATGTTCATCCGGCCGCCGACATGATGGCCACCGGTGAAAGCCGGGCTGATACCCACAAACCCGCCTATCGTTGCCAGCACAGCGAGCACCGCCAGCGGCACCCACATCGATGGCGGCGACTCCTGCGGAATGTGCGGCGCGTGATGCACGGGCGCAGGATGATCCTCGTTGTGTACTTCGTGCTCGGGAGTGTGGTCGTGGTGGGCGACGAGGAATTTCTCCTTGCCCCAGAAAGTCATGGCCACCAGGCGCGTCATGTAAAACGCCGTGCAGGTGGCCGCGATCGTGCCGACGATCCACACCAGCCACCCAACCGGAATGTATCTGGTTGAAGCCGCGTTCCAGAGGATCTCGTCTTTGGACCAGAAGCCACTAAACGGGATGATGCCGCAGATAGCCAACCAGCCGGCAAGGAAAGTCAGGTAGGTATACGGCATGTATTTCCGGAGCCCGCCCATACGCCGCATGTCCTGCTCGTGGTGCATTCCATGAATGACGCTGCCGGCGCCGAGAAACATCAACGCCTTGAAAAAGGCGTGGGTCATCACGTGAAAGATTCCGATCGCGAAAGCACCTACACCACAGGCCATGAACATGAAACCGAGCTGCGAGACCGTCGAATAGGCGAGAACTTTCTTGATGTCGTTTTGCGTGATGCCAATCGTCGCGGCAAACAATGCCGTCGCGGCGCCGACTATGGCCACCACCATCATCATTGTCTGTGAATGTTGGAAGATGACGTTGGTGCGCGTCACCATGTAAAGCCCGGCGGTGACCATGGTCGCCGCATGAATCAGGGCAGAGACGGGCGTTGGACCAGCCATCGCGTCAGGCAGCCAAACATGGAGCGGAAGCTGCGCAGATTTGCCGCAGGCGCCAATGAAAAGGCCGAGCGCTATCCAGGACAACAGTCCCCACTGCCCGAGCGGTTCGAGCGGAAAACCTGATGCCTGCGCAAAAACGTCGCCGTACTGAGTCGTACCGAATGTGGCTATAACACCGAAAATCGCCAGAGCAAAGCCGAAGTCGCCGATACGGTTCGTGATGAAAGCTTTGCGGGACGCATTGGCCGCTTCCTGTCGATCAAAGTAGTAGCCGATAAGGAGGTAGGAGCAGAGGCCCACACCTTCCCAGCCTACGAACATCATCAGGAAATTGGAGCCCATCACCAGCACGAGCATCGAAAACATGAAGAGGCCCATGTAGGCAAAGAATCGGTAGAAGCCAGGGTCGCCATGCATGTAGCCGGTAGCGAAAACAAAGATACACAGGCCGACGCCCGTAACTACCAGCATGAAGATCGATGACAGAGCATCGAGCTGGTAGCTCCATTCAACATTAAGAACAGAACTGCTTTTTTCTACGCTGCCGCCAACCACAACCGGCTGATGTCTTTGCTCCTCGGGAAGCGTTGCGCGTTTCTTAGCGGCCTCTTCCTGGAGCTTAATACCGAGTCGCTCGTGTGAACCTTGCGTGAGTCTTACCGCACCACCCGGAATCCAGGTGAAACTGAACGCTCCATCCTGACTCGTTACATAAGCCTGCGGCCACATTGCATTACTGCTGAAGGCGTAGGAATAAACGGCGGCGAGCGTGATCAGGAAGGCAAGCGCGATCGAGCCGACGGCAATCCCGCCGACAAGCCTTTCAGAAAAACGAAACTTCCGCCCGAGCAAGCCATTGATGGCCGCACCGGCGAGAGGCAGAAGTGGAACTAACCAAATGTATCGATACATAGACTAAGCGTCTTTTACCATTTCAAAATATCAATCTCATCCACCCAAATCGTTTCTTTATTTCGGTAAAGTGCAATCACGATTCCCAGACCAATTGCCGCCTCGGCAGCAGCAACAACGATGACGAATACCGCAAAAATCTGGCCGGCTACAGCATTCACGCTTCCCGTCTCCTGCAAGTAGCGCGACATGGCGATGAAGTTCAGATTCGCAGCATTGAGAATCAATTCGATCGACATGAAAATAACGATGATATTTCGTCGGGTCAGCACACCGGCAACGCCAATGATAAAGAGCAAAGCGCCAATGACCAGAAACTTGGACAGGTCCGGATGCTGTGCTTTCTCCCATGCCAGGGAGGCGCGTCCACTAGTCGCCTCCTGGAGCAACAGGCCAAATGCCGGCGAGAAAAGTTTGAGCATCAAAAAATGCATATGAGACTGGCTATAAGATATTGTGAGCTTCTACGACCTCGGGATCGTGAGCAGGTTCTTTCTGTAATTCGTCCGGCGCAACATCATCCACTGCAGCTTCCTGCTTGAGGGTGCGCGCCAACATTACCGAACCTATGATTGCGACGAGCAAAAGCACACTGGCAATCTCGAATGGCAGCGAAGCATAGCGATACAGACTGCTGCCCACCCGTTCGGTTTCCTTTGTTATTCTTGATGAGCCGGTTGCGGACGTCCCCAGATTCTGCTCGCGAGCCTGGCGCTGTCCGGCGGCTGCTTGCATCTTCGCTTCGTCGCGTTTTAAGAACCCTTCGTATCCAACATTGATTGCGTAAAGCAGTCCGGCTGCCAGCAAGGCGCAGAAGATCACGCTGGTCGTGACCTGGCGAGGACGATGAAAAATCTCTTCTCGTCCACGCTCTTCCTCGCCGACGTTAACGAGCATGATGACGAAAAGAAACAGAACCATTACTCCACCGACGTAAACCAGAATCTGTACGCCGGCAATGAATTCTGCCTGAAGTAAAATGAAGAGTGCGGCGACCGAGACCAGCGAAGAGATGAGGAAGAGCGCGCTGTGAATAGTGTTGCGAGCCATCACAGTCAAAAGACCTGCAAAGATGGCTGCGATAGAGAAAACCCAGAAGAAGACTGCTTCCCAACCAGTTAATATCATTGCCGATTGCCGATTGCCGATTGCCGATTTGAAATCACTTTCGAATTGCCCGTTGCCGATTTGCTTTGTTTCAGAGCCCTGGAAGCTGAGATACGGGAGCTCGCCATAATCCTAGTCAACTCGTTGGCCTCGGCAAGCAAAGATTCAACCGCCTGCTCTTTCAAAAGTCCGCCCTCGATTATTAGTTCCATCCAAAAAGCGCTTTCATCGGCCTCTTCTTCCACTGTACCAAGCTTGGCTATGAATTCTGCTTTCGATCGGCCGGCGGCAGGCGGCCCTGTAATTCGCGGGCACCGCAGTTCCAGCTCGCACTAATTGATTTCCAATGGCCCGCCCCGCAACAGTATTTGGCAAGGCAGCAACTAGTTTCAGAATCCGCAGTGCAAACTGCTTCGTGCGCTTCTTTAGGTCGTCAGGATTCATAGCTGTCGGTGGGAGCAACAACTACCTGCAAAAAGCCAGTCCAATTATCAATTGGCAATTGGCAATCGGAAATTGGCAATCACCTGGTGTACTTGACGGTCTCGCGCCCCTGCTCCAGCATTTCGCGGTTCCAAACAAAGCCCGCGCGTGAATAAGTGGCCAACTCGAAGTCCTGAGTCAGTTCCAAACAGGATGTCGGGCACGCTTCCTGGCACAGTGCGCAAAACATGCACCGCGATGTGTCGAAGATAAACTCGTCGAGCACCTTCTTCTTGCGCGGCTTACCCGCGACAATTATCTCGACATCCATAGCCAGCACATCGATGCAGTCTTCCGGACAAGCTATCGCGCACAAGTTGCATGCAATACAGAGCGTGTCGTGCGTTTCCGGATCCATGTTGAGGCGCGGGGCTCCATGAAAACGCGGAGCGACGTCGGGGCGGACTTTAGGATACTGCTCCGTATAAATGCCCTTGCCGCCGACACTGTCTTTATCAATGATGGCCCCAATATTGTATTTGAGCGTCAGTTGCAGGCCCTTCAAAAGATCCACCATGAAAAAGCGTTTTAGCTTTTCGGTGAACTTTGGTTTTGGAACTTTGACTAAAGGCATGATGTTATTTCCGATTGCCGATTTCCGATTGCCAATTCAAGAAACATGTTGCGTCCCCATTTTGAGCGCAACTTAACTCACCGCTTCGATTGGCAATCGGCAATTGCCAATCGGCAATGAATTAGCCCTCGCTAGCCGCGGGCGCTACCGCCGGAACGGCCGGTTTACCCTGAGGCACATTTACCAGCCGGATGTCTCGGCGCTGGCTCTTCAAATTGAAGTCACGCGAGCGCCAGTTAATTCTCGCCAGCAGTAGACCAGTAAGCCCTAAACCAACAAACCCCATCGCGATCATTAAGGCCTTGCCCGTAGCGGTGAGATTCAATCCTCCGGAAAGGTATTCAATCGTCTTCAGGCCACGCCAGCCATCGAGTGCCTGGATCACAAAAATCGCCAGGGCAGAAATACAGATGTTAATCAGGGCCGACGGAATTAACCACTTCCAACCGATGTCCATCAACTGATCGTAACGGAAGCGCGGCAACGTCCATCGCAGCCAGAAATACAAGTAAAGAATAATTGCTACTTTGGTGATAAAGACCAGAAGGCTGACTATAACATACAGATTATGATAACCCTTCGCTTCGGTGAATCTATAAACAAAGGGGAAATACCAGCCGCCGAGATAGACAGTCGCGGCCACCGCGGAGACAACTACCATTGCTCCATACTCGGCCATAAAAAAGAGCGACCAACGAAATCCGGAGTACTCGGTGTGGAAGCCTGCGACCAATTCTGACTCCGCTTCGGGCAGATCAAACGGCGCTCGATTATTTTCCGCAATCCCGCTCAGAAGAAAGATCAAAAACCCCAAAGGCTGATACAAGAGAAACCAGATGGCATCCCTCGCTTGTGCGGTAACTATTCCGGAAAGTGAAAGCGTGCGGGCAAACATTAGCGCCCCAATCAATGAAAGACCCATGGCGACTTCGTAAGAAATCATTTGCGCGCTGGAACGCAAGGCGCCAAGCAGTGAATACTTGGAGTTTGAGGACCAGCCGGCCAGGATCAGGGCCAGCACGCCCACGCTCGACACAGCCAGCACAAACAGCAAGCCAATATTGATGTCGGTGATCACGGCCCAGTCAGGACCAAAGGGAATAACTGCGAAGACAATAAAAGCAGCGGCGACGGCAATGTAGGGTGCGATGAAGAATATCCAGCGGTCGGCCTTTTCCGGAATGAAGTCTTCTTTCGTTAGCAGCTTTATGCCGTCAGCGATGGGTTGCAACAGTCCCCAAGGGCCAACGCGCATTGGCCCTAGCCGCGCCTGCATAAACGCGGAAATCTTTCGCTCCAGATAAGTGGCGAAAGCCACCCAGCCCGCAAGCAACGTGACGATCAGCCCAATCTGGATGAAGGGCCAGACGACGTGGTTGATTGTGTCAGCGCTGAAAAATTTCAGCAGCAGCTCGTCTATGAAATTGATTGGCGCGAAAAATAGCGGTTCCATGTCGTTTTAACTGCACCGTCAAATAGGATACGATCCACGCGGGGTCCCCACGCGGGCAGCCCGCGTGGGGTGCTAGGAAATCACACAAACAACACTAACCAGATTTCGTGTGAGTTCGTGTCCTTTGGTGGATCGTGCCCTCAGTAATAACCGCAGAATTGTTCACAAACCAGGATCACCTGTCGATTTCGCCAAGTACGATATCCAGCGTTCCGATAATCGCAACAACGTCGGCAACCAAATGACCCAGGCAAAGCTTCTTCAAAGCCTGGAGATTAATCAGGGACGGCGGTCTCACGCGCACGCGCCATGGCTGCGCGGTGCCATCAGAAACCAGGTAACAACCAATCTCGCCTTTTGGTCCTTCAATGGAATGATAGTAATCGCCAACAGGAGGCTTAACTATTTTCGGCAACTTCGCGTTTACCGGACCATCAGGCAACTTATCCATCGCCTGATCAATGATGCGTCGCGACTGCCTCATTTCTTCCAGCCGGACGAGGTAGCGATCGTAAGTATCGCCGTTTTCTCCCAGGGGAATATCAAAATCCATATCAGCATAAGCCGCATATGGCCGCGCTTTCCGAATGTCCCAGGCAACCCCCGAGCCTCGTAATGCAGGACCTGACAATCCAATCGCGACGGCGTCTTCGGCTGAGATTACGCCGATGCCCACCGTGCGGCTTAACCAGATGCGATTCTCCGATAGCACCGTTTCATATTCATCGAGGCGCATGGGGAAGTTGCTGACGAAGCGGCGTACGTCCGCGTCGAAATCGTCGTATGCGTCGTTGGGCATTCCACCCACGCGCCAGGCATGACAGGTCAAACGAGCACCAAACTGTCTTTCGAAGATTTTGAGAATCTCTTCGCGTTCGCGCAATGCCCAAAGCAGTACTGTGACGGCGCCAATGTCCAATGCATGGGTCGCCAGCCAGAGCAAATGAGAAGCGATGCGATTGAGTTCCGTTAGAATAGTTCGCAGATAGTGAGCGCGCGGCGGCACAACTAACCCCATCATCTGCTCGACCGTTTCCACCCAAACCAGACCATTCGAGACCGCGGCAATGTAGTCAAGACGATCCCAATAGGGGGCAATCATGGTGTACATGCGATTCTCGGCGATCTTCTCCATTCCACGATGGAGATAGCCGATGTCGCAATCGAGGTCCATCACAGTTTCGCCGTCGAGCTTCAAGATGACGCGCAGGACACCGTGCGTCGAAGGGTGCTGCGGCCCCATGTTGAGCACCATTTCTGGGCTATCAAGCAGCGTTTCTCGAGTTGTGGCGATCTCTACCTGGTGCATAAATTTGTCCGATACACTTCAGTTTGTCGTATCGCTCGACTTGAACATGCCTGGATGTGTCGAGCCTCTAAACTAGAACAGGGTCGCCGCAGTCACGACAAACTAAAGTGTGTCGGACCTTGGCAGCCCTAAGCCGCCGCTGGCGCTGGTTCAGACGGGAGGTAACAACCGGTCACACTCCACGGCTCAATAACCAGTCCAATCTCTTTTGCTTCTCCACGCGCTCGCTGATTTGCCAGCTTAGTAACGATCGCCTGCGCCGCACTCGCTTTATTCCAAACATTTCGCGGAGCCAACGTTTCCGTACAGACGAAACCAGCCACCTTCGCCGCCTCAGGCGTGTCGAATACTTTTGCTTCATACTGAGCGGCAATCTCTTTTGGGGTCATCTCAATTGGTAAATAGTAAATGGTGAATGGTGAAAAGCGATGCTCGATTCGACTCGTTCTCCTATTTACCATTCACCATTTACCGTTTACTTGTCTTTCGGCATCACTTCTTTGCCACCCTGGAGAATCTCGCGCATCATGCGCTCCTGCGGCACGGAGAGTATTTCCAAACCATACGCCCGCCTTTGCTCCAACTGCTCACGTTGCACGTCGGTCATCTCGGGCAGATGTCGCTCGGTCCACGCGTTTTCGACGAATTCAAGCGGATAGTCTTTTCTGAGCGGGTGGCCTTCCCAATCAGGCGGCAAAAGTATCCTTCGCAAGTCGGGATGGTTCTTGAAATTCACCCCGAACAGATCGTAGACCTCGCGCTCCATCCAGTTTGCCGTGGGCCAAACATCCGTTACGCTGTCAACGCCAGACCCTTCAGTTATTGAAACCTTCAACCGCACGCGTTCATTCCGGCCGATCGAGTAAAGGTTGTAGACAATCTCCAACGGCGCCTCTTGTCTCATTGGATAATGGACACAAGTCAGGTCCGAAAGGTAATTGAAGCTTGTTTCGGGATCGTCTCTGAGGAAATTACAAACCTCGACAATTCGAGCGGGTTCTATGCGAATCGAGACTTGACCAACAAACTCCAACGCCTCCCCCACGGCCACATCAAAATGCGTCTTCAGTTTCGTGACCAACTTGTGGTTCGAAGCATCGACGGGCTTGGGACCCTCTTCCTTCTTCTTGACGGGAGCTTTGGGAGCGCCGGGCGGGGCGGCGGTTGGCGGTGTTTGAGCTGCGGCTTTCTCGCCCAACGACTCCTTGACGGCAGCCACGCGCGACTTGGCCTGCTCAACCATAGCCGCTTTTTCCTCGTCGGCTCCGGCAAGTTGTCCCGCATCAGGAATCGATGACGGAGGTGGCGTGCCGGTCGTATCGGGAGGGACTACAACCCCGGGCGGCTTCTGCGTTAGTTCGTCCGGCTTTTTATCGTCGTCCGCCATCAGATTTGATTGCTCACAACTATACCCTGACTAAATGTGCTATCTGTCTTAGCTCCGGGTTGCGCAGTAGTCTCTGCACAGTGAAAAGGTTATTACAAAAGGCCGGCAGAAATGGATTTAAGCATGGCGCTAATTTGCTGTCAACAAACTTGTTTCCGCCTTGCCCCGGCAACGCAAACTGTTAGTTTTACGGGCAAGAATCGTGGCCACTTGATGTGTTGAATCTCTCGTCGCCCACGCAAAACCAACGGTTTGTGCTACGAGGATAGTCATGCGGTTTCGCGTACACCGGCAGTGGAACTCAACCACATCAGAACCGAGGAGCGGTAGCGACCGGGTCGTTTCCGCCAGATTCAACCAGCAAATTGGGGCGGTAAGCTGCGGCCTTAGTTAGCTCGAACTGCAAGGTGAGCATTACGTGCACGACCCGGTCGCTACCGCTCCTCGGTTCTGATGTGG
>JBPCKD010000043.1:0-8020 GCA_051004635.1 Pyrinomonadaceae bacterium
AAAGTGGGGGCTTGTCGGCAGCGGACCGAAACTCGTTGACAACGGTACTACGCAAGCTCCTATTGACTTGATTCTCGGAATTGTGGTACGCACAACTACCGCTACTAAGAACGTGCGCTGCATTACGGTTCTCTATCTGGTGTACCGAGTGGCACGAAAAGCTGAGAAAGGCTTATACCGCATCCGACAATTCGAGGAGATTGCCGCCATGGAGGTTGGCGTGGTTTCCTTTAAACCGATGAGCGCCATTGGGTCATGCAATATCAGCGAGATATGCTTGGTAATCTCATGCTCGCGCTTGTTTTGATTCAGATACGCGATCTCCATCCGCTTCAGATCGTGGTGGAGCTGCTCTCCGGCCATCAGGCCTTTCTTCAAGCTGTCCCAATAGCCAGCGCGGACGAACGGGGCTGTGGTCGCGTCCAAGCCCAGCTCGTGCTGGTAGGTGCGCTCAGCGCGCTTGGCCTGGTCGAGCGCTAGTTGATAGGTGCGGAAGTAGACCTCGGCGATCTGAGACGACATCCAGCGGTAGTTATTCCTCTGTCCAGTTTTTGGGGAGTATTATAAACATCGCGGCCTTGACACCTGTTTACTCTGATGCCAATGGTCAACACTCAGGCTAGGCCGTAGCGAACCTCTATGATGATATCGTGTAATTTTTTGGGATCAATTGCGCCATCGCCAGTGCCCGGCGAATCAGGCGCCAGCGGACCGGCCATTTTAAGCATAATCAGGTAGTCGCCGACAAGCGATGAAGAGATGCCACTTGGGCCTGTGGGTTTCTTCAGCACATCCCCAAAACCGAACATTCTCATACCTTGACCGTCAACCACATCAGTCTGTAATAAATCCCTGAAGCCTTGTGGAGGTGAGGGCTCGACCTTCTGCCTGATCGCCAACTTTGTGCCGGGAGTAGTTACACCGGTACCCGCGAGGCTACTTAGCGGACTGATGACTCGCAGCGTTGCAGCGTCTACCTTCAGGGTCTTACCCATCAAGAAGAATGGAAAATGCCGCGACTCAATCGTGAAACTGATCTCGGTGTTGAGGGGGCTTGTCGAAAGACGATGGAACACATCGGGAAACTCTTGGCGCAGACTGAACACTCGAGTCATCGATTCAGGTGCCCTTAGCAGTGCAAGCAACTGTCCCGCCTCCTTTTCCAATTCACCCTTGTGCGTTTCATCAAAATCAGCGGTATAGCTCAGGTGAAGAATGACGTCGCTGATGGTGCCATAGTCGAATGCGCGAATCGTCTTCGGCAGTGACAGTTGCCAGTCGCTGATAGCGCCGGCGCCTTCGAACGGCATATAACGCTCGTCACGGAAGTTGAAATCAAACACCCCCGCATCATATTGCGCTTTGCTGGCGGCGATCGATACCGTATGGCGTCGCGGTACGGGGGTAGGCGGCGGGGTAGGCTGTGGCGATACCGTGGACCTCTCGAGTGGTTTCAAGCGAATCTTACTGCTATCCAGGCGCAGGGTGGCCCCCACGTTAGTATAAGGACCCGTCACGCAAGGGATGGTCAGGCGCACCGCTTTTAATCGACGCCGATACTGCCCCGGATAGGTCAGATCAAAGAATAGCTCCGGTATCGAAAACTCACATTCTCCAGTTAGCCGCAGCTTTACAAGCATATCCGGCTCAAATTGTGCCAGCGAAAAACTCTGTTCAACCTCAAGCTGCCGGTAATTTTTTTGGATGTACTGCTGTTCGAGGTTTTGCAAGTCAATCAGCAATCGCTCCCCGGCCAGCAGGCCAGCGCTACCTGCATCCCAGTAGTTTCCGTCCAGTAGCGTGTCGTCGTCTGTGCGCTCCGCCCTATAAGCTTGCTCAGTCATCCTGGCCATGCTCAAGGCCGAATTGGAAAGCCTGTCGATGGAGTCCCTGAAGCCGATTTGAAAGCAACCTATAAAGATTGATATTTGTGAATTTCTCGTTGCGGAAAAACTCGAATATTTCTTCGGACTGATCGATGCTCTGCTGATGAACCTCAAGCGAATGAACAGCGATATCTCTTCTGATCTCGGCGGCCGTGATTTGCTTTTCGATCTGGGAGATATCTCGCTTTGCAGTTTCTATCTGATGCTTCCACTCCTGATCCCGGCGTTGGTTGGACGCTTCCATCCCAGCCCTTGAAGCCGCCATTTCATTGAAGCCAGCAACAGCGTTCAGACCCTCAGCCATCGCCCGACCGGCAGCACCAAGCTGACTGCCGCCAAACTTCATCGCGGTGAGGGCACCAGCATCTGGGATGATGCTAAGGACAGCCGCGAGGTACTGCGAAACACTGGCTAGTGTCCGGTAGTTGGAAGCTTCGTGTTGACGCTGCTGTTGCGTACGTTCAGAAGCGATGAGCCCGACATCGCTCAATGAGCGGAAATAGTCTTGCCGGTATTCAACTGCCGTCTTTTGCCGCCGCAGGCCCTCAATCGCATCTTCCGCCGCATCGATTTCCAACTGCGTCATTCTTTCGCGCATCTTGAGCAGATTGTGCTCATGCACCGCGCGCAGGTGGGCAAGCTCTTCGCCGTCGCGCTTCTCAAGGGCACTCAAGAGCTGAGAGCCGAAGCTCTGCACTGTACCCGCGTATTGCTTGGCTTTTTCGATCAGGTACGAGAACCGGTATGGTGGCACATTGCCCGAAATGGAGTTCAGTACATCGTCCAGCGATAAACCTTCGTGCTTCATGCGTACTAACAAACGTGGGTCAATTTCCGGCGCGAATAATTCTAAGCTGCGACGAACACCGGCCATATCCATGCAGTTGCGGATTTTGAACAGCCGATCCTCTACCCGTCCCCAATAGGCCAGGAGGTCTTTGTTTGGCGGTATGCAGAAGACCGCATTCTTAGGCGGAACAATATCGATAGGCTGGGGATCTATTTTTATCTCAGGAACGATAAGCTCTGGCAGAGGTATGTCCCGTTTGCCGAACGTCACATCCAGCGGGGGGATCGTATCGAACGGCTTGATCTTGGCCCCACCAGGCACGCCAAATTCGCCTCCCGCAAAGCCACTGGCCGGGTTGATAAAATCTATATTTCCTGTTCTGTTTCCGGGGATGGGGGGTGCCCCGGAATCTGTGCCCAGGATTTTCGGACCACCGTTGCCAATGCCAGAACCTGTGGCGTATATGTCCTTAAGCGCTGTGCCGCCAACATTCGTCCAATAACGCCCACTGGCTGGGTTAGATTCGCGCCCGGCAACCGAGGGCTGGGTGGTTGACGGACCAGCACCAGTTCCTAACCCTGCGATCGAGATCGGCGCAGAAGCGGGCTGCGATCCGGTCGCCATAGTACTTGCCTGCATGCTGATTTGCCGGGTTTCATTGATAACCAACTTGACCGCTTCCCCCTTGCGGGGGCGATCACCGGACGACGGGCGGGGAGCCTCAAGCTCGATCAGAAAGTCGCTTGCTGTGTTAAGTCCTGGCCATGTTGTAGTTCTTCGGTACAACTTTGCCTTCTCCACAGGAGCCCAATACGGGTGGTCTTGGCCCTAGAATATCTTGAGCCATCACGTAGAGCATGGTCGCTTCGTTAACCGACTCCATCGTGAACTGGTTAAACAGGCTATCGCCCCAATCCAGCAGATTATCGATGTACTTCATGACCACCGACTTTTGATAAGCGCTCAAACGTGTGCGTGCAATCGCATGCGGGTTGAACGGATCCGCCCGATAGGTGGTCAGCGCGTCCGGGTCGGTCAACATGTCGCGCAGCGACTGGCTATTCATCGGATCGTTGAACTCGCGATAGCGCCAAGGGTTCCCATCTGCGGCAGTCGGGTTGAATATGTAGTGATACCAACGCTGCGTTTCCGCAAACTTCTGCTGGCTGTTGAGATGGTTGGCGACCAGGAAGGGGATGTGGAAGAAGGTCTCGCGGAAATAGGTAAGAAAAGGATTGGTGGGATGAAAAGGGTTCTGCATTTCAATATCGAACTGGCCAGCGACCGGGCTGATCTTTAGCGGAAATTCTGTTAGGGTTTCCTGGAATCCAGCTTCCAACAGACTGCTTGCGCCCTTATGGTTAAAGCGAGTCAATAAGGTCGCTGTGAGTGTCGTTCCAAGTCGCTTGCCGCGAAAAACCTCCGCCCAGAAGTCCTCTCGCACCCAGACTGAAGAGCCTTTTGATTCGATAATAACGGAAGCGGAAGTTGTATCCCCGTTTACCACTTGCACGTCTGAGTTCACTGGAGCAAGCGCAACAGGATTTCCGGCCTTGGAAGGTTCGTTGAGCCAAAATGATGCGAGGTAGAACTCCTGCACACCGTCGGTGGTGCTATATGAATTAACTCGGAAAAAGTTACCATAGAAATTACTAATTCTTTTTCGTGTATCAACATAATGTTGATCTGTCGGAGGCAGTTGTCCCAGGATGCTAGAAGTCAGGTCGACTTTATTAGAAGTTAGAAATTGGAATTTACCAGTCGAAGGGACCGGCTCGTCTCTTGGAACAAGCATAAGTCGGATGCTCTTTGGTTCTAGTGAGTTAGGCGGGCTGCCCACGTCTGGATAGACTCTGTCCCATTCCCACCCCTCCGGTTTGTAGTTGTCCAAGGGTTCGCTGTGATCGCGCCCGCTTTTGTCCCAGCGAACCGAGAAGTTTACTTTCTCGGTGTTGGCTAAGCGTGTCCGGACTGTCATCAGAGCATCCGTCACCAGTATCAGCGTGTTCGCCGCAAGTCCTGCAATAAACTTCGCGAGCCACAGAGCGTATTTGCGCCGCGCGACGTGGGGCGCATCCAGCATGTTCACCCCCGCCCTCACCAACACGGACACCGGCTTTTGCACCACCGCAGCCAACACTCCCCACCACGCCAGCGCCCACGCCGCCGCTTGCGCTGGCGGGCCCCCAAACGTCACTAACAAGGCCGCTGACAAGGCCGCTGATGACGCTGCCATCACCGTCGCTACCGCCTCCACATCGTCACTTTGCGACGATGCCGCCGTCATCTCACCCTCCCTAAACACCACCACCCCATTCGTGCGCCTCACTTCCTCCGACGCTATTCCCTCGGCCTCTACCAGAGCGCGTATCTGCTTTTCCAGATCACTGATCTGCGTCTCTAGCGTCTTCCTCTTAGCTGCGTCAGTCAGTAGCAGATCATTAATAATTCGTGACTCCTCGATTGCGACGCCATTTGAGAAACCAAGGCTTTGCGGAGGGGTCCATGCGCCATCAGCTCGCAGTGTCGAGTACTTAATACGTACCGCATGTCGATAACCTCCGAATTTTGAAGTTCCCTCATCAAAGCTATTAAGTGGCCGAGTCGTGGTCTCCAGCCAAAAGACGTAAAGCCGTTCTTCAAATACGATGGGAGAGACTTTGCGCACAGGGATCTGCAGGCTGAGTTTCTGCCATGCTGAAATACGCGGTACCGCTGATAACGTTTTTTCGATAACACGATAGTAATAAACCGGAGGAGCGTCCTGCGTTACGCCAAACAGGTGCAATGCGTCCGCACTCGCGTCGTAATATGCGCCAGCAATTTTCAGACGTGCCACTTCGTCAAAGCCCGTCAGATACTTCGCGTAAGCATCATGTACGTTCGAATCGCTGATCTCTTGCTGCAGCAGTGTGTCCTCCAGTTCTTTAAACAGCGGCGTCTTGTCGTCGCGCAATTCCGGTTCGATGTAGTTTTCTGGGTAGAGAAATACTTTACGGTTGGCTTCCCAAATCCGGTAATGTTCACGCCAATACCATTCGGCTCGCTTGTCGGGGTCGGTGAAGTGGGCATAAACGCTACCTTTCGCGGGAACGCTACCATACCAGTCATTGCTTCGTTCAAGGTTCATCAACACGCGGTGTACGTAAAGTTGCAGGCTAGAAATCGCGGCCACCACACGTGAGGTGCGCGCGCACCCTTCGAGTAACACATCGATGAGAAAATACTCATAGAGCTTATTGGGGTCTGCAAAAGGCTCAGGCCATTTGCTGACGATGAAGTCAACCAGCCCATCGCGCTTGCGCGTGCGCAGCTTATCCTCGAACGGCTCCATCTTCTCCTGGAAGATTTTTTCTTTCGGATATTTGGCACGAAATGCGCCGAATACATCTTCAGCCGCACGGGATAGCGCTATGAACGTATCGTTATCCTCCTTTATCATCAGGCTGAGCGTTTCGCCGCTGACCCCCATCTGTTCGGTGAACGCCAGGCATCGCGCCAGAACGCCTAGCGCATCGAAGGGATTATTGGGAAGTGGAATCAGGTGCGGTTTCAACGCGCCGATGCGAGTCTTGTCCGTGCGCAGCGTCTTTGCCAGGTTTGCTTCGCTTGCAGTACCTACCCCCTTGACCACGGTCTGGAGCGCATCGATATCAGCAGGCCCTGAAGCCGTCGTGAAACCAGCATCGGTCGGCGTGGCCAACGCAACATAGGCAGCCACATTGCGAACGACTTGCGTGGTGATATACCAATTCGCAGGATCGCTCTGCGGTCCAAAAAAGACCGCCCTGTTGTTTGCAGCAAAGCTCAAACCATTGACGTTAGAGACCTTGCTCTTGAACAGTGCGCCGTAACGCAGCGTATCTGTGAGTAGTGCCGTGAGACGCGTCTTGTCCCCGCTCTGAAGCGACAGGGGAATGAAATGTACATCCGCAATACCCACGGGGTCTGCCGCCAGTTTTCGAAGTTCTTTTGTCTCCTCAGGTGATAAGTTGAGAGCGCTGCCAAGAGCGACGTCGAAGACGTGCATCGCGTCGTATTTCTTCAGTAGATCGGCGGCAAGCGCGTTGTATTTATTGAGCTCATCAGCGGGCAGATCGATCGATAAATCGAGTAGTCGAGGAGCCGGATCAAGAATGAAGCCCGCATTTAGGCGATAGCTCACGCCATCCGGAAGTATTTCGAACGCTTTGGTTGGGCCCACGTTGTCTAACACGATTTTGCGTGATTGGAGATCGGTGATGCGTCCGATTTGCGTAAATACAGTATCTGCAAACTCAAGGCTCTTCTCCGCCTTTACGCGGGCAACGATCTCGCTGCTCACCTTTTCAGGGTCGGGAGACTCTTCGGGTCTGTGACCACCTGTTACGTAGATGATCTCATCGAGGCTGAAACCGCTGGATTTTTGCCAGGTTGCAAACTCGATCACACTTGTCACATCTTCAAGATCGCGAATGTAACGCTCCGCGGCAGATCGCGCTGCTATGCGCGGCGTGAGTTTGATAAGCTTGATGAAATCAGTGACCATGCTTTTGAGCAGACGCATCAGCCGGGCATGACGATACAAGATGCCGATGGACTCTTTGGACAACACAATGCTTTCGTGAGTCGCACGGGCTAACGGGTGGAGGGGGCCGATAGGGGGAATACCAGGCGGTGGTGTTGCCGGCACCGGGGTGGTTGGAGTAAACGTGGCCGAGGGATGACCAATTGCCGGAATGGCTGTAAGGCTTGCGATAAGTTCCACCAGCTCCTTATCCCCAATCTGCAAACCCGCCAACAGCCGAGAGAGCGTGTTGTTATTAGGATTAGAAACTCCTTGTGGACTGCTTGCCCAAGCAGGGTGAACGAAACGGATTACTGGGTCGGGTGGCCAGCAGCCGTCACGACTAAAGAAAGGCGGCTGATTGAATAGCCGATCAAACAGGGAGGTTGGCTCACGCAGGCCTTTTTCCGGAAACACGTCGGATAGCGCCATGAGTTCATCGATCGGGAGCGACCACTTCGCATTCAGATCGAGCAGATCGAGGATTTTGTTGAGGGCGTTATCATCAATGCCATTGGCCAGACCCTGCGTCGTCAGCCGTGTCAGAACGTAATCCAACTCCTCTATCGCCCAAGGGCGCCACAGTCGCACAAACCGATGGATGCGATCCAGGCGTCTCAGCGTCAGGTGGTTGACCAACTCGGAATTGTTCTGTACGGCGTCTGTAGTCGCCTTACCTAGCAGCCTGTCGGACTTAGGTTGAACGATAAAGCGATAGCGCAGGTGTTGAGCACGACGATTGTCGATCGAGTGGTTGTTGATGCGATAGAGGCGGTGAAATGATGAGGATCAGATCGA
>JBPCKD010000044.1:0-22413 GCA_051004635.1 Pyrinomonadaceae bacterium
TCGAATCGCGCGTTTGCCAGTACGAAAACACTTCCAACGGCGACTTCTTAATCGATCGGCATCCGGCGTTTAAAAACGCCTGGCTGGTCGGTGGTGGTTCGGGACATGGATTCAAGCATGGCCCAGCAGTGGGTGAGCATGTTGCTGGGCTGGTTTCGGGGAATGGTGAAGTCGAGCCGCGTTTTGCCTTGGCCACCAAAGAAAAAGTTCAACACCGCCAGGTGTATTGAATCCTTCGCAATAACAATCAGACAAACTTATTTCAAGAGAACATACGCCACAGAGGCACAGCGACTCAAAGTATGGTTCGAGAAAGAGAATCTCATGGTTGGGAAGGTGGGCTTGCTGCGAGCGACCCTTTAACACAGTCATTTGCCGGTCTTAGGCTTTACTACGCCAAGGGAAACGTAATTGATATGCGAGAAACACTTCGAAAGTTTCCCGTGCAACTGAGTTCAGTCGATGATTATGCTGAGGCCAGCCTGTAGCCTGGCAAATTATCACACTCTCCCTTGCCTTTCTCTCCGGCTGGCTACACCCGATGACTCGACGAAGTTCGGAAAAATCTTGTAAAAACTTGCAAGCGCAACTATATTACGGCTCGATACACATCAGGTGACTGTTGTCCAAGGTCACGAATCACAGCTTTTCAACGATATTGCACGCATCTCAGTGCCCAGCCGGGGGTGAGGTAGCATCTTAAAGTGTTACCCAATCGCCACCGCGGAACGAAGAACCAAGGGCAATCTGAACTGCTAAGAAGTGGCTCAAGTCTTGAAACTGCGTGACGAGTCGCGCGACTGGAGGTCGCTCCGATGCTCGCCCAACCTGATCAAAAACAGGCTTTCCCAACCGCGCTACGGGCCATTATGATTTTGATCCCGGTCGCAGTGTTTTTGGTTCTATTTACCTCCTTCTGGTCCACGAAACCGCCGGCCCAGGCGCAGTCAATCACATCGCAAACGCGGGTGCAGTCATCCGGGCAAGCCATCGAGCACAGCCAGGTTGGCGAGAAGTGTGTTTCGTGCCACCGGCCTTATGTGAATTCCTTCCTTCTGGAAACTCACGGCAAGAGCGCGAAATTCTTGAACAACTCGCGCGCGGCAACATGCGAAACCTGCCACGGTGACGGCACACGGCACATCGAGAACCGAGAAAAGCGCATCGCCGCCGCGGATATAGAGAATCCAACCGAACTGAAGACCCCAGAGGAAAGAGGAAGGGCTAACGCAGCGTGCCTTCAATGTCACTCTGGCGATCGTAATAATTTTAACTGGCACGGCGGCAAGCACGACAGAAGCGACATGAGTTGCATGTCGTGCCACAACGTGCACCATGCCAAATTCGCCCAGTGGGCATTGGCCTCCCGGGAGCGATCCCAATTGGATGGGCCGCTATTAGATGCGATGGAGATCAAATTCCCTGAGAAGATGTTGGCCGCCTTTACCGTGGAGGAAACCTGTCTCCGTTGCCACACGGAACAGCGGAAAGCTCTGTTCCAGCGATCCACCCATCTGTTCCGCACCGAGCTTCGCAACATGAAGGTCGGCTGCACTTCCTGCCACAACCCTCATGGCGGGGAGGGGCGGAAGATGCTCGCGAACCATACCGTCAATAATGTGTGTTACACGTGCCATGCCGAAAAGCGGGGTCCGTTTCTCTGGGACCATCCGCCGGTCCGCGAGGATTGTATGAACTGTCACGCACCGCATGGTTCGAACAATCCGAAGCTTCTCACTGCTCGGTCTCATCTGCTGTGCCAGCAGTGCCATATTCATATGTTACCGCGCCATTCGACCACTGCCGGAAAACCTCTGGATATATGGTCCATAAATCGCGGCTGTATGAATTGCCATTCCCAGGTCCATGGCTCGAATCACCCTGGGGGTAGAACCTTTGGACGATAGGAGGAGCAGATGAGAAGCCAACCAGACAGACTGAAACCGATTCTTCGCGTCGAGTTCATTTTCATCGCTGGTGTCATTTCGGCGCTCCTCTTCAGTCCTCACGCCTGGGGCCAGGGGCCGGAGAAGGACAAGACGAAACCGGCGACGGAAACATCCACCAAGGTCCACGCAACCATCGAAGTTGGCGGCCATGCTGTGGAAATTCAGGGAGGCCATACCGCTAAGTTCGAGGAAACGCGAGATGTTCCAAAAGGGTTCTTTATCCAGAAATTGAAGCTGGATTTCAATTCTGAAGACTCTCCCTACTTTCTCTCAATGAAAGGAACTGAGATTCTCCAGCGTGACCAGCGTTTCACTTTATATGGAGGGAGGATTGGAAAGTACCGCACGCATTTTGTTTGGGACCAGATCCCCCATTCCTTCGGCAGCGGACAATCCTTTCTTCAGCAGACTGCGCCCGGGTTGTATCAAGTCAGCCCAACCCTTCGAGCGCGCCTGCAGGCCCTTTCAACTCCGGAAGCGCGGATACTTCCGACCGCCGAATTGCCCAGGGTGGTTCGCCAGGAGCTGCAAACTGCGCCCATAATCGATGTGCGGCTCCGCCGAGATCAAGCTCTATTCAGGCAGAGTTACCAAGTCTCGGATAAGGCCGAGTTGTATGCCCAGTTTAGTTGGCTGCGCAATCGCGGGTCGCGTCCCATGTCCGCCGGCACATTCGTCCGGCGAGCCGCTCCGGGGAACGGCTTGGCCGATCTCGGAGGTGCCTGGGAAGGGCTCGGACAAGAGTTTCTGGAGCCCCTCGATCATCGGACGACGGAGCTCAAGTTGGGAGCGCAGTTTCGCAGCAAACGATGGAGTGCCGGCCTGGATTACGATCTTTCGCTCTTTCGCAACCGTATCGACTCCGTGATTTTTGAAAACCCTTTTCGGGTCACTGACGAGCAGGGATGTCTTCCTAATCCGGCTAATCCGCTCGCGCCAACATGCGGTGCTTCGAATAGATTCCGCATGGTTCGGTGGCAGACCGACCTGACTCCAAACAACGATTCTCACACCGTCAGTTTTTGGGCCAAAGTGGACCTGACCCCGCAAACTCAAGTGCGCGGGCTCGTCTCGCTGGCCTACTGGACACAGAATGACGATTTCGTCCCCTGGACACTTAATACAGCCATCGTGCCCAGGAACTGGGACGCAGCCTCTCCGGTCACTAATCCCACCGACGTAAGTCAGCTTCCAGCGAGCAGTCCGAACGCGAAGATGCGAAACATCACCCAGGAATATGCCCTGGTTAACCGGCATAAAAACTTTCGCCTCCAGGGTCAGTACCGTTCGCAGTCCCTGGACAATCAAACACCCGAGATCGTGTTCCCGGGATATGCCGCATTTGGCGATACGACGTGGCGCGCAGCGGCGACAGATTTCTACAACTTGCCCATCGAGAACCTCGATTGGGATTTTAGACGCCAGAATGCTGAAGCCGGCTTTGAATGGGATGCCCTTCCGCAACTGACTTTGAAATTGGATTATGAGTGGGAGATCTGGAACCGCAAGTTTCGAGATGTGAACCGTAACAATGAGCACAGCATTAGGGGCCGGCTCGATTTTGAAACCAATCTTTCAGGAGGAAGAAAAAACAGTGGCGCAGTCCCAGACGTTGAGCCAACCCCCGTCACCACCCTGCGACTTAAATTAGACTACCGCTACTCAAACCGGCGTGCGGTGGCGTACAACACCCAGCCATTGTCCTTTAATCCTAATTTAGCCGGTTCTCCCCCGAATGGTCCCACATCGGCGTGGGAAGTCACGCGATTCACGGTGATGAATATAGGCGTCCCCATGGAATTCAATCTTCTGCGCCGGTATGATCAGGCGGATCGAATCCGAAATGACGGAAGCTTTACGCTGGAGTTGCTGAAGGGCCCCAACACGAATTTCTCTGCTTCTTATCGCTACCTGGGGGACGAGCACGACAAGAGTTTTTACGGGCGTCTCTCTAATCGTTTCTCCTTTATCGATGCCGAGTTCTCGCATGCATTCGAAAACGGAAGTTTCTTGTATGCCAACTATTCACGAGAGACGAACCGCTACGAGTATCGGGATCTTGCGCATCTCCTGCCCAACCCGCCCGCTCCCCCAGGCACTATCGTTCAGGGCACTCTTTCTCAATACCCGCTCGCCAATACCTGGGAGCGCACCAGCCGAAGCAGCCTGGACAGTTTTCAATTCGGGATCAATGCAGCGCCCCAGGAAGGAAAGCTGAAAAACTGGCAGTTTGACCTTTCTTATGCGCTTTCCTTTGCCCGCGACCGAATCAGTACTGTAAACCCGTACACCCCTCGGCCAGATTCAGTCCTTCATGCGGGGGCGTTTCCCTATCCCGATACCGTAGTACGGCGTCAGGACGTGAATATCGTCGTTACGCGCCGTATAAACGAGAGTTTCGAGATAGGCACCCGTTATCGGTATGAACCATATACGCAGGATGACTTCAGCTTCAACGTTCTCCAGCCCTACACGCACGGAAATCTTACCAGCGAGACTCCGAAATATCTTTTCCAGGATGCGCGTTATGCTAGCTATCACGCGAACGTAGCGACCGTTTTTCTGCGCTACACGTTCTGAAACGCTGCATGAAGCCTTGATAACTGGTGGCTCGTAAAACTAGTCTTTCTTAAATAGCGCCCACTTCCAAGACACTCCCTCCTGATTTGTGGCGCTGCCTTTCATCACGCTACCTTCAAGCGTGCCATGCAACACTGAATAGGAGTTGCCGATTACTATTTGGACGTCATTACCAGATTGTTTCCAAGTTCCTTTGATGGTCCGAGGTGCGGTGACCCCGTTCTGCATGACTTTAATGATGTACTGAAGTTGCCCGTCCTTTAGAAACTTCATCGTGTACTCACCCGTCTCAGGGCTGTTGCCGGTCCAGGTGGTGCCCTCGAGTGATGAGGTTGCATCAGGTCTTTTCAGTTCAATCGAAGCGTCCCTGCCTGGAGCATTGGTTTGGGTACTCATATCCGGTACATAGGGTTGCGAAGCTAGGGCTTTTGCATCGCGCACGGAGATAACCAGATCATCCGCGCGGTAACCCTCAACAACTGCAAACGGCTTCTGATCCTTTCCCGGGCCTAGATCTTGCAAAACGCGCTTTGGTACTCGCTCCTGCAAGTATTTAACAAGCGTAGCGAGCGTCACCTCGCCTTTTTCATTCGCCGCGCCCCCGCGTAGGGCCTCGACTAATACCCAGGTAAAGTAGCCTTGCTTCTTCTCCTTGTACTCGTAGGCGCGATGCCCGATTTCAGTAGCGTAAAGCGTGGCAAACGCCTGCACCTCACGATTGCGAAGATCGAAATTGAACCCACGTGTGTAAGCCGTTGTTAGCTTGTTATCGGCGTTGGCTCGGCCCACGGGATCGTTTCGGCACGCATCGAGGATCATCAGTACCTGCTTGACTCCGATCTTTTTTACTCTGTCTCTTATTTGCGAGACATTAATCGCGGTCTGTTCGAGCAGGTCAACATCGTTGCTGACTTGTGAATCGGACGGAAGCAAAAACGCCTGGCCTCCGCGTTCGATTCCGTGTCCCGCGAACGAGATGAGTAAAAGACCATCAGGCGGAATGACAGCGGCCATGTTCGACAGGCGGCGGAGGATGTTGCCACGCGTAGGTTGACGCTCGGCGGGTTGGTCTGAAGCAAGCAATGTCACTTGCTCGCTGGGAAAACCAGCATACTGAATGAGCGCATTTGCGAGCGTCTTTGCGTCGTTGCTGGCACCGCCGAGCGTTGTGATCTGGGTGTCCGCATATTGGTCCACTCCAATGACGAGAGCATAACGCTTGGCGTGTACCGGAAGGACCTTGACAGGCTCAAGTTTGATCCCTCGCTCATTTTTTTGACTTAGACCTTGATTGGGTATCAAGCCGATCAGAATGAAGAACAGGACGGCTGGGATTAAGTGCGACTTGCCCATGATGGGGTGCGGGATTCCTATGTTCATCGTTCACCTCTTGTCTTAAACGGTACCGTCAAAGTAACTCTACATGAATATCCTTTATGGTGCTCACTCTTAACGACCTGAACTTAGAGTCTATTCTTGACGCTGAGTCAGTGGTATAAATAGCTCAACAATCCATGAACTTCGGCTTTTGGCATTTTCTGCCCGAGCGCATTTGTTCGAACGTCCGCTTCAACCAAAATTAGCCGCTTTTATGCCTCGTGAAATAACACACCATGACGCGATTCTCGACGCCATCCTTAACAGCGGCATCATCTCCGAACTGCTTGATAAACACGAAGGCCATCTCAAGTACGAGTTGGACCTTGAACTAATCGCCTACGGTCGGGACTATGCCGGCAAACAGGTTGGTCCTTATGCGCGCCTGTTTGTTTACGACCCTGGCGAAGAGATCATCCATGAAGGGGAATGGCGCGGCAACACGTTTTACATCCTGGTCGCCGGCAAGCTTGACGTGTACGTCGATGATGATCAGAAGGTAAGCAACAAGGTCGGCGAGATTGAGTCGCAAAACAGTTTCGGCGAGATGTCTTTGCTATCCGGACAACCGACCAATGCGTCTGTTGTGGTATCGCCTGAAGCGGAAGCATGGGTCCTCGAAATTCAACGCCCGGCTCTGCGTCTGCTGCGAAAGTTGAAGAAGTTCGGGCAGTTGCTCGACGAGAATTATCGCCGGTACGGACTCAACCGAACGCTGCTCGATGTCCAACAGGCAACTCACAGCTCCTTTAGTTCCGAACTGCTTGAGAAACTCAAGCAGGCTACGCGATTTACTGTGTACGCCAAAGATCACATTCTCTTGCAGGAAGGTGAACCAATTGAGAAGCTCATCTTCGTTAAAAATGGCTGGGTGCGGCGCATACGAGAAATCGCTTCGGACTCGACGTTGCGCAGCCTTGCTGCTGATCCAGTCCTGTCTGACCTCGTAATGGAATTAGATGATGATATCGGGCTGGATTTTCTGGGTGGGGGCAACTGGCTGGGTCTTGATGCCGTTCGGGAAGATCAACCGAAATGGAATTATTCAGCGATGGTGATGGCCCGTACCGAAGTGTTAGAACTCGAGGTCTCGCGTTTGCAGTCCGATCCACAACTAGTCAAGATGATCTCGGAGTATTTTCCACAGTTCTCGGACGCAGATGATAGACCGCCTCAACCGCCATCAGACAGAAGAAGCGTCGCCGCCCTGGGGAAAGAGATTAGCACCGGGATTGTGGATGGCACGAACCTGCTGATTATGGATATGGACTTGTGTATCCGCTGCGGGAATTGCTCGCTGGCATGTCATAAGGTCCACGGGCAATCGAGACTCTTGCGACGTGGTATTCACATCGCTCGTCCTGTTAAGCCAAACAGCCAATCGATCCAACATGTGTTATTGCCTTCGGTGTGCCTTCACTGCCAGGACCCGGAATGTCTTACTGGATGTCCGACGGGTGCAATAGCGCGTCTGCCAAAAGGGCAAATTGATATTGATAGGAAGACCTGTATCGGATGTGGTGATTGCGCGACCCAATGCCCATACCACGCCATTTCCATGGTCCCTCGCAAACCGACCGTCTCCCCATCTTCTGGACTGCTGGATAAGTTCAAAAGCTGGCTCAGTCTGGCACCTCAAGCGGAACCTCCGGCCGTTACAGAGACCCAGGATCTACTGGCGATCAAGTGTAACCTCTGTGAAAACACATCGCTCAATCCGGAAGGAGCCAAGAAGCCGGCATACTCGTGCCAGGAAAACTGTCCCACGGGCGCACTCGTGCGCGTCAACCCTCGTGAGTATTTCAGCGAAGCAAAGAACTCCATTGGCATCGTCTTCCAGGATCGGACACACGCGATTGGACGCAACATCCACAAGCGAGACATTCCAGCGCGAGTTTTTCATTTCTGCGGGGTGTTCATAATCGTCGCCATCACCTCTGCGGTGCTATGGGCCGTACGCCGGCACGGTTTGGACGGGCATCTAAACGGCACGTGGCTGACCGTACGTTGGGCTACGGGCTTGCTGGGCCTGGGGGGCATCGCATCTGTTCTCACTTACACTGCGCGCAAACAAGTTTACACTCGACGGGCAGGTCCCCTCCGTTACTGGAAGCTGGCGCACGTCTATCTGGGGCTGACTGCAGGAATTGTGCTCCTGCTTCACGGTGGACGTGACTCGGGCGGTCTTCTGACCTCATGTTTGATGGTCTCGTTCGATCTGACGATCGTAGCGGGTCTCTTCGGGATCAGTTGCTACTTCATTGTGCCGCGTATCATGACAAGCATTGAGGGAGATCCGTTGCTCATTGAAGACCTGCGAACCCGCCGTCAGGAATTGCGCGAGCAACTCGGTTTGATTGATACCAGCAATGATGAGCTGCGCCATCTGATCAAGGTGAAGATGCGCAAGCGCTTCTTCTCGTTTCGTTATCTCCTACGGCAATACATTCGACGTGAGGACCTGACAAGAATGCTGGCCGAGGCACGCGAAGAATTCAGCGCTGATGCAGAAGCGTTAACCGATCCAAAGGCGCGGCGTGCCTTAATGGAAGCGGTTGAAGCCACCGCCACTCTGCGCCGAGTGGACTCGCTTATCCACCTCCATCAGTTGCTCAAGCTCTGGCTTGCGCCACACGTCGTTTCAGCTTCAATTATGTTGGCGCTGCTGGTGGTCCATATTATTCAGGTAAGTCTCTTCACTGTAAGATAAAGGAAAAGGCGAGGCCGAAGAGGGCAGTAATGGATTTTGTGAAGCCAAAGGTCCTGCGTTTAGCGCGCCCACAGCCCGTCCTGCGCCCGATGTTTTCTGACTAGATGAGCACCGTACAACAAAGCACATTCATAATTACGCGCGAAGATCGTGCGGTCGATCCGAAAACCATCATCAGCGAAGGCCTTAGAATTGGCCGGCTTCCCGATTCCGACGTATGGCTCAACCACCCGGAGGTCTCGCGGCTTCATGCCGGCATCAGTGAGGTGGAAGGCTATTTCTACCTCATTAACCTGAGCGGATCGAGCGCGACCACACTTAATGGCAGAGTAATACCGTTTAATGAGTCGGAGGCCCTGATCAATGGCGATGAGATCCAAATCGGCCCCTATTTCCTCCACATCGAGACGATAGAGCAGGAAACCCGGACGTTTAGGATCAGAGTTGCTCATGAGTTTACCCTCCATGTTGGAGAGCGATCCGGCTCATCCACGGGGCCTTTACAAGCCACTGGGCCTTTGCGAGCCACTGGGCCTTTACGCGCCACTGGGCCTTTGGCTGCCTTTGTCTCAAAGGGGGCTGAGAGTCGAAGCGCTGATTCATCTGAAGTAGCCAATGCCCTCAAAATATTTTGGGCTAAGCGAACGCGAGAAAAAGCTGGACGGCCGTCGCCGTTGCATCCGCGAACCCCTCCGCGGCCGGGGAAAGCACGATTTAACTGGATGCCAACGAGAGACCTTGTTCGTCCCTGGCCTTTCGCCATCTTTATTTGGGCTCTCATCTTCGTCGGATCGTTTTCAGCTGTGGCCGCTTTCGCTTATAAGGTCGCTTTCGCCCCCGAGCCGATTTCCAACCCACACACGAGGACAGCCTTTACCTTAACGCCGGCTATCGCCAAACAGCCTAACGGCAGCTCATGCACTTCCTGCCACGCTATCGGAGTCAGTGTGGCGAATAAAGAAAAGATGAACGCAAACTGCGCCGCGTGCCATCAAACCGAAGCCTTTGCCGCTACCATTATCCCCGCACATCGTGAAGCCGGTATCACCTGTATCACCTGTCACACTGAACATCGAGGCGAGAATTTCCGACCCATGGATTTCGCGCTTGAGTCCTGCACGAAATGTCATACCGACGATAACAAGCATCTTTATAATGGTAAGACCGTTCATACGCCTCATGGAGGAACATACGGTTACCCGGTGGTTAATGGGGTGTGGGTCTGGAAGGGTTTAGACGAAGAAGAACTGAAAGCGAAGCCTGAATTAGCAGCCGTGTTAAAGAAGACACGGGCCGCTCAAAACAACCCGCAGCAGTGGCGAAATGCTCAATTCCACGCCATCCACGTCGATCTTGTTCGTGTCATCCCCGGCGTTACGGGTGTTGAGGACTTAGACGCGGTGAATCAAGTGATGTCATGCAGTAGTTGCCACAAGACCGGGTACATGGGCGCCAACGTTGATCGAATTTACCCGCGCACAACCTGCGCGCAATGCCACAACGCGCAAGTCTTCGAAGGAACCAGAGGCACTACCAGATCGGATACTCCGAGTTGCACCTCCTGTCATGTTCAGCACATCAAGGATGCACACTGGGCACCCTCATTACGCATAGCTCAAGGAAGAGTGTCGGATACACAGGCGACTGCGAAATAACTTAAAGCTAATGAAAAAGTCGCAACTACTCATCATCCTGACACTCCTGGCACTGCTGATAACAGTCAATCAGCTCTTTACGGAAGCTTCTTCGTTAAGAAGATATCTAGGCGGACTCCCTTGGTATGGGTGGGCCGGCATTAGTCTTTTTCTCGTTACGGCCGGGATTAGCTTCGCGCTTCGCGATGCAAGGCGAGCGCGTCGTTTGCTTGAAGAACCTATCGAGAAACACCTTGACGAGAATCAGCAGAGGGTTCAACTCTCGAAAGAGTTACTTGAAAAGTATGATCCCCGTGGTCCTGATTATCCGCATCCGGTGGTAATCGCAGATCGTTGTATCGGATGTCAGGCGTGCGTCGATGCCTGCCCGCATAATGTGCTCGCAATGGTGGATAACATAGCCGTGCCGATAGCTCGCGCTGAGTGCATGGAAGATACAGCCTGCCAGGTGGCGTGTCCGGTTACGCCAAAAGCGTGCATCGTCATCAACACGACGAAAATCATTAAGCCGCGACCGGTGCCGACACGCGACGACAAGTTCATGACAAACGTTCCGGGTTGCTACATCATCGGCGATGTTTCGGGCACTCCGTTGATTAAGAATGCGGCGAATGAAGGCGCTGATGTGATTAATCACATCGCTGAGGAATTAAAGAACTTGCTGCCGGAACCGAAAGCGGAATTCGACGTGGCGGTTGTTGGCATTGGCCCGGCAGGATTGTCAGCCGCTGTCATAGCCAAACAACGCAACTTGAAATACGTCGGCATCGAACGAGCCCAGGTTCTGGCTACTCTCGTCGCTTATCCGAAGAACAAATATCTTTTCTTTAAGCCGGAATCAATGGAAGCACGCGGCGGCATCGCCATCAACAGCGATGGTGAGCAGCGGGAGAGACTGCTGGAATCATGGATCGGCACGATGATGAGTCACGGAGTAGTCATCAACGAACATGAAGAGTGCAAGATCGTTAAGCCCGCGAACGATGGAGATTACTTCACGGTCGAGACAGAGAAGGGCGAGAAGCGGGAGCCCTGCAGTTATCGAGCACGGCGGGTGGTGCTTGCTGTCGGCAACCGCGGCGCGCCCATGAGGTTGGGAGTTACGGGCGAGGGCATGAAAATCGCGCAAAACGGTCGTAGCGAAGACAAGGTGCTCTATACGTTGTCAAATCCGGACGATTTTAAGCAGAAGAAGATCGTCGTAGTTGGGGGTGGTAACGCTTCGGTCGAGGCGGTGGTCGATCTTGTCGCGCGACGTACTGGAAGCCAAATCGAATTTCGCGCTCCTAATGTGATCAATGATGTCACGTTCGTTTTACGCACGGGGTTTACGAACGATGTAAAATTTGGCAACAAACAACAACTCTACCATTGCATTGATGAGGGCAAGGTCACGATGTTGTTGAATACCGTCATCCAGGAGATTCGCGAGCGCGAAGTGGTCTTGGAAGATACCTGGACCAAGGCGGAAAAGGGAAAGGTTGAGAACGATTACGTTCTTGCTTTGATTGGCGGCGCAGCACCTACTAAATTCCTGGAGTCAATCGGCATCACAATTCCCAAAAGCTAGCGGCGCAGATCGGCGCGAACAAGGCTAAGTTTTCTTTACATGGCAATCCCCGCATGCTTGCGGCGCTTTTAGTTTTGGGTCCCTCTTCATGGCCACATCGTGGCATCCCATACACCTGAGGTGATAAGCGACATCGTTCGTCAACTTTCCTGATGGGGGTAGCCCCATCTCTCTCGGGTATTTGACGCTTTTGGGTGGGGACTCATCCGTGGCCGCCGTCGCTTCCTGAAAATGGCAATGACGGCATGAATTCACGGGCTGCTTCGAGGTCTCGAGTTGCGCAGCAGTAAGCACCGCGGTTCGCTCGGATTTCTTGAGGTATGGCTGAGCAGCTACGGGCATTGGCTGCTCCGTGTGATGACAGTAAACGCAAGCTGTCGCCGTTTTGCCATCAAGTGTATGAGTCACGTCATGATGCTTGGTGTGATCAAAGGCGGCCTCAGGCTTGAGCTCACCCCACTTCGGATCATTACTGTCTTTCGAGAGAATAATCGGTTTGTCCGGCTGCGTCGCACTTGAGTCCGGAATCGTCTTCCCAGCGATGTCGACGGCGTGCGGAGGATTCGCGCCATCGAGCGGCGCTTCGCCTTTAGCTAACATAGTAGACGGTAACGGGGAAGGTGCGGTGTTGTAAGCAACCGTCACCATCAGGCAAGTCAGCGTCATCACTAGAATAACCAATATCCTTGTTTTCATATGACCGTCCTTGAAATCAGCCCGCCAAAAGCACTTCAGGATGAAGGAACGGGGAAAGCTGAAATGAGACAAGCACCGAATGAACCCGTTATGAGTTCGCAACCTTTACCATATCCGTGCTGAGAATATAATCGGGTCAAGGAACCACGTCAAACTTTTCTATAGATGTAAGCGAGGGTTATTTAGGGCCTAGAGTGGATCGAAATAGACGAGCATATGGATACATTCTTCTATCTTACTTGTCCCGGTAGACACTCAGGACCATCAATCATCGGCCCTAAAGTTGAATCCCTTGTGGCAACGCTGGCAATCACTAAAGCCTGGACCCCGGTCGCCAAAAGCGCGTTTTCCGTTGTGACAGGTGACACAAGTTCGTGCGCGAGTGTTCGCGTTATGTTGCGCGGGTAAAGTCGAGCTGACCTGTCTGGCCTGCGGCAAACCTCGCCCAAGAACAGTGTGACAGCTCGCGCAAGTCAAACGCGTTCGCACGTTGTGATCTGCGTGGCTGAAACCGACACGATAGCTGCGAGCCGTGGTTGGAGTTCGCGAATGACGACCAAAATCATGACAGGAGCCACAAGAGGAAAGATTACTGGCCTGCTTTCCTGGCGAATGACATTGATAGCAAGTTTGGTGAGCATTTAAGCGCGCCGGGATAGTCTCGGCCACGCCGCGATTAGTGGGACTATGGCAGGCGACACAACCTGCTCGCGGTCGGGCGGATTCAACTCCGACCATGTGCTGTGCGTGATCAAACCTCACATTAAAGGTGTTTAGGCCGGGAAAAGTTTTTAAAGGCGGATTTGATGAGTCGAGACCATCCTTTGTGTGGCAGATAGTGCAAATGGGATTGTCGGAAGAAGCAGAGGCAGTGAATTGGACCAAGTGACAACCCGTGCAGTCTCTGTGAACCGGCAGCCTTGGTGAAGGCGAACTATCACTCCGACGATGGCACGACACGCAATTCGCTCGTCCCATCAAATCAGCGTGCTCTTTCGGACTCGAGTGCGAAAATTTTGAATAGTCCTGGGCGAACGCTAAAGCGACGGGAGAACTGATTGTCAGCGCGGTTGTGCGTTTCTCTGCACTTGCGGATGAGTGTGGGCTGTTGAAGAGCGTCACAGCACAGATCAGGAAAAGTATCGTCAAGCCGCGGTGAAGCCATAGCTTTATTGAGCGCATTGCGCGCAATGCGCGAACGGTTTCAGATTCTTGCTGTGCGTCCTGCCTATTGCTCATTTTTTTTGCATCGTTCGGCGATTCGTCCCGCATTCTCTGAATAGTCTTCGAGACTGAGATACTTGTCGCCGACGAGGAAATGATTACATGGAGGGGGTGTACTGCCGATCACGTTTGTGTGACATCCAGTGCAGGTGTGTTTCCCCATTTTGGATGAAGAGCTGTTGTTCCGACCTTCGGCAGTATCCTCCGTATCTTCATCGAACATTTCTTTGCCGATGTTGGGGGCACTCTTAAAGTGACATGTAACGCAAGCCGCAATCTTAACCTCAGCCTTTGGAATATCAAGCGTATTCATTTCCTTGGTATTTGTGTGGCAGTCAGTACAGTCCGCCGCTTTATGCTCCTTCGAATCGTGATTGAACTTGAGTGAAAATCGTTTCGGCCATTCCCGAGGCCAATCCTTAAACCATCGCCCGGCGTTTACCGAAAGCTGATTGCGTGGCTCCTTTGCGATCTCGTCCGGTGGGAGATGACATCCCGCGCAATTGTCCGCGGTGGGCTTGTCCTTTTTCCAATGGCATTCGAAGCAAGCCGCATGACCAGAGGGCGAGGTTTTGAAGGTTCCGGAAGCCGGTATATGAGGTGCGCCGGTGTCCCCGACTGGTATCGCTGTGTATGCGCGCTGGTCTGTCATATGACAGGTTCCGCACATCACACGCTTATGGTCGCTCTGGTCGTGCGGATAGTAGCCCGGGAACTCAAGGTCCCTCGCTTGCTCGTTCTGTTTTGGGAACGGGCTCATGTCTCGCGCAGTCAGTCGCGGGCTTGAGCGCGTATGACACACGGTGCAGATGCTGGGTGTTGCCCCGCGGAAAAACTGCGGTGGCGTCCTGCGATGACAATCCGTACACGAATCGTGATACGGGTAGCCTTTGATGCTGATCTTTGTTGCGGCGGTAATTACATCGGGAGCCTCCTGGGTTGGGATGGTGTGGCAATCCGAGCAGTTCAGCTTTGTCTTTGGCGCGCGATGGCTTTCGTGCTTGAAGGGGGTGAACCTAGGCGCAGTTTTGATTTGCGTTTGAGTTCTACGCTGTGGCTTTGGACTGATTCTTCTTTGCTGCCGAGCCTGCGGTTCTATCACTATGGTTGAAGACGCTCGCTGGTGGGAGAAAATCGCCATGGGCGGGGCGACGATTGCCAGAGCAATCAGATAGCCCGGGATTTTGCTGTTGAAGGATTCGCTCTGCCTCAATCGGGTAGTCCTTTCGATGCGGAGCCCGCGACACTATTGGTTCAAATGACTTTCTACCTTACCGTATGCTCACCCACTGCTTACGATCGCCAAGGCGCAATACCTTACTAAGCTCTGTCAGCGCTTTCAACCTTTTTGAGCATCCTGCTGTGTACGGAGAGGATTGACCGCAAAGCGAAACGCATTCAGTAGATCGTGGTAGGTGTCCGGGAGAATCTCCACCTTATCGTCGTTTGAGAAGCTTGCGTCACGCACGAGCTCGCGTGAGTTAATGCGTCCTGGCGCCCTGTCATACGCCAACGTCAAGATTCTTGTCATCGTAAAGCACGCGCACTTCCGTCCTCTCTGAGGCGGCCGCGAGAAGTGTGGAAGGTAGAAGTACCAGCTTTCTGACTGACAGTGCCTTTGGCAAGTTCGCCCGCACGAGATCTTTTATCACTTAAGTTGTTTAACAGAGTGTACGCAGTTCTGGGAAGAGCTTCCGTTGACATTCGGAAACGGCAAATGACGCAGCGGTGTGTCCAGTGATGCTCTCGTCTTCTTCCAAGTATCAACGTCCCCGTTTTCTTCAGGACCACGGATGGAGTGAAAGAGGGGAGTTTTTAGAAGAGTTTTCTATTTTTCAGGGTTCTTAGCAGGTTGTAACTGAAGAGCAACTCAAAACGCGTGCGGTTTGAGATTGGGAAATCATTACCAAACGCACGCGTGTAGAACGTTGAGACCGTGAACTCGGGGCTCAGGCTGTAGCTCCCATTAAAAAAGAACCGCTTGCCGCGATTGAAGCGGTCCGCGTTCAACCCACCGTAGTCGTGATCGATCTGCGCGTAGCCCCCGCCGAGCGTTAGCCGCTTTTTCATGAGGACCTTTTCGACATAGGCAGCAAGGCCAGCGTCCGGATTAATACCAACTCGCTGATACAATTCAAGACGGAATAAATCGATGACTTTAAACTCTGGGGTGGATACCCGCACCGCTTGGCGCAGCGTTTCGGTCCCTGAGTGGAAGGTGTAATCGGCCGACCCTACGCCGCGCTCTCCTATCTTTTTGCGAACCAGAAATTGGTGGTAGTTTGACCTTCCCAGCCCATGCCAACGCTTGTTGATGTTCGGCGTTGAGAGATCATCAAGGAAGGCGTAGGTCGCCGAAATCTCGTCAAAGAAAAGATTCTTAGGACGCTGGAGAACTACGCGCTCTCCCATCAAGTAACCGTCGTTATCGTAAGTGGTGATCTCGGTTGATTCGCCGCGATTGAAATATAGCCCGCCGAACTGCACTTCAACACCCCTCACCGGCTTCGAGGAGAAATAGAGTTGTTTCAGATAAAGATTCGTGATCCCGCGTCCAGTACCAATGCCTGTATCGTTAAAGCCAGCGACGAAATTGTTGCCCGTGAAGATCCCTGCGTTGACGCTGTAGTTGCCATTCTGGTCAAACTTGAAGCGCCCTTTAAATTGCACGAGGTGCTGCAGCTGATTCGCCACCGTGAGGCCTTGGCTGTTCTCCAGGAAACGATAGCGAACGCCGAGAGTCGCCGTTTGCAGGTCGAGCCAGCGGGAGAGCTTTTCTGCCGGCGACCGGTTGGTGGCGGTGGCGTCAGTTGTTGCGAGACTTGCCGTGTTGGGATCTATTTCGTGTTTGACAATGACAAGGGGATTCGCTTCCAACTCTCTTCGGTAAAAAACGCGCGGGCGCTGGAGGCTGCGTTTCTGGGGGTCAGTAATATTTTGTTCACCTTCTGCGAATGCGATCTCCAAGCCGATGCCTCGGCTTTGCCTCATTTTCTCTTCCTGCATCTGCGGCACGCGCTCGGTGGCGAAGTCCAGCCACTCCCTAGCCCTCAACACTCCGTCTTTCGGCTCTCTGTCCGCGACCGCTGTTTTCAGGCCCTCCTCGACTAAGGCGTAGGTTAGCAGTCCGTGACCAAGCTGAGCCGCTTCGAGAGCCGCTTGATAACTCTGCGCGGCGGTAAGGATGTACATGCCCTTCTCGTAAGCAAGTTGGGCGAGACCTTTAGAATTCATTGGACCACGGCGTTTCTCCCCCGCTTCAAGAGCTTGTCCCGAGTTGCAGGCATCAATGAATAACAACAAGTGGCCAGCGTCCACGCCCTCGACTGCCTCTTCCAACTCCATGTCTGAGATGCTATGCGTAAGGATGGTACGCAAACCCTGCTCATCGAGCTTAGTCCTTTCGCCGGTGTAGCCGAGGTCATGCGGGATCAGGTAAAAGTGCTGAGCTTGCGCCGTGCCATGACCGGCGAAAAAGATGATGACTGCATCTTCGGGCGCCGCGCGCTTGAGTTTATCTAGAACTGGCAGACTGGTTCTCGGCGTGGGCGGTTCATGCGTGCCGGCCAGTCGCTTCAAGGCCGACAGCACGTTTGCTTTAGTTGCGTTCTCATTGATCAAGGGAACGATTTGGACGCGCTCGAAGCGGGACACTTGCGACAGCTTGAGGCGCAACTCATCACTGAAGCTCTGGGCGTCAGCCACAGCGTATTTCAAATTGTATTGCGCGTTCGCGTATTCATTTAGCCCGACCGCGACAATGTAAGCGGTGCCGCCGCGCCTCAAATTGTCTGCGCCGCTCACCGTCAATTGCGCATCTTTGCTCTTGACGTTATCTCTGTTGAAGGCGTAGGCCGTGAGCCGGTTTGCTCCTGCGCCAATGGTGATCTCTTCTTCAATTCTGACGGCGGTTCGTCCATTCAGAACATCGCCGGGCCAGACTTTGACTAGCGAACCGTTGCGGAACAGGCGAAGATCCCACGCGCCACATCCGCGAGGATTATCCTTGTCCTGAAGTGCGTCAGTGACGTCGATCTTTACCTTGATGGTGCGCGAAGCAATGGGGGAGGGCTCCTCCTCATGTGCGAGCGCTAATTTCACGGTTGGCTGGCGGCGGTCCTTTTTTGAAACGTCCTGGGCTACATAGGGGCGTTTTCCAGCGAAGACGTCGGCGAGCAGGCCGGGATAATAAAACTCATTAAAGAACCACTCAATCGGCGCGACGTTGAAAGTGTCGTGGTTGTAGCGCCAAAGAATCTGATTCCAGGAAAGCGGCGTGCCGTCGAACAGACCCTGGGGCGTTACTACCATCCATTCACCGCCATCATCGAGGGAAATGAGTGTCAACAAGTGCTCGCCTGTGCTTGTATCCCATAAGAAAGTCGAGCCGTCATCGCTGGCCGATGCGAGCAGGCGCGAGTTTGGGCTAAAGTCGATTGAGTTGATACTAGCGTTATGTCCGACAAGGTTACGCAACTCGCGCTGAAGCCCCACGTCCCAGATTTTGATCGTGTTATCTGTGCTACTCGAAGCAAGCAGGCGACCGTCACGACTGAAAGCTACCTGTGTAACGCTTTTGCCGTGCTCGATAACGCCTACCTGCCGGCCACTCGCTATGTCCCAAAACACCGCCAAGCCGACTGTCTCGAGATTCGTACTTGAGTTCTCGCCACCGATCGCCAACGTCCGGCCGTCAGGGCTGAAAGCGAATGAAGTGACCGTGCGGTCATTCGTAGTTACGTCGCGCAACTTGTTGCCAGTCGCTGTGTCCCACAATGACACTGTCCCCATGCTGTCGAGGATCGCTAGCACGTGGCCGTCAGAGTTAAATCGTGCATCGATCGCAACTCTACCCCGCATGATCGTCTGCAGTTCACTCCCTGTCTTCACATCCCAGATTGTTGTCTGATTCTCGTTGCTCTCAGATCTCGTGCCACGCATCTGTCCTTGTGTGGGTTTTTCGCGGGCAATATAAGTCGTTACCAGCATGGTCCCATCGGGGCTGAAGCTGGCCCGCTGAACAGCCCCCACTCCCGTAGACGGAGCCAGTGTCTGCAGTTCGCGCCCAGTGGGACTTTCCAGAATTGTGAGCGAGCTGCTATTCATTGCAAAGGTCGCCAGCAGCCGTCCGTCAGGGCTCGGGAAGCCAAGTATCTTGTCGGATTGACCATTGACCATACGCAGACCGCTTCCTGTGCGAAGGTCCCATGTCGTGCGGCCACCAGAAGAAAGGCGAGTGCCCTCGGCGCTGAAAGCGACTCGAAAGGCCATGTTAGTCCGGCCATTCATACGGAGGAGTTGCTTCCCAGTTTTAGCTTCCCAGAGAACCGTTGGCGTACCGAAACCTCCAGTAGCCACGATTTTGCCATCATCGCTTAAGCTGACCACGGCTTGACCCTGCGCGGAATGCATTTGGGGTTTGGGTAATTTGAAGACTGATACCTCGCGGCCATTCGCCACGTGCCAAACTTTGACTGTGTCACCTTCGGAGAGTGCGAGCAAGCGACCCTCGCGACTGAATGTGACCAAGCCGTAATCCTGCGCAATGCGTCCCAAATCACGCTCAGTCTCCTTCGTCGATAGTTCCCATAGTTTCACCCGCTTTTCGACGATCGCGGAGACGAGTAAGCGGCCGTCTGGAGCATAAGACACCCGCGCATTGTTGATTGATTTGTTCGGCAAGTTGACAAGCCGCAGTTGGCGACCGGTGGTAAGGTCCAAGAACTTGACCACCGGTCGTGAATCCTCAGTGACGACGATGGCCAGTTGCTGGCTATCCGGACTAACCGCCACACAGCCTTCGCCATCAGGGAACCCGACTCTACTGCTTGTGTCGAGCGCGCTCAGTTCGTGCCAGGTCGCCACATCCCAGACTCTGATCGCATCGCTAATCGCCACCAGCTTCCGTCCGTCCGCAGTAAAAGCAAGGAAGGAGATGCTGCGCCAAGCGGCGATAAGACCCTGCGACGCCTCGACCGTTTGCAGTTTCCGACCGCTTGTCACGTCCCAGATCTTAACTAAGTTGGCGCCTGCGGTGGCTGCTAGGAGACGGCTGTCCCGGCTGAAGGCAACAAAAGGAGACGTACGCATGGAGCCTTGAGTGCCACTCGAAAGGTTGCGTAATTCGCGGCCGGTTGCGGTCTCCCACAGTTTGATGGTGCTGTTGCGGGCCGTGGCAGTTGCGAGCAGGCGACCGTCCGGACTGAAAACGAGTCGCGTCGCTCCGAAGAAATTGCCATAGCCGGTTTGGAGGATGAGTTCGGGTTTGGCCTCTCTCGCCTGCTGTTCGACCGTGGAATTACTTGCAGAGCCGCCACTCTGAAGGCCGATGCCTCGCTTATCCTGAGGTGTGGCAAGTGCAGTCTGCGCTGAAGCATTGGTTGAAGCGGCGAGCAAACTTGCGAAAGCAACCGAGAGCACTATTCCGATCGGCCACGCGCTCCGCCAACTTTTGATGGGGTTTCTCACGTAGGTTTCCTCGGGTTGGCGCTTAATTCCAAGATACCAGGGCCAGGAGCCATGAAGTTTAACAGAGACGCACGTAGGCTGGTTAGCGACGGCTCAATTAGAATATCAATGAGCTTTAACGATGTTCATTTTATTAAGTGCAGCACGAAGTCCGTGCGCAAGTTTCTGGGCATCATCGTTGGCCCAGAAGTGCATGAAGAAAAAGGCGAGGATTTTCAGTGAGCATGTGGCTGTGTAGAGCCGTCACCTCGATGCCGTTATCTCGTAACGTTTTAATCACAGGATTAACTTCACTCGCAATAAGCACAAAGTCACCGGTGATTGCCGCTTTGCCTGATCCGGTCGGCTGAAAGTTAATTGCGGTTGCCAATCCCATCGAAGCGGGAACTTCCATAAGGTCGTCCATAATCTTTTCAGCGCGCGCAACGCTGAACTGGTAAACGACGCCGTTGAATTTTCCGGTTTGGGCCAGAGTCTGATCGAGTTGCTTCGGATCGATTCCTAAGAGGGCAATAGGATTGCTGCTGGGCGAAGAAGCCGCGAAAGGAGTCTTGCTCAATGCTAGCGCGTCGTGAATCGCGTGGGCGATCTTGACGGCCCCACCCATCGCGTGGATGTGCATATACATCACGCGTGGCGATTCATGAAGAACATGATTATGCAGCGCTGTCACTTCAACGCCACCTTCCTGAAGTTTGGTTAAAACCGGTGTCACTTCATCCTCAGTCAGAACGAGATCGCCCATCACCATGGTCATCTTGCCCATTTTTTTGAACGCCACCCACGAACCAAGTGCGAGGGCTGGTTTGAGTTCTACCCCGTCGACGGTCACCTTTAGATCGCTTCGAGGCAGACTGATCTTATAAACATCGCCCGGTTGCGTCGATCCGGCTTTTCCGAAGGCTTGCTCAACTGCCTTCCAATCCGTCGGCGCCGTTTGCTGCGCGGTGTCAGCCTGACTGATGGGCGCCAGGAGAGCGGCGCACGCCACTAGAACGAATACCGCCGCCCGCACGAGCGGCGTTGCAATGAGAATTAATTGCTTTGCTGCCGAAACTGCCAGGGGTTGGCCTAAATAGTTCTTTAGAATCGTTTGCCGTTTCTTCATTTCATTCCTGCCTTTCTATATGCTCCTCGGTGAGGCTTCATTTCGTGCGCCTACAGCAACGAAGTAGGAGGTCAAAGCACGGATGCAATATAGAGGAGAACTTCTAGGCCCTTTTCGGGATCAAATCTAAATGGTCGGTTCAGTGGCATTACCTAACGGGATTGTTGGAGATAGATCAATAAACTCTGGAGACTCCTTAGTATGGTCAATATGTATACACGCAAGGCAAATGTCATCGATGAAATTCTTACGTTTTAGGCTGTTAAACAAGGACGTTGTCGCACTGCTCGGCAACGCCTTTTCGATAGGTTGAACGTAAATTAAATCATAGGACTTTCTTGCCCCCAAACTCAGGCTTGATCTTCAACTCAAACATCGACTGAATGAGACAGCAAAGATTGTGGCAAAGGATTTTGCAGGAGGCTTCGTTGATCTGCGCTGTGTTAGTTTTGCTCCGCAAGCTATCGCCAAATTTCGGTTTGATTTTGATCATGCTGGATTCCTTTGCCCTCAGTCCTTCCTCGCCTAGTCTTTAAGAGTTTTTCTCTTCTATCAATTACCACTCAACCATCGTTAGTTTGCAACAAAACTTTCCCCTGAGTAGGTCATAATTCCCGGTTCGTTTCACTCTCCCGCTGGAGCCGGATGAATCGCGAACGCGACGCCCCGGTATAAATTTCATCCCAAACTGATTGAAGGAGTCGATATGAGGACTAATGCTAGTTTCCAACCACGTAAATTAATTTTCGGGTTCGCAATGATCTTGGCGGTGACGCCATTGGTTTATGGCCAAATCACAACCTCGCAAACCACTCAACCGACTGTGGTGGAGCGCAACATACAATCCATTCCGAACGGCGCGAAGCTGAAGTTCAAAGGGGTGGTGATTACACGCGAGGGCGAGACCTTCCGAATACGCGACCGCAATCGCACCGACTATCAAGTACTTATAACGGATCGCACCAGTGTCAAAACGCATGGCGGCTTTCTGCGCAGCGGCAAGAAGTATCCGGTGACGGACATTTTGCGCGGGCTAATTGTGGAAGTTGAAGGGCGCGGCGATTCGCAAGGGCAAC
>JBPCKD010000045.1:0-8073 GCA_051004635.1 Pyrinomonadaceae bacterium
GCGGAGAAGAGGTCGACGCATGAAGACTTATTTTCTGCTTTTCAGCGTGGCCACTTGTAGCTCGCTCCTACTGACGCCAATCGTGCGCCGAATCTGCGAGCGTTTTCGCTGGCTGGACATGCCTAAGGAAGCGAGAGCTACTCATGAAAAAGCGGTGCCACGACTGGGTGGTATCGCAATTTTCTGTTCGATGCTGGTTGGGCTGCTGCCATTACTCTTTATCAGTAATTTCTTTACAAACGCCATCAGGGAAAGCGCGCCCCGTCTGTTGGTTATTCTGGTGCCGGCGTCTCTTACCTTCTTGCTCGGTGTCTATGACGACCTATTCGGACTCAAGGCGCCACAGAAGCTTGTCGGACTAGGCATAGCCGGATCCGTCTTCTATGCAATGGGTGGGCGCGTCGAGGTATTGTCGGTACCTTTCGTAGGCTCGGTCCACCTTCCTATGGCACTGGGAATTGTGATTACCGTGGTGTGGATTGTGGGCATAGCCAACGCCTTCAACCTACTTGATGGGATAGACGGCCTGGCGACGGGTGCCGCGGTGTTTGCATCGCTGGTGTTCCTGGCAGTTTCACTAACGCAGGGTCGCCCGCTCACTATTGCTTTAGCGCTCGTTTTATCAGGCGCGCTGATCGGTTTTCTCCGTTATAACTTCAATCCCGCATCTATCTTCCTGGGAGATTCAGGAGCCCTGTTTATCGGTTTCATGCTTGCGGCGCTCTCAGTTGAGGGGGCACAGAAAGCTTCCACAGCTGTGGCCGTCGCCATCCCGATTATGGCTTTCGGACTTCCCATGCTCGATACGGGATTTACTATGGTCCGTCGCTTCATTAGTGGGAAACCATTGTTTGTAGGCGATCAGGAACACATACATCACATGCTGCTCCAGCGCGGTTGGTCGCAAAGAAGAACTGCGCTTGTTCTCTACGGCGTCTGCGCTATCTTCGGGATGCTGGCGCTGCTGGTGGGAAACTCAGAGCAACTCACGGGACTGGTGCTGTTTGTCGTGGGAGTGGCGATGGTGCTTGCCCTCAGTCATCTTCGATACCATGAAGTCGAAGAAATCAGAGCCAGTGTCAGGCGAAACATCGGCGACAGACGCGTTAGAGGAACTAATAATATCCGGGTACGAAGGGCGAGTCGCAGTATGGCCAAGGCCCGGACGCTTTCGGAATTGTTCGAAGCAGTCATCGAGGTGCTCGAAATTGGGGAATTCGTGCGTGCCGTCATTATCGTAGGACATCGCGGCGACGCCGTCGCGAATGAGGCGGCACTGGTCCGCGAGCGTGGAGCACCAGCGCTGAGTGGAGCAGAAATTCGGAACGGAATGATCTGGTGGTTTTGGGCAGCCAGAGATGCGAATGATGAACGGGAACTGCCAGAGCCTCACAGCTTCTGGAGCCTGCGGATGCCACTCGACAACGGAAACGGCGTAGGAGGACACCTCAACCTCTATCGAGAACTCGGCAAGGAAAGCATTCGGCTTGACATCAATTATCTCAGCACCATGTTCCGGCAAGAAATGGCACAGCACATCGAAAGACTGCTGAAGGAAAGCGCTGACGCCGAGCCCAAAAGGGCTTCAGGGGCCCGGGTCTGAGTAGCTTTGGGCCACTGCCTGAGTCCGGATGACGGTTTTCGGAAATTCCCCTACTCGGAGCAAAAACTCTTTCGCAAAATTCGCCAGCCTATCTCCAGGGCAACCACAACCTCCCGCAACTCTTAGGTCAATAATTCCCTGCCAGTGAAAACCTCTTCCGAGCCTGGAAGCGCAAGTGTGAAACCGGTTTTGCGAGCACGCGTCGCCTGGTGCATTGGGACGATCTCGTTTTACTCGCTACTCGCCCTTATCGCATTGGTGGCGATACCTTACGGAACGGCCGAGCCCTGGTGGAAAGCCCTTTTCCAATGCATGGTGTTTATTCTCACGGGTTTAACTGTTATCGAGAGATTGCTTTGGAGGGGCTCAACCAGCCATCACCTCCATCTGTTAATACCGGCCCTTGCTTTAGTCGCCTTAGCTTTCCTCCAAACTTTATCCTGGTCTGAATACAGCGTTGCTGGAATAGACCAGGTGGCGAGAACGCTTAGCGCCGATGCGTTTCAAACGCGCCTCTTCGTCAGTCAACTTCTTGCACTCGTCCTGACAGGTTCGCTGCTCGTACTGCACACATCGAACCGGCGAAGGCTGCGGCTTCTTGTTGAATGGGTTATTGCGATCGGCGTTATTAGTGCCTGCTTCGGTCTCCTGCGTCAGGCGATCCAGGATGAACCGGGCTTTGTTTTGCCATATCTACTCCCCGGTTATGGCTACGCCCAGTTCATCAACTCGAATCATTTTGTATTTCTAATGGAGATGGCTCTCGGTTTGGCCCTCGGTATTGTCGTTTGTCGGGGTGCCAGCAAACGGCGGTTGGTTTTATACGTTATCGCTGCAATCCCCATGTGGGTTGCCCTCATCCAGGCCAATTCTCGCGCTGGTATTTTGAGCATCCTCTGTCAGGTACTATTTCTCGCGTTACTGGTCAGCTCAAACTCGAGGAGAAGCACAGAGGCCAAAAATTCGCGTGCCTGGTTTCGGACGGGCCGGGTGCTGGCGGTTCGATCCTTACTAATAATAGGGTTGCTGGCAGGAGCCGTTATCACCATTGTCCTATTGGGGGGCGAGCCTTTAGCCAGAAAACTGGACAATATGACAGTCGAGCTTAACCCCAAAACCGCTGAAACTTACACCCTACGATTAAATATCTGGCAGGCAACATTGGACCTGATTAAAGACCACCCGATAGCTGGAGTGGGCTTTGGTGCTTATTGGATCGCTATCACCAGGTATCACCACGCCTCGGGAGAGATTACTCCACAAGAGGCCCATAGCGATTACCTGGAGCTGTTGGCGAGCGGCGGAATTATGGGTCTTGCCATCGGAGGCTGGTTCACTTTTGCATTCATCCGAGGGGCCCGCCAAAAAATCCGCGCCGCGGATCGTCACAGCCGCGCGATAACCCTGGGGGCCTTGGCTGGAATCATGACGGTTGCTGTACACAGTCTTGTAGATTATGGCCTTCACATTACAATCAACGCTCTAATATTCACGACGCTCATTTCTCTTGTGGTGATGAATGTTCGAGAAGAGGCTGCCGAGAGTCAGGGTCAAGGTGAAGCGATTGGCATTAGCGAGTATGCGCAAGCTAGTTAGCATAACTCAAAGAGTCTTCTGCTTGCCGTTGGCAGGAGTTTGCCTCAGTTCAAGATCGCTTCGTTTCAGCGCGGCAATTGCCACCTTCTTTATGTTGGTCACCGCCCAACTCCAAACCGGAGTGAGTTCCATTGGGTCGGAGTCACCTGGCGGGCCAAGTGACGCATCTGTACCAGCCACCGCGGTCCTCACCATTCGAGACAACAGGCCGATCACGGTTAATGGAGCTATCGCGACCAGCGGCGCAACGATCCTGAGCGGTAATGCAATCAACACTCCTGGGCAGGTCGCCGCGGCAATTAATCTCGGCTCACTGGGTACTGTCGATATCGCGCCAGGCACAACACTGACCCTGACGTTTGCTCAGAAGGACACCTTGAAAGTAATCCTCGTAAAAGGTTGCGCGAGTTTGCAGGCGCGAAAGGGTGCCAGTGGGGAAATCGACACTCCCGAAGGAACTGCCGAAAAGACCGACTCGAATACTGGCGGCACCGTAAGTCTTTGCGTCCCGCAGCGTGCGCCTGGGGCGACAAAAGCAGTAGTTGATAAAGTTGGTAGTGATGGATTGTTTGGGCTGGGTAAGGCCGCGGCCCTGGCAATAATCGGCGGCCGAATAGAAGCGGGCGAAGGTATTGCTCTAGCCGGGCGCGGGAGTAATCCCGGTCCCTCTGCACCCTAATCCCGAAGCAATGGATTCTAAAAAGATGACATGGCTCATTGTGCGTATCGCCGTATCCGCGATGGTTCTGCTGGTAATTCTCCTGGCAACCTGGCGGGTTGGGCGCGCTGGATTCGCCAGTTTGCTCTCCACTTATGCCTCGAAGAGTTACAGGATTGAAGCAGCACAAGGCGCCTTACGCGTGGGCCCAAACGATCCCCAGACACACTACGTGCGGGGAGCGATTCTTGAAGCGAACGGCGACCTGCCGGCCGCGGTTGAGGAATACACCGAGGCCGCGCGCCTGCGTGCCGACGATTATGTCCTGTGGCTAGCCCTTGCACGCACACGCGAGCTGACGGGGAACACCGCCGGCGCCCTGGCGGCAGCCAGACAGGCAGTGGTGCTGGCGCCGCATTATGCGCAACCTCACTGGCAACTGGGGAATATTCTCCTACGATCTGGACAACGCGATGAAGGCTTCAGGGAGCTACGCCGGTCGGGTGAGAGCGATCCGAGGCTCCTACCTGCAATTATTGATTTGGCATGGCAGTTATCGGGAGGTGATATTGAATTCGTTAAGCGGACGATACAACCGCAGTCTCCAGAGTTCTACAAAGCGCTGGCTGAATACTTCAAAAAGAGAGGTAGGGTGACCGAGGCCATTGAAATGTTCCGCGCAGCCGGCGGCGCGGCTGAGGATGAACGGCGGTTATTTCTGGAGGAGCTAGTCTCCGCCAGGAGGTTCAATGAGGCCGCTGTCCTTTGGTTAATGGACCACCCCGAAGACGCTCCGAATATGGCCTCGAAATTACGTAACCCTGGTTTTGAACAGGAGAGCAACCTGGATAAGCCCGGTTTTGGCTGGCGTCAGGATAACAAAGCGGAGTCTCTAACAATCTCTCTTGATCTAAATAAACCAAAGGAGGGCCGCTTGAGTTTGAGAGTCGATTTTAGCGGCGACTCAGATCTCGGACCACCCGTCATTTCACAGCTGATTCTTGTCGAGCCGCGCACACGCTACCAGCTTCATTTCGCCGCCCGTACGGAAGGTCTAGTCAGCGGAGGCTTGCCTTACCTGATTGTGTCTAACGCTACCGACGGCAGTGTTCTTAGTCAAACCGGCTTATTCCCCAGGCAAGCAACCGACTGGCAGGACTACCTGCTGGATTTCAACTCGCCAGAAAACATCAGCGCGATTCAGTTGATGCTTCGGCGTGTGCCGTGCAGCAAATCGCCTTGTCCCATTTTCGGCCACCTATGGCTGGACAACTTCTCACTCCGGAAACTATGAGTCTCCGAGTGTTTCCGGCAAATTCGAGGTTTCGCGGATAGAAACAAATGGGTTATCCTGCTAAACTCCGACAGCAGATAAATCCTTGCTAAGACCCGGTTTAATCGGTAAGCAATAATAATCACCTGACTGACAATGACTGTAGTGACTTCAACAAGTTGTGAGAGTTCGTCTGACGCGAGCACTATTCAGGAAACGGAATCTGTTGCCACAATGGCAACCGAGTCCCGCAAAGTCTCTTACGATCTTCCACTGACACCAGTAGTCACCATAAAAGCCAGCAAGCCGTGGTCTCCGCTTGATCTGCGATTCCTGTGGTCCCACCGGGAGCTGCTCTATTTCTTGATCTGGCGCGACATCAAGGTGCGCTACAAACAGACGCTGCTCGGGGCCACCTGGGCGATCTTACAGCCGCTCATCATGATGATCATCTTCACCTTCTTCTTGAGCAAAGTGATGCGATTTCCCACAGAAGGGGTTCCCTCGCCACTTTTCTACTACGCAGGATTTTGTCTTTGGACGTTTTTTTCCAACGCCGTAATGAGCGGTGCGAATAGTTTGATCGGAAACACGAACCTGATTACAAAGATCTATGTTCCCCGACTAATAATTCCCAGCGCCGCGGTCTTAGCCGGCTTACTTGATTTCGTAATCGCATCCTTATTGTTCGTCCCGATGCTGATCTATTACGACGTGCGTATTACCTGGAGCATCTTATTTATCCTGCCTCTTTCGATAATTCTCACCACGCTTGCACTTGGTGGGGGAGTACTGTTTTCTGCCTTAAACACCAAGTACAGAGATGTGCGATATGCGCTCCCGTTCCTACTTCAGGTCTGGATGTTCATTTCACCTGTGATTTATCCCTCGAGCATTGTGCCGCGGCAATGGCGTTGGCTGTTCGCACTAAATCCGGTGACGGGTATTATCGAGAGTTATCGTTCGTCACTGTTTGGTCTGCCGCTTTTCCACTTGTCACTCGCCTATTCAATCTTCTTTACGGTCGTCCTCCTCTCGATCTCAGCCTATACTTTTCGACGAATGGAGAAGAGTTTCGCTGAAGTGATTTAGTTCCCGGAAGTGATGTAGAGTCAATGAGACCAATTATCAAAGTCGTGGATCTCTGTAAGCAGTACCCGCTGGTTACGCGCAATGACTCTGCCTTGCGTTATGACACGTTGCGTGAATCCATGGTGACCGGAGTCAAAACGTCATTCAAACGGCTAAGAGGCAATGGCCACGCTTCTAAAGAGAAGCTGTGGGCTCTCAAGGATGTTAGTTTCGAGGTTAAGCCAGGTGAAGTGCTGGGCGTGATCGGCCCCAACGGAGCCGGCAAGTCGACCTTATTACAGATTCTCTCGCGGATCATCGAGCCGACCAGCGGTTACGCTGAGCTTTACGGTCGAGTCGGAAGCCTGCTCGAGATAGGCACGGGTTTTCATCCCGACTTAACCGGACGCGAGAACGTCTATTTGAACGGTGCAATCCTGGGGATGAGTCGGAAGGAGATTAATTCCAAGTTCGACGAGATTGTGGCCTTCGCGGGAACAGAGAGATTCCTCGAGACGGCCGTCAAGCGCTACTCCAGCGGTATGTATGTGCGCCTTGCTTTTGCTGTGGCCGCGCATCTCAATCCGGACATCCTCATTATTGATGAAGTCCTGGCGGTGGGTGATTCCGAGTTCCAGAAGAAGTGTTTTGAGAAAATGGAAGAAGTCATCAAGAGTGGCCGAACGATCCTGCTAGTCACCCATTCAATGCCTTTGATTACCCAATTGTGTCAAAACGCCATTCTCTTAAAAGGCGGTGAGGTTGAGAAGGTTGGGCCAGCCGTCGACGTCGTCAATCATTACTACAGCATCTGGGACGCAGCAGTAGCATTGTAAAAACTCTCCTCCGAGAGTGGCCTGCAGCTTCCGCTATCGCCATGCTCGAGTAATAGCAACATATTCCTCCAACCCGACAAGAGCGACACTCCTCACTACCTCCAACAGAGTTACGTGCAAAGGCGAGGCAGCCGACGCCTAAGTCATAATCCTGACTTACTCGAGCTTATGAATACTTTCGGAGTGCCATAAGCATTTATGTTCGTTCCCTGCACTCTTACTGTGATTTTATGCGGACGCCCATCTTTCACGCTGGCCGGCAGCTCATAGGCAAATGCATGACATCCGTCGTCTTTAGTATAAGCAGCTATGTCCGGGCGATGTCCTTCGGCTAAAATCGAAGCGAGCAGCGTTTCGCCATCAAAAATATCCACAGCAACTCGAGCGTCAGGATTGTTCTGGTCCCAAGCCCAGCCCACCACTTCTTCGCCTTCCGCTTCGTCATGAAAACATTCAAAACATGGCAAAGTAGAATACAGCTGCGACAGGACCTCGATCATCTTCACTTCATCCATGAAGTTTAGGTTCTCCGAAACCCGATTGGGTCTTGCCCAGACCGAATCCTTAGGAGTGAATACAGATAAGCAGCTGATCAGATATTTATTAAACCAATTGATGAGCTCCTGGCTAACACACTGCAGTCCTGAACGATCGCAGTATTCTTCAAAGAGCCTGGCGGTCATGCTTTCTGCATGCCATGCTGCAAGATCAATTAGCTCTCCTTTTTCTATGAGAAGTTTCCTGGACTCTGGGGGCACCTTCTTAGTCAAAGCTACCAATTCGGAATAGACGCCCAGATTTGAATGGTGAATAAAACCACGGCCGTTAGGTTTAAGCTTCTTTGCAAGCTGGCCCACGTAAGCTTCGAGAACATCAGCTTCTGCATGAATCAACGAATCGAAGCTGAAAACAAAGTCAATTGATTCATCGCGAATCATCTCCAGGGATCTACCATCATTTACGTGATAAGTAATATGGGAACTGGACGAGAACCTCTTTTTGCATGCGTCAATACATTTATCCGCTAGATCAACTA
>JBPCKD010000046.1:0-8969 GCA_051004635.1 Pyrinomonadaceae bacterium
CCCGCTCCACCGCGGATGGTGTCATTTGCTTCATAACAGCATCCTGTCATGTGCTCTGACCTCCTCCGCTCAGATCGGACACTTCATGTGTTAATTCGATCGGACATATCATGTGCTAACGACACTAAAGCATGCCTTCCTTGACAGGCCGATTCTCTTGGGCGTATAAGTCACAACTGACAAACGTGGTGAGTTAAGGCGACTTGCGGCCACGAAAAACAATCCGCTAAACAGCACGGTTCGTCCGAGAGGACAGCCTCCGACAACTTCAGCAATCATGAAGTCCCGCGTTGTTTAAGCGCGGGACTTTTGTTTTGAAACAAGTGAACAGTAAACAGCAGACAGCAAACAGCAAGCAGCATGGGGCGCGAAGAACGATGCCCAAACAACTTGACCTGCTCGAAAATCGAAGCGGTTCGGCCGTCTGCTGTTTGCTGTTTGCTGTTTGCTGAGTACGTTATGGAACCTTTCAGAGAGCTTCTTGAATCCGACCGGATCCACGTCTTCGACGGAGCGATGGGTACGATGCTCTACGCAAAGGGCGTCTATATCAATCGCTGCTACGATGAGTTGAACCTGAGCAATCCTGACCTGGTACGCGAGGTCCACACGGAATACTGCCGCGCCGGGGCTGACATCCTCGAAACAAACACCTTCGGCGCCACCGCTCCCAAGTTGGCTCAATACGGCCTTGAGGCCAGCCTGCGCGAGATCAACATCGCAGCCGCTCGACTGGCTCGTGAAGGCGGTGGCGATGAGTGTTATGTCGCAGGGTCTATTGGACCGTTGGGTTTGCGCATTGAACCTTACGGCCCGACGTCGTTTGACGAAGCGAAGGATCTGTTCAAAGAACAAGTGGCTGCGCTGCTCGAAGGCGGTGTAGACCTTTTTTCTCTGGAGACCTTCAACGACGTTTCGGAAATGCAACAGGCCATTCGCGCCGTCCGGGAGCTTTGTGATCTACCCATCGTGGCCCAGATGACGATCCAGACTGATGGCAATACTTCCTTTGGCACAACGCCGGAACTTTTCACAGCGCAGCTGGATGAATGGGGCGCGGACGTGATTGGTCTAAACTGCGGTGTTGGACCAGCGATTATTTTGGGCGCGCTCGAAAAAATGCGCAGCGTGACGAAAAAGAAACTAGCTGCGCAGCCAAACGCCGGCTTGCCCCGGGACGTCCAGGGTCGACAGTTTTATATGTGCTCGCCTGAGTACATGTCGAAATTTGCCAAACGGTTCATTCAGTCCGGTGCGAAGTTTATCGGCGGCTGCTGTGGCACTACTCCGTCCCACATCAAACTGATCTCCGACGCGGTTCGGGCAGCGTCACCAAGGGCGCAGAAAGTTGCGCTGTCGTCCGGACCCCTGGCGCAAGTCACAGAAATCACGCCTCCGGATATAAAAATCATTCCCCCTGAGGAACGTTCCAAATGGTCTCGAAAGATTGTTCAGGGCGAATTTGTAACTTCCGTCGAGGTGCTGCCGCCGAAGGGAGTCGACGCACAGAAAACACTCGACTCAATCAGGCTCTTGAAAGATGCGGGCGTCGACGGTGTAAACATTCCTGACGGCGCGCGCGCGCAATCGCGGATGAGCGCAATGGCGACGGCGGTGCTCGTGGAGCAGCAAATCGGCATCGAGTCGGTGCTTCACTACTGTTGTCGCGATCGAAATCTGCTGGGGATGATGTCCGATCTTCTGGGAGCCGCGGCGTTGGGTCTTCGGAACCTGCTTCTCATCACGGGTGACCCGCCGAAGATGGGGCCTTATCCAGACGCCACTGCCGTCTTTGATATCGATGCGATTGGCCTGACAAACATGGTCAACAAACTGAACCATGGGTTGGACCTTGGCAACAATCCCATTGGACAGCCCACTGCCTTCTGCATCGGCGTCGGCGTGAACCCCGGGGCAATCAACCTGGACGAAGAGATTCGCCGTTTTGAATATAAGGTTGAAGCCGGCGCGCAGTATGCGATTACGCAGCCGGTGTTTGATACAGATCAACTTACTCATTTCATAAATCGGATCGAACACGTAAAGATTCCGATCGTGGCCGGTATCTGGCCGCTCGTCTCGTATCGGAATGCTGAGTTTCTGCACAATGAAGTGCCTGGGGTGCGAGTAACGCCTTCGATCATGGAGCGCATGCGCACGGCTTCAGCGGTCAGCAAGGAAGCCGGACGGGATGAAGGCTTGAAGATTGCGCGCGAGTCGTTGCTGGACGTCCGCAATATTATCCACGGCGTTCAGGTGTCCGCGCCGTTTGGGAATGTGAAGTATGCGCTGGAAGTGTTTGATGCACTGGATAGCTTCACGGCGAAAACCGCCAAGACTTGACCGCCCGTAAAGCAAGTGGAGCACGGGCTTCGTCGAATCTTGGCGTTAATCCTGAGGTGCGATCCGTGAAGACGGCAGCAACCCAACCGCTAATGTCGCTTTGCTGGATGACGACTTCTAACCTCTATCCCGCTTGTGATTGTGTCCTTCGCTGATGTGCCGCTCAACGACATTGATCAGGACGTTCAATCTTTCATCAGTAGCTTTGCCCGCTTCGCGCAAGTCTTTGGTGGCTTCGCGCAACTCCTTATTGGCCTCGCGCAACCCTTCGAACTCACGCTCGTGTATCTCGGCAATAGCTAACAGAGCCCGGATGCTTTGCTCGGTGCTGGCCCACCGCTCATCCGCTTTGGCCCAGCGCTGGTCAGCTTTGGCCGACCGTACTTCGTACTGTGCTTGCTGCTCAACGATGAAGGCCATCTGCCTTTCGATGCGCTCGATGTACTCTCTCCCGTCATCGCCCATTGGCCAATTTCCTTTCGCGCTCGGCTTCTTATGCCGAGCTTATCCATATCAAGCTACTGGGTCAATACTTCGGTTTCAGTCACCGGGGCATAGAAATGCAGTGAGTCTTTCATAGATCGACAGCCCTCCGATCGCATCTAATGCTTTGCAGTCGCCTTGAGTAAGGCCTCGGCCAAATTGGAATACTGAAACTGATATCCGGCGCCTTCAAGCGCCGTTGGCTTCACCCGCTGGCCCGATAGCAACAACGCATCGGCCATTTCTCCGAACACCAACCGAACGCCAAATGCTGGTATCGGAAAGATCGTCGGTCGCGAAAGCGCCTTGCCCAGTGTTTTCGTGAATTCAGAATTCGTTACCGGGTTTGGCGCGACAAAATTTACTGGACCACTCAGCGTTTCATTCGTTAACGCAAACTTGATCGCCTCGACAACGTCATCCAGCGCAATCCAACTCATCCACTGTTTTCCGCTCCCAATCCTGCCACCGATGCCCATACGAAAAGGCGGCAACATCTTCGCTAGCGCACCACCGTTTGCGTCTAGAATAATCCCGAAGCGCGTATTGACTACGCGAATTCCCTTCTCTGTCGCCAGCGCGGTGGCTTTTTCCCATTCAACGCAAACCTCGGAAAGAAAATCATCGCCAGGGGCGCTGCCTTCAGTTAATACTTCATCTCCGCGGTTGCCGTAGTAGCCGATGGCGGAGGCGCTAATCAGGGACTTCGGCGGGTTGGCGAGGTTAGCCAAAGCGTCACCCAACAAACGTGTTCCCTTAACGCGGCTCTCGCGAATCCGCTTTTTCTTCTCATCAGTCCAGCGTCCATCAGCGATACTCTCGCCTGCCAAATGCACGACCGCGTCGAATCCTTCTATCCGCGCGAGGGCAATACTGTAGCGGTCGGGACTCCATTCAATCTCCGCTCGCGAATTGGGTGCATGCCGCACCAGACGAAAAATCTCATGACCTCCATCTCGCTCGAGCGATTTGATCAAGGCGCTACCAACCAGCCCGTGCGATCCGCTAATCAGAATTTTCATCGGTCAACTCCTAACGGAACTTCCTTTGAACGGCGCAATGCAAAAAGTAAGATTTGCTATTAAATGCTTCCATCACCCGAAGAGATGACTCCCTCTTTTTGGAAAACCTTGTGTTTCAGAGTCGAGACTTTATAATACAACCGCTTTCAAAAAATAGGCACCGGCTTTTACCGGGTGTATTAATCGAGGGGAACCTTACCCTGGGTTCGGTAGCCTTCGCGGGAATTGCAACCGCAACAGCAGGGTCGACGGGAAGTGCCCTGCTCATCATCTGGTCCTTCATTGCCGGCTTTGCAGAGCGCTTCGTTCCCGACACGCTAAACCGGCTGGTTGCTAAGAATCAGGCGATCCAGGGAACGAACACCTAAAGGGAAGGCGATTGGTCGATTAGACGTTCCCTGCAACGGTGATTTGAGGGTGGTAGTTACGAGTTAAAGCGAGACGATCCACTAAATCACACTAACTAACACTAACCCCTTTTGGTGAGACTTCGTGTAACTTGGTGGATCGTTCTTATCAGCTGACTGCCGAAAGCAATGGACCTGAAATCAGGCCACTACCGTTAGCCGCCTATGTTTTCTTTGGCGGCCTTCCGATGCAAAATCACTTGCAGTAACGCCAGAATCACCTTGGCAGCGGTACCCTTGCCTTTTCTAAAGAAAGCGGTAGACTCCGACTGTTCCCGGGTCTACGAACCATTGCACTCCCAACATTCTTACTTTGGGTTTGATTTAGCAGACCTGCATCACCCCGTTTCCTCCGTGTAATCCGCTTAGAGTTCGCGCCTTGTCATCGGCTACTCATAGCCCTGCCTAATTGGCCTGGGTCGTGAGACTGCCGGCTGAATTAACGGGCCTTCATTAACGCGGATTAAGAACTTGCTGCTTCGCCCCAGACGGCTTCTCTTCGTTCTTGTCGCCATCGCGTCGCTCTCTGCGCTCGTTTGGCAGAGCGGGCGAACGCAATCCCCGCTGCGCCGAATTACTGATACCGCCGAAGAAGGAACGAGCATCAATCCCTCGATGAGCGGCGACGGTCGCATCGTGGCGTTTGAATCTACGGAAGACATTGCCGGCGCCGGCGGCTTTGAACATTTCCGCGCCATTCGCGCAAATGTATCCGTTGATCCACCGACGTTCATGCAAATTGGCGCAAGCCGTTCACCCGCTCCAGCCACGTCCCAGGATGGTTCCCGCATCGCGTTTGCTTCGAAAGACAATCCGTTCGGAACTAACAGCGATGCCAACTCCGAAATTTTTCTCTATGACGGCGCCAAGCTCATTCAAGTCACTAATACTTCGCCCGGCGACATTGCAAACCGCGTCGTCAACGGAAACTTCCTGCCTTCGATTTCTGACGACGGTCGATACGTAGCTTTCTCATCCAACCGCGACCTTGCCAGTCAGAACGCCGACGGCAACCTTGAAATTTTCATTTTCGATACGGTAGCGCTCAGTTTCACACAGCTAACAAACTCGTCCGGAACGGTCGGTTTCAGCGATGCCAAGATCAGCGGCAACGGAGCTCTTGTTGCTTACATTGGCGACGCCGGAACGACGCCGAGTGCCAAGCGCGACCTCCTGTTGCAGAGTCGAGTTGGCGCGTCGCCACTTCGGGTTCTTGCCGCCGAAGTCCAGTCCTTAGCCATGACTCACGGCCGGGCCATCAGCGACGATGCTACGCGCCTGGTCTGGGCGGCCGAAACCGCGAGGAACACTACGCAGGTGTTTTTGTTTGATGGACGCAGCAACACCACCCGTCAGATTACCTCGCTTGGATCTCGCGCTACTGATGTCCCTCTGCACGCAACTATCAGCGGCGACGGCACCCGGATCGCCTTTGCCACGCGGCGCAGCTTTCTGGGCAATTCCGATGGCAGCGTGGATCTTTACTCTTTCGATATTCCCTCGGCAACGTTTGGACGCGTGACAAGTGGGCCATCGACGGCAACAGCGGAAGTAGTCTCTTCCCTGAATGACGACGGCTCGCTGATCGCTTTTAACTTCCCGCGAGTTCTTTCAGGCGTTTCCAATAGCGACTTCGCAAACAGCTCGGAAATCTATGTGACAGGAACACCTTCCCGCCCGGCGTTTGGAACTCTCACCGTCCTCAACGGAGCCTCGTTTGGCAACGAGCCTTCGACGACTGAGGCTGTTGCGCCCGACAGCATCGCAGTGGCGCGTGGCAGCGTACTGGCAAACACAACTGAACGCTCTCAACCATCTGCCAACGGAACCCTTCCGTTAACGGTTGGCGGAACCACAGTGATCGTTAATGGGCGGCGCGCGCAGATATTTTTTGCGTCGCCGACACAGGTGAATTTCCTCGTGCCGCCTGGAACTGAGCTTGGCACCGCCGAAGTCATCGTAACGAATGCTGACGGTTTCCCCAGTCGCGGCATTATTAGGACCTTGCAGGCCGCGCCCGGCGTTTTCACATTCAGCGGCGACGGTCTCGGCGACGGCGTGATTTTGGATGCCGACACCTTACTGCCGGCTCCGTTTGATCCCACTGGCGGAAATCTACGTTTGATTATCTTCTCGACTGGGGTCCGCAACAGTTCGCAGGTTTCCGTATCCGCGGGAGGGCTTGCACTAACGCTGGAGTCGATCGTCCCTTCACCCACAATGTCCGGGCTTGATGAGGTCCACGTCCTGGTTCCTGCTGACTTGCGTGGCGCCGATAAAGTGGATCTGGTTATCCGCGCTGATGGACGTGACAGTAATCCGGTCACGGTCACTTTTGTAGGCGACGCAAGGCGGGACATAGTCATCAATGAGTTCCTCGCTGATGCGCCGGACGGGGCTTCCGGAGATTCGAACAAGGATGGCGTCCGCAACACGAGCGATGATGAGTTTGTCGAACTGGTGAACACTACCACTCATGACATTGACATAAGCGGTTACCAACTTCTTACGCGCGGCACGGGCGGCACGGGTACACTCCGTCATACATTTGCTCAGGGCTCTCAGGGCACAATACTCCCGGCATGCGCCGCGATCGTTGTATTCGGCGGAGGAAGCCCCGAGCGCGACAATCCTGCCTTCGGAGGCGCACAGATTTTGAAGGCTTCTACCGGCAGCCTTACCCTCATCAACGCTGCTGGAGTCATTACGCTCCGTGATCCGACGGCCACTATCGTTAACTTCATTTCTTACGGAAGCTCGACTGGCCTCGATGCCGACTCGAACCAGTCGTTGACCAGAGCGCCCGACACTACCGGCACCTTCTCTATGCATCAGTCTGCCGGTGGTTCCGGCGGACTGCCATTCAGTCCCGGAACACGCTTAAACGGAAGTGCGTTTACTGCGTGTCCACCGATCGCCCGCGTTGAAGTTTCGCCGTTGTCAGCAACGGTTGAGGCCGGCGCGCTGCAACAGTTCACGGCGCGTGCTTTCGATGCCGGCGGAAATGAAGTGTCGGGCGTCATCTTCTCCTGGCAATCAAGCGATACGTCAGCCGCCACGATTGACCGAAACGGCCGGGCCACAACCTTGTCAGCGGGTCTTCGGAGGTCGACACTGATTCGCGCCATGGGCCGGGGCGTTCAGTCCGCGCCAGCAACGCTCATGATCAATCCACCAACCCCAATTCTGACAAGCGTCACGATCTCTCCAGTGTCTGCGACGATTCGTGTTGGCGAGATACAGCAGTTCACGGCGCAAGCGAAGGACCAATTTGATCAAAACATTGGTGGCGTCCCGATCAGCTTTAGTTCGAACGACACTGCCGTGGCCACGATTGATACATTAACCGACACTTCAGCCACAGGCTCTGCGACGGCGACTCTGACGGGGCAAGCGAGTGGCTCGGCACAAATCACTGCAGCGGCAAACAACGGAAGCATCAATGTAACAAGTAGCACGGCAATACTAACCGTCGAGCCCGGCGCTGGACAGCTTCTCATCAGCGAGTTTCGCACGCGTGGCCCCAACGGCGCCTCGGACGAGTTTATTGAAATCTATAATCCAACGCTTTCCACGGTAACTATCGGCGGGCTCAGGATTCGCGCTTCGAATAGCGCCGGCGGCGTGAGCGATCGGATAACCATCCCTGCTGGAACAACCCTCCCGTCAGGTCGCCATTACCTCATAGCAAACAACACCGTCAATACCGGGTATGGTGGCGCAGTGGCCGCCAATCAAACCTACACGACAGGAATCGCGGATGACGGCGGCATTGCCATCGCGGGATCAAACGGTACGACCATCATTGATTCCGTCGGCATGAGTAGCGGTTCGGCCTATAAGGAAGGCACGCCGCTGGCGCCGCTTACCAATAATGCAAACCAGAGTTATGAAAGAAAGCCCGGAGGTGCATCCGGCAATGGTACCGACACAAACAACAACGCCGCAGATTTTCTCTTAAATGCCGCCGGCAGTAATCCACAGAATCTGGATTCAGCCGGTCTCAATCTGAATACGGCAGACCTGGGTGTGACCAAGACCGACTCACCTGATCCACTGATCACTGGCTCTGATCTGACCTATACGATCACAGTCACCAACACTGGCCCAGGCATCGCCCAATCTGTCGTAGTAACTGACAACTTGCCGGCTTCGGTGACCTTCGTCTCGTGCTCGTCAACTGCCGGAGGCATATGCGGTGGTGCGGGCAACAACCGGACGATTGGCTTTCCGTTGCTAGGCAGTGGTTCGTCTGCTGTCATCACCCTCGTAGCCACCGCCAACAGTGCGGGTGGAACCACCATAGCTAACACTGCGATCGCCACGTCAGCCACGCCGGATCCTGATCCGAGCAACAACTTTGTAACTGCAACCAGCAGCGTGCAGGCGAAACCTTCGATACTGAGCATCAACGATGTCACGGCAAACGAGGGCAATAGTGGAACGACCACGTTCACCTTCATTGTCAGTTCGTCAGTACCTGCGCCAGCCGGCGGGATCACCCTCGACATTGCTACGCAAGACAGCACGGCGATTAGTAATATCGATTATCTTGGCCGCAGCGTCACCGGGCAGACGATTCCCGCCGGTCAGCAAACCTACACCTTCGATGTAACGGTTAGCGGCGATCTGCTTGTCGAGCCCAACGAAACCTTCTTCGTCAACCTCACCAATGCTTCCGGCGCGATCATTGCTGACGGCCAGGGACAAGGAA
>JBPCKD010000047.1:0-12540 GCA_051004635.1 Pyrinomonadaceae bacterium
TGATTGACAGCGAGCAGTTGGAATCAGGTGACGCATTAGACGATAAGTTTCGCGTGATGGCCGGTGATGAAATCGATCGCTTTCGCCGTGAAAGGGTCCAACGCAGCGGAGATATGCGGGATGCCGAGAACATCACGGACCAGGATCTGCTGCGTGAAGTAATGAATACGGTTGGCAAGCCGGGTCAGTTGGGCGAATCGGTTCGTTGCGTAGTTTCCGTTTCGATGCTGACAGAAGGCTGGGACGCCAATACCGTCACACATGTCTTAGGGGTTCGGGCTTTTGGAACTCAGCTACTTTGCGAGCAGGTCATCGGGCGCGCGCTACGCAGGCAGTCGTACGAACTTAATGAAGAGGGTCCCGATAAAGGATTATTCAACGTCGAATACGCCGACGTGCTGGGTATTCCCTTCGACTTCACCGCCAAGCCAGTCATAGCACCGCCGCAACCGCCTCGTGAGACAATTCAAGTCAAGGCCGTTCGTCCAGAGCGCGACGCTCTTGAGATTAAATTCCCTCGGGTTCAGGGTTACCGAGTTGAGTTACCGCGCGAAGAACTGAAGGCGAAATTCACCCCGGATTCAATCCTCGAATTGACGCCTGATCTAATTGGCGCAACTGAAACCAAGCAGGCCGGCATTATCGGAGAGCAGATTGATCTAAACCTGGTTCATACCGGTGACATTCGACCTTCCCAAGTCCTTTACGAATTAACCTCTCACCTTGTCCTTACAAAGTATCGTGACCCAGGTGGCGATCCGAAGCTTCATCTTTTTGGACAGCTTAAGCGTATCTCGCGGCAGTGGTTGGATTCATATCTGGTCTGCAAAGGTAAGACGTTCCCGGCGCAACTCAAATATAAAATGATTGCCGACATGGCCTGTGAACGCATAACCGCTGCCATCGTAAGTGAGGCTGTCGGTAAGCACCCGATTAAAGTCGTTCTCGACCCTTACAATCCCGTCGGTTCCACAATTCATGTGAAGTTCAACACTTCAAAGATCGATCGCTGGGAAACCGATGCGCGCCGTTGTCATATCAACTGGGTGATCCTCGACAGTGATTGGGAGGCAGAGTTTTGCCGCGTTGCTGAATCGCATCCTCGCGTGCGGGCTTACGTCAAAAATCACAACCTTGGGTTCGCTGTTCCGTATCGCTATGGCTCAGAGACCAGATCCTATCGTCCTGATTTTATTGTGCAGGTTGATGACGGACATGGCGAAGAAGACCCGCTGAATTTGGTTGTGGAAATCAAAGGTTACCGACGCGAGGACGCCAAAGAGAAAAAGATTACAATGGAAACTTACTGGGTGCCCGGCGTGAATAACAATGGTGAGCACGGCCGCTGGGCCTTCGCCGAATTCACTGAGGTCTATCAGATTGAGTCTGACTTCAAAGCCAGGGTCGAAGGCGAGTTCAACAAGATGATCGAGAACGTCACCGCACTTTGAGTCAACCAGCACCTCTCTGTTGAAATGGACCGGCATTTTCGGCGGGCGGTTTTCGCCGCGTAGCGGCCGATTGAGTTTAGCCGTGGGTTCCAACCCATGGGAATCGTTGGATGATCTTTTTTCGTCGCGTCAGCGACGGTAGAACTCCATCGTCGCGACGCGACGCGAAGGTCAGATACGATTTCCCGGCGTTGAAACGCCGGGATAGACTCGTTCCGACGCTATGCGTCGAAGACCCCTCGCTAGAGGATTAGTCGAACTGACCCACAACCAAGCAGCGTAATTGGTTGTGTCCGGCGAAGAGTTAAGACATACTATGGCCAAACTCAAAAGCTCTAAGAAACAAACAATAAGAAAGTCCGTCGAGACCCTCATGCACGACGAAGCCTCACGCAAGAATATTCCCACAGCCGAATACCAATCCGTTTTGCAGAAAGAAGAGCAGCGCCCCGTTCGCGTAACGCTCCAGCGCGGAGTAAGCGGATTGGAAGATGAGAAGAGCGAACGCAACCGCGATCTTGATCCGCAACTAGTTTGGCGCGGCAAGGATGAGCAGGATTGGTCGGACCTCGTAGTTCACGCACCGCCGATTTACATCCAAGAAAAAGTCCATCCGAAGGTGCTCATTGACAATCTGCTTCGACGAACGAAGGCGAATCAGATGGCGGGCGACAAAACCGCAGACCCTCAGTTCGATCTCTTCGCGGATTTCAATGGCTTGCCGACTGACGACGCCAAGACGGAGTTTTATCAGCACGATGCCAACTGGTCCAACCGCATGATCCTCGGCGACAGTCTTCAGGTGATGGCGAGTTTGGCCGAACGCGAAGGCCTGCGCGGCAAAGTTCAATGCATCTATTTGGACCCACCGTACGGTATTAAATTCAATTCTAACTTCCAGTGGTCAACAACCAGCCGCGATGTGAAGGACGGTAAGGCCGACCACATCACTCGCGAGCCGGAGCAGGTAAGGGCCTTTCGTGATACGTGGCGCGACGGCGTTCACTCGTATCTCACCTATCTGCGCGACCGGTTGACGCTGGCGAGGGATTTGTTGACTGAGAGCGGTTCGATCTTTGTGCAGATTGGGGATGAGAATTTGCACCGCGTAAGGGCCGTGATGGATGAAGTGTTTGGAGAAGACCATTTTGTTTCCATTGTGCAGGTTCAGAAGACAGGCAGCCAAGCGGCTAAGCTTCTTGCCAACACTGTCGATTTCATCGTGTGGTTCGCCAAGTCGAGAGACCACATCAAGTACCGGCAGCTTTACAACGAGCGAGTTGCCGGGCACGTTTCGTCAGATCGTTACGATCAAATTGAACTAGATCACGGAGCTGAAAGACGTCTGACAAGCGAGGAGGTGAACCGGTCCGCTTTTTTACCCGAAGGTAAGGTCTTCCAGCAAACCAGCCTCATCAGTTCTGGGCAATCGTCAACCGAACAGCTATTTGAGTTCCAGGCTCGAAACTATCGTCCCAGTTCATCAAGTCATTGGAAGACCACTTTGTTGGGTCTCTCTCGGCTTACGAAGGCCGGGCGAGTCAAGGCTGGTAATGCTACGGTTCGTTACAAGCGCTACCTTAACGATTTTGGGGTGCTGCCCATCAGCGACCGATGGGAGTCCTTGCAAATCGGCACGGGACTTATTTACGTTGTTCAAACGGCGCCTTCGGTTATCGCACGGTGCATACTCATGACTACCGACCCCGGCGACCTGGTACTTGACCCCACTTGCGGTTCCGGCACCACCGCCTACGTCGCTGAACAATGGGGCCGTCGCTGGATTACGATTGATACTTCGCGCGTGGCCCTCGCTTTGGCCCGCGCCCGCATCATGGGCGCGCGGTACCCTTATTACGTGCTCGCTGATTCATCGGAGGGCCAACAGAAGGAATCGGAGGTTACGGGGACTGTGCCGTCGCGTCAGCCAACGCACGGCGACATTCGCCAGGGCTTTGTCTATGAGCGCGTACCGCACGTCACGCTAAAGTCCATCGCCAACAATGCAGAGATTGAAGTTATCTGGGCGAAGTTCCAGGAAGAGCTCGAACCCTTGCGCGAACAGCTCAACCAAACAATGGGCAAGCACTGGGAAGAATGGGAGATTCCAAGAGAATCTGAAGATCCATGGGATGATTCAAATCAAAAGATCTTCCTTCAGCTAAGAGCAGAACAGTCACACGCCGAAGACGCAAACCAAGAGAAGTTGGGTGAATGGTTACAGGCCATCAACCACAATCTCAAACGCAACTACAGTCTTGAAACTCTGCCCGAGCGCCCCGCCGACCCCTGGGCGGAGGCTGCTCAGAAATTACACGCCGAATGGTGGCGGCAGCGCATCGCGCGCCAGGAAGAGATTGATGCTTCAATCGCCTCGAAAGCCGAGTTTGAATACCTCTATGACAAGCCCTACGACGACAAGAAGAAAGTACGCGTCGCCGGGCCATTCACAGTCGAAAGCCTCTCACCGCACCGCGTACTGGCCGTGGATGAGAATGACGAGCTGATTGACAACCTTGGTGACCCGCAACATGGCGACGAGCGCGACTTTGTCCAGATGATTCTGGAAAACCTGAAGGTCGCCGGCGTGCAACAAGCCCACAAGGACGACAAAATTAATTTCACTTCCCTCACTCCCTGGCCAGGCGATCTTATTTGCGCCGAAGGTCGGTATCACGAGGGCGATTTAGATTCGGGTGCAGAGAAACGCGCTGCAGTTTTCATCGGCCCGGAATTCGGCACCGTCTCCCGTCCAGATCTGGTTTCTGCCGCGCGCGAAGCCGGCGATGCAAACTTCGATGTGCTGATCACCTGTGCCTTTAATTACGACGCTCACTCTTCTGAATTCAATAAGCTCGGCCGCATTCCAGTTCTCAAGGCCCGTATGAACGCTGACCTGCACATGTCAGACGAGTTGAAGAACACTGGCAAAGGCAATCTGTTCGTCATCTTCGGCGAGCCCGACATCGACATCCTCAACGTGGAACTAGAAGGGGCTGAAGGTGGACAGATTCAGGTGAAGGTTAACGGCGTTGATGTGTTTCACCCGAACACAGGCGAAGTCCGCAGCGACGGCCCCGACGGTATTGCCTGTTGGTTCATCGACACCGATTACAACGAAGAGAGCTTCTTCGTCCGCCACGCCTATTTCCTCGGCGCCAACGATCCTTACAAATCCATAAAGACCACTCTTAAGGCCGAGATCAACGAAGAGGCCTGGGCCACGCTTCACAGCGACACCTCCCGACCCTTCGACAAACCCACGTCGGGACGAATTGCCGTCAAGGTGATTAACCATCTCGGCGATGAGGTTATGAAAGTGTTTCGGGTATGATTCCTCTGTTGGGCAAGGGCATTCTTCAAATATGAGGAAACCAATTCGGCGGGTGTGCACAACTAGTTAAAAGCGAATAAGGACAAGATCAATGAATCCAAGGAATGGCGATCGGGAATTATTCGCGGTGGCGGGAAACGAAACCGATGTGATTCCTGTCAAGATTAGCCACAGGATTATCCAGCTTTTCTCGGAGGGGCTATATTCTAGCCCAAATAAAGCAATAGAGGAGCTTGTCTCTAATTCATTCGATGCAGGGGCTGAAAATGTTCATATCATTCTCTCTCCAGATCTACGTGATCCAGATGCAACAATTGTCGTCATTGATGATGGGGAAGGGATGAATGCTGATCAATTCAAACAACATTGGATTATCGGGGAAAGCACAAGACGTCGGGCTAGTTCTGCGAGACGTAAACCTATTGGAAAGTTTGGTATTGGGAAACTGTCCACATATGTATTGGCCTCGAAATTAACACATATTAGCAAATCAGGAGACAATTTCTATGCTGCGACTATGAACTATGGCGAACTAACTGGGAGTGCGGAGGACTCTCCCAACGGTGTCTTTGACGAGCAAACTATTAACATACCCTTGCGAAGGCTGACGCGCGAAGAAGCACAAGAGGCCTTGCGGCTATGGCTTAACGGAACAAAACCAGGCTATCAGGCGCTAGATCTGTTTGGGGGAAACGAGCGAGCATCATGGACTGTTGCCATAATGTCCGGTCTCAAGAAAATGGGTAAAGAAGTTAAAGTTGGCCGCTTAAAGTGGGTTTTGAGAACCGCCATGCCGCAGCGCAGCGACTTTCGACTTTTTCTGGATGGCGATGCCATAACACCACCCGAACTAGATGCGCCGTTAGAAAAGTGGGTGATAGGCAAGGATGTAGTTCAGATGTCAAAGCCTTGTCCAGAAGGACTGATCGCAAGAGAAGATACCAGCGAGCCCGAGGACTCCATTCATCGCTATGGTGTATACCACGCCGAAATGCTCGGTCGGATTACAGGATATATAGAAGTATTTGAAGACGAACTCGATCGCGGTAAACCGAAGTTCGAGCAAAGTAGCGGATTCTTCGTTTACGTGCGCGGAAGACGAGTCAACGTAGACGATCCTGGTTTTGGAATCGAGCGGAATCTTCTACGCCATGGCACTTTTTCTAAGTTCAGGATGATTGTACAGATTGATAGTCTGGACGATGCACTTAGGTCCTCACGCGAGTCATTTCAGCAGGGCGATCTTTACGAAGGAGTGCAGAACTTCCTTCGTGCGGGTTTCAATCTTGCCCGCAATCGTCTCGTTGATCACGACCGGTCACAATCTCCGGCAGCCCTGATTTCTGCTCGTATCTCCTCCGCTCCTGGCAGTATGACTCGAAAGCCGCTGCTATCGCTCGCCCAGTTAGTTGCAGAGAAAAAGGCCACGCCATTCTACCTGCGTTTTCCTTCCGGTCTTTCTGATGAAGGGCAGGCTGAGTTCTTACAGACTTTGAAGGAACGTACAGAGGCGCCGGACGGGTTGCTTCGCGCAGTGGAAATAGCTGCTTTGGACTCGAAAGAAGGACTGGCCGTCTTTGACGTCCAGGAAGGTAAGCTACTCATCAATTCGTCGCATCCGTTCGTCGCGGCTTTCCAGGAGTTTTTCACCGATACTAATAAAAGTCTTCCTCTTGAAATGTTTGCGATGTCTGAAATCCTAATTGAAACCCATCTATACCATATGGGCTTGGATGAGAGTGTGATTCGCGATGTGCTTGCCAGACGCGATGAACTCCTGAGACAGTTTGTCAGATCTTCTGCCCGACGGACCGCTGGGATGATTGCTTTAGCGCTTATCGATTCCCGTGACGACGAGGATGGGCTAGAAGAAGAAATGCGAGCTGCATTTGAGGCGATGGGTTTCGCCAATGTTATTCGTATCGGGGGGAGTAACAAACCGGATGGTACCGCCGAAGCTCATCTTGCGGCAGCGGAAGATGGGACTGTCCGGCGCTACAAGGTCGGACTTGAGGCAAAGAGCGGCCAACCTGTATCCGCCCATCGCTTAAATGTTTCAGGAATCGCCAGGCACATGATGGATTATGACTGCGATCATCATTTGGTAATTGGAAATGGTTTCGCGACATCAAGTGGTGAGGACTCTGCGTCAGTGCGCGAAATTAGGGAATATCGTGAAAGCACTCAGAGAGCGGCCAAAGACCGCAAAGGGAAAGTGAGAACTATCACGCTAATGCATATTGATGATTTGGCGAGGCTGATTCGAATCGCTTCATCAAAGCGTGTCGGGGGTCTCAGCCGTATTCGTCAACTCTTTAGAAATTGCATAACTCCAGAAGAGAGCAAGGAATGGATCGATGGGATCGCGGCTGAAACCCCGGAGAACTGGCCCTACAAAGAGATTCTCGAGACCGTATGGCATCTGGCGCAGGAGCAACCAAACGAGGCTGTCGAATATGCAGCGGTAATCACGGAACTCCGGCATCGAACTATTCCTGTCAGAATGAAGAAGACTGAACTTATTGAGTGCTGTAAAGCCATGCAGGTCATGGCGCGCGGAGTTGTCTTTGCGCGTGAGAACACCGTCGAAATCGACAGACGGCCAGACCTGATACTCGAAGATATCAGGGCGGCAGTTGGTGAGTTGCCAGAGGACGAAAGAAGATCGATCCATATATGATCTCGGCTGCACAAAAAGCGCGTATTCGCCCGGTCCATCCATTCCCGGCTCGAATGGCGCCGTCCATTGTTTGGGATTGTTTGCCGAAGACTGGTAGTCCGTTAAGAATTCTAGACCCGATGTCTGGATCAGGAACAACGCTCGTGTGCGCCAGAGAAAAAGGACACTTCGCGATTGGCTGCGACACTGATCCCCTGGCTTTGCTCATTGCACGAGCTTGGAGTTCGGATATTGATCCTCCAGGGATCTACCAGCGGGCCGCCATTGTCTTGGAACGATCAAAGACTCTGGCAGATCAATTGGATTGTGAAGAGGCGTATCCTAAACGGGCCGACGAAGAAACTCGTCAGTTTATCAATTTCTGGTTTGATGATGAAAATCGTCGTCAATTAACCGCTCTGTCCACTTGTATCGCCCGAGTAAGATATGAAAGCGAGAGGACATTGCTTTGGTGTGCTTTCTCACGTCTGATTATCACCAAGTCCGCTGGTGTTTCCCTTGCGATGGATGTGTCGCACAGCCGTCCACATAAAGTCTACCAGACGGCTCCAGTTCGCCCATTTGATAAATTTCTCCGAGCGGTTGGGCTCGTGGTCGAACACTCTCCATTTCAGATTAACGATAAATCTGAAAGAAGGAGCCCTTCTGTGGATATTCGCATGGGCGATGCAAGATGTTTACCAATTGACTCTAAGAGCATAGATATGATCATCACGTCGCCGCCTTACTTCAATGCCATTGATTATTTGCGCGGTCACAAATTCTCTCTTGTATGGATGGGGCATTGTATTGCAAATATTAGACGACTTCGCTCCGAGAATATAGGTTCAGAGATATCAGCTCATCCTCAATTGGACAACGCTGTTTGTGAAGCAATGAAAGCGATGGGAAAACTCAGAAATTTGGATAAGCGTCGAACTGGGATGCTGGGACGTTACGCAAATGATATGAACAACGTCTTGAGAGAATGCGCGAGAGTCCTGAAAAGAAATGGACAGGCTATCATTGTGGTTGGCGACTCATCTTTGCAGAGAGTATTCATCAAGAATTCCGATGTACTTACAAGACTTGCAGCCCATCACGGTTTTTCTTTGACTTCGAGAGTGGTTCGACCAATAGCCGAAAACAAAAGGTATCTCCCGCCTCCAAACTCGCAACAGTCTGGAAAGCAATTACAAGGGCGTATGCGGGAGGAGGTTATTCTAAAATTCATCGCTGCCTGAACAGTTCTGCTCCGAGTCGATGATGATGGATTTCCGAATCGCCGACACGTTTACCGATAGCCTCGCCAAACTCAATGGCGAGGAACAAAAAGCTGTGAAGATGACAGCCTTCGATCTGCAAATGAACCCGGCAAATCCGGGCATGCAATTTCACAAAGTAGATAAAGCCAAAGATAAGAACTTCTGGTCAGTACGCGTTAGCCGAGACATCCGCATCATTGTTCACAAGACTAATGCAAGTCTGCTCCTATGCTACGTGGACCATCATGACCCTGCATACGATTGGGCTGAGAAGCGAAAACTCGAGGCGCACCCCACAACTGGCGCGGCCCAACTAGTCGAAATACGCGAGACCGTAAAAGAGATAACCATCCCTAAATATGTAGAGGTCGATCAGCCCACACCGCCGAAGCCGCTCGTGTTTGCAAATATCTCTGATGAAGATCTCCTTGGTTACGGCGTGCCGTCCGAATGGCTTAATGATGTTCGCCACGCGAACGAAGACTCTATCTTCGAATTAACCGATCATCTGCCCGGCGAGGCTGCGGAGGCACTGCTAAACATCGCTACTGGTGTGATTCCGCCTGTCCCCGAACCGGCCCAGGCTGGTGCCGATCCCTTCGCGCATCCGGAGGCTCAGAGGCGCTTCCGCGTGATGAGCAATGTCGAAGAATTGGAGCGGGCGTTGGATTACCCATGGGAGAAATGGAGCATTTTCCTCCATCCGGCGCAACGCGAATTGGTTGAGAAAGATTACAGCCGTCCAGTGCGGGTTTCGGGTTCGGCTGGGACAGGCAAAACGATAGTTGCGCTGCATCGCGCGGTTTATTTGGCCCGCACCAACCCCGATGCAAGGATATTGCTTACGACGTTTTCTGACACATTGGCGAGTGCACTGCAAACCAAGCTAGTACGACTCGTTGGCAATGAACCACGTCTTGGGGAACGAATAGAAGTGCACTCAATGAAAGCGATTGGGCGTCGGCTCTATCAACTGAACTTTGGAAAACCGCAGATTGCATCTCGTGAAGTCATACGGGAGGTACTGGAAAAAGCCGCGGGCAGTGTCGAGGGTCACAAGTTCAGCCTTCGCTTCTTGCTGACTGAATGGGAGCAGATCGTCGATGCATGGCAGTTGGATAGTTGGGATGCCTATCGGGATGTCAGTCGATTGGGGCGAAAAACCCGCCTTCCAGAAAAGCAACGCAGTGTGCTCTGGTCAATCTTTGATCAAGCGCGCTCTGCTCTAAAGGCACGCAATCTGATCACCGAGGCCGAGATGTTCAACCGTTTAGCCTCTCATCTTGCGGAGCGCAAGAATCCGCCGTTCGACTTCGCCGTAGTGGACGAGGCCCAGGATATCAACCCGTCGCAGTTGCGGTTTCTGGCGGCCTTAGGCGGAGACCGTCCCAACAGTTTGTTCTTCGCCGGCGACCTTGGGCAACGCATCTTTCAGCAAGCCTTTTCTTGGAAAGCATCGGGCATTGATATCGAACGCTCAAATACACTACATCTTAACTATCGAACGTCGCATCAGATCCGTATACAGTCCGACCGGTTGCTGGGTCCGGAAGTCTCCGATGTTGACGGGAACACGGAAGAACGGCGCGGAACGATTTCGGTATTCAACGGGCCGCAACCAGACATCCAAGTTTTAAGTTCGCGGGAAGATGAAATCGACACTGTCGCTCAATGCCTTTCCGGATTAAAGAGAGAGGGTATTAAACCTCACGAAATCGGAGTGTTCGTGCGGTCGTCGGCTGAGTTGGACCGAGCTTGCGCGGCAGTAGAAAAAGCTGAATTTGATTTCAAGGTTCTCGACGAGCATCTGCAAACTACGAGCGGCTACGTTGCAATCGGCACGATGCACCTTGCGAAAGGTCTTGAATTCCGCGCTGTCGTTGTAATGGCGTGTGACGATGAAGTTATTCCGTTGCAGTCACGTATCGAAACTGTAACTGACGACGCGGATCTCCAGGAAGTTTACGAGACAGAGCGCCATCTGCTTTACGTGGCGTGCACGCGAGCTCGCGATCAACTGCTCGTGACGAGCGCGGCACCGGCATCAGAGTTTCTGGACGATCTAAGGTTGGAAACGAATTAGCGGCGTATGTCCATCCCCACTCACAGGTACGGATGCACGACTAGGACCTATCCGACGGAGCTTGGTTACCGACTTATTACTTTGTATCCATGACATTGCTCGATTCTATAGGGGAGGACTTGGTGTACTTATTTGGTGAAGATGAAGCCGACTCTGCTCAAACTATGATCGCCGCCCTTCGTGATAACACCAGCAAGGCCGTCAAGCAAACTATCGCGGCGCACAAGACTGTTTGGACCCAAAAATCTCAGGAAGAGCAGAGCAAATTGAGTGCAGAGGCTGTCACGTGGGCGTCGCGGCATTCCGGTCACCGTGTCGAATGTCCGGCGTGTACGTCCACCGCATTGGTAACTGGATCCCCAGTAAGGCCGGCCATCAAGCGAATGGAGGGTGACTTGATAATTGAGAAGCAAGATTTCTTACCAGCGAAGTTCGAGTGCGTCGCTTGCGATTTGAAGATCACAGGTTTCTCGCATTTGAATGCAAGTGGACTGGGGGATACTTTCACCGCTACTCTTACTTGGAAGTGTCGGAGCTCTACATGGAAAATGAAGATGACTACTGGGAACCTGATTACAACGATTAGTCGAATGGGCTCCACTAATGAACATGGAGGGCTCAAGAACAGGACGAACAAGAAGCCCGCTCAGGTTTGACCCTTGCGCGGGCTTCTTTTGATAATCCCGGCTGGCTTCCTATTCCCGCACGCAATTCCCGCTCAGCACCATCGGCTCCAGCGGGCGGGCAAACCAAGTGCCGCCCAGCTGATCTTACCAGTTCGGATGGCACGACTTAATTTTTGGTGGTTTCGTCGGTTCTTTGAAACAACCGAGCGGTGGTACAACTTAATTCTACAATCGCGCCGAACCGACCTTCGTAAACAAACAACTTATAAGCGTTTAGAGAACAACTTAATTCTGTGTGATCAGTTAAAAAAGTCCGGGCAGTATCGGCTATATTCCCGCAAGAAAGATCCGGAAGACCGGGAAGCGGAAGAATCTCGGCACGTTCGCCACTCGCGAATTGGCGCAAAAGCATGAACGCGCCGTGCAATACTTCAAGAGGAAGTAGCCCTATCGCGAGTCCTTGCGCCCCTTCTCCTGTTCCAGCAAGGCGTCCTTCCGTTCCAACCCCCACCGATAACCTCCCAGGCTTTGGTCTTCGCGAATCACGCGATGACATGGAATGACCAGGGCGACCGGGTTGGTGGCACAGGCCCTGGCGACCGCGCGCACGGCCGTCGGTCGGCCCATCGCTTTGGCGACCTCGCCATATGACCTGGTTTCCCCATAAGGTATCGCGCGGAGGTTTTCCCACACCTGCCATTGAAAGGCGGTCGCTTGAATGTCTAAAGGCAGTTGAAGATCGGGCTGCTTGCCGGAGAGATAATTCAAAAGCTTATCCACCGGTTCACTCAGCATTGCGTCGGCGCGATGAATCTGAGCAGACGGGTATTCCCTGGTTAAATCGGCGGCTAACGCGGCGTGGGAATCGCCGAGTTTGACCGCGCACACCCCGCGATCAGTTGCGGCGACGAGCAAGAGACCAAGTGAGCACGGGGCGATCGTGTAGTTGATAATAGCGCCATGGCCACCACGACCGTAGGTTGCCGGCGTCATGCCCAGTTCGGCCGGAGCGCGGGAGTACAGTCTGCTGCTCGAGCTGAAGCCGGCGTCGTACATCGCTCCGGCTACCGAGCCACTTTCGCGAACACGCGTTTTGAATTTCCCAATCCGGCACGCATCAGC
>JBPCKD010000048.1:0-19807 GCA_051004635.1 Pyrinomonadaceae bacterium
CCAAGTACTTTAGCGACCTTGTCCACGGCCTGCTTAAGCTCCCTCTTCGGAACAGTGCCATAGTGTTCCTTGTGTTTCATGACGTACTCTTCAGCAAGTTTTTGCACGTCTTTCTTAGTCATTCTCCTCCGTCCTCCTTCTTTTTCTCCTTCTTCGTAATTTTTAGCGTCGGTTGATACACGCGATGCAAAACGTAATCTGTAAACCGCTCTGACCAATATAATTGGCTCGTCCTTTGGATTGCCTTCTATGAACTTCCGATAATGCTTGTTCAGTTCAATCAAAGGATGCAGCACTGCCTTAATGTCGTCAACTTACGCGGCTTTGGCGCGAGCTTTTCGTGACGGTTCAGGCCAGCAGTGCGCCTTTCACGCCGTAGATAGTTTCCCATCTAAGCATTAGATCGTCGGCGAATGCCCGAAGCTGTGCGACTTCGTTCACCCTGACGAACTCGATCCTTGGCTTCGTTCGCCTCTTTCTTGGGCTTTTACCCGGCAATCGGCCACCCAAACACTTTCCAGCCCAGCAGGAATAGCAGAATCCATAAGAGACCGTGGCTGCCTAGACCACGTCGATTCTCAGGGCCGTACACCCAAAAACCAAAAATAAGGGATAGCAGCATTAAAATCCAAAAGAAGAGCGAGATCGTCATAAGCTAAAAGTCCTCCCGCACTATCCATCTCCGGGCAAAAGACCGTCAACATATTCATCGTGATTGCCTTGATGGTGTGAGCAGCACTGACACTTACAACGACGACGATGCCATGACCAGTCTCCGATTACATAAGAAACCCCGTCTCTGTCTACAGTGATTCGTTCACGATAACGCCCGTGCTGCCTGTACCAAGCGACCTGACGCTTACACAGAGAAATATAGGAACTTCCCGCCTCTTCCATTTTCTCTACCTCCTCTCCGCGCTCCTCGATGCAGGGTTGAATTATACACCCTGACTTTTGATCTCCCTCAGCCTCTTCTCATTAAATGCGCCTGGAGGAGCCAACGTACACATGGAAACCACTGATTCTGTAGAAATCATCGGGCTATCTGATACCCCGGTCACGGTCGATTCAAATCTGAACGTTACCCAGAGCGGCGCCGTGCCTGAGCAGGACATAGCCGCTGAAATGGCAGCCGCAATCGCCGCTGATTCGCCCCAGGAGTCGAAAGAAGCCGCAAAAGAGCCTGCAGCCGAGGCAGACGAGGAAAAACCGGCTGAAGAGGCGAAAGTTGAGGTGCCGGCGGCTAAGGCCGACGAACCTGAAGGCGAGAAGACTGGCGACGAAAAACCCACCGAAAAGCCGACTACCGAAGAGAAGCCGACTGTCGAAGAACCCATCGACGACAAAGCCCCCGTGCTAAATGTCGAACTCGAAGGGGTTACGGAAGAGAAACCTGACGAGAAACCCGAGGAAAAGCCGGAAGAGGTAAAGGCTGAGGAACCAGAGGCAGAGGCCGAACCCAGCGAAACAGACAAGCTTGTTGAAGAGATGGGCGGCGTAGACGTTCTGAAAGCGGCCCAGCCGTTTGTTGACTCTGTTTACGATCCCGACTTACCGGTCTCCGAGCGTGTCTCACGTCTCGAAGCATTTGTGCCTGAAGCGCAGATGAAGGAGATGCGCAACGAGGTGTTTTGGCAAGCTGCCGAGACCCCCGAGATCCAGGACCTTCTGGCAGCCGATCCCGCGGCCCGGGAAACCTTCGCGGAGAAAGTTTTTGGCGTTCCGTTTGGTTACCTCGAAAAAATCTTCAACGACGACAAGGCCTTTTTGTCGGAAGACGAATTTACCGAAGCAATAGCCGAGTTCAAGGAGCAGCAACCCGAGGCTAAGCCGGAAGCCGCAAAGGCCAAAGCGCCAGCTGCTAAGGCAGAGGCTAAGCCCGAGAAGAAGGAGCAGCCCAAAAAGCCTGCCGAAGAAGAAAAAAACCTCACCCCAGCATTTACCGACATCCTCGACAACCTCTCCACCGATGTTGACGAGATCTTTTCGACTGCCAAGCTTGAGCCGAACGACAAGGACGATGCCGAGACTACCCGGCTGAAGACGGCAGCTGCAAAGCAGTTTGAAACCGAGTGGCCAAAAGCGTTCATGGCAGACGAAGCGGCTATGAAGGCGTACCGCGCCGTGAAGGGCCTGGCAGACCAGGGAGCCGAAAAGCAAGCACGGGACAAGTACCCCGTACTTTCCAAGAGCGCCCGGCGCGTTGCTGCTCAGCTGCTCGAGAAAATCTCTGAGCCGCTCAGTGCTCACCGGAAGTCGACGCAGGAAAGGGCCAAGGTAGCCGCCGCCGCCCGAACCGAATCGCCGGCCGCTGCGAAAGAAACCACAATTTTGGACGCCCCGACCCCAGCCTCAGCTAAGGGCCTGGACGTCTCCACCCTCCGCACCGAAGCCGACATCACGCGCGCAATGGAAGAAGCCATTGAACGCAACTCCAAGAAAGCCTAAAGGCGGATTTTTTAAAATAACCCGGAAGCGCGTTCCCAAATACCTCATATCCGCAATCATCAGGGAATAGCGCCCTCACCAACTAAAGGAGTATCCCCCCATGGCAGTTCAGAATATCGCCGCAGTTAATGCCGCGATCAAAGAAATCCTCATCCCTGTCCTCGAAGATGCGAATGAGAAGCGCGCTGATACGTTCTCCACGATTGACGAAGGTACGCCCGAGGAGATCAACGCGCGCGGCACTTTCCTCTCGATCCTGACGCTCGACCACGCAATTGAGCGCACCACCACAAACGAAGGTGGCGCTTTCCCAACCGCGTCGTCCCCGTCCTACGTCAAGGCGACCTTGCCCCACATCACCGTGGAGCGAACGGTCGGCATGACGCGCGCGGTTAGCCGCAATAACAAGGCCAACCAGATCAACGTCAACGTAGTGAAGAAAAACTTCACCAACGCGATGGACAAGATCTACAAATCAATGAATCGGTATATGTTCGGTGACGGATCCGGCGAGCTCGCCCGCGTCGGCGCGGGTTCAGTAGGCGCTGGCGGCACGGCGGTCGACACGACCACCAAGATCATCACCTGCAACGGCACCACCAATCTGTTCGGCTCCCGCTTTGTCGCCGACATTGGGCAGCAGCTCGAGGCTCGCTCGACCAGCGGAACGCTCCGCAACGGTGGCGCCCTCACCAAGATGACGGTGACTGCAGTCGACCGCGAGAACAAGAAGTTCACGGTGGACCAGTTGCCAACCGACCTCGCCGCAAATGATGTGATTTACAACTTTGATTCCTACGGAACCGCACCTTATGGGTTCGACTACCACTTTGCCAAAACCGGGACATGGCTGAACCTCACTCGCGGTTCATCCAACATCGGGCTGAACGCAGTGCGTCGCTCGCTGGGTGGCGAAAAGCTCACCGGCGGGGCGTTGGATCAACTGCTCGGCGACATGAAGTTCAAGCTTGGTGGCGAGCCCAGCAAAGATGGTATCGAGATCATCTGGGCACCGACGCAGTGCAACTCGTATAAAGACGAAGGCTACGAATTGAAGCAGTTCGTGATGACAGTTGGCCAAACCGGCCGCGGCGCCAACATCGACATGAGCTTTTCCGGAGTTACCCACAGTGGGATCAAGACTCGCGAGGACGTCGACTGCCAAATCAACCGCGTTATCGTCAACCACAAAGGACTGATGAAGAAGTTTCAACTTCAGAAGATTCAGATCATACAGGATGACGGTGGACCGCTTCGTCTCCAAACAGGCGCAGACGGTTACGTGGACGCCTACGTCGGCTTCATTCAGGGCGTCTTCAACGTTGCGCCCGAGACGCCGTGGATGGGCGCCATGATGACTGACCTAGCCTACGAAGGATACAGTAACGGCAGCATTGCGTAACGCATTGTGGTTCTTTTGGAACAATAATCGGTGACGGGATAGGTGCTTGCACCTTCCCGTTGCCCTGTTTCAAAAAACTCTGGACGACCAACGCTCTAATAAAGGAATCATTCGACTCATGAAAAACAGACTCACTGCATTTCTAATTACAACTCTGTTCGCGGTGTTCTTCTCTGCAACCGTCCCAGCACTGGCCCAGCAAGGCCCTGGCGTCCAGGGCGGGCCGCGGGAGAGAACACAGGAGAAGCAAGTCCTCTACCGTGAAGTAACCATCAGCTCCGCCAACATTACCGGCACAGCTGTGGGCCAGCTTGGGCATACTAACGGTGTCGTGCTGGTAGCAGCCCCAGGCGCACGCAAGGCGCTCGAATTCATCTCGGCGGTGGTCATCCTTGACTACGCCACGGCAGCTTATGGGGGTGCCGGTACCGTTCAAGTAAACTACGCTGCCGGCGGTAACCAGACTAGCCTGTCGGCGTCAGCCGCCAACTCGATTGGCGGTGCGGCCGACAAAATGGCATTACTGCTTGTGAGTACTCCCGGTGGTGGTGGCCAACTGACGGCAAACGCCGGATTGAACCTCACGTCATCGATAGCATTTACTCAACCTGGCACTGCCGCCGGCGTTGTTCGAGTTAAAATTGCATATCGGGTCCACACACACGGACTCTGAGACTAAAGGAGCAGGAGCCAAATGTTTGAGGTAGACCCACTCAACGAAAGCACGTGGCGAAACTATTCAAAGCCGGCCGAGTTTCCCGAATTCGACCGCGCCTTGCGCGAGCTGGGCGGCAGGCATGTGAATGGACATCCGATGCTGCGCCTCATGTGGGCGCCAGAGCACTACCAGGTGCAGCTCGGACGTCCGCGTCGGTACTACGTGGACACGAGGATTCCGACGCGCAAGAAGCTGTCGCGAGTCTATTACCAGGTTAAGGACCTCACCGACCCGTTCGCCTCATGGATCACGGTTGAGCCGAACGACTTAGGCAACTATCCCGGCGAGGTTTACCTGCACATGGTTCACCACGATCGGGAAGTCGAGACGATCGCGCGCCAACAGTGGTGCATCGAGCAATATTTTCCACCCGAAAGATTGGGAGACACCCCGGAGACCTGGAACGCGCGACGCTATCGCATGTTTACTCCTCCGGAGACAGGCTTGCCTGAGTTCGGAGACTGTGATGGACCCTTTCCTTCCGAGGGTCTCTACCGTTTGGTGTGCTTTATAGACCGCGGTACTGAGGACTCGTATCGTGCGCCCGCCCCAGAGGCCCTCGACCTTCTTCGCCAAGCATGGCAGTCCAGAGAGCAATACCACCGCTTATTCTCGCGGAACAAGGAAGTGGCAAACGCTTACGACGCCGCCGAGGAACGCGACCGCAAGCGTCTCAAGGACCTCAATGCCCAGCTTGACGACGAGCTGAAACCCTACGACCGCGACGCCGAAGGAAATGCCTTTGTTAGCGTCCCTTGATTGCATAAGGAGCCAAAACCGATGCAGACCGAACGACAAATAATCAGGCGAGTCATGCTGCCGCAGACCGAGCAGATGACCCAGGAAGCCGCCGACATTGAGGACGGCCGAAAGATCCGTTATGGATTTTCACCGTCCTACTATCTCAACCTGGGTTTTCTAACCGGGAACCGCTACACCGGTTACGGCGAGATCTTTCCGCGCTCGCTCTACAAGTTCGAGCGTGTGTTTCCCACGGGGATCAACGAAGACCCGAGCCGCCTGGACGAAGAGCGGGAAAAGATGCCGGCCTTCGCCACAGTCTCACGCAGCCCGCGCACGTGCGCGGAAGACGTGCGCTCGGAAGCCGGCGATCGAGTGTTCGCAATTCTGTCTTCACTGACAGACCGCGACGATGCTCAATTTATTTGGGACGTGATCTACCCGGTGGAAGTAGAAGCGGAGATCTGGGCCAAGACCGAGCGCGCAATCCGCGGCGCTAACCCTCCGGACTATGTGCGCGAGTTCTACGCGCAAACCGGTTTAGAGTCTCCTTATGTCATCGAAGGCGGACATGCACTCGGTGTTTTCATTCAGCACTTGGAACGGGAAGCACCCGCGTTGATTCGCGCCGCCGGATTAAGCGAGGAGACACGTACGGCCGCTGAAGCAACGCTCAACGAAATGCTGCAGGCAGCCAACGAGGCTTACCAGCATCGTTATGCCCGATTGACTACGAGTTTCGGTTCAATCGAGTCGCGAAAGAACAGCGGACAGGGCAAAAAGCAGTTGGACCGCCACGACTGGGAGTGCATTGCTGAGACCGGAATAGAGCGTCCGGAAGACAAGCCGGTAGCAGCGTCACAGCGAATGGGCACAGCCATGGGTGAAGCAATCGCCGAGCGCAGCGCGCAGAACGAGAACCAGCTCGCGGACGCAGTCAGAGCAATAGCGGACAGCCAGCGAGCAATGCAGGAGGAAGCGGCCCAGGACAGAAAGCTAATGCTCGAAATCCTTCGCGGGCGGCAGCAAAGCGCAAGTTAGTTAAGGAGGCCTTATGCCAGAGAACGGATATGACGGACCCATCACACTCGGGGCAGGAGTGACGCGTTTGGTTACTGCGCTGCAAACCGCCGGATATATCGGGCGGTTCGGCTTTACGCGCGCGAACCTGTTGAACAGCACCGGCGCCATCATCTACTTCGCGCGCCGCTCAGACGTCTCTGCCGCCAACGGTCGCCCCATTAACGCTACGGACTCCCACAACTTTGCCGCGGGTAGCCCCGGCACCGTGGACTTCAACAAGATGTACGTCTTTTCGGCGGCCGGCGGCACCGCACACTTCACCGGCGAGACACGATGACCATCAGCTCAGAACTGTCCGGAGCTTTACGGTACTGCGGAGACATTCGCGGCGAGCGCATCGAGCTGCCCGACCTTTGGGAATTTTACCTGGACAGCTGCGCGTCGCTTGACGCTGATTTGCAGATCACCGAATCGTGGCGCAAGGCGAGCGTTCGGGACCCCGTCGTCACCGACCGCGAGCAAACGCTTAACAGCCTGGAAAACTTTGCCTTCGAAATTGGGCTCGACTACCGGAAGGCTGGAAGCGACGACCGCTGGAGGACCCTTCAGGTTGTCGCTCCCGAGCGGGTGTCGGACGCGGAAAAGCTGGGCCAGAACGTTGCTTCATTCTATGGCCAACCGCGCAATCTGATTCTTTCCTTCGACCCCGACGATTACGAATTCCGGTTGTGGACAGTTTCTTCCGCATCCGGGCAGCGGACCAATCCGGATGAAGTCTCCGGACTCCCAGAAACCTACGCGCCGCTCAGAAAGCTTTTGACCGCGCACAAAGCCTTGCCCCATTGCGGACATGACGAGATCTCTTTCGACCGGCTCGAAAAGGTGATTCTGAGAGAGTTGGCGATTTGGGAGCCGCGCTGGCAGAGATTCAAACACAAACCGCTGAAGCGCGAAGGTTCGCGCCGGCCAGGCTTCAAGGGCCGCCGCAGCTCGAGGCTAAGTCGCTCAACAGGGCCATATTGAGATGCCGCCAGGAACCGCTAATTACAAAAGACTGTATCGGCGCGTCGGCGCCGCCCTGAATGCGTTGCAGAGCAGCACGTATACGGCAGCCACGCCCACAATCAACGATCGTCGCCGAGTTGAAGGAATGATACGCGACGCGATTGTTGCCAAGGACGCCGCAGTACGCGCTGCGATCTGCCTAACGGAGAAAAGCCCTCACCGCGTCCGCTATCTGGATTATTCCGAAGATCTGCAGGATGGTGATCAAATTCCCGATCATTATGGACCGATCGGCGAAGTCGTGATTCAGAAAGTCTACTTAGGCGCATTCCAGCCCGCCGTTGAGGCCGAAACGGTTGAACAGATCAATGAGTGGCGTGAGAACGTTGGCGGTGTGTTCGGTTCAATCGCGCACGATGCTGCGAATTCGCCCCTCTCAGGATGGTTCAAACAGGTCGGCACACGCCTGCGCTTCACCGGCTACCGAGCGAGGGTCGAGATAGCTTCGTTTGTCGTGTCGGCGGAGAACGTGGATCCGCCCGTGCTCGGGTCCCCGAATGCTTTCGAAGACATGCTCTTTGCTGGCGCCGTTGGCGATCTCCCGTCAGAAGGCGACGATTTTCAACAAACCGGCTATCTGCGTGATTACTACGCGCAGACGATGCCGCTCATCCTGGCGGGCGCCTATGAGGTTCCGCCGTTACAACAAAAATAGGAGGCTGGAATGACCAAGAAAGACAAGGAACAGAAGCAGGAAACCGAGGCCGCGCGGATTGAGAAGCAGCGCAGGGAAGGCACGGCTGCTCTTGATAAGGCGCGCGCCGACGAAGCGGCAAAGACCGACGAGGAAAAAACTTCGCAAGCGGAACTGGCGCAGCAACAGCAGGAAGCAACGGCAAAGGAAGAGACCGAGCGCGTGACGGCGGACCAGAAGGGCGCCGCGGAAAAGCTGGAGCAGATTGCCCAGGAAGCAAAGGCAAACAAAGAGGCCGAGCGCGTGGCTGCAGACGAGAAAGGCGCTGCGGAAGAGCGGAGTCAGAGTGAGCGCGAAGCCGCTGACGATGAACTGGCGTTGCCGTCGGACACTCGTCTTCTGAAGGCAGGCACGGTGTTGCACCTCAACGGCGAGCCAGCCGTCTTGCCGGTCGACGGTGCAGTCGTGATCACCGGCGCCGCGGACGAACAGCGTTTTGCCGGCATCCTCGCCAGGGACCTTGCAAACTTTGCCCTGAATGCCGACCGGCTGCGTTTGGTCTACAACCAGATGAACGGCACGCCGCTCCCGGCCGATGCGCAAAGACTCACCTTCGAAGAGATGACGGAGCAGGAGCGGGGTGTACTTGGTCTTGCGGGACCGCCGCTCCCGACCGTACTCACTCCCGAAGAGATAACGGAGCAGGAGCGGGCTGTATCTGGTCGAACGGGACCGCTGGCCGATGCGCAAAGACTCTCACCCCCGAAGAAATGACGGAGCAGGAGTCTTTAGGAATGAGGGTCGCCCCGCGGGGGCTATAAACGGGCGGGACTTCGCAACCCCGTTGGGCCCGAATTAAATCAGTGGCAGATTTGTCCAAACGTGCTAATAACATTAGCATGATCTGACAAACACCGAATTTACCTGAATTAAATGGCAGAAACTGACAAATCAATCGCGGTCAGGGTACAGGCGCACTTGCGCGCCGCAGGTAAGCCTGTACCCAGTCTCCCCGACATCATTCCTCTCGTCTCAACCGGACTCGAGGAGTTGGCGGGCGTGATTGCAGCTAACCGCGCGCGAAGAAAGGAACTGCGAGTTACCCCACCGTTTGCGCTCGTAGTCTCTGATGGAGAAGCCAGCCTGGCCACGCTATTGGCATCTCCTTACCGTCTGCTCCTCGATTTTCTGCCCGAAGCAGACGTCAGAGACGATCAGGACCAAAAGCTTTACTTCCTGGGACGTGACCGCTACGACCTCACGCACCCGGCCCTGTACGGCTACTTCACCTTCGAAGGCAATGTCTTTATGGCGAGGGAGGCCGGCGAAAATATCGGCGAGTCCGACTTCACCGCCAGCATCAGCGCGAACTTCGTACCGTCGTCGGATGAAGTGCCAGTGTCATGCGTCCCTGACGTTGTGCTGCTGGTCGCACGCCTAGCCACGGCAGGAGGTAAGTAGTGTGACTTCGAAGCGGCCTAAAGTTGTAAAGCAACCCATCAAGCCTAAGAAGCGGGTCAAACCACAAAAGCATGCGCCGGTAAAGGTGAAAGCGAAAGCAACTCCGGTGATTTCGAAGCGGCCTGAGTTTTTGAATCAACCCGCCAAGCTTAAGAAGCAGGATCTCGATCTGCAAAAGCAATTGCAGGTGAAAGCGAAAGAGAGTGGCGTCGTGCTTTCCAAAGACTCGCGCCTGCTTGATTTTATTGAACGCTCCATTGAAGGGGCAGAACAAGGAATGAAAGAAACTGACGAAGTCGGTCGTGCGGCATTGAAAGAACGCCTCAAATTTCTCCGCGAGGAATACGCGCGACTGCAAACATAAACGCTCCTCACAATTTAACAAGATCCTCACCTCATGCCCCCTAGACGACCATTGGTAAACCTGAGCCCTGTCTCCGGCTTTGTAGCGGCGCTGGCCGCATTAGGTCTGTCTCCGGAGCTGATGGCGCGGGGCAGTCAGTGTTTCCTGGCAACGTCCGACGGACGTATGCGCGCGTGGCCAGGATTAACGATACAGGCTTCGGCGCAGGGCGGCACAGTAATGATGCCGGTCTCGGATGGCTACGGGAGTTTGGGCTCGGTTGGCTCCCCAGGCTCGGGCTCGCTCGCAGCCTCCATCGCCGATAGCCTGTGGTACGCGGGCAGTGGGCCATTGCGCTTCAACGGCGCAGCTATTGGCGCCCTGTCCGCGTCTTCCACCCTTTCATTTTTGCTCCGCTCAGGCGCCACCTATGGGACCACCCCCTACCAAGCGGGACGTGTGGCACCAACAGCGCCGGCACTGACGAAACGAGATAACGTCGGCGGAAAGATTAACGGCAGCGTCGCAATTCGAGCAACGCGAATCAATTCCACCACTGGGGGAGAATCGGATGCCTCAGACCCAACACTCCCCGTCACCATTATCGACGGCAAACTTCTGATTAGCTTTAATGGCATCTCTCTCGATGCGAACGGGCAGGATAAGTGGGGGCTCTACGGTACGAGGGTCGGCTTTCAGTCGAAAGGCCCCTTCTACGGCCTGGCCAAATATCCTGAAGTTGCCGACGCTTCTCTAGCAACACTCTTTGGAGTACTACGGGCCGTTGAAGTTGATTTCACCGACGCCGAACTCGACTACGAGCGCATCGCGCCAATCGACAACGACCCGCCGCCGTCCTGCACTCACGTCGCGGCGCTCGAAAACATTATCCTGGCCTTCGGGGTCTTCGGTGGCACGGGCGTCATCTCCTCAAAGCCAAACTTTCTTGAAGCGTTCCCTATAGACCACCTCAGCTTCCTCCCGGAGCGGCCCGTAGCGGTCTATCCCCGACCCACGCAGGGATTCATCCTAGTTGCGTGTCGGGGCTCCGTTTACGCCGTGGTCTACACCGGCGCGACGCCTCCGTATGCGCTGCAATCAGTGTGGCCGGAAACGGGTGTCGCCGCTTATCACAACATCTGCTTTGCGGAAAACACGATCTACGCCTTTACCGAGCGCCGCGGCATCTGCCGCTCGCAGGGCGCCGGCGAGCCTGATTATTCCTTTGCCGCCGAAGTAGCTGAATACACTTCCGCGTGGGTGCCCGCGAATGTGGTTGTTGGATACGACGTTCCCACTCAGCAAGTGGTCTACTGCCATGGCGCGGAGATGCTGCCCTTTAACAAGCAGACCGGGCGATGGGGCGCGCCCTTGAAGCTTTCGGCTCTCAGGTCCGGCGGCGCTGCGGCTCCAGTTTCAGGGACTATCAAATCGGCGGTCACTCACCAGGGCAAGCTTTTGCAATCCGTAGACACTGGCGCTATTCACGCGCTCTATCGGTTTGGCGAGGGCGGCGGCTCACAGGCAATTTATCAATCGCCTTGGATTCCCGCTCAGCACGTCTCCGAAACGATCACCAGAATCAGATGCGCCATTGACGGCTCATTCGGCCGCGCTTCAACGCTGAGGATCTTTCGCAACGGCGACGCTGCGGCAATAGAAACTTTCAACATCGCGGCCCAGGTGGGCGGAAACCGTATGCGCTACTTGGAAGCGCTCAAGCCCGGCGACGCCAAAAACTGCGAGAGCTACATGCTGCAATTAACGATTGACTCGGACGATGGTAGCGAGAGTCTGCTGAGCGCACTCGTGGAAGGCGTTGGCAGCAACGTGAGTTTGTAGAAGCAATGGTCCAGGCATTCCAAACCGACGAAACAGATGTGCGACTCAGGCGCGAGCTTTCAGATCTCGTCGCCGAGCAGCGCGCCGCGATGTTGCGCATTCAAGCGCTCGAGAGCGCGGCGGCTGACGACTCAGCCACAGTCCGCGCCTCCGGCGATAACGTCTTGCGCAACTCGGAAGCAGAATTCTCCGACGATAGTTACAACAATCTGGGATTGGGAGGAGATGCGGCCAAGCGAGTGGCGCTCTGGTACTTGCACTCTGATGTGACGACGCTGCTGCCCTTAACCACCGCAGAACTCCTGAGAGACAGCACCCACTCCGCATATGTTGCCGCGACCGACGATCCCGACTGGGAAAAGTCTGCGGGCCGCATCCGTTTGAGCACGAAGAAGACTATTAGCCAGCCACTCCCTAACCGGTATGCGCAGCAGGGCGGGGTCCTGTATCTCCAGTTCACTGCCACCCTCAGGACGGCAACTGCGTTGCCCGGAGGCCTGATTTTTTACGCCGGCATCTGGGACAACACAGCCGCTCAGGAGAAGTGGGTTTCAGGGGCTACGCTCGCAATCACGGCTACAGTGCAGGGCACACCAGGCTCAACTACTCGTGATTACCGAGTCATCGTGACGACGGACAAGGGTGAGACCTACCAGGTCGATATGGCGGCTATCACCAACGCGCCCAACTCCCCCTCGACCTCAAACTATGTTCGATTGAGCTGGCCCGCCATACCTGGCCGCATTTCGGCCAGAGTAGAGAAGGAACAAGGCGGAGTTTATTCGCTCCTCACAACCATCACGTCAGGCTCGACCGAATACAACGATTATGGAGATGCCGGAACAGTGATTGGGGCGTTCACTACGGGAACGCTGACTGCTATTCGAGCGCGCATCCAGGACAACTCGTTCGCGCCCGAGTTCGGGGTGATAAAACGGTACGGATACGCGATAAAGGTGCCGACAGATTACGACATCAGCCTGACGACGGCTGCGCAGGTGCTGCGCATGGGACTTTCCGCTGCCCTCACCGACGCCCATCAGTTGATTCTGGATCGCTTTCAATTGGGCTTTAATTTCGGGGGTTTTCAACGCGCGGCTGCGGATTTGGCCGTAACCAACACCCTTTCGATCAGCGCCTCTCCAACCGGTGGACTGGCGGCAACCCCGACAGGTGACCCATACGAGCCCCCTGGTGTAGGCTCTGGTGGCTCGCGCGGCGCCTACGCCCTCTAATCCATACCTCACATTGGAGACTCCTCACAATTGAGTAATAAATCGGACAAAAAAAAGCAGAAGAAACTGGAACAAAGGTCAGAGGCACTCGATCGCGAGTCTGTGGGCGACCGCGCCGCGGCTCGTGAGCCATCTGCTCTCGACAAAGAGTTTGAAGGCCAGTCTCTGGGCTGGTTCAACTTCCTCAAAGATCCAAACCGCGATTTTTCCAGGGCTCCAATGCCGTTCTCCGGAGTGGCCGAAGAAGGCGCAGCCGGAGCCGAGGAGGAGCGGACCGCGCTGGGGGCGATGCGCTTCGGCGCGGCCGGCGCTGACCCCAACCTGCAGGCAGTCCTCAAAGCCAATATTGGCGAGCGACGCGCCCAACGTAAGGGCCAGGCGCTGGAGAATGCTGTCGGCCGCTACGACGCGATGATGCGCGGTATGGGATCTGACGTTGCCGCCAGAGACCAGGCGCGCCGAATGGGTCTTGCGGGCATGACGACAGGCGCCGGCGCGAATGCTTTGAATTCGTGGGCTGCGTTCACGCCACGCCCACATTGGGGATTGACGCTCGCGACAGCTGCTATACCGGGAGCGGTGAGCGCATTAACTGGAGGCTTTGGCGGAGGCGGCGGAGGCGGAAAATGAAAAGATTTCAACAAAGCATTTTAATTTTACTTCTGCTCGTGTGCGCTGCTGTCTCTGCTGCCGCCGCGACCATCAATATCGCCGGGCACACGGTAAACACCACCACGACTTACCCGGGTTCAACCTGCTCGCTGAGAATCTACAGCTCACTTGCTTTTACCGCGGCAGACGGAACTACGGTGATGGCCGGCGTGCCAGGTACAGGCGCGTTTTTCAAGTCTGTTCCCTGCACGATTGCCTCTGGGGTCATAACGATCTCCTCATCCTCACTGCCTTCGACGACGGATGCGCTCGACAATCAGACCGCTCGATACACTGCAATTTTCTACGACTCGAAGAATGTGCGCCAGGATACGTTTTTGGCTGACTTCGCTCTGCCTACCAGTCTGGGAACTAGCGTCACCTGGGGCCAAGTCAAAGTCTACAAGGCGGGAAAGGAACCGTTCAAGGACACGTCCATCTATATAAAGAGCCAAACAGATGCGCAAATCGCGCTAGCTGCAGGAACGCTCAACGATGCCTCTGACGTGACTAAGGGCAGAGTCTATCTGAACCGTGCTCCGCAGTCCTCAACTAGCCCAGTGGCCGTTAGTACAAGCTGGAATCGTTTGAACTCCCTGAACTTGGACATTTCCGAGTATGGCGACAATCTGAACAACGCGGTCACGGCGATTGGAGCGGTCACCAAAGTGACGCTCCAAGTTTCACGTGCCACTACCGTCTCCGCGAATCTTACAGTTACCCCAAATATTGAACTCACCTTCAAAAACGGTGGGTATCTCGACGCCGGAGTGGGAACATGGACCTTGGGAATACAGGGACCAGTCACTGCGCCGCCGAGCAAGATTTTCTACAACTTCACGGCTGGGCAGGGCACAATTTCCTTCGCCAGCAACATCTCGTTGCGCGGCGTATACAACGCGTGGTGGGGCGCTGACACTGCGGCAAATACCGCGGCGGGCGTTGCCAAGGCCACGCTGGGCGTCGCTCCCGTGTTTACTGCCAACGTGTTTGACCCTTTATCCGGGACCAGCGGCACGCCCAGCGACACCAACAAATACGTTACTAACGCGGATAGCAGACTGCTGGATGCAACCAACTTAGCCGATGGTCTGGTGCGTCTGACGACGGCGCCGGCCGATCCTGCCATTCCCATTGCTGTGGGAGCCAACGATCCTGTCGTTGCCACGCAGACCGGCGACCGCATCTGTTTTGCCGCACAAGCAGCAGGGGCTGATGTCGGCGCTAAGGTCAACACTTGCGATGCGCTGCTCAGCGTAAGCAAGGGGGAAATCCACCTGACGGGTGGCGGCAACATCGCAACCCAAATAATTCTCTCACCCCATCACACGCTGCGCGTCTTGTCCGGCACCTACACCGCCACGGTGAACGGTGCAGTGGTTTTGCTCAAGGACAACACGGCGGTTGATTGCGCTTCGTGGAGCCCGACATTAGCTGAGTCTACCGGCACGACCGGAGGGACGAACTCACCTTTCGTAATTATTGGTGACCATGCTGGGCATACTGCCAGCGGCGGAACGAACGTGAATATCACGGTGCGAGGTTGCCACCTGAAAGGGGCTCGCGGTGACTTCAACTCTGCTTCTCAAACCATCGGGTTGGGTAACTGCCAGAACTGCACAGTGGAAAGCAACTGGCTCGACGCCACACGCACCATCGGGATTCAGTACGGCGGCAGCAGTGCCACTGGCAACTACGCAAAAAACTCGACAATAAAGAACAACATGCTTACCAGCGTTGCCTCGCAAAGCATTGCGGTTACTAACGGCGAAGCCATCTCAATCTCCGGCAACCAGATAATCAGTCCCGGCCAAACAGGTGGACCAGGCAACACTCCGATTGACTTAGAGCCTAACGCAGTGGCAGACCGCGTGCGGTCAATTACTGTTACAAACAATCTTATCGACGCGCGCAATTCCCCTTCCGGTATCGTTATTAACGCCATCCTGGTCCAGAACGGCGCGGGCACCTCCAGCTATGGCCCAGTGTTCATAGAAGGGAATGAGATCATTGGCGCGGCGCTCTCCGCCGCAGGTAACCAAATCGCACATGGCTTCATTTATGTGCTCGCGCCGAACACCCACGTTAAAGGCAACTATCTACAACGCGGCTTCAACTGTCTTAATGCTGAGAGTGCCTCCGGCGGCAGCTTTACCAACAACGTTCTCAACGGCTGCGGATATACGGCCAACTACTCGATCTTGCTGGAGAACACCAGCGGCTACACCGTTGACGGCAATATAATTCTCATTGACCCCATCGACGCGCTGGTTGCCGGTCAGGACCGGACAATCCAGGAGCTGGGCTCGTCCACGGGCAATCGCTACAGCAACAACACCGCAGACTTCTTCGCGCTGCTGGGCACCTCCAAGGTTGGGTCAAACACAACGTCCACCGGTTATTTCTCGATTGGCAACGGCACTCTCATCAACCGCCTGCTTTCAACTTATGCGACGATGGATTTCGATCTCACCGCTGTCGTGAGCCAGGACCTGACCATGACAATTACAGGAGTTGCGGTGGGCGATTCGGTTCACCTTGGAGTACCTGCAGCCTCGGTTACCGCTGACACTGTGTTTTTCGCGTGGGTATCGGCAGCCAACACGGTCACCGTGAGAGCCTCGAGGGTAGCGGGTACGCCTAACCCTGCCAGCGGATCCTTCCGCGCGACGGTCATGCAGTTTTGACGGCATCCGGGATGAAACAACTAGCACTCATCGCTCTGCTGCTGGTCGGTTTTTCAGTCACGCAGGCGCAGGACAGCTTCAACCTCATCCGAGGAGCCAAGAACATTGAGAACTTTGGCGCTCGAGGATGGATTGCGAGTGGTAATACTGTTGACAGCACTGCAGCGATTCAAGCGGCACTAAGTTTAGGTGGCGACGTCTATGTCCCCCCCACCGCCCCAGGCGACTACTACCGCATTACCTCGACACTGACCATCACTAAACCGACAAGACTCTATGGGGAGGGAATCAATTCACGGATAGCGATTGCAAGTACTTTTTCCACTAGCTCTGACGCTATTTTGATTACCCCCATTGTCGCTGGAAGTGAAAACACGCATTTCTTTTACAGGTTAGACAGATTCACACTCACTACAGAGTCCTCTGCCGCAGCGCGCGATGGTGTTCGCATTGACCTAACAGCCTTCGCTGGCACGCATGTCGGGTTCGACATGGATCGTGTTTGGGTCAGCCCAAGCAGCGGCTACAACCTGCGACTTGTTAACCCCACCAATAATGACGGTTTTGTGTTCCCTGTCATTCGGGGTTGTGCTTTTCAAGGCGGCGGCCTGGGCGCTGTGTTTATGCAAAGGCTTGGGGATAGCGCAGTTTTTCGAGACAACATATTTAGTGGCGCAGGGCCAGGTTTAGAGCTTTCTTTCACCAACGGCGCGGCGCAGATAGTAATTGAAAAGAACAACATCACTTCACTTGGCGGCGGAATCATTCTTCACAATGGCCAACAAGTAAAGATTGTCGAAAATCAGATTGAACAGAACGGGGTTTATACGGGCGCGGAAGTTGCCAGTGTGGTTCTCAAGGGCGATACGGCACAGATCGGGGATTCTGAAATCCACTCCAACAACATCAACACTCTCGGCTACCTGACTTACGCCATCGACGTGCAGGGAGCAACTGACACGTCAATCGCAAACAACGTTCTGGTAAGTGCTAGTCATGTAAGGGTCGGGGCCTCTGCCGTGCGCACCAAAGTCTCGGCCAACAACACATTCAAAAACGCAAGTTATGTCGTGGTTGCTCCGGTCGTATTAAATAATGGAACCGCAACGGTAGCCGACTTTCACGTTCCTAAATACTTTTCCATCGCGCCTTCGCTTGTCGGTTTTGATCCGCGTCTTGGCATTCGCGATCGCAACGACTCAATCAGTCTAGGCATGCGGATGCGGCGCACCGCAACAAACGTTGGTGGCTATGCCGAAATTGGGGTAGACAACGAAGAATTTGGCACCACAAGCCTGTACGGCCATGGTCTGAAGTTCTACACCAACCAGTCGGACGGCGCGCTTAACACGAGCCTACAGCTTGAGGCTGACGGCAAGGTAAGGATTGGGGGCACTACAGCACTAACACCGCTCGCACAGTTACACGTTCGCGGTCAGGCAGGGGCGGGCTCAGTGCTTGTCGTTGACAGTTATGATGCCACAGCGTCCAACCACCCCATTATTAAATTCCGCAATGGCTCCGGCAACACAGATATTCTCACGGTTGGCAGCGTCTCTAGTTCAGGAGAAAGCTGGATCAATAGTTTCGGTGCGGTGCATATCGGCACAGGGTCAACGGTTTTTGAGAGCAACGAGAAGGCGCGCTTTCCTGGTACTGGCGGAATGCAACTTCTTACTGGTACCCGTCCTACTTGCAACGCCACAAATCGCGGTTCGCTCTTTTATGTAGCCGGTGGCGCAGGCGTAGCCGATAGTTTTGAAGCGTGCCGCAAAGACATTTCTGATGTTTACGCGTGGGTCACAATCTATTAAACACCATGAGCAGACGCATTCGCACATTTCTTCCCTTCATCTTCCTTCTTCTGCTCTCGTCGCTGACGGCTAGTGCGCAAACCACCTTCGACACGGGAACGGCGCGTCGCGTCGCAACGATTACTTTCAGTGGTTTGGGAACACCCGTAAATGGTGAGCACCGTCGTTGTATTGATTGCCAAGCCACCGATCCCGCCACAGGTGGCGGTGCTGGCGCGTGGGTCTACGCCGACGGATCGAAGTGGGTGGGCACAACACATGCCCCGAGTACTGGTATAGGCGCTGGCACGGTTACTGGGCTCACGGTGGGCAACGCCTCGCCCTTGTTCAGCGCGACGGTGGATAACAGCACCACCACACCTGCAATCACCTACACGCTCAACCCTCAAACCGAGAAGACCTTCCTGGCTGGTCCAGCCTCGGGCGGTGCGGCGGCTCCAACCTTTCGAGCGCTTGGCACCAGCGATGTAGTTACCGGCGCGATCTTCAATGACCGTTGCCTGCGCACCAGTGCGACGGGCGCGGTGGTGGTCGCTACCAGCGACTGCGGCACGGGCGTGGGCGAAGTTACGCTCACGGGCGCACAGGTGCTCACGAATAAAACGCTTACGTCACCCGTGGTCAACGTTGGCACCGACTCTACTGGCGATACGTACTATCGCAGCGCCGGCGGGGTGTTCACTCGCGTGCCGGTAGGCACTGCCAACCAGATCATGACGGTGAGCGCCGGCATACCCGCCTGGTTAGCCGGAGTGAACAGCTTTGCAGGGCGCACCGGCGCGATTACCGCCGCCACAGGTGACTACACTTGGGCGCAGATCAATAAAACGAGCTCTTCGCTGGCCGACCTGACTACCCGAAGCATTTTAGACACCACTGGGATTCTGCCAGTGTCTCAAGGCGGCCTCAATCTTTTCTCTATTGCGTCGGGGAAACTGCTGTATGCCTCGGCCACCGACACTTACGCGCCACTCACTCTCGGGACAAACCTCAGTATCACTGGCGGCGTACTCAACGCTGCGGTGTCATCCTCCACTATTGCCGCATCCGTCGAGCCGGTGGCGGCACTTCCAGGGACCGCATCGGTGGGACTGGTACGGTTTAGGACCAGCGACAACACGTTCTGGGGAGCCACTGCTGCTAACACCTTTTCACAGTTCTACACGGCCAATAATCAAGTTAGCTTAGCCACGCAAGTCACCGGCAATCTTCCTACCTCGAACCTCAACAGCGGCACAGGCGCAGCGGCAAACACTGCATGGTTTGGGGATGGCACGTGGAAAGTCCCGACAGGCGCGGGCGACGTGGTAGGTCCAGCTTCGGCCACCGCCAACGCAGCAGCCAGGTTCGATCTCACCACCGGCAAACTAATTAAGAATTCGGTCGTCACCGTTGCCGACACTACCGGCAATATGGGGGGCGTTGGCACGCTCAACACCCACACGCTTCCCGGCGGAACCGATACTTTTGCCATGCTGGCCGCCGCTCAAACTTTCACCACCGGGGTAAAGAAGTTTTCGACTGGCAAGCTGGTTCTGCTTGGCTCTACCTCGGGCGAAACAATACTAAACGCTGGGGCGATTGCGGGCACATCAACGCTAACGCTGCCGGTAACAACTGACACGCTGGTTGGCAAAGCCACCACCGACACGCTCACCAACAAGACCTTAGACGCGGAAGCAACTGGCAATCTGATAACTCAGTCATTCAAGGTGTGGCTGCCCGCGGCGGGCTGCGTAAATG
>JBPCKD010000049.1:0-23737 GCA_051004635.1 Pyrinomonadaceae bacterium
ATCAAGACGCCAATCTGTCTTGACGAGTCGATCGTCAGCCTTGCTGATGCACGTCATGCTGATGAGTTAGGCTCATGCAGGATCATTAACATCAAGCTCGGGCGCGTCGGAGGGCACACTGAAGTTCAACTGATTCAAGCCTACGCGATTGAGCATGGCATACCCGTGTGGTGCGGCGGGATGCTCGAGGCGGGTATTGGTAGAGCGCACAATATCGCGCTGTCGACGCTGCCCGGCTTCACGCTGCCTGGCGATGTCTCAGCTTCGGCGCGCTACTGGGAAGAGGACATCATTGAGCCGCCGGTCACCGTGTCACCGCAGGGCACCATCAAGGCTCCCACAACTCCTGGTATCGGATACGAGGTCAACGAAGCGCGCATCGAGGCCCTGACAGTCCGGCGAGAGACAGTTCGACTGGAGTAGCGGTCAGAACCGCCTGCGGTAGCGGACGGGTGGCTGCGCGTGCATAAACCCATCAGTTATGACGAAAGAAGAGCCTTCACATCAAACTGCCACCCTGGAGCGCACACTCGGCCTGCGCGATCTTATCCTGCTGATCATCGGTACTGTGATTGGTTCGGGGATATTCATCGTGCCTGGCGCCGTACTGCGTCAAGTCCAAGGCGGTGTAGGGCTAGCCATGCTGGTTTGGCTCGTCGGCGGAATTCTTTCGCTGCTCGGCGCCCTGACTTACGGGGAACTCGCCGCGAGAAGCGCGAAGGCTGGCGGGATCTACATTTACATACGCGACTGCTTCAGTCCGCTACTCGCCTTCCTGTACGGGTGGACACTCTTTCTCGTCATCAGCACCGGCGCTATCGCGACGCTGGCAGTGGCCTTCAGCGCGTACCTCGGTGAGATCGTTCCACTGACGCCTGTGCTCCGCAAGTTGGTCGCCGTCGGGATGATAGCCATCGTCACGGTTGTCAACGTGCTCGGCACTCGCGAGAGCGCCAACGTTCAAAATTGGACCACGGCCATCAAGGTCACCGCGATCCTGATCATGAGCGCGGTACTACTCTGGCTTGGGCGCGGCTTCAGCGGGGAAGGCATGACCTTATGGCCCGCTGGTGATGGCGGCTCGGTCGCGTCAGGCTTTGGGCTCGCGATGATCGGAGTTCTCTGGGCTTATGAAGGGTGGCAGTACGTGACTTTCAGCGCCGGTGAAACCATCAACCCCCAGCGCAACTTTCCGCGAGCCCTGCTGATTGGTTCGGCAGCTCTGATCGGCATCTACCTGCTTGCTAACGTTGCGTATCTCGCCGCGCTTGGTCCGATAAATGCGGCGCAGACCGATAGTATCGCTGCCGCCGCCGTGACCGCAGTTGCCGGGCCCGCCGCATCGAAATTGGTCGCGATCGCGATTCTGATCTCGATCTTCAGTGCGGCCAATGGCGTGGTGTTAACTGCTCCGCGCGTGTATTACGCGATGGCGCGAGACGGCCTCTTCTTTCATCGTTTGGCCGAGGTTCACCCGCGATTTCATACTCCGGCTTTCGCCGTGCTTGCTGGTTCAGCGTGGGCCGCGGTACTGGCCGCGAGCGGTACGTTCGAGCAATTGTTGACCTATGTCGTCTTTACAGGCTGGCTCTTCTACGCCCTTGGTGCCGCGACCATTTTTATCTATCGCAGACGACGCGATGAAGTTGCGAGCCCGTACCGCGTGCCAGGATACCCGTGGACGCCGCTACTGTTCATCCTTGCGGCTGCAGCTCTCGTCATCAACACCATGGTGACGCAGCCCGTTCGGGCCGCCGTGGGGCTCGGCGTTGTACTTCTAGGTGCGCCTGCTTATTTGATATGGCGATCGCGCAAAGGGGGGTCGAGGAAGTGACGAACAACAGAGTCACAGCGCGGCTGTCAGCCGCAACCAAGGGGAACGATCCACGAACTTCCACGAAACGACACCAAAAGCAATTCGTGTTAGTTCGTGTGATTTCGTGGATCGTTGTTTATGTCGGCCTTTGCTCAAACTGGTCCTTGCGGACATTTATCACAGCGGTTTTTTGTTTCCTGCTAGCATTAAATGGCGGTCTTAATCTCAATTCGCCGGCGCGAAATATTGGCGCGCAAACAGCGCCAGGCAGCCAAACGCAGAGTCAAACGCGAGAGTCTCCAAGCGTTACAGAGAGGATTAAACGAGTTGAGAACGGCCTGCTGCCGCCTTTCGTAATCAAGGGACAACCAAGCGTGCAGATGAAGCTCGCTGATCGGATGAAGTTCTATAGCACGCCGGGCATCAGCATAGCGGTCATTGATAAGGGTCGTATCGAATGGGCGCGCGGGTATGGAGTCCGTGAGACTGGCGGCAGCGAAGCCGTCACACCCGAGACTCTTTTTCAAGCTGCGTCTATAAGCAAACCAGTTGCAGCGGTGGCAGCACTTCGGTTGGTACAGCCAGGCAAGCTCGACATCGATGAAGACGTGAACCGCAAACTGAATTCATGGAAGCTCCCAGAAAATGAGTTTACGAGTGCAAAGAAAGTAACGTTGCGGGGACTACTCAGCCACAGCGCCGGTTTGACCGTTCATGGGTTCGCAGGGTACGCCTCAGACACAACAGCGCCTACTCTTTTGCAAGTGCTCGATGGGGTGACGCCTGCGAACTCGAAAGCAATTCGGGTTGACGTCGCGCCGGGCACTAAATACCGATATGCCGGAGGAGGCTATGAGGTCTTGCAGCAACTTCTGATGGACGTCACCGGAAAGCAGTTTCCGCTTTTCATGCAGGCGACGGTACTCAAAAGAATTGGGATGACGCACAGCAGCTATGAGCAGCCCCTGCCGAAACAGCGTTGGTCACAGGCTGCGATCGGTCACAGATCTAACGGAGAGAAGGTTAAGGGCAACTGGCACACTTATCCTGAGATGGCTGCCGCCGGGCTGTGGACCACTCCCGAAGATCTAGCCCGCTTTGCAATCGAAATTCAAAGGTCTCTGGCCGGGAAATCAAACAGAGTTCTTTCTCAAAAGATGGCGAGGCAAATGCTCGCAGCGCAAGTCGGAGGCTGGGGCCTCGGATTTGGACTACCGGGTAAAGGGCCTTCAGCCCGCTTCAATCACGGTGGCGCGAACGAGGGATACCGGTGCCTGTTGGTCGCGTACAAGAGTACCGGACAAGGCGCAGTAGTAATGACCAACTCCGATAGCGGCTCGTCTTTAGCGGACGAGGTGTTGCGGAGTATTGCCAGGGAATACGGCTGGGTTGACTATCTTCCTGAAGAAAAAGTCTTAGCTCGCGTCGATCCTAAAATCTACAGTTCTTATGTTGGGCAGTACGAGCTTGCCCCCAACTTCATTCTGAACATCACCGCCGAAAAAGATCGTCTGTTTGGTCAAGCGACTGGACAGCCGAAGCTTGAGTTGTTTCCTGAATCGGAGACGCGGTTTTTCCCCACTGCGGCCGCCGTTGAGATCACGTTCGTCAAAGATGAAAAGGGGCAAGTGACGCACTTAATTCTGCGGCAGGGCGGTCAGGACATTACGGCAAAGAAGATCAAATGAATAGCTAAGAAATCAATTAATCGCACTCAAGAATCAATCCTGAGGAGACCGTGAACATGCGACTGCACAAATATCTCGCTTTCTTATTAACGCTGGTGCTGCCTTTGGCAGGCGCCGGGCAAGCGGCCCGGACCGGAGACTTTGATGTCCTTATCAAGGGCGGCATGGTTTATGACGGGACTGGACGCGCTCCCAAGCGAGGCGACGTTGCGATTAAAGGAGATCGCATCGTCGCCATTGGCAACCTGGAGAGGGCACGCGCGCGTAACGTCGTGGACGCGCGTGGGCTCGCTGTCGCGCCCGGCTTTATCAACATGCTTTCGTGGTCCACGGAGTCGCTGATCGTTGATGGACGCTCGCAGGGCGAGATCCGGCAGGGCGTGACCACACAAATCATGGGCGAAGGCTGGTCCATGGGTCCCCTCAACGACCGGCTGAAGAAGCAGGTAGTCGCCGAACAAGACGACATCAAGTTCGACATTGAGTGGACGACACTCGCCGAGTACCTCAAGTATCTGGAAAAGCGAGGCGTCTCGCAGAACATCGCCTCCTTCGTTGGTGCAACGACGGTCCGGCAGTACGTTCTCGGTGAAAGCGATGTGCAGCCGACACCGGCACAACTTCAGGAGATGCGCGAACTCGTCCGCCAGGCGATGGAGGAAGGTGCGCTCGGCGTCGGCTCCTCCTTAATATATGCGCCCGCGTTTTATGCCAGGACGGAGGAGCTTATAGAGCTGTGTAAGGTTGCTGCCCGTTACAAAGGCAAATACATCTCGCACCTGCGTAGCGAAGGGAATGAGTGGGTCCAGGCCGTTGAAGAGTTGATTCGTATCAGCCGTGAGGCCGGCCTTCCTGCCGAGATCTATCACATCAAAGCCGCCGGCCGGCAGAATTGGGACAAGGTGGATCGGGTAATCGCGCTCATAAACGCTGCGCGCCGTCGGGGACTGAAGATCACCGCCGATATGTACATGTACCCCGCGGGCTCTACCGGGCTCAACGCCAGCCTGCCGCCATGGACCATGGACGGCGGTTACGAAGCGCTCTTCAAACGCCTCGAAGATCCGGCCACACGACAGAAGATCGCCGCAGAAGCGCGCACGCCGAGTGATAAGTGGGAGAACCTCTATTTAGCTGCCGGCTCTCCAGACCGCGTTCTGCTGATCGGTTTCAAGTCGGAGAAGCTGAAGCCACTCACGGGCAAAACGCTAGCCGAGGTCGCGAAAATGCGTGGGAAAGATCCAATCGAGACGATCATGGATTTGATACTTGAAGACCGATCACGTGTCGGCACGGTCTACTTCCTGATGGCAGAGGAGAATATCAAAAAAGAATTACGTCAGCCGTGGGTTTCTCTCGGCTCTGACGGTGCATCGATGGCGCCCGAAGGAGTCTTCCTTAAATCCTCGACACACCCGCGCGCCTACGGCAACTTCGCGCGTCTTTTAGGCAAGTACGTGCGCGAGGAGAAGGTGATCTCGCTTGCCGAGGCGGTGCGGCGTCTAACAGGGCTGCCCGCGACTAACCTCGGTCTTGATCGTCGAGGCTTTCTCAGAACAGGAATGTTTGCTGACGTGGTGGTCTTCGATCCACAAACTATTGCCGACCGCGCCACGTTCGAAAACCCGCACCAGTATTCGGTTGGCGTGAAGCACGTCTTCGTCAACGGCATGCAGGTGCTCAAGGATGGTGAGCACACTGGAGCCAAACCGGGCCGCGCGCTTTGGGGTCCGGGTAAGATCAAATAGCTATAAGTCTGACAAACTTTAGAATGCTCTAATCCAAGTGTTTTCGAAATGTCCGACATGCTTCAGCTTGTCGTCGAGACTGGCAACACTCGAGCAATGATATTACCCGTAACGTCGCACATTGAAGACTTCCCAATCTTGACGACAAGCTGAAGCATGTCGGACATTTTCGGAAGAGACAATATGCAAATAAGCAACAAGCTTCGCCGAACAACCGCCGCATTTCTGGCGCTTACGATCTCGTTATGCCTGTTTGTTGATTACCAGACGGTTCAGCCTGCCTCTGCCGGATCATTAACCCAACCAGAAAATCGAGCCAACATCGCGCCGCGTACAGACTACGCTACGGCCGTCGAGATGCTCGAGCGGTTCATCACGCATGAGATGGCCGACAAAGATCTTCCCGCGCTTTCAATCGCGCTCGTAGATGATCAGCAGATTGTATGGGCCAAAGGCTTCGGTTTCGCCGACCCGAAGAGGAAGGTACCCGCCACCGCCGAGACCATCTACCGCGTCGGTTCCGTGTCAAAGCTCTTCACCGACATCGCAATCATGCAGTTAGTCGAGCAGAGGAAGCTTGATCTGGATGCGCCAATAACTCGCTACCTCCCAGACTTTCGCCCGCGCAACCCGTTCGGCAAACGCATCACACTCAGGCAACTGATGTCTCACCGCTCAGGTCTCGTGCGCGAGCCGCCTGTCGGCAATTACTTCGAGACAACTGAGCCGTCACTCGCCCGCACCATCGCCAGTCTCAATCGCACAGCGCTCGTCTATGCGCCTGAAACCCGCACCAAGTATTCAAACGCGGCTATAGCGACCGTCGGCTATGTGCTTGAGCGAACGCAAGGAGAGCCGTTCGCGAAGTATCTCAAACGCGCGGTGCTTGATCCTCTCGGTCTTGAGCGCAGCAGCTTCGAGCCGACGCCGGAAATCACTAAGGACCTGGCGAAAGCGTATATGTGGACCATCGATGGCCGAGTCTTTGAAGCGCCCACCTTTGAACTCGGCATCAGCCCGGCCGGAAGCATGTACACGACGGTAAAGGACATGGGACGGTTCATGAGCGCGCTGCTCGCTGGTGGGCGAGGCGCAAAAGGGCAAATGCTCAAGTCGTCAACGATTGACGAGATGTGGACTCCCCAGTTCGCGCCGCGAGGGCAGAAAACAGGGTACGGTATCGGCTTTGGCGTCCGCCAACTTGAGGGCCGGCGCACGGTCGGTCACGGCGGCGCTATCTATGGCTTTGCCACTACGCTGAAGGCCATGCCTGACGACAAGCTTGGCGTCGTCGTGGTAACCACCAAAGATTCTGCAAACGCGGTGACGAATCGCGTGGCCGACTACGCTTTGGCGACCATGCTCGCTATCCGGCAGGGCAAACCCATCCCCCAGCCGGAAATCACTTCGGCTGTCGATCCTCAGATTGCCCGCCGAATCGCCGGGCGCTATGTAAACGGCACAAATAACGTCGACTTGGTTGAAAGCGCCGGCAAACTTTCGAAACTCACTGGCGCTGGCGGAGAACAAGTACGGCTGCGGTCACTCGGCGACGCGCTCATCGTTGACGACAAGCTCGCTTACGGCGAGAAGATACTGGTTCGCGACAATGCGCTTGTCATCGGCAACGAAACGTTCAAGCGAGCCGAAGTTCCTAAACCTCAACCTGCGCCGGTTCGTTGGCGCGGACTCATAGGCGAGTACGGATGGGATCACGATGTCCTCTACATCTTCGAGAAGGACGGCAAGCTCTGGGCCTTGATCGAGTGGTTCGAGTTCGATCCGCTTGAGCAAGTATCGGAGAACGTCTTCAAGTTTCCGGACCGAGGACTCTATGACGGCGAGCGGCTCATCTTCACGCGCGACAAAACTGGACGGGCGACTCAAGTTGAGGCGGCCAGCGTCGTCTTCAAACGCCGCAGTGTAGGACCGGAGGAAGGCGCCGGGCAGCTGCGCATCAAGCCACTCAGACCGGTCAGCGAATTGCTGAAAGAGGCGCTGTTGGCCCAGCCGCCTAAAGAGGCCGGAGAGTTTCGCGAGTCGGACCTTGTTGAACTCACCCGGCTTGATCCGACGATCAAACTGGAAGTCCGTTACGCTTCGAACAACAACTTTCTGGGCAGTGTCTTTTATTCCGAGCCGCGAGCCTTCTTGCAACGCCCCGCGGCTGAGGCGCTTATCCGCGCGCACCGTAAGCTGAGGGAGCAAGGCTACGGCTTGCTTATCCATGATGGGTACCGGCCCTGGTATGTAACCAAGGTGTTCTGGGATGCGACCCCGAATGATAAGAAGCTTTTTGTGGCTGACCCGTCCCGAGGGTCGCGCCATAACCGCGGCGCGGCTGTTGATCTGACGCTTTACGACCTGCAGACCGGAAAACCGGTTGAGATGGTTGGCACTTATGACGAGACCACTGATCGCTCATACCCCGACTATCCCGGCGGAACCTCACTCCAACGTTGGCACCGCAACCTTCTCCGCGCCGCGATGGAAGCGGAAGGCTTCACCGTGTACGAGGCGGAGTGGTGGCATTTCGATTACAAGGACTGGCGGCAGTATCCCATCGGGAACATGCAATTCGACAAGGTTAAATAGACAGTCAATATTTTGTGAGTTTTAAAGCAGGACGATCCACGAAATCACACGAACCTTTAATTACATTTCGTTCGATTTGGTGTGATTTCGTGGATCGTGTTGTCTGGTTTTTCTGCTTTGCGTAGCGCGCTCGACTCCGACTTCTTATGAGGCTCCTTATGAACATGCGACATCTGACTTCTGGTTTGCTGCTTTGTCTTGCCATCCCGGGCGTGGCCTTCGCTCAGGACAAGCGACTGCTTCGTCACCCAACAGTGAGCCGTGAGCTGGTGGCCTTCGCATACGCCGGCGACTTATGGGTCGTATCGCGAAGCGGAGGAGAGGCGCGCCGTCTCACCTCGACGCCGGGAGCCGAGATGGATCCTTACTTCTCTCCTGACGGATCTCAAATCGCTTTCAGCGCCACAGTTGCCGGGAACACCGACGTGTACGTAATGCAGACCAGGGGCGGTGACGCTAAACGGTTGACCTATCATCCCGGCCCCGATCGAATTCGGGAGTGGACGCCCGATGGCCGTCGAGTGGTCTTCGCGTCGGGGCGGATCAGCGCACCCCAGCCATACTTCCGGCTCTGGACGATCGGCCTGGAAGGCGGATTGCCGGAGGCGCTGCCGATGCCTCGCGCTTTCAGCGGCGTTTACTCCCCTGACGGCAACCGTATCGCCCACGAAGAATTCTCCACGGCGTTTATTCCCGCGTGGCACGAGGCCAGCCATTGGCGGCACTACCGCGGGGGCCGCACACATCCGATCCGGGTCATGACGCTGGCCGACCACTCCATCGAGAAGCTTCCCTGGACCAACAGTAACGACACCAATCCGATGTGGATCGGCAATACGATTTACTTCCTCTCCGACCGCAATTACGTCGTCAACCTCTTCGCTTACCGCGCCGACACGAAGCAGGTCACGCAGCTTACCCGTCACGACGACTTCGACATCATGAACGCGTCGGCGGGCCCCGACGCAATCGTCTACGAACAGGCTGGCTATGTTCACCTACTCGATCCCAGAACAGGGCAGACACGCAAACTGAACATCGAAGTGAGCGGAGACCTGCCCTGGGCGCGCCCGCAGTTCAAGAAAGTAGTCAGTATGATCCGCAACTCAGCGCTCTCTCCGACCGGTGTGCGAGCGGCGTTCGAGGCGCGCGGCGAAATTTTCACCGTCCCTGCTGAGAAGGGAGACTACCGTAACCTTACCCAGAGTTCGGGCGCGCATGACCGCAGTCCGGTTTGGTCGCCCGATGGTTCCCAACTCGCCTGGCTTTCTGACGGGAGCGGAGAGTATCAACTCATGGTTGGCGATCCGATCGGCGTTTCAACGGCAAGGGCAATTCCACTACCGTCCACGGCATTCTTTTCTGCGCCGGCCTGGTCGCCGGATGGCAAGCAAATCCTGCTCCAGGATAACCACGGAAACATCTGGACGATCGAAGTGTCGAACGGCACGGCCTCGAAGATTGATACCGATAACTACCCCGATCCGGTGCGGCAGTTCGATGCTACCTGGTCTCCGGATTCGCGTTGGATCTCTTACTCCAAGAATCTCCCCAGCCACCTGCGGGCGATCTTCGTCTACTCCATGGCAGATAAGAAGGCATACCAGGTCACCGACGGATTGGCAGACGCGATCTCGCCCGCGTTCGACGCCGGAGGCTCCTACTTGTACTTCCTGGCGAGCACTAACTACGGACCCAGTACCGGTTGGTTGGAGATGAGTTCAATCGATCGCCCGGTGCGTCGCGCTATCTATCTGGTAGTACTCAGTGCAACCGAGCCATCGCCACTCTTGCCTGAAACCGGCGACGAACCGACTCCCCCGCCTCGCGAGGCGCCTCGCGCAGAGCCAGCGCCACCGACGCCTCCGCCAACGCCTCCAGCCGCGGCCACGCCAAAGACAATAAATGTTCGCATCGACTTGAATGGGATTGGGCAACGGATATTGGCCGTTAATATTCCGGCCGGTGCTTACAACAGCCTCTCGGCCGGCGCCGCTGGGAGCTTTTACTATACTGAACCAATCGTGACTGTTAGTGCGGCCGGGCCGCCGTCACTGCGGTTGCAACGCTATCAACTCAAAGAGCGTACAGCCGCACCGTTCCTGGAAGGCATTCGCTCATATTCACTCTCAGCGGACAAGAAGAAGCTGCTCTACCAGATGAGTGCTGGGGGGGGCGCATCCTGGGGAATCGTCGCGACCGATCGTCCCGTCAAAGTCGGAGACGGGCCTCTTAACGTGGCCCAGCTGGAGATGCGGGTCGAGCCGCGCGTCGAGTGGGAGCAGATCTATCGCGAGACATGGCGCGTTCAGCGCGAGTACTTCTACGATCCCAAAATGCACGGGGCCAACTGGAACGCGATCTATGAGAAGTACCGTCCGCTGCTTGCCCACGCAGGCCATCGCTCCGACCTGGCATATATCATCGCTATGGTAGGCGGAGAGCTGGCGGTAGGCCACTCTTATTTGACCGGCACAGGCGATGTCCCTGGTGAAGATCCGGTGGCGGTTGGGTTGTTAGGCGCCGACTTCGGGATTGAGAACGGACGTTATCGAATCAAGCGCCTCTACACCGGCGAGAATTGGAATCCCGATCTGCGAGCGCCGCTCAGCGCGCCAGGCATTCAAGTCGCGGAAGGAGATTACCTGCTCGAAGTAAATGGCCGCGCGCTCACGCCGCCCACCAATCTTTACAGCTTATTTGAGGGCACAGCCGGAAGGCAGACACTGATCAGGGTCAACAAAACTCCCTCGATGGAAGGTTCACGCGTTGTCACCGTGATCCCCGTGCCAAGTGAAGATGGTCTTCGCGCGCGAGCTTGGATCGAAGAAAATCGCCGATTAGTTGACAAGCTATCAGGTGGGCGCCTGGCCTACGTTTGGCTTCCCAACACTGGTGGCCCGGGTTACACCGCTTTCACGCGGTACTACTACGCGCAACAGGACAAAGAAGGCGCGATCATCGATGAACGTTACAACCAGGGCGGACAGGTGGCCGATTACATCGTCAGCGAACTGGACCGAAAACTAATGGGTTTCTTCGCGCAACGTGACGGCCAGCCCGCGACTTCGCCAACCGCGGGGATCTATGGACCGAAGGTGATGATCATCAACGAATCGGCGGGCTCGGGCGGGGACGCTTTGCCATACATGTTCCGCCAGCGGAAGCTCGGGCCACTGGTGGGCACACGCACCTGGGGCGCGCTCGTCGGCACCCTCGGCGTGCCGCCAACAATCGACGGCGGTGGCATAACTGCACCCACCCTGGCGTTCTATGACCTTTCGGGCAAGTGGTCAGTAGAGAACGAGGGTGTAGCGCCCGATATTGAGGTGGAGTACACGCCGGCCGAAGTTATAAAAGGGCACGACCCACAGCTCGAACGGGCGGTGCAGGAGGCAATCAGGCTCCTTGAGCTAAACCCGGTGCCGCGCGTGCCGCGACCCGCTCCAATAGATCGGGTGTCGAAGAAACCGGAGAAATAGGTTGGTCAGTGGTCAGTTGTCAGTGATCAGTTGTCGGGTTGGTGTCAGTTCGTGTGATTTCCTAGCACCCCACGCGGGCTGCCCGCGTGGGGACTCCGCGTGGATCGTTTTTGGGCTAGTCAAAGAGAGCGATCCACGAAATCACACCAACCAACACGAAACAGTCACCAACGTCGAGTCGCAGCTGTCGACTGACCACGAACAACTGACCACTGACAACTGGCCAGAAAGGCACAAATGAAGAAAGCAATCCTGGTCTCATCTCGCACACTTGTCGCACTGATCTTTTTCGCAACGGTTGCATCTCTCAGTGCGCAGCCATTGAACGACCCGCTCTTCACTCGCATTGAGGCGATGATCCCGATGCGCGATGGAGTGCGCCTCCACACGCGGGTGTTCACGCCGGCTGGCGCTGCCGAGAAGCTGCCGATTCTGCTGCTCAGGACTCCCTACGGGATCGGCGATCTGAGCTCGGCGCAACTTGCGGCAGCGCTTCCGGAGCTGACGGGAGATGGATACGTCATTGTTCAGCAAGACATTCGCGGGCGGTTCAAGTCGGAAGGTCAGTTTGTCATGCTCCGACAACCGCGTAATCCTTCTGACAAGAAAGCGATCGACGAAAGCACCGACACCTACGACACGATTGAGTGGCTGCTCAAAAATGTGTCCAACCACAATGGGCGTGTTGGAATGGCGGGCACGAGCTACGGTGCGTGGCTAACAGTGATGGGAATGCTCGATCCGCATCCGGCGCTGAAGGCAGTAGTCCCGCAAGCTTCCCCGGCAGACATGTGGATTGGCGACGACTTCCATCACAACGGAGCGTTTCGATTGAGCTACGGCCTCGAATACGCGTACATGATGGAGTCATCAAAAGAGATCGCCGACGTGTCGACCCTGATAGACCGTTACGATGCTTACGAGTGGTATCTGGACCTCGGCCCGTTATCGAACGTGAACGCGAAGTACTTCCACGGCAAGATCCCCTCGTGGGCCGACTTCGTGAACCGACCTGACTACGACGAGTTTTGGAAGAGGCAGGCCTTTGCGCCATGGCTGAACCGGGTGACCGTGCCGACGCTGAATGTCGCCGGATGGTGGGACCAGGAAGACTTCTATGGCCCGATCAAGATCTATGAGTTGCTCGAACGGCACGATAAGTCGAATCAGAACTTCCTGGTCGTGGGTCCGTGGAACCATGGCGGATGGTCGAGGGGCGAGGGACGCAAACTCGGCCGCATTGACTTTGGCAGTCCCACAGCGGCGCACTATCGTCGCAGCATATTGGCGCCCTTCTTCGCCTACCACTTGAAGGGGAAGGGGAGCCCGGAGCGCCCCGAGGCGCTGACGTTCAGGACCGGCGCGAACGAGTGGGTGGAGCACGATTCGTGGCCGCCGAAACGCAATGTGGTAGGGCGACGGCTCTATCTTCAGGCGAACGGGAAGCTGTCGTTCGACCCGCCCTCGGCGACCGCCCCGCCGGCATTCGACAGTTACATCTCGGATCCCGCTAACCCTATTCCTGATATACCCCGCCCGATTCAACTGCGCTCAGGATGGTCGACGTGGTTGGTCGAGGACCAGCGCTTCGTGCATCGTCGCCCGGATGTGCTCGCGTGGGCGAGCGAACCGCTTGCAGACGACGTCGTAGTATCGGGGAAGATTGTGGCTAACCTCTTCGCCTCGACCACGGGCACAGACAGCGACTGGATCGTAAAACTTATCGATGTATATCCGGAGAGATACGCGGACGATCCGACGATGGGCGGCTTTCAACTGATGATTGCCGGCGATGTTTTCCGTGGACGCTATCTTAAAAGCTTTGAAAAACCTCAACCGATTCCGTCGAACTCTGTTCAGCACTATCAAATTCCGTTTCCGGCCAACGACCATGCCTTCAAGAAAGGACACCGGATCATGGTGCAGGTTCAGAGTAGTTGGTTCCCTGTGATCGACCGCAACCCGCAGCGATTCGTGCCGAACATCTTTCTCGCCAAAGAGTCGGACTTTCAGCGGGCCACTCAGCGAGTGTTCCGCTCAGGCCGGCATGCGTCATACATCGCTGTGCCCGTTCAGGGGTCGGCACGGCGGTAAGGGCTAGTTAACCCTCTTATTGAATTGAAGGGAAATATTAGGAAATATGAAAAAAACTTTGTTGATGTTGTTGTTTCTGCTTGGCCTCTCAGGCCAGGTCTTTAGCCAAACGCCGGCGAAAGGCTTTGAAGGTGCGTGGCAGGGTACGCTTGAAGCGGGCGGTACTAAGCTTCGCCTGGTCCTGACGGTGACGAAATCGGACGCGGGTGCTTACGCCGGTAAAGTAGACAGCCTTGATCAAGGCGCGACTATCCCGATTGACACAATCACGGTCAATGGAGATGCAGTGCGCCTGGAGATGAAGTCGGTCGGGGGCGTCTTCGAAGGCGTCCTGAACAAAGAGCGCACGGAGTTGACCGGGAAGTTCAGTCAGGGCGGCCAAGAGCTTCCGCTTACGTTGAAGCGCAGCGAGCAGGCAGCCGTGGTGCCGCCGCTGGCGAAAGACTTTGAAGGTTCGTGGCAGGGCACGCTTGAAGCGGGCGGACAGAAGCTTCGTTTGGTCGTGACCGTGACGAAATCGGACGCAGGCGCTTACGCCGGTAAATTCGAAAGCCTCGATCAGGGCGCGACTATCCCGATTGACACGATCACGGTCAATGGTGATGCCGTGCGCATGGAGATCAAGTCGGCCGCGATCGTCTACGAAGGCACCCTGAATAAAGAGCGCACCGAGTTGACCGGGACGTTTACCCAGGGCGACCAGAAGTTCCCGCTCACCTTCAAGCGCGGCGACCAGGCAGCCGTAACGCCGACGGCGACGCCCACGCCGAAGCCCGACTACTCTGCACCGGCCGACGCACCCTACACCGCGGAGGAGGTGGCGGTGAAGACGCCGGCCGGCCACACGCTCGCCGGCACGCTGACGCTGCCCAAGAGTGCCAGTCGCACGAAACGCGTGAGCGCGATCGTCACGGTCACGGGCTCCGGACCCCAGGACCGCGACGAGAACATCGGGCTGCCAGGGTTTCGGCCCTTCCGCCAGATCGCAGATTCGCTGGCGCGCCGTGGGATCGCGGTGCTGCGCATGGACGACCGTGGAACGGGGGCATCGGGTGGCACGTTCAAGGGCTCGACCAGCGCCGACTTCGCCGAGGACGTGCGCGCCGGTCTTGCGTATCTGCGCACGCGGCCCGAGATCCGGGCCGACCGCCTCGGGGTGCTCGGCCACAGCGAGGGTGCCATAATCGCGCCGATGGTGGCCGACAAGGAACCCACGTTGCGCGCCATCGTGCTGCTCGCCGGCATTGCGCAGCCCGGGCGCACCGCGCTCTACTTCCAGCTCAAGAACGGAATTGAGCACAACACCACGCTCACTCCCGAAAAGCGCGACTCACAAATAGCCGAGATCCCCAAGAGGATCGACGCCATGATGGCCGCTGACCCGTGGATGAAATTCTTCCTAACTTACGATCCGGCTACCACTATGCGCCGCGTCAAGACGCCGGTGCTGATCCTCACCGGCGCGCGCGACCAGCAGGCGGTGCCCGCGGAGGTGGCGCTACAGGAGGCCGCGTTCAAGAAGGGCGGAAACAAGGACGTGACCGCGCGCGTGCTGCCGGATCTCAACCATCTCTTCGTGCAGGACACCGACGGCTTCCCAGGCAACTATACGAAGCTGCCGCCGCCGGTGATGATGCGGACCGACGTGTTGGGAATGATCGGCAAATGGCTCGCGCAGCGACTCCGATGATGACTGGCGCGCGCGCGTGCGGCAGATCGACGGCATCCCTGAGGACGCGATGGAGGGGGTCATCAAGCTCATGCTGAGGCCGTGGTTCCGCTTCTACATTAGGTACGACCCGCGCACGACGCTAAAGAAGGTTCGTGTCCCAGTACTGGCCGTCACTGGAGAGCGGGACCTGCAAGTGGTCCCTGCGGGAGAGAATCTAGCGGCCATAGCAGCAGCATTGAAGGCTGGGGGGAACAAAGACTATACAGTCGTGGAAGTACCGAAGCTCAATCATCTGTTTCAGACGAGCGAAACTGGTTCTCCGGCTGAATATGGGAGGATTGAGGAAACGATCTCCCCTACTGTATTAAAGCTAATCGGGGACTGGATTGTGAAACAGACTGCGCCGATGCCGAGTAAGTGAGGCTGCCGCTGAAACGGCAAATTTAGAGCAGTCATAGACAGAAGCTACCCGCTTGAACAGATCGCCGAGGCTCACCGATATGTCGATCAAGGCCACAGAAGGGCAATGTAGTAATCACTCTGGGACATAGCAACTACCCCACCGGGGCAGTAGCCCGACCGTGAGGGAGGGCGTTCGGTTGATCGGGGCAGTAGCCCGACCGTGAGGGAGGGCGTTCGGTTAGTCGTCATCCAAGCAGCGGCCGATACAAGAACTCCAGCATTCAACGATGACCCGGCCTGCCCACTGCGCCATAGTACCGCAAGACAGAGGCGGGTATGATGGCGGTCGTTGTGGCCAGAGATTTCGATGACAATGAGTTTCCGCTCGCTTACCTAATTACCTTCCGCTGTTATGGGACGTGGCTGCACGGTGATGATCGCGGGTCTATGGATCCCAAACACAATGTGTATGGCGCAGTCAAAATCAAACCTAACCGAGCATTGCAGCAATCAGACATAAAACAACTCAAGCATCCTCCTCAATACCTCAACGCTCCCAAGAGAAGAGTTGTAGAAGACGCCGTGCGTGAAGTATGTGACCATCGGAAGTACTTTCTACGAGCCTTCAACATTAGAACAAACCACGTGCATTCAGTAGTCACCGTTATGAGAAAGCCTGAGCCGGTATTGATTTCGTTTCAAGCCTACTCGACGCGAGCATTGCGGGAGCACAAACTCGTTTCTCCGCGAGTGAAGCCGTGGTCTCGACACGGCAGTAGGGTTTATCTCTGGAAGCAACGAGATGTTGAGAACGCGATTGAGTACGTGTTGTTTGGCCAGGGTGATGAGCCTTTCAGGTTGGACGACGACTAATGGAACGCCCTCCCTGACGGTCGGGCTACTGCCCCGCTCACTCACGACTAATGGAACGCCCTCCCTGACGGTCGGGCTCTTTAACCTCTCACTTTATTGCGGGGGAGTGAAGCCCGTCAGCGGGTTGCCGTAGAACGCCTCTGTCTTCCACGAAGTCTTGTCCACTGTCCATCTGATCGCCGATGATCTGGACGGGCACGATGACTCGCTCGGTGATCGTCTACTGGTCCAGAATGGAGTAAATGGTCCTGCCTATCAGTTAGCACAAAGTACAAAACACAAAGTACAAAGTACAAAGCTCTAAAAGGCGAAACTAGGCAAAACTTGACGATGTTTCGACCCGTACCCAATGTGTAAACAGCTGTTGGCGCTCTAATTTTTGCCAGGATATTTTGCGAGGTAACCCGCGTACGTTTCCTTCAATCTGAGTAATTCCTGTCTGATACTCGTGTTCGGCTCGTTTCGTTTTTTGCTCTCAATCTCCCGAACAATTCCCATGGTTTTGTGTTTCCATGACGGCAGCGTGAGATTGTGCGGGCCGCTCGTCATATAAACACTCAGCGACTCAGGTGTTGCTGCCAACTTTTCGAGGAGCTTGTGCAGGCTATCGACCATTTCAACATCGGCTGAATCAAGCGCAGCTTGCAACGTAGCGATATCGTACTCGAGCTCTTTCCGATTCGTTGAAAACAGATCCTGCAGATTTATTACCGTTTCCGGATCGCCATCTCCGGTTCCGTCCTCGAATATTACTGCTTCGAATATGAGTGGCTCATTAACCAGGAGCGAAGTTGCTGAAGAGGTCCAGTCGTATGGGAACACTTCTCCCGGAACCAACGCTGTTTTTGCATCTGACATTACAAAGGAGATAAGTTCGGCAGCGCCATCCTTGTGGTAACGCATTTGAAAAGCGGAGATATTCTTCTCGCCGATGTTTCTCACACGAACGCGCAGAAAAGGATCGCGCCTGGTGACCCCAACCACTTCCAGTGCGTTGCTCTTGCTTTCCACTGAAGGTACTGCGGTGGGATCGGGAGTCGTCGTGTTTGCGCCAGGGTACCTCTTAAGGGTATTGCTGTAACTTTCCTTTACTTTAACTAGTTCATCGCGGATGCTAACACTGGCTCCCTCTTGTTTCTTCTTCTCGATTTCTTCTATGTGTCTGAGTGTGGTCCCTTTCCAGGTCGGGAGAGTAAGTCCGGCCAAGCCGTTCAACATTGGCACGCTACTGGTCTCGGGTGTTTCCGAGACCTTCTTTTGCAGCTCGCGTAGGCCCTCCGCTGTTTCGACATTCGCCGAACGGATCGCGACCTGAAGTAGTGCGATTTCATGCTCCAGCTCTTTCATGTTTGTCAGAAACAGATCCTGGAGACTCTTGACCTTGTCTTTCTCACCATCACCGGTGCCGTCCTGAAACAACACCGCCTCGAACACCAGCGACTCGCGGGACCAGGGCGATTCCGGTGAGAATGGATAGTCGAATACGTAGACCTCACCGGGAGCGAGCATCGTTTTCGTATCTGAGATTGTGAATTGGAAAAGCTGGGCCGTGCCTTCCTTGTGATACCGCATACGAAACGCGTAGATATTCTTATCGCTGGCATTACGCAAACTGATTCTAATGTCACGATTACGTCTCTTAGCACTTACGACTACCAGTGCCGGACTTTTGCTTTCGACGACCGGGACAAAAGACGCATCAACTGGTTCGACGGTTGGTGGGGCGGTTTGCGTGGCTGTTGTTGCACTACTCCGTTGCGCCGTCACCGGTGAGGCCACAGCAATCAGAATCCCAAGTAGCGCCAGTAGTACCTTGCTCATACTTTCGTCCCCCGAGTTTTATCAAGTTATATTCTGTAGTTTCCTTGAGATGTTTGCCCCACTCGCAAGCCCTTGGCGGGGGAAATGAGGGCATTGTCCTCATGAATCGCAAAAGGAGTATCACTGAATGTCTTCTGCGATTGCGATTCCGCAGTGCGGGCCTCCGTGGCCGCCTCGGCGTAACCTGGGCTTAGTTCGGGGCAGTAGCACGACCGTCCGGGAGGGCGCTCAGTTAGTCGTCGTTCCAAGCAGCGCTCAACCAGAGGCCATTAAGCCGATACAAGAACTCCAGCATTCAAGCATGGCCCGGTCTGGACCCCGCGCCATAGTCCGACCAGACAGGAAAGCGAAAGACTTTCGAAAGCTTTCTGATGTAGGGAGCTACACTCAACGAAGTGTCATGAAGTCCGTACCACCAGGCCCTTGGAACATCCAGCATCTGCTTATTGCCCAAACGAATAGAGCGCATTACGCGTGCGAATGTAGAGATTATTTCCCGCAATCGCCGGCGTGGCCCACACCTCTTCACCCAAATCATTCATCTTCAGAATTTTCCACTGCGCGTCGGCCTTGACCACGGTAACTTTGCCGGTCGCGCTTACAACGAACACCTTGCCGTCGGCGGCGACCGGAGAAGCGAAATATTCCTCGAGCGCTTCGGGCGTTCGACCCTGCTTCAAAACTTCCCCACTCGACGGATTCACAGATGAAAGGATTCCGCCTTCCTTCATTAGATACATTACGCCCCGGTAGACTAACGGCGCAGGAATATTCGGGTAGGACTTCTTTATGGTCCAGGCGACGTTGGTTCCCGTCAAATCACCCTTGCCACCGAAGCGCACAGCAGTAACACCGTGACCAGCGGTGGTGGAATTGCGGACGAAGTCGTATTCCTCACGAGTGACGTAATCGTCGCGATTGGCATCCAGCCAGCCAAAGTGCTCGGCCATTTCAGCTTCTGTCTTCATCTCATCAAGGTGTATGCGTTGGTCATTGTCTTTGTCGTATTTCTTCAGGCTGTCGTCATATGGTGGGAAGAAAGGAGCGTCGCCGCCTTCGCCGTTTACGTAGACCATGTCTGCTCCGATGACTGGAACGCCCTTGGTATATGTGCCGACTTTGCTTACCCACCACAATCGCTCACCATTATCGAGCGAATAGGCATCAAGCGTCTGTGAACCGAGCACGAGCAGTTGCGCCGGTCCATCCTTGGGCGTGTAAATCGCCGGCGTGGAATACCCTTCAAAATTCGACCGGTCCTTTTTCCAAAGCACCTTTCCAGTTCGCGTATCGACCGCGACGACGAACGATTTGGAGCGATGGTCACACACCATCAGCAGCTTGTTACCCGCGAGCACCGGCGATCCACCCATGCCATAGAAGCTATTGAAGGGGCCCAGAGGCACTCGCCAGAGTTCTTTGCCGCTTGGTCCATAAGCGATCAATCCGAGCTCGGCGAAGAACGCGTAGACGTTCTTGCCATCGCTGACTGGAGTTGGCGAGGCCGGATCATTGGCTTCATAGATAAGCATGTACCGCGCCCGCGGAACCTCACGCCGCCACAAAATCCTTCCCGTCCTACGGTCCAAAGCGAGTGTGATCAGTTTCTCGCCTTCGCTCGCCGTCAGGAAAACCTTATCGGCTGTGACGACTGGCGACGATCGCGCAAAGGGCACGGCTGTCTTCCACGCGAGATTCTTGTTTGCCCCAAACTCAGCCGGCGGCGCGGAACCTTCGGCCACGCCACTCCCATTCGGTCCGCGAAACTGAAGCCAGGTATTGTTGGTGTACTTCAGGGTTTTCGTGGTGCGGGCGGTTTTGCTGGCACTCGCTGGTTTGTTGGCACTCGCCGTTAACGCCTTGGAAATTTTCTCCTGCGCGTTTACAGAAGAAGCAAAAAGGGAAACCATGATTACGATGATTGTGACTGCGACGATGGTGGCGACTCTAATTCTGGAAGGTGACTTTGGGATTTTCATTTCGTTTTACCTCGCTTTTGACTGATACCTCGTTAAGGAAGAATCAAGTGTGGTAGGGTGCCGCTGCCTCCTGCCTCCTGCCTCCTGTCTGGGGGCGTGATTTTACTCCTGACTTTGTGGGGAGCAAAGGTTTTGCAATGAAAATGCGTGTGCTTACGAATCGGACGCACACGATCCACGAAATCACACCAAGCTACACGCAGACCACAAAATAGGGTTTTTATGCAAGGCGAGCTGAAAACACTTTTGCGTGAGGCGACCTGAGGTTGCGAAGCCTAAGTAGCCGAATCGCGAATGATCTTACTCAAGGAACGGTAATTTGCAGGTGGGGAAAGGGCGGTTTACCCCCGCCTCAAGTCAGCCGGCACTGATTGTTGAGTGGGCGAATAACTTGAGCGGGTGTAAACCGCCCTTCCCCACCTGTCGTCCATAAACATCCGGCCAACCTCCTGCCCCTTATAGAAGAGGTGCGGGTCCAACTTGTACGCCTCGCCGCGCACCCAGAAGCCGATGTTGAACTGCGAATAGTCCCACGCGTACACGCTGTCCGGCGTGTACCAAACATAGCCAATGGGTAGGTTCCAGTCGTGGTCGACGTAGTAGACAAACTTGTTAACGGCCTTTGGTCCATGCTCGTTCGAGAGCGTCCTGGCCACCTTCATCCTGCCGCTGAAGAGCGTGGTGTTGTTCCCCGCCAGCTCGTTCCGGAACTTGATGGAGAAGTTCACTGTGCCAACGGCAATGATGCTCTTGTCCTCGACCTGACGGCCGCCGCACTCGGTCTTCCACCAGTAGCCCTTCTGCGTCTCGCCCGTGTCGCAGTCAAACGAAAGCCACGGCGCGCTGCCGCCGGGTTTGAAACGCTGAAAGCGTTCGCAAATTCCAGCCCAGGGTTGCGCTCTGGCAACCCTGGGTGTTGATGTCAGCAAAAGATTCATCGCAACCCTGAAGGGGTTGCGTCGCCGACTAGGTAATCGCGAAATTAGCGAACGCCTTCAGCGTTAACCTCACCGGCAATTAATCCCAAACGTAACGCTCGTCGTATTCAATGTCGTATGCCTTCAAGAATGCTCGGTATTCATCCTGAAAAGTCACGCGCTTGTGATGCTCTTCCTGGTTTTCTATATATCCAAACACCTCGTCCAGATTGGATTTACTCACGGAGAAGGCGCCGTAGCCATTTTGCCATTGAAACTTTGCCAGTGTCTGGGAGAGCTCCTTTGCAAAACCAGAGGATGTGCGTTTGATCTCTTTCACGACTAACGCGATGGAACGTGTTCTCGATAATGCAAACAGCGCATGAATATGATCCTCAACACCATTGACGATTAACGTTTCGCAATCCTGCTGACGCAGCACCTTTGCCAGATACGCATGCACATCGGTTTGTAGCTTTTTGTCAGCAAGAAACGGGAATCGGTTTTTGGTCGAAAAGATAAGGTGCGTCCACAGTCGTGCGAGTGATTGAGCCATCAGGCGGCCTCCTATTTCGGTTTTTGGAGAACTCGTGGATTCTACCGCCAGGTCGGCAACTTGCTTTCCTAAGGAACCCAAGCAGCGGATTCATGAAAATGAAAGAAATCAAGTAAGAGGTCAGAGGATGCAAGCGAGTGGCAGATTCATCGATAAGGTTGAAAGCGATTCGGCAGATTCATCGATAACGCTGAAAGCGTTGGTCAATTCCAGCCCATGGTTGCGCTTTGGCAACCCTGCGTAGGGACGTCAAAAAAGATTCTTCCCAACCCTGAAAGGGTTGCGTCGCCGCTTAAGCAATCGCGAAAGACGTCGCAACCCCTTCAGGGTTGCGTCGAATCTCTTGCTGACATCAACACCCAGGGTTGCCAAAGCGCAACCCCGGGCTGAAATTAGCGAACGCTTTCAGCGTTAACCATCGCCAAAATGCCAGGTTTTCAGATAACTTCTTAGTACGCTCACAAGCGGCGCCGAGGCAATAGGGCTGGGCTCTTTTAAAGCACTGGGCGGGTGGTAAGAACCTGTTGCGTATTGATTAATTCTCCCGACCTCCAAACAAATTTGACCGGACAGGTATAGTCAGACCTCAAACCTGGCTCTTAGTTTATATAGGGCAAAAGATTGGGCTGATGCCGGTGAACCAACTTCGTACTCTAGTCCTTAAGGTCACAGATTCAAATGCCACGCTGGCAGAGCGGCACTGGGCATTTTCCGAACTCGTCCGGGTTTTCCAGGACATGGCTTACGCTGCCGCCTATGCAAAGTTGGGAGACTACGCCCTGGCTGAAGAGGCTGCCCAGGCGGCTTTCATTTCAGCTTGGCAGAAGCTCGAACAGCTTCGCACACCGGAAGCATTTCCCGGCTGGTTCCGGCGCATAGTGCTGACTGAGTGCAATCGTCTCACGCGTGGAAAACATTTACGATCGACGTCGCTTGATGATGGCTTGATGGTTCCTTCTGACCATACCGATCCGCAGACGGCCCTCGAAAGAGACGAACTGACAAGAGCCTTGTTCACTGCGATTAATACGTTACCAGCGAAACAGCGCTTGATTGTCCTGCTCTTCTACGTCAAGGAATATTCTCAAAGCGACATCAGTCTGTTTCTGGAAGTCCCTCTGACTACAGTTGCAAAGCGTCTTTATTCGGCGCGAGTTCGTTTACGAGGCTTGATGGCAGACGGGCTGAGGGCCGACCTTTCCGCGCGTCGTCCTTCACGTAACCGGACTTTCGCGGACAAGGTCAGAGCCGGCATCTACGACGAATACGTTGGGCAATACAAGTTTGAGCTTCGCCCTGATTTGGTTGTCACTATTAAGAAAGAAGGCCAACAGTTGATTAGTGAGGCGGCAGCACAACGAAACGAGTTGTTTGCCGGTGATGATTCTGAAAACGAACTGAGGACCAGGGAATTTGACGGTTGCGGAAAGTTTGTCAGAGACGTGCAGGGACGCATCACGCACCTCATCTATTATGAGTTCGGATGTGAAATGGGGTTAGCAAAGAAGTTTTGTTGACCTGTCAGCGTTCGGATAATCGGACAGCAAGGCCACGACGAAGTCTTGTTGACTTGCCGCCGGTCGGTAGGACGGTCTAACGAGGAAGCCGGAGAACAAACGACGTAAGGACAAATACAGAACAGGGAGCAGTAGCGACCTGGTGCAACTTCGAATTCAAAGCAGGGTTCGAAGGTTGATTCTATGACTATGACCCGTACAAGGATCGCGAAAGAGTTTGTGCTTTGGGTAATCACGCTCTTCCTGGCACTCGTCTGCCTGCGGTCCGGCTGGCTGAAGGTGTCAGGCAACATCTTTTGGGTGCGCGACTTTCATCGCTGGGGATACCCCGACTGGTTTCGCATCGTTGTTGGGATCGCCGAACTTAGTTCGATGGCCCTGCTACTCCTGCCTCGGTTCGCTGCCTATGGCGCCACGATCTTTGCCACCGTAATGCTTGGAGCAATAGCGACACATGCCACTCACCACGAAGCCAGTCGCTTGCCGTTTAATTGCCTACTTCTCGGTCTCTCGCTAATTATTGTTTTTGCGCGCAGACCCAGCTTCCTCGCGCGGGCTCAGCAATAGATACAGACCG
>JBPCKD010000050.1:0-21566 GCA_051004635.1 Pyrinomonadaceae bacterium
AGTCAGGAGTCAGAAGTCAGGAGTCAGGAGTCAGGAGTCAGGAGTCAGAAGTCAGGAGTCAGGAGTCAGGAGTCAGAAGTCAGGAGTCAGAAGTCAGGAGTCAGAAGGTCAGCAGTCGGCTGGCCGATAAGACATCGGTTCGAGTCCAGGTGCTGGAGTGTTAGAGTTTTGACTGACTTCTGACTTCTGACTTCTGACTTCTGATCTCGGACCTGGGACCTCGGACCTCTGACCTCTCGTCTCCGCGGTTAGCTTTTCAGTTTTTTAGCAATCTCTCTCATGCGCGCTCGCAGGCGCTCGTCGTCAACCGTGATTACTTTGCCATCGCGATAGAGTTCCCTTCCCGCCACGACCGTTAAGCTTACGTCACTCGCGGAGGATGAGAAGATGAGCGTGGTTGCTGGATCGTAAGCGGGAATTTGATGTGCACCATCAAGGGAGACAACTGCAAAATCCGCCTGCAGGCCTTCTCTTAATTCCCCGATTTGTCCCTCCAACCCAAGCGCTCGCGCACCGCCTACAGTGAGAGTTTCTAATACTTCGTGTGCGGATAGAAGTCGCTGCTGACTATTGCCGACTGATTTCGAACGCGCCATCAACAGAGCAAAGCGAGCTTCTGCCAAAAGGTCGCAAGTATTGTTGCTGGCAACCGAATCGCTCCCAAGTCCCACGTCGATTCCCTTGTCGAGCAGCTTCCTAAACGGCGCGATACCATGACCGAGTTTGGCGTTCGACTTGGGGCAATGCGCCACTGTCGTTTCGGTTTGTTTCAGCGTTTCGATATCCGCTTCATCAACGTGAATACAGTGCGCCAGCAGCGGGTGCGTTTGCAGCACGCCGTGGTCTTTGAGGTATTGTATTGGTGAGACTCCCGGCGCTTGCCACTCAATGCCACGGTTGCGAAGGCCCTCCGCAAAAGGCCCTCCGCCCTCGCGGACCAACGATACTTCCATTCTTGTTTCAGCCGCGTGCATCATGAGTGGCAGACTCTCATCAAGCGCAAATCGGGAAATCATTTCGAGTTGAGGCGCGCAAACTGTGTAAGAAGCGTGGGGCGACACGCCAGACTTGACCAGAGTCGTTTCCAGTTCGCGCAGCCTGGCAACTTTGGTTTTGAGTTTTTCAAAATTCTCTTTTGCCAGCCGCGGATCCGGACCAAACGATTCCTGGAAAACGATGCCGCGCAAGCCAACATCTCGAAGCGCATTCATGCTTTCGCCGGCGGAGTCGCTTGCATCTGCCACACACGTGACGCCCGCTCGAACGGCTTCACACGCCCCCCAAACAGCGGATACGCGTAAATCATTGCTGGTCATTCGCTCTAGTCGGGTTGTTGTTAGTTTTTTCAACCAGGCGAAAAAATCTGTTTCTTCGCTTTCGAGGAAACCGCGCATGGCTGTTAGTTCGAGATGGGAGTGCGCATTAGTTAACCCGGGGATGATGGCGGAGTCTCCACAGTCACGAACTGTAGCGTCAGGGAACCGCCTGGTGAGCGTCCTGCGGCTGGCGACTGAAATGATTCGCTGGCCATCGACCGCGATTCCGCCGTCGGAAATCGCGGGCGATGAGATAGGCAAGACCCATCGAGCGCAGTAAAGTGTGGTCATCGCTGAGACCGGAGTGCCGATGAAATTTCAACTGTCCGATGATGAGAAGCTCACCGCGATCTGTCAGGCGACGGTGACTAGCACCCCACGCGGGCTGCCGCCTGGGGAACTCGGCGTTCTAAAGAGTGGTGCTGCTTTGCGCGCGTCCTTTTAGTTTGCGGTAACGATCCATTATGGAGACGACGTAGGCTCGGGTTGAAGGTATATCGATCCTGTTAATGAATTCCTCGCCGGACAGTGGCCTTCCGCCGTCGGAGACCTTGTTCCATTCCGCCGCCCTGCTGGGACCCGCGTTGTAGGCAGCAATCATTCGGGGCTCAGGGTCTGGAATGTCGCGATATTGCTCATGAATTTTTTCCAGGTACCAGCACCCGATCTGAATATTTCGCTCGGGATCTCGCAGCAAGCTGGCGGGGGCCTTAGCCATCTGCTTTTCCAGTTCACGCATGCCCGTTTCGGCAGCCCACTCCCGGCCGACCGTAGGTGTGATCTGCATCAATCCAATCTCGCCGTCTTGACCGATTTTCCACGGACGGAAATAGGTTTCCTCGTTAATGACGCTCCAAACAAGATCCGGATCGAGACGATAGACAGCTGCCTGCCGGGTGATCACGCCGTCATATCGATGAATCCAATACTGGTTGAAAAGATAGGACCCGACAGCGATTGTGAGGATAATGAGGCTGACAGCGAGAAGACGTTTCATTGAAATGGATTGTCAGCCAACACAGGTAGTTTCCTAATTCTGTGGGGGTTCCTACGGGTGCGCCCCCTTCTCCGATGCGGGATCGCCCGCCGAGGGACGCCCTACAATTCGTCAACTTACCCTTTGCTAGTTGCCGCCTTACTAGTTCCTTCGTTTCAGTTGAGCCCAGAAGTTTGCGGCGGAACATGAACTATCCACGCCTTCATAACGCGAAAGTAATGCTCGCTCATCAAGAACATGGCCTTGCAACCAGACCTCTGCCTCGAGCGTAACGCCTGGAGCCAACGTATCTCCGCGGAGAGAGCGCTGATTAACCAGGATTTCAAGATTCATCTTCTCAAGGTCGAGGTTAATCCAATACAGATCGCTTCCCGAAAGCGGATTCTTGAGTGGTTTAAAGGCAATGACGCGGCCCGAGAGGCTCCAATCATTCTCGTGAGCCGCACGCGAAGGCGCGGCCTTATCAAGGGGCAACCATCTTGTTTTCGCAGGCGCAGTGCGCACCCGCGCACGATAGGCCAACCCGCAAAGCCCCACGTGAAGCTCCTGCGCTCGAAAACCGCCTGGGCCAACCTCGGTTAGATTTTGCAGCTCAAATAAAACTTCGCAATCAGTGCCTTCGCGAAAACCGTGAACCACCGCCTCGCCTTCTTCGTCATATTCCGTCAAAGCCCACGGGCTAATCGTTTGGATATGACGAGCCCGGAAGCCGGGTCGGCAGTCAGCGTAAAACACGTCTCCAGTTCCTGACTCATAGAGGACAGTCCAAACCTCTAATCCTTCACCTAACTTCCAGCAGCGGCCGTGGAGCACTGCACCTCGACGATTGAGTTGCGTGGCTTCACCCTGGTCGCCGGCGCGTTCGGCGAGATAGTTAAAAGCCTTCTCGCTCGGCACTTCCAGGCCTATAGTTTCAAATGTTGCGTTCATAAATACCAGGTGAGAGCGTAGAACACTCTTCGTCTGTTCATCGCTTGCCAGCACGCTTCTTCGGTCTTTGCTGGGGCGCATCCAAGTCTGCCGCGATCTCATCACGCGACGCGCGCGTTCGCATGCCCCGAATGATTCTTTCGGGTCCGTGAGTAGGCCTAACTCCTGAACGAACCATTTCCGCGAAGAGATCCACATCGTAATCGACTTCTCGAGACATCTCCTCGCGAATGGCGTGTAACACTTCCAAAAACTTCGGCCGGCGATACATAAGTACTTTCGATTTGCTGTTGGCTATTTTCAAGTCTATTAACTCGCTTTTTCGGTCGCTTCGGAAACGAGAAATTCAGGGGTCACAATCATTGGCACATAGAAGCCTGCCGCGGCATTAAAGAGGCGAATCCGCGCCTGGCGGCGAACGTTTGCCAGGTGACCGAAGTTCCAGGTAACGAGGTAGTCAATCTTATGATAAGACGCGAACGCCACGTGCAAGGCGTCGGCAATGTATTTGCGATGAAATATTCCTCGCGAAACATAACCATCCGCCAGGATCGATACCTCCTCAGTAAGCTCCACCTGTTCCAGCGATGAGATCAAGTTCAAATAGGACGAGCGATGCGGCTCGGCCACGCGCTCCAACTCGCGTGAAACCAAAGGAGAAACGACTGACCGATAATCCGGCATCTCGTGTTCCCACCAGCGGATTGTCAGGTCGCGGCGAAACGGCTCGCCATTATCCAGATAGGCGCCGATGACGGAGGTTTCAAGATAGAGACTTTGCTTCATTGTTCAAGCGCTCACATCGGTCTTAAGGTAGAGTCAGCCTTTTTGGGTTTGCTTAGAGGCTCCAGCCTTATCACTCCGCGAGGAAAATCGAAAGAGACGCGAAAGTGGCGCAGGAAGTTTGCGCCGAGAATTCCGTCTTGAGTGAAGCCCGCGGTTTCGTTCAATGGTTCAAGGTCAAGCACTGCAGCGCTAATTTGTTCCCGCGCCAGAGTACCCAGCAAAACTTTTGGCAACAACAGCGTCTTGACATCTTCCGCTATTCCAGCCGCGCCAAAAACTCGCATTCGAGTAGGCTGAAGGTAGCTGCCCAAATCCTCCTGCTCGGATAGTATTTCGGAAATTACCGACACACTGGCGCCCGTATCAATTATGAAATTTAGTGGCTTCTGGATGCCCTCTACCCGAACTTCGCCACTGATAAAGCCGCTTGCAGTGGTGCGCACTGGAATCTCAACGGCTGCTGCCGGCATCAGCGACTCCTCACTTGTCCAGGTCCTTGCATCCCCAGGATCTTGTTCGTTGGAATTAGAGGGGCGCCGCAAGCTGAAGTTATTGGTGCCATAATCAACCGAAGCGATAAACCTGGAGAGCACCGATAGGCCCAGGTAACCATCGACCGGAGTCTTGACGTCAAAGAAGTGTCGAATGTAAACCGGGACACTGTCGACCTTCACATCCCCAAGCTCCAAAGAGGAAAGAAAACCGTAGACGATTTCAAACTTCCCTCCACCTCCAACAGCACGCGCCAAACCACCTCGAGCTACCGGCCGCAAACCCAGCTTCTTTGCTGTTTCCTCCGAGATCACCGACATCCCCGATCCTGTATCGAGAACAAACCGGAGGAGTTCCTTTCCACCATTGATACGCACTTTTAGCACAGGCCGACCCTCAATCGCCTCGAAGGGAAGGTCCGTCTTGTTTCTGCCGTCAAGCTGATAGAGTTTGCCCTGCCGCCCCAGGTAACGTAAAAAGTCGATCAGTCCGCGAATACGGGCACGTCGATCGGCATCGGTCTTTGGCGCAACGACCAAAAACCGTTCGTAAGAATCCGCCGCCTCCTTGTACCTCTCGCTTCGAGCGCTAGCCTGGCCCAGATTAAAAATGTAATCAGGCTCTTCAGAGTCGAGATCAACAGCACGCCGCAGACCCTTCATTGCTGACTCGAGCCGGTTCTCATAAAAATCAACCATTGCCAGTCCGGCGATCGCCAGCGACTCATTTTCTTGAATACTAAGAGCAGTGCGAAATTCTTCGACAGAATTGCGGAAGTCACCGGAACCAAGAACTGCGGCGCCCATCAATGCGTGCGCGCGTGAGGAAAGCGGGTCAGACAATACGACTCTCGCCGCATGATCGTAAGCATCCTGGAGAAGCCTCTGCTTCAAAAGTGCAAAGCTCAAACCCAAGCGGGCCGGACTATCACGCGCATCTTTCGCGAGGAGCTCGCGAAACATCTTCTCCGCAGTTTCATATTCGCCGTCACGAAGGGCCTTATCGGCGCGACGCAGAGCTTTACTATCTCCCGCCCTGGCCGCAAGCGCGGGCGGCGAAGCGGCAAGACAAATGGCGAGCCCAATAAAGCAAGCAATGAGTCCGGTTGCCATTTTCCCAATCGCTTTTTTCACTGTGCCTGACTGCATAACTTTAGTTTACCGGTTAACTCCTCAGGAACGGGTCCCTCAAAACAATTCAGCAGTATCACCAACCTTCTACTTCAGAACCTCGCCTGTTTTCATTGACCAGAGAACCAGATCAAGTTCATCAAAGTCAATCCCGATATCACGAGCAAAAAACCTTAATCGCTCTTCCGTCTCCAAGTATCGAGTTCTATTGCCAGGCGGTTTTGCTGTGTCAACCACTTTTAGATCCATTAGACAACTCATCACGTGCTTATCGAGAATCGCGTAGCCGCCAAGTCCGACGTTTCGCAGGAAATGACTCGCCTCCTTATAACCCAGGCCCTTGACCTGCTTTTCCTGGGCCAGCCAGTCTCGTCTTTCAATTGGATCCGCGAAACTCCGCAGCTTCTTGCGCAACCCCATGTCGCAATGCTCCCTTAAGTAGCTTCGCGTGACCACGATGTAACCTGGGCGCTCAACTGGAAAGCGGTGTGCGCCAGCGCGCTGAAGGGCCAACGTCATGTCTTCCCTCTGACCGTCCAGCAGCAGAGGTCTAATAGCCTCGATTGCGCGAAAGCCCATACGCGCGGAAGCTCCTGCTGTAAAGATGCAGAAGACCAGCTCTTCCCAAAGCCGGGCATCAGATCCTTTGCGCCAGACTTCACGAAACTCATCCAGCCGCTTTCGAATCTCCTTCTTACGCGCCTTATGCGTGGCACGTATGCTTTCAATAACAATGAGTTCTCGATTAGGTCTCACTATAATGTCAATGCCCAGATTCTAGGTTCGCGCTTCTTGCGTTGTCAACGAAATAGGATTTCTATTCTTTGTGCGGTACAGCTCATAGTCCCGATTTTTCGGTGCACATCTTAGCTTCGGCAAACGGCATCCAAAGGAACTCTCCTCAGCTCGGGCTCTCAGCCTCGTGTTAGTATGCTTAGTGGCTTGCGCGTTGGAGAAATCACATGAATCAGGGTATGCCAGGCAAACAGCGGTCATTAAATATTTTATTCGCTGCACTTCTTTCTTTGGCGGTTGCAGGCATTCTCACCGCCCAGTCGCCAACTCCAACCCAGGGATCGACAACGGAACGAAGCACTCAGGCTACCGGGGACAACCTATTCAAGGCCCAGCCCGCAGTATCGACACGTCAGCAAACTCAAACACCCAGTAACGATGAGTTGACGCCGGTTTACGGACTGCAGGGGGTGCTGATAGAAACTGTCGACGGAAAGACTGTATCAGCGCAAGCGGTCGATCAGGCGTTTAATCCCGCTTCTTCTGTCAAGCTTGCTACGGCGCTCGTTGCTCTTCAGACATTTGGCGCGCAGCGTCGATTCGCTACCGGTTTTTGGACAGACGGCTCGATTGATAAGACGGACGGCAAAATCCTGGGGAACCTATATGTCACCGGTCGTGATCCATCTTTTCATTATGAACACGCCGTAATGGTCGCACATCAGCTGAATGGTTTGGGAATTCGCACCGTCACGGGGGACCTCGTGGTCGCCCCAGGCTTTACCATGAACTTCAGTTCCTCCGCGCGACGTTCAGGTGAAATATTCTATGACACTCTTGATGCGACGATGAGGTCCACCGAAGCCATACGCTCCTGGATATACGAGCGAACGACGAAGGGGGACCGCTCGAGCCTGCAAACAGTTCCGAGTGTCACGGTAATGGGCGATGTACGTATGGGACCTGTTGCGCCTGCGGCCAAACTTATCCTGACACACAATTCAAGCAAACTTACCGACGTGCTCAAAGTGCTGCTCTGCTATTCCAATAATTTCATGGCGGAGAGGATAGGCGACAGCCTCGGCGGAACTCAGTCAGTTCGGCGTCATCTGATTAATACGCTCTCAATTCCGGCGGATGAGGTTCAGCTTGCTTCGCTGAGTGGCTTGGGCGTCAACCGCGTTACGCCCCGGGCGATGATGAAAATTTTCAGAGAGCTGCGAAAGGAACTTCAAAAACACAAACTGTCACCGGCCGACATTATGCCCGTTGCTGGAATCGATCCCGGCACTCTGGAAGATCGATTTACGGGACCAGGGTGGCAAGGAAGTGTAATTGCAAAGACAGGCACTCTTATTAGAACCGACGGAGGCGCAAGCTCGCTGGTTGGACAAATGCGAACTGCGAATGGAGAAGTATTACTCTTTGTGATCATAAATCAGCGAGGAAATGTGGGGAGGTTTCGAGAGAATCAGGATTACCTGGTAATGCAGGTGCAAAACAGTCGCGGTGGGCCGAAGGCTTTCAAATACACACCGCTGGCACTCACAATGAAACTCGCTGACACTGAAAGCCTCTCCGGATCGGCAGGCACCGAATTCGAGCCCAATGTGAAAGCTCCGACGAGTTCTCCCTGAAGCCCACGAGACGAACGAAGCAATGCGCCCCGCCGATCCTTAGCATTGGCGGGGCGTTTTAACGTCCACCTCGCGCATGGTGTGCGGCACCCCGCACGAAGCGGACGATCCTTACGTACTCGAGCCTATTTCTCTTCAAGCAGAGAAAGTTTCATTTGATCTAAAGTTCGAAAAGCCCTGGCTTTCCGATCAGCGGGGTTACAACCGACCATGCGCCACTTCTCCAGGCCGAAAAAAAGTAGCGCTATTTCTCGTTGAACAGACGACATCGACGGCAAAGGGCGAATTGCGGGGAAGCCCCAGACGTCTAGTGCTCTCACACTGAAGTGTTCCGTGATCGCAAAAAATAAATAGCGCGAATGGTGATCACCATTCGCGCTATTAGTGTCTACAAGTAAGTGAGGAATTCTGACAGCTGGCTTTAGCGAACCAACGTCTTCTCAGCATTGGTTAGATGCGTCCTGGCCGACGCCCAATTCCTTTGGGTCCTCTCATTTCTGTCGGCCTCAGTAAACACACTGCTATTCGTAATGGTCGTCTTCCACCAATTTCCGGCAGCAGTATATTCGCGAAGTGCGGCTGCAACCTCCTGTCTAAAGATCTCGTCGCTGGGATCGTGTCGGACAATAGAGGGCAACGTGGTATTCAAATCAGTCTTTAGACTATTAAGCTGCTTATCATAATCGTCATAGTCCATACCTCTTTCCGTCGCATCCTGAAAGCTCTTAAGCTCTGCGACAACCCGGGTTGCTGCTGCTTCGCTTTGAGAGTTTTGCTCCGCTGCATTTTGTGCTGGCGGTTCTGCATCTGGCGTGATTGGGGTTTGGGCTGCAACGGCTTCGCCTCCTGGTTCTGGTGTCCCTTGCGGACCTTGCCTCATATAGAACAAGACCAGACCTAATAACACGACCACCAAAGCAGCAAGCACCCAGGCGAAGCTGAATGTTGATCGGCCCAACTCACCAGAATTAGCAACCGCTTGTTTGTCGTTTTTCGCCACGCTCGATGGCAGCGAGAGGTTGGTTTTGCAGCGCTTGCACTCGGTCTTATTGGCGAAGTTCCTCAGTCCGCAGTTGAAACATTTTTTAGAGGAATCCGTGGCCTGATTGATTGTGTCAGCTTTTTGAAACACGATTACTTACCTTCCGAAAGCCTGTGCCGCACCATAGTGTGTGCGGTATCACAGGGCGAATTGTAATCACAGAACGATAGAGCCAATCGAAGAGCGAGCCGTCTGGTTATTTCAGTTTCGCAACGTCCCGAACGGCCCCGAAGTTATTAATATTCGCTCACGCCAAGCACGGGGAGCGGCAACAACCTAAGCGCATTAGCAACTGCACCTGAGTCGTACTGCATAGTCGCACCACCAGCGCCATTGAATTGAAAGAACGGCGCACCGAAGCTATTTGACGGCGTCACGTCCGGTGGCAAAGGCCAGTTAGGGACACGGGCAATGAAGTTAGCACCATAAAAGGCGCCGCCGCCACCGCCGTTGCGGTTGACGTACCCCGCACCAATCACATAGAGAAGGCCATCGAAACTGGTGCCACCGGTTGTCGTCAGCTCGCCGGTAACAATCAATATTCCTGAGCTGGCACCTGAGTCCATAACATAATCACCCTCGACGAAGGTGAATCCTATTGGAGTGTTCCCCTGAGCCGCTGAGGCGTACTTACCGATACAGGGATCGGGGGGTTTACAGTAGGTTGCAGTGGCTGGCGGGAGAGGCGTGGTGGGATAAAAATTCGCACCCACCTTTGCGGCCGCCTGCATTTCATTGAGAAAATTACGCGCCTCCGCAGTCGACCGTAGAAAATCCGGAAGGCTTGCACTCGTCAGAACACCAGCCGCCGGCGTTGAGGTCGTATTACTGGCAGCCTGAGTCGTGGCAATCAAAGCGTCTCCCGCGTTGGTCACACCAAATGCCGGCATGCCAGTGGGCAAGTCGGTGTCATTATCGACGCTGGAATAGTTATGGCCGGCGCTGCTGCCGCTTTCAAAACTCATTGCCGGAGTTCCGCCGGGAGCTCCTATGAGAGTCATCATGGCAGGTACGGTCGGGTCAAAGGCACTACTTGCGACAATCATACTCATTTGCTTTCTGGCGCCGCTTGGACCGTAGCCTGTGGCTTGAACGAGCAATCGGCTGGGTTGAACAACAGGATTGACCGGCATTATGTCGCCCGGCGGAAGAGAAACAACCACGTCGTACGAGATCGTGGGATTGGTCCCTACTGTCACGCGGGTGCCCGCTGCCTGCCTGTTGGTGTAGGGAAGCCATCGTGACAGGCGCGCAACTGTGGAGGGATCTCCTCCCAAGCCCCCAGGGCAATCATTAGAGCTTGCGGGTGCCACGGCATTTCGGAAAGTAATGCGGGTCATAAGTGCCGGCATGGCCGATGCAGACGGCGCGGTGTTACCTCGTAACGCATTAAGAGCTGCCTGAAGCCCTGCTTCGGCTCCATAATAAGCCTGTGTTTCAGCAGTCGAATCGATGGCGTTTGCCGCTGACATCGAGGTTACTTGAATCAAGGCACCGCCTGCCACAAGCAGTACGGTGGCGATTAGAAGTGAAATGACCAACGCCGCGCCACGTTCGTTGGCCTTCCTGCTTTGATTCGGTGTTGACTGTGACTGATCCATGATCCCTCCAACGTTTCCTGAGAAGAATAATTTCAGTAGATGTCTAGATTTGCGTTGCGCAACGTGACAGGTGAAACCAGTTGTGTTGCCGAAGGGGGCTGGTAACCGGCCGAGCCCGGGGTTCCAACCGCCGGCAGTGTTACCCTAAGGGATAGCACAATGTACTTAGCGCTATCTGGATTTACTGGATTTTGAATGGTTCCCGCGGAGTTGAGGACGTTGCTGATATTGCAATTGCCTATTCCGCAGTTGCCTATAGTGTAAGTGACTCTCCGGTCATAATAATAGATTGCCAATCCATCTATGCGATTGGCTACGAGACTTGTTGTTTGAGCTGGTTGCAGATTCAAGCGTACGATGAAACTTCCGTTTGCATCGTTTACTAAAACGTATTTGACGTCCTCGCCAACTCCGTTCGTCGCCCCGGACAAATCCAAGTCGGAGCGAACGCGTATTGATGTTGGACCGGAATCCCCACCTGCGACAATTCCATTGGTACTAAGTCCGTAAGCCGCGTTGGCAATTTCTCGAGACATAATGTTTAGAGCGCGCTGGGCGTCGGCCACGGCAGATGACCTTTGATTTTCACGGTTGCGGACTTTAAAGGATGCCGCAAGCAGAGTAGATGCAATCGTCATGATGACGAGCGTAATAGTCATGGCGATCAAGAGCTCTACCAGCGAAAAACCAGATTGATCGAACGACTTTATATTTGATTTGTTCATATTGCGCAGTTCCCGCTGCTTGAGTATGGTTAGTTTGTACCTGACGTCTTTGCGGAGCGGATGGTTCGGAGTATGACCGGGAAGCTGGCCCAACCAGTGCCTACCGGAGCCACCTGGATTGTGATCGTCTTCAATGTCGGATTTCCATCGACATCGTTGTTAGAGCCGGTCACGGTTTTTGTGACTCGATAGGTCCGGCCATTGCTTACCGTGTTGGGTGTGAGCGCGGTCGCTGCCGATACATTGAGGATTGGATCAGTGAAGGACACGCTTCGAAATTGTTCTATCTGTTGTTGGGCAATAGTGACTGCCACAGCGCGGTCATTTCCGCCAGTATTATATCGAATCGAATAGGTGAACAGAGATGCCACGCCAAGCCCGGCGACCATTAAGATGACCAGAGCGAACGACGTTTCAATCAGCGTAAACCCATGTTCGGTATCGCTGCGCTGTACGGTACCGCCACCACACCTATTTAATTTACTTGATATCATCAGCCATCTCTCCTTGTTCACTAGTACTGCATGCTCTTGATCCCGGTCGCGGTTGTCTCGGTTGTGTTTAGCGGTGTGGGGGTGGTAACCGGTCCGGTGACGGTACTGCCGGTTGAAAGACCACCTGCCGGTCCCACTACAACAGAGCTGGACGCGGCCCCTGCAGTCGAATCCGTCAAGGTAAGCAAAACGGTGCTCTCTGTTTGTCCTCGCCAATTGTATTGAATTGTTATTGGGGTGACAGAAGGATCTATGCTCGTGGTCGCTGGAGGCAACGTGTACCTGAGGCTCGTTCCGGCCGGCAAATTGATCGTGCGAGCAGTCGAAGTGCCAATGCCGCCAAAATCCATATTAACGGTATAACTTGTCGCACTGTTTATAACTACTCTAGCACCGTTGTCTGTGACATGGCGGCGCACTGCGTCCACGCGCGTCTTTTCCAAATAGGAAGTGAGACTACGCGTCGCACCTGAAAGCCTGAAACTCCTGCTCGACCTCTGAAAGCTAATAACTGCAAGTGTTGAAAGTCCCGCTACTACCATCATCACAATTAGTAACTCGAAGACGCCAACGCCGGCGGCGCTGCTGAGTTTCACTTCTCTATCGGGAAAGTTCATCTGTTTGTGCATGCTAGTTGGCACCCCATTATTTGAAACCTAATAGTCTCCCAGTCGATTCTTTGCCTCGCCAATATACGAGGGACGCAGCACCGTCTGAGCAAGAGCAATGCCATGCTCGTTTCGCACAAAAACATTGAGTTCTCGTTTTGTGTGGACGATGGAAACTTTGTTCATCGTCACTTGAGGTAACACTATTGGAAGATGGTTTCCGCTTTTTGGTATTGGAAGCACATCTGCCCTTGGGCACAGTCGTGGAGGCTAATTGGAACTGCCGACACTAAGAGACACGTCTCTTCGATACAATGTGAAAAACAGTTCCACCACTGTCACAGGAAGTAACGATGTGACCGTGCTCCGGCAGACAAGATCAGCATTTTCATTGACCACACCGAATGGCACAATGGTTGCGGCCATAGCTGTGGAAATCGCCTTCTAAGCGAGCGATTCAAGCGACCTTTAGAGGCCAGCCGAACAAGGGATTGAGATTAATCGACCTTTTCCGAAAACATCCATTCTCGATGGCCTTGGTCAAACTGTTGAGTCCGTTTCGTGACTTCATAAACATGAGAGACGCCAACGAAAACGTCATCAGCCCCGAGGTCGACTCACTACTTCGCAACAACAGGTTGAAACGGGCCGGGTAGAAGTATCAGTGACAGTCGAGACTCCGTATACGCTCCAGTTACAAATCTATGGCAAGAATAGATGAAATTCTAAATCAGATGATGGAACGTGAAGCTTCAGATCTTCACCTTACCAGTGGCAGCGCTCCTTATTTACGAATTCATGGGGAGATGGTAAAGCTCAACTATAAGGATCTGACGCCTGAAGTCTGCCAGGCATTGCTTTTTGAGATTCTCTCTCCACCACAACGGGAGAATTTTCTCGATGCCTGGGACATGGATTGCAGCTATTCGCTGAAAGGCGTCGGCCGATTTCGGGTCAATATTTTCAGACAACGACGAGGTGTCGGCGCGGTTTTTCGGAGGATCCCAGAGTCCATTAAGACGATTCATGAGTTAGGCCTGCCTTCAAGTATAGCCAACCTCCTCGATGTTTCAGAGGGCCTAATTCTGGTCACAGGTCCGACTGGCTCAGGGAAAAGCACAACACTCGCCTCTTTGATTCATTCTATTAACACCGACCGCAGAGCTCATATCATCACGATAGAAGATCCAATCGAGTTTGTTCACCACAATAAGAGTTCATTAATCAATCAGAGGGAGCTGTCCAGCCATACCAAATCCTTTCATCAGGCGCTCAGAGCTGCGCTGAGAGAGGATCCCGATGTAATTCTAGTTGGAGAAATGCGGGATTTGGAGACCATTTCATTAGCCATAACCGCGGCTGAAACTGGGCATCTGGTACTCGCAACGCTCCACACCAACAGCGCCACGAAAACGGTTGACCGCATAATTGATGTCTTCCCCGAGGCCCAACAATCACAGATTCGCGTAATGCTGTCGGAAAGCCTTCGAGGCGTCGTGGCCCAGTCTTTAGTGAAGCGGGCCGACGGGAATGGTCGCGTGGCTGTGGTTGAAGTACTTGTGAACATTCCCGCTGTAGCAAATCTCATCCGGGAAGGTAAGACCTTTCAAATCCATTCCTCGATGCAGACCGGACAAGTGCACGGCATGATTACATTCGAAGCCGCAATGAATGATCTGGTTCGCAAGGGTATCGTATCCAGGGAAGACGGACAGAGCTTTCTCACCCGGCGTAGCGCCGGAAAGGCGTCCAACAATTTGCAGCGAGCCTGATTCGGCCTCCAACTAATCAACCCACTATCGTCACAACTCCTTTTCCCATCGATCTCGAGGGCGCTCTATATAACAGCAATCCTCTCGTCGCTCCAGGGACCCGAAACACGTTTTTAACCTCGCAGAGCTTCACAACGAATCCGACCACGTTTGTTTACAGTTTTTCGGCGGCGCAATTGCAAATTCTGAGCGCATACTTTGTAAACGGCAACATTGCGTTAGGGCTCGATCCGGATGGTCACTTCTGGAATAACGGCATCACGCTTACTGTCACGACCTGTGACGATACAGTTCCTGAGCCAACCACGATGATGTTGCTCGGATCAGGTATAGCTGAGTTGTATCTAAAGCGGCGCCGGAGGAGGCTGGCAGTCGCTCCGCTTTAAATCCTGACCTGATTTGAAAATCTGCACTGGCGGGGATGGTTAACACCATTCGCGCTTTTTGTTTCTGGTTTCTCTTCAGCCCGAAGCTGAGAGTCAAGCTTTATCTTCCGCGCTTTCCGGCGCAGCAACTTGAACGCTGTTGTACTCAAAACTTCGGCGCTTACGTGAAACGAAAAGTTAACTTGCTTGACACCGGCTTTGTTAGAATGAATTATGAATGAATTGGTGTTGCCCAGGTCGAGAAACGTGACCCGGCGCGCGGATCGAATTCGTTGGTATTCTTTCTTTCTCGCTATCCGTTTCAAGCATGCCTGATATTCTTCTTGTTGAAGACAAAGAGAGCTTACGGCGGGTTCTGCGCCTGACTTTGGAAAACGCCGGCCATACAGTCACTGAAGCAGCTGATGCTCGATCGGCGTTGAAAGAAATCTCCGCTGGTCCGCACAAGTTAGTCCTGACTGATCTACGTATGCCTCATGGCTCAGGACTCGATGTGCTTCGGGCCGCGCGAGCGGCGGATGGCGGCATCCCCGTGATTGTGATGACGGCTTTTGGCTCCATAGATGAAGCCGTTCAGGCGATGAAGGACGGCGCACACGACTTTCTTCAGAAGCCAGTCGACTCGAATCATCTACTGTTGCTCGTCGAACGCGCTCTCGAACAGGAAAGACTAAGAACAGAAAACATCCTGCTGCGAGAAGAATGGTCTCGTCGTTATGGTTTCCCTCGCATTATCGGCGAATCTGAAGCGCTTAAGCGTGCGGTTTCTGAAACTCAGCGTGTTGCTCAGACGGAAGCGACGGTGCTCTTGCTGGGCGAATCCGGTACAGGCAAAGAGCTCTTTGCGCGCGCCGTCCATCATCTTTCCGTTAGGCGCGATAAACCCTTCGTAGCCATCAACTGTGCGGCTATTCCCGAGACGCTCATCGAGAATGAACTCTTTGGTCATGAACGAGGCGCCTTTACCGGTGCCAGCGATAGACGGCTGGGAAAATTTGAGCTCGCCTCGAGGGGGACCGTTTTCCTGGATGAAATTGGCGAGCTGCCTCTGGCCGTTCAGGGAAAGCTTCTGCGTGTAATTGAGGAGAAGGTCGTTGATCGTATCGGCGGACGCGCGCCAGTGCCCGTGGATGTCCGAGTTGTGGCCGCGACAAACAGAGACTTGAAAGCGGCCGTGGAAAGCGGTGAGTTTCGACGGGATCTGTTCTTCCGTTTGGCTGTCTTTCCGTTGGAGATTCCGCCGCTGCGCGAACGTGGAAGCGACATCCTGCTGCTCGCGAAACACTTCGCGGCCCAACTGGGAAGAGAATTGCGCAAACGCGAAGCTACCTTGAGCGATGAATCTTGTGCAGCTTTGCAGGCCCATCATTGGCCGGGCAATGTTCGCGAACTGGAAAACGCAATCGAGCGTGCTTGCATTCTTTCCGACTCGATGGTCCTCGAACCGAAAGATCTCGGTCTCGCCGCCAGCGGCGAGAATTCTGAAGCGCTTAATCTCTTTGACTTGTCAGGCACGCTCTCTGATGTAGGCCAGCGGGCGTTGCGCTTTGTAGAACGCAACAAGATTCGCGAAGCCCTCAGCAAGGTTGAGGGAAACAAAGCCCGGGCTGCAGAGGATTTGGGCGTCAGTTATAAAACGCTGCTTACGAAAATAAGAGACTACAACCTCTGAAACTGATGAACGACGATTCCCACCCTAAGTCTCCTGAACATCCTGAATCCGAAGATCTTTCAGCCGAAACTCTGGGGGTTGTTGTTGAAGGTCACGATGAAGCTGGTTCAATCGCCGGGGAAACCGCGGTTCAGGTAGGCACCGCTGGCGCTCCTTCTTTAAAACCTACTGCGGCTACTGAAAAGAGCACGGGACGATCCGCGTTCCTCGTCGGGGCCGGCATTTTGATCAGCCGGATTATGGGTCTCGCTCGCCAGCGGGTCTTTGCGCATTACTTTGGCACTTCAGCGGCCGGCGATGCTTTTACAGCCGCATTCAGGATCCCTAATTTCCTCCAGAATGTTTTTGGCGAAGGCGCTCTCTCAGCATCATTCATACCAATTTACTCGAGGCTTCTGGCGCAAGACAACAAAGAAGAAGCCTCTCATGTGGCCCGCGCCGTTCTTGGTCTGCTGGCACTGATCACTTCTTTGGCGGTGCTGGCAGGCGTCTTCGCAGCTCCATATCTAATCGGCGTGATTGCACCCGGTTTCGCGGACGAAAGACGTGAGCTGACAATCCGCATCGTCCAGATTCTCTTTCCGGGAGCGGGTTTGTTAGTCCTGTCAGCCTGGTGTCTGGGCATACTAAACAGCCATCATCGCTTCTTCCTCTCTTACACGGCGCCCGTTGCCTGGAACATCGCAATTATCGCCTCGCTGATCTTGTTCGGTGGAAGAGTCAATGATTTCCGGCTCGCTGAGATTGTCGCATGGGGCGCAGTCATTGGCAGCTCATTGCAGTTTGCGGTCCAACTACCAACGGTCTTCAAGCTGGTTCACCGCGTCCGTCCCGTCATCGATATTACAAATGCCCACGTGCGACAAGTAGTGAAGAACTTTTTCCCGGTCTTCATGAGTCGCGGGGTAGTGCAGATCAGCGCGTTTGTGGATGAGATAATTGCAAGCTTCCTCCCACAGGGCGCGATCGCGGCGCTTGGTTATTCGCAGAGTCTATACACACTTCCTGTCAGCCTCTTCGGAATGTCGGTTTCAGCGGCTGAGCTGCCGGCAATGTCCCGCGCACTTGGTAGCACCGAGCAAGTTGCCGAGGTGTTAAGAAAACGCCTGGACGCGGGATTGCAGCGGATCGCTTTCCTCATTGTTCCGTCCGCGATGGCTTTCTTCGCGCTGGGAGATGTAATGGCCGGCGCTCTTTATCAGACTGGTAAGTTTCAAGTCGACGCAAAGATCTACGTCTGGGGCATTTTGGCGGGGTCCAGTATTGGCTTGCTCGCGGCCACACTGGGACGGCTCTACTCTTCAACCTATTACGCCCTCAGAGACACGCGAACGCCGCTGCTCTATGCCATCATTCACGTCGCCCTTGCCACCATTCTCGGCTATCTGTGCGCTATTCCCCTTCCGCGTTACTTAGGAATCGAACCGAAGTGGGGTGTTGTCGGGTTGACCCTGTCCGCCAGCATCGCCGCCTGGATTGAGTTTCTATTACTCAGAAGTACCCTGAACCGACGCATCGGTCGAACTGGTTTGTCTATCTCTTACCTGATCAAACTTTGGACCGCTGCCTTGCTGGCTGCCGATATCGGCTGGACGCTTAAGTTGGTGCTGCCCGACCTACATCCGATTCCTCTTGCCGCTCTGGTCCTCGGCGCCTATGGAGTTTCGTACTTCGGCGTGACCTTTATATTAGATGTTTCGGAATCGCGCGCGGTGATAGGGAAACTCCTCCGTGTGTGGAAGCTAGTCAGATAACGTCCTGCCTCCAAGTTCGGGCCAAAACCTCAAAACCTAAGTGGAAACCCGCCTTAATTGCCTCTTTCATATAGTACTGGAATTCAATCACTGCGAAGACGCTGGGGACCGGCTTCGCAATGGTGGTGAAGGTTACTATCGACTTCGAAGGAGACAACGAAAATGAATAAGGCTTTTTCAAAAGGAATGCTGATTCTAGGAGCGCTATTGATAATGTCTTTTGCGGGCACCAGTGCTTTCGCGGACGGTATTGTCTTTGTCGAACCCAATCATAGCAAGCTGGTTCCACCCTTGGCCGCTCTCAATCTCCAACATCACGGACGCAGCACCACTGAATCAGGTGGGGTCAGATGGAATGGAAGCCGTGATGTCGCCTTCGGGGACATCAGTGCCGGCCCACACCAACATACGGTTGCGTTTAGCGATATTGGGACAAGCGCAACCAACCTACAGATTCTCTTGAATATTAACGAAGCAAACGGAGGCAATAGGAGCCCGATCACGATCAATTCGCTTGTTTTGAGCGCTTATGACGAAAGTGGCAACACGGTTTTCAGCACCGACTTGGCGGCGGGCCCACTGACCTTGGACCAGATAAGAGGTGGCCAGGGCGCTAACGCAGATTATGCGTTCGGTCTGGACCCAGAGGCGGCAGCTCGACTACAAGCGGCCTTGGCGGCAAACTCAAATCTGCGGCTTGGATTGGAAGCAACTCTGAGTAGCGTCCAGGGAGGTCCCGAGCGTTTCAGGTTCAGCGGTTCGGCGGGCAGTGAACCCGTTCCGGAACCGGCCACAATGGTCTTATTGGGTACAGGCTTGGCAGGATTGGCCGGAGCCATTCGGAAACGACGAAACGCAGCCAAATCCGAGTGATTCATCGCTCTCTTGTTCCTACTTCAGGAAGCCCGAGCAGGCAAATAACTTCTCGAGCTTTTTCGATGAAAGATTTTTCTGGAGATATCCACCATTTGATTCTTTAGTTAAGTATCCTGGAAAAACGGACTGGTTGGTGCAGCGGCAAAGGCGGGGGCGGCCCCGGGCCGCCTTTTTTTTGTGCCAGCAGCAGGACGCGCCTTAACCTCACAAAGTCGATTGACCCAAACATCTCCCGTCCTTATCATCCCAACGTGCAGCCAGTTATCTCAGCAGACCAGATGCGGCAGATCGACCGCCTTACCACGCAGGATTACGAAACCCCGTCTCTTTTATTAATGCATGCCGCCGCCGGGGCTTGTTTTCGTGCAATCGAAACCTACTTTTGTGGCGACCTCGCTGGAAAAAAAGCACAGATCCTTTGTGGGCAAGGAAACAACGGCGGCGATGGTGCTGCCCTGGCGCTGGAACTCTCTCGCGCGGGCGTTGACGTCGCTGTGGTGCTGTTTGGAACAGTAGCAAACGCTACCGGTGACGCCCGCACCAACTTTGAAATTGTTCGCCGTTTGGCAAGCTTCGACGCTGGCTCCAGAGGGCCAGTAAATCATCGTCCGACCGCTTTGAGTTTTTTTGAATGCGGTAGCGCATCGGCTTGGGAAGAATTAGCGCGGCCACGCCGTACTTACGACCTCATTGTCGATGCTCTCTTTGGAACTGGGCTCCGCCGTCCGCTGGAAGGAATTCTTCTTCAAGTCGTACAACATTTGGCGCTAATTAGAAGAGCACGAGAAAGGTCGTCTGCTGCACGCCCACTTATCGTTTCCATAGATATTCCTTCAGGTCTGAACGCGGATTCAGCACAACTCATCGGTGCAGCAGTCCAGTCAGACTTAACTGTGACCTTTACGGCGCCTAAGCCCGCCAACGTCTTGCCACCAGCTTTGGCCCTGAATGGCAAGCTAATCGTTGCAGACATCGGATCGCCCTCTATACTCGTTGAAGCGGCGAATTCTAATCTCTTTGTGATCGAGGAGAATGATGTTCGCGATTGGTTAGTTAGCACACGTTACACGCCTGGCTCGTTTAAGAGCTCCCACGGTCACGCGCTTGTTGTAGCAGGCTCCCGCGGTTACACAGGTGCCGCCGTTCTTTGTGGCAATGCTGCGATGAAATCTGGAGTTGGTCTGGTAACGATCGCCACGCCTGCTTCAGCACAATCCTTGGTGGCTGCCGCGGCGATGCCTGAAATAATGACGACTGCAATTGCCGAAACAGATCGCGGCGCCGTCAGCGATCAAGCCATCGATCATGTAATGCAGTTGGCTTCGAAAGCTGCGGTCATCGCCATTGGACCTGGTCTATCAGTAGAAGACGAGCGCACCCGTCGGTTTGTTTACTCTCTGGTTAAGCAACGGACAACTCCGGTTGTGATCGATGCCGACGCACTGAACTGTCTCGCAAACTACTCCTCCTATGGATGGCCTGCAGATTTGCACGGCTCGAAAGAAGCTCCGCTACTCCTTACACCTCATCCTGGAGAGATGTTGCGTTTGCTGGGAACAACTGACAAGTCCATACTAGACGACCCCGTATTTGTGGCCCGCGACTTTGCTACAAGACATAACTTAATTCTGGTCCTTAAGGGCACACGCTCACTGGTAGCTGCTCCCGACGGTCGTGTATTCATAAACCCGACCGGGAATGCAGGCCTTGGCACCGCCGGTTCAGGCGATACCTTAACCGGCATCATCGCCGGATTCGTCGCCCAAGCAGTTGCAACCTTAAGAGAAAATGCTGACGCGCTCGTAGCAACAATTGCGGCACTTTACATTGGCGGCCTCGCGGGCGATTTCGCTGCACGCGATTTGGGGATGCGAACGATGGTAGCCTCGGATATTCGTGAACACCTTAGCGAAGCCGTACGCTCGGTCGACTCAAAAGGTGAACAGCCTTAACTCGAACGCGTGACTCCGGCACCGGAAAAAGTAAGTACGTGGTCATCACTGTGCAGCAACGTATCTCAACTGGCGAATGGCAGACGCAGAACGCTGCAGAAACCTTCGATCTTGGCAAGCAAATTGGCGCGCAACTCACCGGTGGCGAAATCCTTCTGCTAAATGGTCCACTTGGCGCCGGAAAAACTGTGTTCGTGAAAGGACTTGCGACTGCGATAGGGATCGATCCTGAAGATGTAACCAGCCCGTCGTTCACCTTAGTAAATCCTCATTCAGGCCGGCTGCCGTTTTTCCACATCGATCTTTATCGATTGGATGAAGGGGTAGCGGCGGCACACGCAGTCGATCTTGACGAGTTACTAAACGACGAGCAGGCAGTCCTTGTAATCGAATGGGCGGAGCGAATGGGTAACTATCCCCTTTCCTTTAACGTCTGGCGGATAACGATCTCGGGCGATGGTGAAGGGCCCCGTAAGATTTCTATTTCCGGCTAGCTTGTGGCTGTTGGTAAATCAGCTCTCCCAAACTACAAAGCTCCTGTTATTAGCAAATTAAAATGTCCGGTCTTATTAGCAAGTGAAGTGTCCGGTTTCGCCATTTCTTTAACCAGCAGTAGTAGCTGTGGGAATGTGGGAAAGTCAGGCTGCTTTTTGGCCTGACT
>JBPCKD010000051.1:0-9863 GCA_051004635.1 Pyrinomonadaceae bacterium
CTGGGACGGCGGGTGTCCCCTCTGTCTTGTGGCGCAAAAACCCGCTTTGGAAAAAACTGTTCTGGCTTGCTACTCCGTGGGGGCGAGACGCCCCCGGTCCCAGAAAGAGCTCGAACGAATAAAGCTAAAGTTATTACTAAAGGGGAGCCCAGCAGAATCGGCAAGACGATCCACCAAATCACACTAAGCAACACGAAAATAATTTAGTGATATTTCGTGTGATTTCGTGGATCGTGTTCTTTGAAACCGCACAGTATACATTACCCGGCTAGCGCGGCGCTTCACCGGCCGGACGACAATTGCTTCATTAATCACTCATCGCAGGTTCTCGAAAATTGTCGTCAAGAGTAACTCGACAGGGTCATGACTATGCTCCCAATACATTATCCCGCCGAGGCGATGCGACTTGACGAACTCGGCCTTTGCCTTCAGCGACTCCGGGTCGTCGTAGGTGATGAAAGTGGCTGAGTCGGCGTTCCAAAGATACGGCGCTTTGGCCGCATCATCCCACAGCCGCTTGAAGCCTTGCTTATTGATAAAGTCGCGCGCCAATGCAGCGTATGAATGGTCACCCGCGTAATGCTCATAAGGCTGATAGAGACCGTTATTTTCCAGTTTTACTCTTGAGAAAGATCTACCGTAGAACGCGGCGCCGACTACGAGCTTTCTGGAGGGAATTCCGGCGCTCAGGTGCTGCTTCACTGAAGCCTCGGCATATTTGTTCGAACCGCCGGCACTCAGAGATCGGTATAAGCCGGTATGGTGTCCTGTAGTTCTCGCCGAGCTCGTATGAAAGTCGTAGGCCATAATGTTTATCCAATCGAGATAAGCGTGGAGCTTATCCATTTCGGTATATTTGAAATACTCACCAGCGGCTGAGGCAATGGTGAGCGTATACCGGTCGGTGCCCCTACGCGAACGCTCGTCGCTGAGCGCGTCAATCTGCTGCCGCACAGTCTTCAGCAGGTAGGTAAAGTTTTCCTTGTCCTCCGGACGATACTTGATTCCGGGGCCAGGTTGTCCAGGGTATTCCCAATCCAAATCAATACCGTCCAACGCATACCGCTCTATCAGGTCAACCGCACTCCTGGCAAACCTGTCTCGCGAGGTGTCGGACAAAGCGGCGTCAGAAAAATTGTCTGCGCCCCAGCCGCCAACCGATAAGATGATCTTGAGTGATGGGTTCTTTGCCTTCAGTGCCTGGAGTTGACTCAGGCGCGCCGGTGCCTCCGGATCGTTGAGCACAATCTCACCGTCTTTACTTACCAGCGCGAACGCATAGTTGATGTGAGTGAGCTTCTCTGCACTGATGCCGTGGATGTTCGCGCGACGGAAGACGTAACCAATGATCATAAACTTCGGCGGCTTAGTGGAGGAGATGTTCGGACGGGTAGTGTCGTATGTTCCAAACAACACGACCAAGAGGAAGACCACGCGGAGCCATCTTTGCGGAAAGCTGGAGTGCCTAAGGGTCGAAAATCGAGTCATCCCGATGTTCATCTCAATGTTCACCTTGTTATCTAAGGATTTTGCAGCCGGAGATCCAGTATGGCTCTAGGGTTTCAACGTCAAAGAAATTGGCTTTGAAACCGAAACCGCGCAATGTCTCGAAGGTGTGGCCACCGTAGTGTATTGACCTGCCAGTTTTCGAATACGTCACACGACCAATGTTTGCCGGGCCAACGATTCCCTCCCCTTTGTACTCGATGTACATTGTCCGGGTTTTATGTGACATAAGAATCTCTAGATATTGCATAAGCTCCGCCATCTTTTTATTTTGCCTTTTCGGAATTTTACATTTTTCGGATCAACTGTTGGCGCAGACTTGGGGATAACCTCCTTACTGTCCGACTGCCAGAGTTCTACTATGATGGAGTCACGATAGCCGCCATTTACCAGCACGACTCGATCAGCATTGATGCCACGTTGACTGACTATGTACTCCGTTAGGCACTTTCCCCACGCTTGCGCCTCGCCACGTCTGCCACGCTGCCCTCCATAGACAACAATGACTCCGATGCTGTTAGGAATGTTGTTCAACTCCAGAGCAAAATTATCAAGCCGCGCCATCGCCCCTTCCCAAAAAAGACCATCAATTTCATCTATCTTTTGGGAGCGCTGATTAGCCGCGGTTACAACATGGCTCATCAATGCAACAAGAATTAAGGTCGCAGTTAAAGCTTTAATCGTTCTCATCTTTGTATCCTCGCCTATTGTCTTTCCTTCAGCTTGAATGGTTGATCGCTGACTTAGTAGACATCGTTGTAAACTCCGCTTCGCAAATTACGCAAGTGTGGCCTGAAGAAAGCAGTAGCGCCGTTTGTTATATCGCGCCTGCTGTTGAATTCATGCTCTTCGCTAATGACCTTCTCAATAGGAGGATCGCGAGCAGCAACAGTGAGAACAGCGCAGTCTCCACAGCCAACGCTTCAAGTATCTCCATCCGCGTGAGCCTGGAGGGTACTTCGGAAAGCCCCCACCAACCGAGGGTGAGTTTCGCTGTAGAAAAGGGCCACAGCAACTCTACACCACCACCATTCTTCGACGTTAAATAATCCAGCAAGCCATGCGAGGTGAATGCTAAACCGTATGTCACAGCATTCCTAAACTGCCCTTTGCCAAAAATGACAACGAACAGAAAACAGATTAAGAGAGAGAATACAATTGAATGTGTGAAGCCGCGATGCCAGTCCTTTGACTGTAGAGCTGCGACCAACAAGAAGTCCAAGTCGGCCGCATTCGCTAATAGAGCTCCGGCTAAAAGGGACATGGAATATCGCTTTCCCGTTGTTGGTTTCTGGTGCAAGGCCGCGACGATACTCGCACCCAACAATCCATGTGCAACCGGCAAAGGCATATCTTCAGCTGCGGCGGGCGACCAGCATTCAAGCTGACGGGAAAAAGGCTAGTTGAAAAAACAAGCTATCGCGCCGTCAGCTGCAAACGCTGGTTATAAGAACCATCTCATCGACTCTTTCTTCATTGTAATCAGCCATGCTGGGTATGTAGATGCTTTTGGGATGACTGTCAATGAATTATCGGCAGGATGAGCGAAGTAATATAACGCCCGGCATCAGTCGGCGCGCACAGAACTTAACCATGAGAAGCTTTGTATGAAAAGAATGCTAATTGCGCGTCCGCTGGATGCCGTTGTTTATGCTGCGTATCACCGTTCACGGCGATTTGTTACTGTGTTTTTCTTTCGCATTCTGACACAGCTTCGCCTCCGTGGATCAATCAACCAGGCGCTGATTATATCCGGACTTGACAAGTTCTTCGTAGGCGGACCAAACGTCATGCGGGACATCCTGGTGAATTTGAAATCCCTTCTCCGGGTAGAGTTTGATCCGCTGTAAATCGCCGACCATGATGCTGATCACATCATCCGGCGAAAACTCTTCGTTCCGGTACCCGTCAAGGTATTCATCGAACGAAACCTGGGGTGAAGTGACGAGGACATCTTTCTCAGACCACACTTTCCTGAAGGTAGCAAAACTCCTGCGCTCCATGTAGGGTTTCTGCACCAGAATGAACCGCTGAGGGTCAATCTGCTTCTCCGCCAATAGCTGCTTTGTAAACAGAATATTTTCTCCGGTGTTTGTCGACCTATTCTCAATAAGTATGCTCTCACTTGGCACGCCCATGCCGATGGCAGTCTCGGCGAATTGGTCGGCTTCGGGCTCCGTCCACATTCCTCTCGTGACCGACCCCAAACCACCGGCGAAGATCAGCAGCGGCGCCCATCCCTCCAGGAATAGCTGAGCACCCGTTTCGGCCACCTTCTTGTCGTGACTACATAGGACCAGAATTGCATCAGCTTTCTCAAGCTGATGCTTCATCTGGTGATATTCCCAAATCTTCTCGGCTAATGTGTGCGTGCGATTGTCCATCTCACTAGGTAATGTGAAGCCGTCTAACGCCGCGCTCAGCGGCTCGTCCACGCAACTTACCAAAGAATGCGCCTACCGGCGAGTCCGCTGAAGCGCTGGTTGGGCGCGCGATACGGAAGGAACACATAGTGCGGCGATCACCGACTTCAGCGTGACGCGGCGGTGTTCGCATCCGTTTTCTGCTCTAGCGAATAGACAATGAGCGCTGCGCTTACCAACCCGCACGAGTAGGTGGCGTACAGGTTCGATGACCACGCCAAGAACCAGCTCAGCAGCCCAAACGTATGGAGAAGGGCGGCCGCCACGCATGTTATCCGTGCGATGATCCGCGGAACGAGTGCGATTATTACCGCAAGCGCCAGAGCCCACACTGCGATCCACGCCAGGAACGCCAGCGGATGGAGCCGTAACGTCATTGCCCCGATGACTTCGGCCTCAGATGCAGCTTCGTAGCGTCCAGACCAATAGTCGGATGATTGCAGGAGCAATGTCACTCCAGCATCAACAGCGAGCGCAGCGTAGGGTGCCACAAGAAGGCGACCACGTCGGGTGAGTGCATGCATGGGCCGAAGCATAGAAATCATCCCGTGTTGTTATTGGCGAGATCATGATGCGTCTCGCCCACTCCTGAAGCCGCCTAACGCAGCGCTTCCGCGGCTCGCCCGCGCAACTCACCAGAGAGGCACGCTCATGGCGAGTCCGCTGCAAGCGCATTTCGGCGGCGTGTGACGTAAACAAACTACTCCGCGAGCAACGCCTGTATCTTTCTTACGATTTTACCTGGGGTTGGATACCAAAAGCGATTAGTGTCAATGACTTTTCGATCATCGACATAAACACTGAACTCACCAAGGCCGCCCCTCACAACTTCTACTTGAGCGTTATTTTCTTTTCTCAATTGGGCCGCCACACGGGAGGCCATGGCTTGCTTGATTGGTCAAACCGCGCAGTAATGTACAGCGATTTTCTTCACGGGCTACACTCCTTTTCGGAAACGAGCCAACCATGCGGTACAACTGCTTTGAGCGGATGGAGTAACCAGCAACCACGGTAACTGGAGAGCAGCGAAGAAAATCACCCATCCTACAAAAGCCAGCCACGAACTGTTAGGGCTCAACTTGAGCATGAGGGCTGAGGCCAGGAGCGCACCCGTCAGAACGATGCCGAAGGTGGTAAGCGTTCGAGTTATTGTGTTCATTGCATGCCTCCGTTTGTAGAGTTGGACATAAACCTGTTTACTTGCTAATACGGAGCAACGTTGAAAAGGTTGCAGCCGCCGAACGAGGTGCATCAGCGGCGCGCATTCAACCTCATCTTGAGAGAGACGCTATATTGCGCATCCGCTGCATTCCGTTGTCAGTTAGGCGCGTTGTAGCTTTACTCTCAACTTTCGCCCCTTCTACAAAGAGTTGTTGTGGTGAATTAATGAGATCATCCTGCTACCTTACTTTATACGGATGGCGGTCTCCGCATCGGTCAGTCCTGATGCGTCACGTGCAAGTACGGGACATCGGCGAATTGCCGGGACCAGTTCTCCCCGCATCTCCGCCGCCGAAGTGAAACGATCCTGAGGGTCTTTCGCTAGACACTTTTGAAGAACTTTATCGAGCTCGACCGCCTGCGGTGCGTTGCTCGCCAAGTGAAACGGCTTGTGCAAAATCGCAGTTAGCAACTCATGATGAGTCCTCTCACTGAAGGGGCGGCGCCCGGTCAGGGCTTCGACCGCGATCACGCCAACGGAGAAGAGGTCGCTACGCTCGTCCACCACCCCGCCCGTCAGTTGTTCGGGAGACATGTAGCCAAACGTGCCCATCACCGCGCCCGGTGTCGTCATCGTGGCCTCAGCATTCTTCGACTCCCCGGCATGGTGAGCGATCTTCGCGAGCCCGAAATCCAGCACTTTCACGCTCGTGTGCTCTTGTTCTCTGCTCGCGATAAAGATGTTGTCTGGCTTCAGATCGCGGTGGATGATTCCCATTCCATGCGCTGCCCCGACGGCTGCAAGCACCTGATCGAGCCACTCGGCGGCGACTACGGGGGCAAGATGTCTCTCGCGTTTGAGGATCGAGCCGAGCGTCTCGCCCTCGACGAGTTCCATTACAAGGTAAGCGCCTTCGGTGTTGAGAACTCCGTAGTCGTAAACGGTGATAATATGCGGGTGGCCCAGTCTGGCGGCAGCTTGCGCTTCGCGCTCGAAGCGGCGCAAGGCTTCACTATTGCCGAACAACTGGCCACCGAGGATTTTCACCGCCACCTTGCGATTCAAGCGTAGATCAGTGGCCGCATAGACAGCACCCATGCCGCCTTTGCCAATCAGTCGGTCCAGTCGATACCGCCCTTCAATTGTCCGCTCGACCGGCAAGAAGAGCGTCAACTCGCTTCCGTCGCTCGCGCACAATTGCACTGTGCCGTCGAAGCAGGCCCCACACCGGGGGCATTCTTTCAACAAATTGATGTTGCGCTCTTGCACCCGCGCCAGCACTTCATGTTTAATCCGCCGGTCACGATCCACGCGCCCTTTGAGTCGCACATTCTCGTACACGATGGCGATCTGATCGGCCAGCGTCTCGAGTAGTTGACGGTCACTCGCCGTGTACGGCACTTCGGACTTCTTCCCACTGAGGACGAAAAGCCCGGCCAGACGGTTATCTGTTCCGGTCATCGGGACGATCAACTTTGTGCCGAGGTGCGCGAGCCAATCTTTTTCACTTTGCGGCAGATTGGTCTTCTGCGGGAAAGGAAAATCCTGTGCGCTGCCTTGATACTCGACAAAGCGCAACAGCTCGAATTCTTCCGGGATGCGCAACTCCTGCTCTGAGCCGCCGGAGAAGTAGCCCAGGCTTAGGTCGCGCCGCTCCTCCTCGCGGTAGAAGAGGTACAGGCGTTCGGGATGGAGCGCCGCGTCAACCTTTTGGCTGACAAGTCGCGACATCTCCGACAGCGAGTCGGTCTTCTTCACGTCTTCGATCAATTCGCGCAGAATGTTTTCTTGATTGTAGTGTTCGCGGAAAAACTTTCGATCAACCCAATCGCCGAATCGTTTGCGGAACACTAAGCTGATCGCAACAGTGGTGATGAGAAGTAGATAAAAGTAGAAGGAATTACGGAAAAGTATCTCTGCCAGTGTGCGGTTTGGATTGGAGAGAACAGTCAGGGCGAGTCCGATGATTGGAAGCGCGAGGATAACGCGCAAAGCATTCTTAGCGAGCAGGTATTGGACTCCGCGGCGGATGATCAGGCTGACCGGGATTACTTGATGGCGCACGATCGCGTACGCGAACGCGAGCGGTACCAGCACGAGCGCGGCATGCGCAGCCACGCTGGGCCATTCCCACGACCATAGCGGTTGGCCGCTTGGAGGCTGAGCAGAAAGGAGCAATGCACCGTACCACACCAACCACGGCAGGAGACCCGCGAGACAGCCAGCGAGGACAACGCGCATCTTCCGCCGTGACAGAGAACTCGCCTGGCGATAGTTGATCAGCAGTGACAACAGCCCGCCGGCGACGTACATCATGCCAAGGGTTGCAACGATCGTAAGAAGTGGGGAAAGTTGAAAAGCAAAAACAAAGACCCGATCCGGCACGATGACCCTCAGAACGTTGAAAAACATAGAGACAGGAAATATTATCAGCAGGTACGGCAGGTAAAGGTAAAACCTCAGTCGCGGGAACCGGCGCAGGAGCGGCGAGGGTTCTGGGAATATGAGGAGGAAGTGGAGGCCGACAGGGAGTGGAAATGTCGCAGCTACGGTTCCCGCTACTATCACGCCGACGAGCCACCACGGTAAACCTTCAATCGAATAGAAAAAGTTAGGAGGGATGAACATCCCAAACGCCAGCGCAAACAGCAGCGCCTGCTTGTTATGAGGCTTGAGCAAGAAGACTGCGAAACCAATGAGAAGGAAACTGCCGGGAACTAACACGCTTTGCACGAATACAGATGTTACGTAGCTGAGCGGGAAGGGCACTGTTTGCAGCGTAAACTCCCGCAGCTGTCCGTCGCGTTGGATGACGACCGAGTAGTGGCTTTCGGGCTTGACTCGAGCAAAAGGCTCGGTGACCTGATATCTGGTTTTAACTGGTTGACCGTTGAGGGAAACGATCTCGTCACCGACTTGAAGAGCAGGTGCAGGTCCGTCGTATCTCACGCTCGAAATCAACACACGATCGCCTCGCTGACTCACATACCACCCTCGATCGCTCGAAGTGCTCAGCGGCGCGAAAGATAGGTAGGCGTTCGCTCCGGCGTATACGAACATCAGAGCGAAGAAGAGTCCGACGAGAACGAGTCGCAAGCGCATTGTTTCCCCTGCGTCTGTAGATATTCATACTTGAGAGTATCTGCGACACGCCGTTTGTCTCCACACTGCAATCTCTCGACAAACGATCAAACGGGTGAGCCGGTTCAGCTTGATGGCGAGGCGTGCTACCAGCACTGGTCAAGCAAAAGCGGGTTCGGGCAGGCATCTTAACAAACTTTCCCTGGGGTAGGTAGGATGAGACTGTTGTGGGAGTGTAATAACCTTCTTGGAATCCCCTGCTGGTAATACGATCTGTCCACTGCTAAGGCATTATCTCTTTGACGAATGAAGCTGTCATTTCTTCCTTTTCATCATGACACTTTACATATTTCCTGCACACTTGAGCGCCTAACGCCCGGCATCACCCGCCGCGCACTCAACCTCGAATCCGCGCAAGTTCACGATGACATCCAACGTGATTCGCGGTCGGGTGCAGGCCGTTGTTTTAGGCGGCGCGGCGCGAGTCAATCAAACCAAAAGTATTTCCAATGCGGCCTTGAGGCGTCGTGGACGGTAGGCCGTCCCTGCCTTACTTCCAACTCTTCCGGTGGCCCCGCAAGAACCCACGCGGCGTGACTCATCATGACGTGCTCGTCAAGCCTGTTGTACACCACAAACTCCCTGATGCCGAAATCGGACAGGAATGCAGGCCGCTCAAAGGACAAATTGTACGCATCTCCGTGAGGCGCGTAATGGAACTGCTCGATGCCGACAACAGACGGATGGTAGTCTTTATTAACTGCCTGCAGAAAACTCGGGTAACGTCCGTGCGCGGCACGGTACTGCTCGATGTCATTGATCAATTCTCCGCTCTGCGCGATTGCACGGTTTCTGCTGAACTCCGCCGCGGTAGCGGCAAGCGTTATTTGAAAGATGAGTACAACACTAGGTATGAAAACGAGATAAAGCGGCGCGGGATTGAAGCCCTCGGCTTCCGTCTTTTTCAACAACTTAAATATGGGTATGAGTCTTAAGACGATGTAAAACCACAGGGCAAGTGTAAGAAAACCGAAAGAGAGGCCGATGCTAATAAACGCGCTGAGAGAAACGGCAAGTACGACAACCGCAGACGCGACCACTGAAGCGAGCGCGAAGTAGTATCTTCGCGCTTTTGTCGGAGGATTCCTCTTCCTGCGCGCTCGCTTCCGCAATTCATATGCTAGCCACGATACCCCTACCGGAACGAGCAGCAGCCCGACCATTCCGAACGTCTGGGCCATCGCCGATAGCGGCACCGCAAAGCTGTCGTATCCTCCGGGGAGGAATGGATAAAACGTACCCAAAACGACCAGCATTATTAACCCGCCCATTCGGACAAGATGTAAAGTCATTAGTCATCTCCTATTTTCATCGGCAAAGCGAGCGAAGTCTGAGTGCCTCCGAAAGTAACGAAGCCGCCTAACGATTGAGTTGACGCGGCGGGCGACAACCACGTCATGGACAAGTTGTCGATGACAAGCCCGCTGGTTCCGCTCGCGTCCAACGACTTGTGAACTAAGCGCTGCGCGCAGCTAAAAGCCCTCCTCTTAGTAACCCGATCATTCTCCCTCGCAAGTCCTTTCCGACTACACTTCTATAAAACGGTCCAGAGATTCTTAGCCGGAACCTGGGCCGCTCAATCTTTCTTTGGAGGTGTAACCATGACTGAACTGCGAAAGAGAATGATCGAG
>JBPCKD010000052.1:0-48084 GCA_051004635.1 Pyrinomonadaceae bacterium
TGGCGGCAACAGTAGCTTCTGCTCCGGATCGTAGCTCAGGTAGATTCTGCTCATGCCCCTCACTATAATCCTTCTTGCTTTTCTTTTGGTGTAGAAACTTCAAGCCTTTTCCCGACAGGCTCCTAGAACTGATCCTTTTTAACTTGACATAAAACAATTGCCCGCAAAACCCTACGAAGCGGACAGTCATCCGATAATCGGGCATTATGTAATCTGGCAGCGCGCCCGCCATCAAAGAGCAATGTCAGGCGCGGCTGCGGGTCTTACATAATGACGATTATCGTACGCCTCGCGTCTATTACCTTCCTCCGGATGTCTCGCCTCGCCCGCTCCTGACGGCCGCACTGGTGACCCAGAAACATGGCCCACTTGAGTCCGATCTCGCGGTGATAAAGTTTGCGGAAAGGGCATAAAGAATCAAACTGGGGTGAGCAGACAAGATAGAACGCGATTTCAAACTTTATCGATCCGCTAAACCTCGTCTTTTCAGTAGCTTTAGAGTAAAGCAAATCATATGAATAAACTTGGGCAACTGGGAGAGTTGCTCAACTTTCCTCCGCTCTGATGTTTGTGGCTTTATTTTTGCTTTCCGCACAGCATCTCGATAAGGCGGAGTGTCGTATGGCAATAAGACCACGAGGAAGGAAGCGATGGCTTTCAAAGAAGGTCTCATCCTTCAACATGTACATGGATCAGGTCTATCAGATTCGCGCCATTATGGAAGCAACCGGTGCGGTGAAGGACGCGCCGGTGATTCGCGAGTTGCTGGACGAAGCGCTGAGCGTGCGCCGGCGAAGGGCGGCTGGCATTTCCGATTCAGAAGAACCGCCCGGCCAGGAAATTACCGAAACGCTGCACACGCTCCAAACTCTGTTGCTTAAGCTAATACGGCGCGAAGAACTTGTATTTAGCGACCAGAATGTGGGTCTGAGCCTTTTGCGGGAGGGTTTGATTGAGGCACGAGCCGGCCGGGAGATCGTTTTCGAGGAGTTGGTTGAGAAGGAATGGATAGCAAAAGGGAAAACCAAAGAGACCATGAAGAACTACTTTGACATGAAGACGCGCTACGTCAGCGAGTATGTCGACGGCGTGGTGGCTAAAATCAGGCGCGATCTGGAGGCCGATGAAAACAAGCCGGTCAGGCTAAGCGCGAGTCACATTCTCAAAAAGCCCTGAAGCCTTCCCTCACGGTCGCGCTACTGCCCGGTATTTTGAGCCGGGGTGTTGGATTTTACATGCACTTTTGGTGTTGTGTTTTACCAACAGGGCTGATCTCCACAGCTTTCCGGAAGCATCGAGCCGCGGTAATAAATCTTCCCTTTCGATGCCATTGAGTTCCATCCCGTACGATCCTTTCCCATTCCTTCCCTCAACGTCGGTCATGGCACAGGGCTTGAGATGCACAAGGATCATGCAGGCAACCAAAAGACACCCCAACTTACTTTCGGAGAAACAGGCGGCAAAGCGTTTAGGCATTGCCCGGATTACGTTGCTTCGGGCGCGTGGAGATGGGCGCATTCGTTTCTTTCGCATTGGAACTCGCGCGCTTTACAATGCCGAACACCTAGTGGAGTTTTTGGCTACCTGCGAACGGAACACGTCAAACCACAAACAGCCTAAGAATTCTTATGCTTCAAATTGAGATCCAGCGTTTCGAGGTCCACTGGCTGACGACCCAGATCCACGCGCATTGAGATTGCGCACTGCGCAAGGTTGTGACCCGTTGGATCGAGAATGAACACCCGTAGCAGATCGAGCGTCTTCTTGGATGCGAAAAGAAGCATGTTTGTCCATTCAGCGCGGAGGTCGGCAAGGACATCGTTTTGGTCTTTCAAGTCCGGCCTATGAATCCGCATTGCTGTTTTCGTTTCCTGCGAAGTCAATCGCCGCATACATGAGAAGAATTACGACTTTGTATCGCGCTTCCAACGCTTGACGTTGGCTCTCGTGGGCAGCTTCTTTCAGCTTGAGTACATGCTGGATTTGCGAGGTTATGACCGAACCGATTCCGAGTCCGGCTACTAAGCCCGTCGCAAGTGTGATCCATGAGGTTTCCATACTTTCCCAAACGATTTTGTGTGCGAATGTGTGTGCGGAGCGAAAATGTGGTGCCCCCGGCGCGATTCCAACGCGCGACCTTCCGCTTAGGAGGCGGACGCTCTATGCAACTGAGCTACGGGAGCAAAAGACAGGTAAATAGTAAATGGTGAATAGTGAATGGTAAAGGCAAGGGAACGCGAACGCCTCTGCTGGGCGCAGACATCTTGTCTGCAATGAGCGCGAAAGCGCAAACTTAGGCGAGGCTAAAGCCTCGCCGATTCAGGCATGATGCCTGCGCTCCCAGGTCTACGACTGATACTTAATCAACGACCGCACATCGTATCCCTCAAGCTTCCCTCGACCCGGCAGGAATTCGAGCTCGACGACAAACACGAGGCCGACGACGGTGCCGCCGAGTTCCTCGACAAGACTGCAGACGGCCTTCGCAGTGCCGCCGGTCGCCAGCAGGTCGTCTGCGATGATCACTCGATGGCCATTACCGACAGCGTCGCGATGAATTTCAAGCGTGTCCTGTCCATACTCGAGGTCATATGAGATCGAGGCACACTCGGCCGGCAGCTTTTTCGGTTTCCGCACCGGCACGAAGCCAGCGCCCAGATGATAGGCAAGTGCCGGCGCGAATATGAAACCACGCGCCTCGACGCCAATCACCGTGTCCACCTTTTCGCCTTCATACTCCGCTGCCAGGGCGTCAACGGTCTTGCGCAACCCGTCAGGATGTTTCAGCAGCGTCGTAATGTCATAGAAATTTATGCCGGGCTTAGGAAAGTTCGGCACTTCGCGAATCAGTTTTTTTAATTCATTCATAATTGAATGTAAGCAGTTACGATTCTGTTGATTGATTGTATCTGGGTCTTTGTACTTGGCGCTTTGTGCTTAGTTCTATTTGCTCAGTCCGCCGCCTCTAAGGCCCGAACTGCAAAATCACGAAGTACAAAGAACAAAGCTCAAAGTACCAAGTTCAAAGTGCCGTTTTCAAAGATTTATCGTTCAATTCTAAAACTCGAATACTGTTCCGTCGGCTCAAGGGAGATTTCTTCAACCTGCCCGACCGTGGCCCATTGCGGGCCAGTTACCAGATCCTTCTTAAATTCTTCAACGTCAACTGATGAGCCTTCCGCAACTGCCTCGACAGTTCCGTCCGGACAGTTTCGGACGTAGCCCATAACCTGGTGACGGGCAGCAGCGCGTTGCGCGAAGAATCGATAACCGACCCCTTGCACGTCACCACGTATCAAAAACTTTCGCGCTATCCTGGCCATCGTCAAAACTAGCGGTCAGAAGTCAGAAGTCAGAAGTCAGAAGTCAGAAGTCAGAAGTCAGAAGTCAGGAGTCAGAAGTCAGAAGTCAGGAGTCAGGATTCAGGAGTCAGACTGTCTGTTGGTCAAGTAGTATATTGAGGCGCACGCGCGCGCATACAATGATCTGACTTATGACGAAGCCTTGTGAAAGCAAAACCATGCGCATCTGAAACCGAAAAACTGAACGCTGAAAACTGGCGACGGACATTGTAGCGAAGTGAGTAAGGAATGCACAGCCGAGGGTTTTCGCGAGACTGACGCAGGTCAACTTCTGCGCTTCGATGTGTCTCGCGAGTGAATTCTTCTGATAGAATCCGCGCTCGGTTCTGTAACAGCGCAGGCTTCGCTAATGCCACCCTGACCCGCTATCTCCCGCTCGGTAGTGTTCCGTTAGCGTGTTGCTGAGAACGAAAGGTCGATTGCCGAGCGAGTTACTGCGAAGCGATGAGGTCAGTACCACCTCGCGGTAGCGGGTGGGTTATTGATGGGGAGCTATAACGCGGCGAGGATTCTTGGTTTTGCCCAGCGATTCTCTTAGGGAGCAGACCCACCCGCTACCGAGGTGGTACTGACCTCATTGCCTTCGAACCGTCCTTCTCTAGCAACACTGTAATGGAGCACCACCTCCTGCTCCTGTCTCTTGCGTCCGCTCCCCCCTTTCATGATAATCTTGAGTTCCCCCAGAGGCCCTGCCCCGTTATCTCACTAACAGCAACTGACTACTGACAACGGACATCGCCCGTTGAGTGAGGTAACCCATGAGCGCAGCAACCCGATCCACTCCACCAACAGCTTCGTCAACCGCTACCGCGCCCGCGCGCGCAACATCCGCACCGACTATCCTGGTTATCGAAGACTACTCAGACACGCGCGAACTGCTTTCCGCTTTGCTTCATAGCAATGGCTACAACGTCGTCGAAGCAGAGGACGGCATAGAAGGCATATTGAAGGCGGGTTGGTTGTACCCAGATTTGATCTTGATGGATCTATCGTTGCCGGAAATGGATGGCGTTGAAGCGGCAACACGCATTCACGCACAGGCCAAACTTTCCCGAATACCAATATTCGTAGTGAGCGCTTATCTAACCGAAGCGGTCGAGCTTGACGTTCGTGCGGCAGGTTGCGTGGAAGTGTTTAGCAAACCCTTTGACGCCGACTTCTTGTTGGCAAAGATTCGCGCCAGGCTCAATAGTGGGTGAAGCAAAAACGTCAGTTCGTTTAGACCACGCACTTGTGTGCCGCAGAGTCGGCGGAAAAGTCCGTTTTCTAAACGGAACATGGTTAATGAATTCCCAGTTTGTTTAGAACGCTCACTCGCGACCTGGCGTCACGGACCTCAGTATGCCGGGGATGAGCGGGTGGGAGCTGGCACGTGCTATTCGCCAAAAGAACAGCCAGATGCCGCTGGCGATTATTACGGGTTGGGGAGAGGCTGTCAGCACGAGCGACAGAGAAGTTGCGGAAGTCGACTGGGTATTGTCGAAACCTTTCTCGATGGCTCAAATCGAAGATATCGCTCGGGAAATTTCTCGGGGTCGAGAAGCAACGATCAAGACTGGAAACCGGCTCACCCTGGTCGCCTGAAATAACTCCTTCCGCATATCTGTTTAGACCGTTTGTTTAGACCGCGCACTTGTGCGCTTCCGGTTGGCGGACAAACTCGCTTCCATTTCCCCTCCCCCCGGTAATAGTTCTAAAATCGTATCCGCGAACTATCTAAACGGAGATCACTTCATAGAACAACTGGATCCTCCTGATCTACAGTCATGCTTTTATGGAGTACTTAATGCTGCCAAACGACGTGAATGGTGATATAAAGTTGTCGCGCTGAAGTAGTCTCAGAGTAACGCTTTTGAAAATGGCACGCTCGCCCGACGGGTCTCATCATCCTTGATCAGTATCTAACTTCTCCGCGTGGCGTATTCGTTGACAAAGCCTCCTCCGGATTTCAGTGTCCGGAGATTGCCCCGAGAGTTGTCGCAGGAGATGGAATTAATGACGGCCCTTCGCATAGCGCTGCACGATGGATTTGAAGGCGACCGTGTCGTTGTCAAAGTTAACGGCAAGGAAGTGTTCAAACAGGACAACGTCAAAACCAAGCGGCAAATCGGAAAGGCCGCATCCTTTGAAGTTGAGGTTGAAGAAGGAACTGCGAATGTTGAGGTCTCTCTCCCTCTAAAGAACCTTTCAGAGGCCCTCGCTTTCAAAGTTTCCGGTGAAGCATATCTGGGAGTCTCTATAGCGGAAGGTAAGATCGAGCACAGAGTATCATCCGAGCCTTTCCGTTACGCGTAACAGAACCGCTTCAGTTCCAAGAGGGACCCACAGATTACGCAGATTCAGCAGAACCAGCAGAGTAGCCTAAGCCTCGCGAGGTAGTCTTTTGTTAGTCCCGTGGGACATCCGCCTAATCTGCGTAATCTGTGGATAGGAATCCGGTTGGCTCGCAACCACCATTAAACGGAGAAAAGAAAAATGCAGGAACAGGACCTTTTGCAAACCCCTAAGGGCGATCGCCCGGTTCATGAAGAAGCCTCGAACATTGTCGCCCAGACCTCCAGATCAGCTTCGGCTTCTATGCAAATGGCAACCGCGATGTCCGGCGTCAGTGGTTTATATTTATGGAAGAAGTCCTTCGTAGTTTCCTCGGCCATCCCCCAGGCTTCCGATCCCGTTTCGTCTTCGCCAACCGCCACGGATTCTGAAACGGGCGGCACGGCCGTTAGCGAAGAATTGCGGATTGATGTTGATGGCCGCTATCCGCAGATGGTCGCCAGTGGCGTCATTCATGGCGGCATCTTCTCGCGCCTGCACTGGATCGCGAACATGGTTGAGGAAGGGCCTAACGCATGGACCGGCGATGTCTTCTACAAAGAAGGCAAGAAATCTTCATTCCCTTACAAGACAGTCAGGATTCAAGTTATACCAAATGCTTTTCCCAGCCAGCGCAAGGCGCAAGTCACACTTTCAGGAGGAGGCTCCACGCACCGCACCCGCCTGTTTAAGTTTGCCAGTCCAAACTTTCATACAGTCGACTTCGAATTTGATTACGTTGAAGGCGAGAATGTCCTTCTGGACATTAAGACCGACGCGCATCCCAACCGCCCCAGCACACTGGAAACGGAAGACCTCTCCGTCATGACCATCTTCGAGCGCGCGGGTTTTGCCGTGACCACTACGCCGGGCGACAAGATCCCGCTTAGGGGCGCTGGGCAAAACAAAACCTGGAGCTACCAGGAAATGCATGACGCGATGCAGAAATACTGGTCGCATTTCGCTTCCAAAGCGCAATGGGCAATGTGGGTCTTCTTCGCGGGTCTCAACGAAGAGGACGGCAAAGACCTTGGCGGCATCATGTTTGACGACATTGGCGCGCAGCATCGTCAAGGCACGGCCATTTTCAATAAGTCGTTCATCGCGGATCCCCCCGCCCGAGATAAGAAGCCGGAGGAATGGGTGCGACGCATGACTTTCTGGACCACCTGCCACGAGATGGGACATTGTTTCAACCTGGCCCACTCGTGGGAGAAGGGCGCAGGATCGCAGGACTGGATACCACTCAGAAGCGATACGGAAGCGCGGAGCTTCATGAACTATCCGTATAACGTTAGAGGAGGCCAGTCAGCATTCTTCTCCGACTTCGAATTCCGCTTTGGCGACAGCGAACTCCTGTTCATGCGTCACGCGCCCGAAAGATTTGTGCAGATGGGCAATGCCGAGTGGTTCGACAACCACGGCTTTCGCGAAGCCAATGTCTCGCCCGAGCCGAAGTTTGAGTTAATAGTGCGCGTAAACCGGCCGCAGCCTATTTTTGAATTCATGGAGCCGGTCGTGCTGGAGTTGAAACTAACTAACACCTCGAACGAGCCGCAGATGGTCCATGAGAAACTGCTCAGCACCATGGAACGCATCACGCTCGTGATCAAAAAGAAGGACAAACCTGCGCGGCAATATGCTCCCCACGCACAATTTTGCTGGCAACCGAAGAACAAGGTCCTAAATCCGGGAGAGTCTATCTACGAGTCGCTCTTCGCCTCCGCCGGGCGCAACGGTTGGGAGATTTCCGAGCCGGGTTATTACTGGATCCAGGTCGCCCTTGACATAGACGACGAGGACCTCATCTCCGAACCGCTGACGATTCGCATCGCGCCGCCGCGCGACCGTTACACGGAAGAGTATCTCGCTCAGGATGTTTTCAGTGAAGAAGTCGGTCGGATACTCACTTTTGACGGCAGCCGTTTTTTGGAAAAGGGCAACGACGTGCTGCGCGAAGTCGCGGCGCAGTTGCCTAACAGCCGGCTCGCTATTCATGCCAACGTGCCCCTCGGTAAAGCCTATGCCAGGGATTACAAATACCTGGAGCTGGGCGACGATGCCAGAGATACGGAGATCAAGGTCGCACGGCCGGACCCGAAAGAGTCGGCGAAATGTTTAAGCGCTGCGCTCACAGACAATATGAACGCCGCCGCCGAAACCCTTGGTCATGTTGATTTCAAAAACTACGTCGAGGCTTACGAGGACACTCTCCGCGAGCAAGGCAATAAGAAAGGCGCAAACGAGCTGCGCGATGAAGCTCACGAAACCTTGAAAAAACGCGGCGTAAAAGCCAGCGTGTTGCAGGAGTTGAAGACAGGACGCGATACCGAATCCAACCCGAACGGTTCGACAACAACAAGCGTCTCGCAGAAAAGCGCTGTGATCGCCTCGCCTCCGGCTGGCGCCAAAGCTCAAAACAAAGGGCGGAAAAATGCAGTCGGCAGCAAATCGAGGAAGCCAGCGAACCCCAAACGATAGAACGCGCAGGCGCTGGCGGCATGGCGTGTGGGCTGGGCTGGAGGAACCACCCAAGCTCTTCACTGAGACCGCGGGCGGCTCGCCCGCGGGTTTGATTTCCATACTCGAGGCCAACGATGAACGATAAGCCAATACTCATATTGGGAGCGGGCTGCCACCAAGGCGTGCGGCGGCCCGCTCACTGATGAAATCCTGCCGGCGGCTCTGAACGGAAAGATGGTCCATGATGACCGAAAGTCCCCGGTCGAGGATCGCGAGAGTTGCTGGATCTGACCCGCGAGTTCCTGACCGATTGCTTCAACGTGCCGACGGGCGCAACTGAAGTCACAAAAGAGCAGTGTCCTCCGTTACCGATGGTTCTTAGTATGCTTCGGCGGTCAGCGGACCTGAATCAGCCGATAGGTCAATGGCAGGGTGAGCGACTCATAAGAGCTCGGCGTGCAGTCGAGTACGGAGTCTTCGCGGTCATCGAAGCGGCATTGCGAAGAATTCCCGAGGATGGGGATCTCCACCGTAAGTTGCTTCGACCCTTATACAGCCGCGGCCTCCAACCTACTGTCGTTTCCCTGAACTATGACGTCATTGTCGACAATGCGATGTTTGAACTTAGTGAAATATACGGAGCAATGCGGCCGCCGGATTATTGTGTCGATATTGCAACGCAGCGTTACATTGATTTCCGCAGGGCGGGAACTTACGCCAGGCTCTTGAAGATCCACGGCTCCTTGAATTGGCTCTACTGCGAGCGGTGCAAGAGGTTAGATCTCTTTGTCTCAGAGGGGATGCGAACCGGAAAGGCACTTGACGAGTTATATAACACCGTTCCGTTTGGTGATGCCTACAGTTGTCGAGGTACTCCATGTCGTAACAAACCAGCATGCCAGGGCTTTATTAGTCCGATCCTGATCACGCCCACCTATGTCAAAGACTACGAAACAAGCACATTGCAAAGGTTTGGCTCGAGACCGAGCGTTCCATGAAAGAGGCCGATCGAGCCGTGATCATTGGCTATAGTCTGCCGACGGATGATGTTGAAGTGGCGATGTTGCTCAAGCGCGGGTTAGATCATTTGCCGAGAAATCGTATCACTGTGGTTGAATATGTGGAGGGTGATCTCGACAAACCCGCCCCCTCTAGAACGCCCCTCGGCCAGCACGGAACGGGACAGCGCTTTCGATCTCTTTTCGGCCCGGATATTGACTGGCATACAACAGGCTTCCAGGGCTGGCTCGGGGAGCAGCAGTCTGCCGACGCGTTTCCGTTTTCATAGAACTGTCATTTCCGCGCAGCAGGATCGCGATCCTTACAGTACGGCCGTTTCCTCGAGGAGTCGGCCCTTGGCAAAACGAGTGACGCTGAGCTGGGAAGCGTCAATCAGGTCGGACTGGCCGTGAAGGACCAAATCGGCGGTTATGCGGCCGGAGGCGGGGGAGTGCATCACGCCGTGGCCGCTGAAACCGTTTGCGAAATACAGGCCCTCGATATTAGGCGCAGGGCCGATGATGGCATGATGGTCGGGCGTCATTTCGTATAGACCAGCCCAGGCGCGGCGGGGGTTTACTTCCGCTTCAGCTAAAGCCGGCACTCGATAGGCGGCATGCGTCAGGATCTTCTCCACGAAAGGAGGATCGAAATCCGTTTTGAAACCAGGCTTCTCCTCCGGATCATTCCAGGCCAGCAGGATCCCTTTACCTTCTCGACGAAAATGAAAACCGCTGGACATGTCGATGACCATCGGAAATCGTTTCGGAAGTCCGTCAAAGGGTTCGGTGGGAACTAGTTGGCGGCGCAGGGGTTCGACCGGCAATTCGGCGCCGGCCATGCGGGCGACGTTTGCTGCCCAAGGGCCGGCTGCGTTGACCACTACGGGTGTTGAGACAAAGCCGCGAGTGGTCATCACGCCGGTGAGACGCCGGGTAGTGTCCCCATGCTTCGGAGGTTGAAGGTCTGGGCCACCGGATGCAGGCAAGATGCCTGCGCTCCCAGCATTAGCGGGCTCCACTTCGATGCCCGTGACTTCAGTATCGAGCCAGAGGCGCGCGCCACGTTCACGTGCCTTAAGCATGAAACCCATCATTACGCTGTGCGGATCGACAAAGCCGTCGGTTGGGCAAAACGTACCGCCGATGATGTCATCAAGCCGGAGTTGCGGAACAAACTTCGCAATGTCGTCGGGAGAGACCAACTCGACCTGCTTCACGCCCAGCGCCATTTGTCGTTCGCGATTTGCCTTCAGGTACTCAAGGTGGCGCTCGTTGGTCGCGCAAAAGAGATAGCCGTGCGGTCGATAGTCTGCCGGATGACCGACTACCTCATCGAAGCGCGAAAAGAAATCGATGGAATAACGCGACATCTGAATGTTGACTGCCGTCGAAAACTGCGCGCGGACTCCGCCCATGCTTTTCCCCGTAGAACCTTTGCCCTGATGAGCTTCGCGCTCGATCACCAGCACATTTGTGCATCCCTGTTCGACAAGGTGGTAGGCCACGCTCGAACCCACAATGCCACTACCGATGATCACTACGCCGGCTGTTTCAGTCATAGTTGTCGCAAATCGGATCGCCGCCATACAATAGCCGCATACCGAATGCTTGCATCGACGCGCGCGAGTTTTGAATAACTGCGCGAGAATAAGCTGAACCCCAATCAGACACAACAAAGAACCGAACCGGATGCAGGGGCAGCTCGATGAATAAGAACCCATTACAGAACTGAGCGCAGTAGCGCCGGATGCTTAACGCAACTTGGGTGATAACGGAAGGAATACGAGGCTCACGGAAAATCCTTGGTTCTCTGCAAGGCCATCAGGGAGTTTTCATCCAGATGACCCTGGCATCCGGCGCTACCACCACCCCACGCGGGCTGCCCGCGCGGGGACCCCGGTCCGCGCTCGGTTCTGTAAGAGACCGGGCTCGCTAATTCCAAACTGCACCAGCACCCAGAACCGGAGGCCGAAATGGATTTACGCTACCCTGTTGGACAATTTGAATTTGAAGGAACGCTTTCGCCTGAACAGCGTCAAGCCCTCATAGATCAGATAGCTGCAACTCCCGAAAAGATGCGAGCGGCAGTTGCCGGACTCACTGAAGAGCAACTGGAAACTCCTTATCGTCCCGATGGATGGACGGTCCGTCAGGTGGTCCATCATGTTCCTGATAGCCACCTGAACAGTTACGTCCGTTTTAAGCTGGCTTTAACTGAGGAACATCCGACGATTAGAGCGTATGACGAGAACCTTTGGGCCAATACCGATGACGCGCGGGGAGCGCCTGTAGATATCTCGCTGGACCTCCTGGAGGCGCTGCATCGCCGCTGGGTTTTGTTTTTGCGGTCATTCGACGACAAAGATTTTGCCCGTACGTTTCACCATCCTGAACTAGGGACCGTCAGCGTGGATAAGAATGTAGCGCTTTACGCCTGGCACGGCCGGCATCACGTGGCCCACATTACCTCATTGCGGAAGCGGAACGGATGGGGATAGAGAGGAGCAGGAGGCAGACGGCATGAAGCAGGAGGCATGAAGCAGGAGGCAGGCGATGGGTCGGATGAGTCGGATGAGTCCTGTTGGTCCTATTAATCATGGAAACTTTTCAATGTCCCAAATGCGGGGCACCGGTCAGTTATGACAGAGACGTCGTGGGAATGAATCTCACGGCGCGCTGTCCCTATTGCAATAGCTCACTCTCGGTGCCCGATGCAATGGGTGCCCAGCCCACTCAAATCAATATTCATCTGGGCACTCCGACATCAGTTGGCAAAGCCACAAAATGGATTTGGTTGATAGTAATTGTTCTTTTCCTCGGCGTGGGAGTAATCATGGCCGCGCTTGCCTTCCTCATTCCGATGATGCGACATGCTCCCAAGCCCGGCCTCTCGCCAACCGTAACGACACCCGGGGCCGCCGGAAACAAGGACCAACCTCCGGGATTCGCGAGACTCATACTCAACTTTGGCAGCGAGGGAATTGGTCCCGGCATGTTTAAGGACGCGCGAAGTATTGCCATAGATGGGTCCGGGAAGATTTACGTCGGCGAATACACTGGTGGCCGCATACAGGTTTTTGATGCCGCCGGAAAGTTTCTAACGCAATGGACTGTCGATCCGAAAATGCCTTTGCGGGCGCTGGCCGCCGATAGAAAGGGGACAGTGTACGTGGTGCAGAGGGGGAACATCACTCGTCACGAAGGCGAATCCGGAAAACTTGTTGGCGAAGTGGACTACGCGGGCGGTGGGGGTTTTGATGATCTCAGCATGAGTGCTGATGGCGGGTTTGTAGCTGCCTGGTACAGTAACCGCGACGATGTGGTGCGTTTCAATTCCGCCGGAGAAGTCACCCGGACCATTAGCGCTGCGATCAGTTCGACCAGCGGCGATTCTGAGCTGAACACTCGCGTGGCTATAGACGGTTTGGGAAATATTTACGCGCTTGGCACTTTCAACAATGCGGTCTTCAAGTTTGGTTCGGATGGGAAATTTCTGACGCGTTTCGGAGATGACGGCAATCAACCCGGACAGTTTCGTGCTGCTTCCGCCATCGCCGTTGACGGAAAGGGCAGCGTGTACGTGAGCGACATTAAAGGCGTCCAGGTGTTTGACGCAAACGGCCGTTATTTGAAAGTCTTCAAGCCTGATGGCATGGCCTTCGGTATGGTATTCAATGACAACAACGAGCTTCTCATGGCGGTGCGAAATCGTGTGCTCAAGTATTCCATCAGTGAATAGTTCAAAGTGCTTTCGCGGATGCCCCAACGGGGCTGCGGCCTCCAGCCCAACGTTGCCGCTTCGGCTACGTTGGGGAAGGGGAAGGGAGTAGCTGTCAACCGCAACGCGGTTGTGTCATTACATCGATATTCACAAAGCAGTCGCAACCGCCTTGCGGTTGAAGGATTCGATCGCTCCTTATTCCCAGGGTAGCCGCCCGAGTCGGCAACCCTGGGCTACGGGTTGCAGCCCCGTTGGGGCAGAAGCGCTAAGACATGTGTCTTTTGATATGGTCTCGGGTGCGCCGAGGGATCAACTACATCGCTTTTCAATCGTGGAGCTGCGATGACGACTCATGACAACTTTCAGGAAACGTTCAAGCAGCTCAAGGCGATTTTCAAGCCTTATGCGGCGAAGCTCCTTGTGGTGCACGATACGGATACCAACTATTACCTCGACACGCATCTGGTGATGAAAAACAAGCACCGGCTCTTCTTTGGGGCCGTAAGAACGGGCAAGGCCTACGTGAGTTTTCATCTGATGCCTGTCTACGCATCAGAGGAGTTAAAAAAAAGTATTTCACCGGAATTGAAAAAGCGGATGCAGGGGAAATCCTGTTTTAACTTCAAGACGCCCGATGAAAAGTTGTTCAAGGAGTTGGCCTACCTAACCAAAGCCGGATTCGAAAAATTCCACGACGCAGCGTTCTTGCAGAAAATCCTTCCATGATGGATGCCATGATGAATGACGGTATGATCAGTCGCTACCGCCGATGGTTCGATTATGAGAAAGACAGCCACCGGAGGACCCTCGATTCGTTGAAGGCTGTATCCGAAGAGCTGCGCAAGTCGCAAGAGTTCCGCAAGGCAGTTTATCTGATGGCCCACATCGTTGCGGCCCGGCGCATGTGGCTGTTTCGCTTCGGGGTTCTGGCGGGTAACGTTGAACTCTTTCCGCGTGAGGTGAGCCTGGCAGAACTCCCTGATCAGATCGCGGCGATGGAAACAATGTGGACGCAGTATCTTAATCAACTTGACGATGCAGCGCTCGCTCGCATTTTTGAGTACCAGAGTTATGAGGGGCTGCGATTTCGCAACACAATTGAAGAAATTCTCACGCAGTTGTTTGGCCACTCCTGGTATCATCGCGGGCAGATTGCGCAGCTGGTCAGATCAATTGGCGCCGAGCCTGCCGTCACCGACTTTGTTTTCTGGTCAAGGGAGCCGGTGGATGAGCGCGAGCCATGATTCGAGTGAAGGCAGTAGGAACCAAAGACGCCGCGGATTAACGCAGGTGAACGCGGATCCTCAAACGCCTTCAAGTTAAATCGTTGCCGGTTTTCGCTCTGATCCGCGTTCATCTGCGATAATCCGCGGCTTATTCGGCTTCGCGGACCAACTTCGGGAAAGGCAACAGGCGTTGACCGGTGCGGTGCAGGGAGTTAACTAATCTTTCCAAGGGAAGCTAAGGGATGAGAGTAGGAGATAAGTTGTCGTGGTCTCGCACCTTCACGGAAGAAGATATTCGTGTGTTTGCAAAGGTCTCCGGCGATGAGGGTATCCATCATCTCGTGCCTGATGAACAAGGTCGCTTGATGGCTCACGGCTTACTCACGGCGACCTTGCCGACCAGGATTGGCGGGGATATGAATTTCATTGCACGCGATCTCACCTTCCAGTTTCATCGTCCGGTCTTCGCCGGCGACACGATTGTTTGCGAAGTGGAGTTGGTTGAGCTGGAACCTGCCGAACAGTTCACTCGCGTGCTCACAAAGTGGGTCTGCCGCAATCAGCATGGGAAGGAAGTGATGACCGGAGAAGGGCGGGGTGTAATTCGAGATATGAAGCCATAAAACTTATTTTGACAGTCCCCGCCCCCAAGAGCATTGACTTCCTTATTCGAACTGCGATAAAAGCCTCGCCGAAGTGTCAGTTGAACTACAACAATTGCCGCAGCCTTGCAGTTGAAATCACGGCTCCAGTTACTTCACAGGAACGCGCAATATCCTCGCATCAGCCCGAAGGTAGAGAAACCATTATGAAGAAGAGAACCTCTTGTTCGCTGTTCTTTGCATTCCTTCTATTGTCTGGAGTGTTTGCCGGAAGCGCGTTCATAGCTACCGCGCAGCAGCCCGCTTCTCAAGGCGCCGCCACACCTTCAAGTGCGACTGTATCGACGCCGAGTGCGTCAGCATCGCCTGCGCCTGCAGCGAGCCCACAAGCTTCTTCGGCGGTATCGCCGACGCCGTCATTGCCTAAGGTGGTTAGGATAGAAGAGGGCCATCTGGAGCTTGACGAGCTGATAGGCGTAGAAGTTGAGGGTCTGTCAGAGTGGGCGGCCAAAAATGACACTTCGAAGCTCGTGCCTTACATCAATGGCCGCGCGATTATTGGAAACTATCCGGAAGCGATTCTCCCGACCAAAAACCATCTCCAGTTTCATCTTCAGTTGACGCCGGAAAACAAAGACGTTTGGATTGACTTGCTGGGTGAACCCAACGCCCTGCACCGGCCAGTTGCCTTTAGCGTTGGTCCGGAGGGCGTTGGACCATTCGATTCCAAAATCGATAAGAGCAATAGAGTCCCTCTGACCATAATCTCTCCGGTTTACGGCCTGGTTGCGTTATTCGTCATCCTCGGCACCTTGTTCATATTAATATGGCTGGCCCGCAGCACGAATTTGATTCGCGAGCGGGGGGCTGTGAAGGTGCCGGGAAAACTCAAACCTTACAACCTGGGCCGTTCACAGATGGCATTCTGGTTCTTCCTGGTCTACGCCTCGTACACAGCAATCTGGCTGGTAACCGACGCCCTCGATACGATTACACCGTCTTTGCTGGGGTTAATGGGGATTAGTGCGGGCACGGCCCTCGGCGAAGCTCTGATTGATTCGGGTAAAGACGAATCCAATGACGCACAACTTCAGGCAGTAGTGGCTGAGAAGCAGGCGCTTGAGCAGAGCATTCCAGACCTTCAGGCGCAGCTCAACGCGGTCAGCGCGAAGGCCACGCCAACGCTCGAAGACACAACCAGCCGTGATAGCCTGAACAAACAGCTTCAGGATAGTCGGACGCGCCTGTCCCAGATTACGCAGCAGATTGAGGCGCTCACACCGCCAGAGTCTCGAGCTGTCTCCTCCGGATTTCTGCGCGATATTCTCGCCGATTCCACCGGGTATAGTTTTCACCGGTTCCAGATTTTCGCGTGGACCATCATCCTCGGGATTATTTTTGTCTCGGCGGTTTACAACAGTCTCAACATGCCTGAATTCAGCCCAACCTTATTAGGTTTGATGGGGCTGAGTTCAGGGACATACATCGGTTTCAAGTTTCCGGAGAAAAAGTAATCACCGGATAAGGAGTTCAAACGGTTCCCCATCCCCGGCGGTTTGGTGAAACTCGTCGCGCTATGGCGAGAGAGGTACGCGGTTCCTTTCGAAGCCGCGTACCTCTTTGTTTCGGTGGGTACACGAGTTGGATTGAGCTCGAGCTCAGAAGCTTGCTGTCTCTGCTCTACTGGAGCACGAAGTTGTAGATGATTACTCCGGAAACTTTGACAGGCTGTTCGCCTATCAGCGTCGGTGAGAAGCGGGCCTCAAGCGCTGCCCGTTGCGCGGCCGCCGTAAGAGTTGGATGCCCCGAAATCGATTTCGCAGAAACCACTCTTCCGGTTTCATCGATAAGCACCTGCACGCTCACCGCCCCCTGCATTCGTATCTGCTTTGCCAACGGAGGATAGGGCGGTTTTGGTAAGTAGAGAGCTTCGCTGTTGATGACCTTTTTGCTTATTAGCCTGGTGACGGGCTTTTGAATTGGTTCAAGTTTTGGTGGTGTGCCGACCTCAATGATGGGAGCGCCGCTTCCAGAAGTTTCTCCCCGACCTCCAGTGCCTGGAACTCCGGGTCCTTCGCCCGTTCCCGGGTCTGAATTGCCACTTTCTTTTCTCCATGGTCCCACGTCTGGGACGGGAGGATTGGTATTGGGGGTTGATGAAGTAGTTTCTGGCGGAACGTCTGGACGGTTCACGCTCGCCATTGGGTTTTCACGCACTGCATAGCTACGCCCGTTGTTGTTGCCACTAGGCGGCCGGGGGTTCGCAGCCGGGGCCACTGGTTTCTGAGGAGCCAGATCAACCGGGCTCAGCATCGTTATTGTCTCGGTATTCTGGTCTTCCAGACGCGCATCGTAAGCATAGATGCTGGCGACACCCCCGATTACGAAGAGTAAAATGTAGGTTGCAGTGGTAAAGAGAAAGAACGATCCGCGGCGTTTGAATTCGCGTGTATGCGAGCTCGACTCGATTAGGTTATTAAACATCTTTCCTCCCTGTGCCGATGCCATGCGGGTCGCAGGAGCTTACTCGGTAACATTAGACTCCGACTGCGGGTTACAAGTTCCAGGTTCGTCGCGGAATCAGAACCGGGAGCGGCAGCGATTGGGTTAGACGTCGTTGGCGCTAGCAGCCGCAGCACAACCCGGTCGCTACCACCACCCCAGCGCGGCTGCCGCGCCGGGGACCCCGGTCCGCACCCGGTTCTGATAAAAACCTCGACTCAAACCTGAGACCTGGACTTGGGACTTGATAGTCGCGACTGATACGATTGCTCGCTCTCGCATCCCGCCCTTCCAAGGAGTTAACCGCATGGCCAGCAGGGAAGCCCTCAGGGAAGAACTCAATCCATTCGAAATTGCCATACAACAATTCAATCGCGCCGCTGATTATCTGGAGCTCGATAATTCCACGCGGCAGGTCTTGAGTACTGCAAAACGGCAGTTGATAGTCTCGATTCCTGTGAAGATGGATGGCGGCGATGTGCAGGTCTTCGAGGGCTACCGGGTTCAGCACAACATCGCGCGCGGACCCGCGAAGGGCGGCATACGCTATCACCCAAACGTGTCGCTGGATGAAGTAAAAGCGCTGGCCGCCTGGATGACCTGGAAGTGTGCGACGGTCGGGATTCCTTACGGCGGCGGCAAGGGTGGCGTCATATGCGATCCGAAGAGTCTTTCTATGAATGAGTTGGAACGTCTGACACGCCGTTATGCGTTTGAGATTGCCCCAATCATTGGCCCTGACCGCGATATCCCGGCGCCGGACGTTTATACCGACGAACAAACGATGGCCTGGATCATGGACACTATCTCGATGGTCCGCGGCCACACCGAACTCGGAGTTGTCACCGGAAAACCAATCTCGCTCGGCGGTTCGCAGGGACGCGCCCAGGCTACAGCGCGCGGCTGCCTCTATGCGCTACGGGAAGCGTGCCAGGTGAAAGGAATGGATCTAAAAGGTGCGCGGGTAGCAATACACGGTTTCGGAAATGCCGGGGCCAACATCTCGCATATGGTTGCTGACGATGGCGCGAAAGTCGTGGCAATCTGTGATTCCAAGGTGGGTCTCTATGCAGAAAGCGGTATCGATATTCAGCAGGCACTCCTCTACAAGAAGCAAACATCATCGTTGGTGGGGTTCCCCGGAGTTAAGGAGATAGCCCGTGACGACGTGCTTACAGTGGATTGCGACATCCTGCTGCCGTCAGCGTTGGAAAACGCCATCACGCTCGCGAATGTCGGGCAGGTTAAGGCAAAGATCATTGCCGAGCTGGCCAATGGCCCAACCACGCCGGGAGCGGATCGAGTGCTGGACGATGAAGGCGTCTTTCTGGTTCCCGATATACTGGCCAACGCCGGCGGCGTCACCGTGAGTTACTATGAATGGGTCCAGGACCAAAATGCGTTCTTCTGGTCTGAGAAACAGATCAATGAAACTTTAGAAGGGACGATGCGCGCGGCCTTCAAGTCGGTACATGAAACTGCTGAGCGGTACGATACTGACATGCGCACCGGCGCCTATATCCTGGCCGTAGATCGGGTTGCGGAAGCGACGCGCGTCAGGGGGATATTTCCGTAACCTGGGAGCGCAGGCATCCTGCCTGCAATGAGCGCGAAGCGCGAACAGTTTGACCGGAGGAACATTTCGCGAATGCCGAAGAACGACAACATAACAGTTTACGAAAAGCCTACTTGAACGAAGTGCCGGGAGATGGACCGGCTGCTCCGGGAGAGTGGCGTTGCATTCGAGAAGGTCAACTACTACACCGCGCCTTTGAGCAAGAAGAAGCTCACTGAGTTGATACGCAAGATGAACATCAAGCCGCGCGAGCTTTTGCGCACTAGCGAGGCGATATATAAACAGCTTGGTTTAGGCAAGGGCGAATTCACCGATGATCAGCTCATCGCTCTGATGATCGAGCATCCGGACTTGATTCAGCGCCCAATTGTCGAACGCGGGGACCGGGCGGTGTTGGGCCGACCGAGGGAAAATGTGAAGGCGTTGTTGTAGGGGAATGAGCGGCGAAAGCCCGGAAGATTGCTAACGGCCAAGAAATCAGAACCGGGAGCGGTAGCGACCGGGTCGTGGTACGCTGGAATGTTCCGTGTGCCGAGCACTTACCCGGTCGCTCCCCCTCCCGGTTCTGATATGCGCAGCGCGCCGCTTCCGATTGCTGTGCTTGCTGCTGCGCTTCCCGATCTCCGAACGTCTCAAAACTCATCAAATGAAAAAAACCGAAACAATCTTCGCCTGTCAGAACTGCGGCCATCAGTCGCGCAAGTGGCTGGGAAAGTGTCCGGAATGCGGCGAGTGGAATTCGTTGGTTGAAGAGCGCGCTCGAACCGAAAAAAAAGGCGCCTCTCGGAGTGGATTCAAACTACGCGACGTCACGGCTATCGCGTACTCTGAGATTGAATCGCAGGACGAAGTTCGCATTTCCTCCGGAGTGACTGAATTTGATCGAGTGCTTGGCGGCGGTATTGTTCCAGGAACGCTGGTCTTGATTGGTGGCGACCCGGGCATTGGCAAAAGCACCCTTCTCCTGCAAGTCGCCGATCGTCTGAGCGCAAAAGACGGAAAGGTACTTTACGTTTCCGGCGAAGAGTCGGAGCGGCAGATCAAACTCCGCGGAGAACGACTTGGCATTGGCGCAAAAAATCTCTATCTGCTACCGGAAACGAACCTCGAAAACATTTTTCACGAAGTTGAGCGACTCAATCCCACGGCTATTGTGGTCGATTCCATCCAAACAGTTTTCTCGGCGATGATTGAGTCTGCGCCGGGATCTGTGTCGCAGGTGAGGGAAGCGGCCCACCAGTTTCTCTTGTTGGCGAAGAATCGCACGATTCCCATTTTTCTCATCGGACACATCACCAAGGATGGATCGATTGCGGGACCAAAAGCGCTCGAGCACGTGGTTGACACAGTTTTGTATTTTGAAGGCGAGCGGCATCACAATCATCGAATCGTGCGCGCCGTGAAAAACCGTTTCGGCGCTGCCAATGAAATCGGTGTTTTTGAAATGACCGCGGCTGGGCTCGTCCCGGTAGCGAACCCGTCGCAAATGTTTTTGCAGGAGAGGCCGCAAAACGTAGCAGGTTCCGTGGTGACCGCGTGCATGGAAGGAACCAGGCCCTTGCTGGTGGAGATTCAGGCCCTGGTATCAGAGACGAAATACGGAACCGGCCGGCGGATGACCCATGGAGTGGACCAGGGCCGGGTGGCCCTTTTGATGGCTATGCTCGAAAAACGTGTGGGCATGCAAATGTTAGGTGACGATGTATTCGTAAACATTGCGGGCGGGCTGGAGGTGGATGAACCGGCCGTGGATCTTGGAGTGGTGGCGGCAATTGCTTCCAGTTTCAAGAGCCTGCCCATTGATCCTCATACGGCCGTTTTTGGCGAGGTTGGTCTGACGGGGGAAGTTCGAGGAACGACTCAGGCTGGGGTGCGCGCGCACGAAGCGCAGGCCCTCGGCTTCAAAAAGATTGTGATGCCCGGTTCGAATACTTCAGGCCTCGAACGCTTGATGGGGGTTCGAGTGGTTGGCGTGAAATCGGTAGAAGAGGCGTTGGAACAATTGTTTTGAAGTTGATTACTTAGGGTCCCCAGCGCCAAAGGCGCGAAATGTGAAAGCCTGGGCCATCGGCCCAGGTGGGTTAGCTTGAAAGTTCTTTAGCGCTGAAGGCGCGAAATGTTGCTGAAGGCGGAGCAGACGATCCACGAAATTACACAAAATTACACGAACTAAGGGTTCTTGTTCGTGCCGCTTCGTGTGGTTTCGTGGATCGTTCTTAGCTCTTCAGCAGCCTGCCAGGCTATTACATTTCGCGCCTTTGGCGCTGAGAGTGAGGGCGCCGCGCTCCCATCCTGGCATAGTCCTGCTTGCTCGTGATTGCACTTGGGTGTACCCTTTCAGCAGTTCCAAAGGTAATTAGGTGGTTTTCAACACTTTTAAAAACTCTCCCTCAGTTTAACGCCCCCTTTTAATTGCGCCCCCCTTTAGGCAACGCCCTTGTTATGCCCAGAGGGAATGTATGGCTCGCAATGAACAACTCAACGAATTAAGTCTTTTACTGCGCGGCACGCGTTGCACTGAACCAATTCATTGAAAGGCAACAAATCTCAGGAGAGATAACACGAGGAAATCACTATGAAAAAGATCATTTTTGCTTTACTGATTACGCTGGCTACCATCTCGGTAGCTGCAGCCGATACGATCTACTTGCGCGGCGGAACGACTCTGCGTGGCACGGTGCTTGGTTTCATCAACGGCCGTTTTGCCATTCAGTTGACTGCCGGCGCGACATTGCCGGTGCGTCCAACCGACAATCGCAGCCAAACTGAATCTTCCGCCACAACTCGCACGGTCACCGCAGGCGAGGTGGTTTTCCTGCGGCCTCGTGACATCGAGAAAATTGAAATCGATGGCCGTTCGCTCGATGACGCTCGCTATCAAACGCGTACAGTCGACGTCTCGCTCGGTCCAAATTGGATTGATACCGGAGTTGATGTGCGGCGCGGAGAGCGAATGAGAATTGACGCTTCGGGCACCATCTATGCGAACCGCATGAGGATCACGCCCGCGGGCTTAACCAGAACAGATCCGAATGCGCCATTACCGCGCGCTGCCGAAGGAAAACTGATCGGCGTGGTTGGTAATGATTTTGACTCTCCTATTATTGAGATCGGTGCAGGCGGTGAATTCACGGCAGACCGCGATGGCCGTCTTTATTTAACAATCAACCGAGGCAGCTACACTGATGCACGCGGTGCCTTTAGCGTTAGGGTAAGGAAAGAGGTTGACCTCGCTTCGCTGGCCAGGGCGGATGACAATCGAAATCCAAACGATACCGACGACGACCCGTTTGGACTGCCAGGTGATTCAGGAACGGGACCGGCTGCCACGCGTTCGCGACAGTCTGGCGACTTCGGCAGAAACAGGGACACGCGGCGAACCAACGACCCGCGCAATAGCGGTCAGCTCGAGCGGATCATTGCGGTGCAGGCTAACCAACCGCGTGGAGCGGATACGGGAATCGATCTGCGCGCAGGCGATCAAGTAACAATCACCGCGACCGGAAATATAACGGCGGGTCAACGCGCCGGCGTAGTTTCTGCGGATGGCGGTCGCTCTGGTGCAGGCTCCATCCTGGGTGTAAACAGACGTCCCCTACCTACAGCGGGAGTGGGTGCGCTCATTGGTTACATACTTCGGCCAGACGGCCAGTCGACACAACCTTTCTTGATCGGCAGCCAGTCAACATTTACCAGTCCAATTGACGGAAGATTGTTTCTGCTGCTCAACGACGACAATTACGGTGACAACAGCGGGAGCTTCAGTGCCCGCATAATCTACCCTGACAACAGGTAGTTTTGAGAGTTTCGGGTGTAGGCCATAATCTGTTCCGTTTAGAGGAGGGCACCGCCCTCCGGTGCGAGTCACGTCTAATCGCGAATTGCACCGGCCGGCGGTGCCCTCCTCTAAACGACCAACTGTTCTGCCGTAAATTGGCCCGGTAAAAGAGTTTTGGTGACGGGCAGGTTAGGTCGTGATAAGATTCCCGCCATTATGCATGCGGATGTCGTTATTATCCGATTGGTTTTTACTGCAATTCTCGTCGCCGCTGGATACGTTCTTAAACCCATCAATGGCGATCCGTGGATTTCTGCGGGCGTTGGCGCCCTGATCGCCATCTGTATCATTCTTTTCGAACTCCGAATCCGTCGAGCCACTTTGAAGACCCTTATTGGAGCTGCCGTTGGCTCGATAATGGGAATCATCGGGGCCTTCCTGATCGGATCTTTGATTAGCCGGCAGGAATCAATGGCGGTCGCTCCCGAAGTCAAAACGTTCCTGACTCTCGCCTTGACTTTCTTTATGGCCTACGTGGGCCTGATGGTGGGAGCTGCGAAAGGCGACTATCTGGAGCTTTCGGCTTTGGGTGGGATTCTTACCGATAAAGCGTCGCGGCGCGATCTAAAAATTCTCGACACCTCTGTAATCATCGATGGCCGCATTGCTGACGTTGCTGAAACCGGATTTCTCACGGGTTCCCTGATTATTCCGCAATTCATTCTTCGTGAGTTGCAACAGGTGGCTGACTCTCCGGATTCATCAAAACGCCAACGCGGTCGGCGCGGCCTCGACATGCTCAACCGGCTGCAGAATAACAGCTCGCTGGATATCCAGATTGTCGAGACTGACTTTCCTTCTGTGCGCGAAGTTGATCTGAAACTGATCGAGCTTGGCAAGCAGCTCGACGCTGTCATCGTTACCAACGACTTCAACCTTAACAAAGTATCCCAATTGCGGGGCGTGAGCGTGCTGAACATCAACGAGCTGGCCAACGCGCTCAAACCAGTGGTCCTTCCCGGCGAGGCCATGCGCGTATTCATCCTAAAGGAAGGCAAGGAATACAATCAGGGGGTTGCTTACCTTGATGATGGAACCATGGTTGTCGTAGATAACGCGCGGCGTCTGATTGGCAAAAATGCCGACATAGCGGTGACCAGCGTGCTGCAGACCACTGCGGGAAAGATGATCTTTGGACGCCTCTGGGAAGAGCCGGACAATGGTGCAACTAGTGGCGAACATCGCATCAACGGCGCCGCACGGCGACCATCTCGAGATCCCCGAAACGGGCCTATGCCTGTGCGCATCACCGACACTCAACCCATAACGGAATCGTAAGACGACGGACGACGGACGACCGATGACCGAAGGAATCTTCATCCGTCATCCGTCGTCGGTCGTCCGGCACTCTTTATGAACGTCGCAATCATAGCCGCCGCTGGGCAGGGCATGCGGATGGCTGGCAAGCGGCCCAAGCAGTTCCTGGAGCTGGCTGGCACTCCTATTCTTTTCCACACACTCAAGTCTTTCGAGCAGTGTGACGCTATCCAGGAAATCATCGTAGTCTTGCCCGCTCAGGAGTCCGCCGCTTTTCTTTCCCTCGCTAATAAACATCGTTTTAGAAAACTTGCAAAAGTGGTTCCGGGCGGTGCAACCCGAGCTCAATCTGTACTGCATGGATTGCAGGCTGTGCGCGAAGCAACTGCCGAGATCATAGCGGTTCACGATGGCGTGCGGCCATTCGTAACGCCTGATGAAATTGCCCGAACCGTGGAAGCCGCCAAACTTGAAGGCGCGGCTATCCTGGTTTCTTCGCCTGTCGATACAATGAAAGAAGTCAGAGACGGAGTGGTGGTAAGAACGTTGCAGCGTGCCGGCTTGCGCCACGCACTGACACCGCAGTGCTTTCGCTATAAACTACTTCGCCGCGCTTATGAAGAGACGGACGTTTCGGATCCGGAGTTGACAGACGAGAGCGCACTTGTGGAACGTCTGGGAGTCAGGATCGCTATCATTGAGGGAAGTTCGCGCAATATCAAGATTACGCGTGAAGAAGATCTCATAGTGGCGGAAGCGATCCTAAAAAACTGGTCTTAGGGCTTTGGACTTTGGTCTTAGCGTCCGACACACTTTAGTCTGTCGTTGATTTCACTAAGAAAGGCCCTACCGGCGCACTGCTCGACAAACTAAAGTGTGTCGGACATCGAGACCAAAGGCCAAAGACCCATGTTCCGAATCGGCATCGGCAACGATATTCATAGGCTGGTTGAGGGCCGCCCTCTAATGCTGGGCGGTGTTCGCGTAGCCTATGAACGGGGCGGCGAGGGCCACTCAGACGCCGACGCTCTTTTGCACGCCATCAGCGACGCAATTTTGGGAGCGCTTTGCGAAGGGGATCTGGGCGTGCATTTCCCTGACACCGAGCCACAGTGGAAAGACGTCAGTAGTTCGGAGTTACTTTCGCAGGTCGTGTTGTTGGCGCATGAGCGCGGCAAACATATCGTGAATGTAGATGCCACGATTATGATCGAGGAGCCAAAGATGCGGCCCTATGTTCTGTCTATGCGCGAGAACATCGCCGAGATTATCGGCGTCGAGGTTACTTGCGTCAGTGTGAAGGCAAAGACAGGTGAGGGGCTTGACGCAGTTGGCCAGGGACTCGCCGTTTCTGCTCAAGCGATTGTCCTGGTTGAATCGTAGGGCAAATTGGTAGTTTGCGTAAAATAGGTCGAATAAGTCGTATAGGACCTATGAACCAAGAGGAAACAATTGAGACCGCAGGACGTAATTCGCAAAAAGCGTGATGGCGAACACCTCTCGGATGAAGAGATCACATTCTTCATTGAGGGTGTGACCCAAGGGACCATCGCCGATTATCAGACCAGCGCATTGCTGATGGCCATCTACTTGAACGGCATGAATGACGCCGAGCAGGAGATCCTCACACAGGCCATGCTGCATTCGGGAAACACCCTGGATTTTTCGGGCATCGCAAAGCCAAAAGCTGACAAACATTCCACCGGCGGCGTTGGCGACAAGACGTCACTCCTGATCGCGCCGATGGTTGCTGCCTGCGGAGTTTGCGTGCCGATGATCTCAGGTCGCGGACTGGGCCATACGGGGGGCACACTCGATAAGCTCGAATCGATTCCGGGCTACCGGGTAGATCTTAGCGCCACGGAATTCGAGCGGGTGCTTCAAACTGTTGGCTATGCAATGTCGGGGCAGACTGCGGAATTGGCGCCGGCTGACAAGAAGATGTATGCGCTTCGCGATGCTACGTCCACGGTGGAAGCGATTCCTTTGATTGTGGCCTCAATAATTTCCAAAAAGGGGGCTGCCGGTCTGGACGCAATGGTCATCGACGTAAAAGTGGGTTCCGGCGCGTTTATGCGAGACGAAGACCGGGCAAAGGCACTGGCGCACGCCCTGGTCAGAACCGGCAACTCCTGCGGCATTCGCACTCGAGCGCTGCTCACCGACATGAACCAACCGTTGGGACGCGCGGTTGGTAATTCACTGGAAGTAAAGGAGTGCATTGAACTATTGCGTGGCGACGCGGACGAGGGAGCGCGCCCGGTTCTGGACCTCTCACTCGAGCTCTCGGCCCACATGCTGGTCCTTTCCCACGTTGACGACTCGCTCGATGCCGCGCGCGCGCGTCTTCAGAAGATGGTGGACTCGGGCGCGGCCATGGAGTGCTTTCGCAGGAATATTGAAGCACAGAGGGGCGACCCGCGCGTCTGCGACGACCCTGATAAGATTCTTCCTTTGGTGAAGGAATCGTTTAAGGTAGAATCGCCACGCTCTGGATTTATTACCAAAGTTAATACGACCGAGATAGGCCATGCGATCGCAGCTATCGGCGGCGGGCGTGTGCGCATCGACGACACGATTGACCCGTCAGTCGGGTTCATAGCAGAGGCCAGGATCGGGGATCGAATCAGTGCTGATAAGTCGCTCGGCACGGTCTATTGTCGCGACGGATCCAAAGCTCTGGAAGCAGTACAACGAATTCAGGCAGCTTACGAAATCGGCGACCAACCTCCAACGGAAATACCGCAACTCATGAGGGAGGTAATCAACGAATGAAATTTTTATTCTGGTCTACGCTATTAGCGTTATGCGTGCTGGCTATTTTTAGCTCCGCCTGCAACCGCGCGGGTTATGGTGCTGACGACAAGTCGAAGATACGTGTAGGTATTGTTTTCGATATTGGTGGAAAGGACGACCGCTCCTTTAACGCTGCAGCCTGGGCGGGCGCCAAATGCGCGGCCACCGGCAAGTGGCCCGACGGCACATCTTGCGGCAAGTCGGCGCTGCCCATTGTCCTGCGTGATATTGAACCCGGCAATCCTACTTCAATAGAACCAGCGATGCGGGCGTTTGCCGAACGTGGTTACGATCTGATCATCGGCATCGGATTCGCGCAAACTCCCATCATCGAACTCGTCGCGAAAGATTATCCCAACATCCGATTCGCCATAGTCGATGGTGTCAGCGATCTTCCCAATGTTGCGTCCCTGGTTTTCAAGGAACACGAAGGCTCGTACCTGGTGGGCATGCTCGCGGCCAAGACCAGCAAAACCGGCACCATCGGGTTTCTCGGCGGGATGGACATTGGTTTGATTCATCGCTTCAAGGGCGGCTACGAGGAAGGTGCGCGGGCCGTCAATCCCAACATTCGTGTAATACCAAACTACGTTGGTGTCACTGATGCCGCCTGGAATAACCCCGGCAAGGGCAAAGAGATCGCACTAGCGCAAATCAGCAAGGGTGCGGACGTAATTTTCACCGCGGCGGGTAACTCTGGGCTGGGTGCCTTTGATGCGGTTGAGCAGGCCGGGCAACAAGACGGACGCGCAACGCATTTCGTGATTGGAGTGGACGCAAATCAAAACATGGTCAAGCCGGGGTTCGTTCTAACGAGCATGGTCAAACGGGTGGACAATGCCGTCTATTCAATTATTCAGGATGTGGTGAACGGGCAGTTCAAGGCCGGCTTTCACGTGTATGGACTGAACGAGGATGGCGTGGGCTATGCAATGGACGAAAACAATAAGGACCTGGTCACTCCAGAAATGATCAAACAAGTCGAAGAAGCAAAGAAGAGAATTGTCAGCGGCGAAATCAAGGTTCCGGATTTGATGATGAAATAGCTGGGAGCGCAGGCATCGCGGGGTCCCCGGCGGGGCAGCCCCGCTGGGGTGCCATGTTGCCTGCAAGTGCGCCGCAAGGCGCGCTCTGCTTTCCAGTTGAATATCCCGTAAGGTTTTTGTTCGCGCTTCGCGCTCATTGCAGGCAAGATGCCTGCGCTCCCAGCAGATGCTTGAGTTACGAAACATAACCAAACGGTTCGGAAACGTTCTCGCCAACGACCACGTCAACATTGTCGTGAAGCCGGGTACGATTCACGCCATCGTTGGCGAAAACGGCGCCGGGAAATCCACGGCGATGCGCATCGCCTACGGATTCTACAAGGCGGATGAAGGCGAGATTCTGGTTGATGGTCATATTCATCAAATCGGATCGCCGCACGATGCTATTGCCTTAGGCATTGGGATGGTCCATCAGCATTTCATGCTGGTGGACACGATGACTGTCGCCGAGAACATTGTGCTTGGCGCCGAGCCCGGCAGTGCGCTAGCACTCGATATCTCCAGGGCGAGTCTTGAGATTCGCCGGTTGTCGGAAGAATTCAAGTTGGCGGTTAATCCAAATGCAGTTATCGAGCGTCTTTCAGTGGGCCAGCAACAACGTGTGGAGCTGCTTAAGGCGCTGTACCGTCACGCCCGTCTGCTGATTCTCGACGAGCCAACCGCGGTGTTGACCCCTCAGGAAGTGGACGAGTTTTTTTCCATTCTGCGCAGAATGCGGGAACAGGGGAAAACGGTAGTAATAATCACCCATAAACTGGCGGAGGTTCTGGCAATCTCGGATGAAGTGACCGTAATGCGTGACGGTCGCGTTGTGGGCCAGGTACAGACGAAGGAAACCAATGCCGCCGAACTTGCGCGGATGATGGTGGGTCGTGAGGTACTGCTGCGCGTGGAAAAACCGGATGCCAATCCGGGATTCGCGGAGCTGAAGGTGCAAAATCTTTCTGTTGCCGGACGAGAAGGAAAGGCGGTCGACGATGTTTCCTTTGAAGTTCGCAAGGGAGAAATTGTGGGCATCGCCGGCGTCGAAGGGAATGGTCAAACAGAACTGATCGAAGCGCTGGCGGGATTGGTTGAGCACTCCAGGCTTTCCGGTGAGATCAAGCTTGAGGATCAGAACATCACGCGGGAAGGCGCTCGAATAAGGCGTGAGTTGGGCATCGCTCATATTCCGGAAGACAGGCATCGTCGAGGTCTTTTACTCGAGTTTGATCTGGCGGAGAACTCAATTCTGGGGGTGCACTATCGCAAACCCATCGTGGCTTACGCAGGCTTTCTGGACCACGAAGCCATTCGCACACGCGCAAACGAAATTATTGAAGGCTTCGACGTCCGCCCGGCGAATCCGGATCTGCCGGCGCGTGCCCTTTCGGGTGGCAACCAGCAAAAGTTGATTATTGGCCGGGAATTCAAAGTTGAGCCGAAACTCTTGTTGGTTTCGCAACCAACGCGAGGTGTCGATATTGGAGCTATTGAGTTTATTCATCGGAAGTTGGTTGAACTGCGCGACTCGGGCTGCGCAGTCCTGCTTGTGTCGGCCGAGCTCGAAGAGGTTACGTCGCTTGCGGATCGGCTGTTGATCATCCACGACGGTCACATCGTCGGGGAGGTTGATCCGAAAGTTGCCACCATTGAAGAGATTGGACTGTTGATGACCCGGGGACACTGAACAGAAAAATCTGAAATCTCAGATCTGAGATCTCAGATTTGAGATTATTTGAGATCTACGATCTGAAACCGATGAACCTTCTACGCGAACTTCTTTTCCCGCTGATCGCCGCCGTCGCCGCTTTTATCGTTGGCGGAATCTTGATTCTCATCATCGGGGACAACCCACTGACGACCTATGCGTTGCTTTTCGGCAGCGCTTTCTCGTGGCCGGTTGGTATTGGGTATACCCTTTTTTATGCGACTCCACTGATTTTCACGGGCCTTGCCGTGCTTGTCGCTTTTCGTTGCGGCTTGCTCAACATTGGGGCCGAAGGCCAGCTCTACATCGGCGCATTCGCGACAGCCTGGGTGGGAATTACTTTCGCCAACCTGTCTCCATGGCTTTTGATTCCTATGTGTTTTCTGGCCGCGATAGTGGGCGGCGGCGTGTGGGGTGCGATTCCCGGGGTTTTGAAAGCGCGCTTCGGATCACATGAAGTCATCAACACAATCATGTTGAACTTCCTGGCGGTAGCGCTCCTTAGTTACTTTACGCAATACCACTACAAAACGCCGGGCGATCCAATCATGCAGACGGTTACGATTGGGCAAGGCGCCCACATCGCGCGGCTGGGTAAGTTTATTCCAGGGATGCCGCAGTTCATTCCTCTGAATCTCGCGTTTGTGTTGGCGCTGATTTGTTGCGGACTGGTTTATCTTTTTCTGTGGCGCACGAAGTGGGGCTACGAGCTGCGGGCTACGGGCACTAACCCCAGTGCTGCAGAGTATGGTGGCATCTCAGTTCGCAAACAAATCATTGTAGCGATGACGATCTCAGGAGCTCTTGCGGGTATGGTTGGGATCAATGAAGTGCTGGGTTATCGCTATCGTTACCAAGACGGGTTTTCTGATAACTACGGCTTCACCGGTATTGCAGTGGCCCTCCTGGGACGCAACCATCCGGTAGGTGTCATCATATCGGCGCTGCTGTTTGCGATTCTTCAACGCGGCGGGATTCCGGTAGACGCTTTCACCGAACACGTGACCAAGGACATTGTCCAGGTTTTGCAAGGGACGATCATTCTGTTTGTGGCGGCGGAAGCTCTCTTCCGAGGGCCGTTTGCGAAGTTTGGTTTGCTGAAACGTGGGAAAGTGTAACGGCCCTGGTCCGACACACTTCAGTTTGTCGAGGTTCGTCGATGGACACAATTTGAACTGAGACTCGAACGAACGACAAACTAAAAGTTGGTCGGACATGGAACGGCCTAAAGGATAAATCCAAAGGGTAAAGGCAATGGCAGAAATATTCACCATCGCACTCATCTGGTCGACCATCCGGCTGTCGACTCCATTAATTCTGGCAGCCCTGGGCGGATTGTTCTCGGAGCGTGCGGGTGTCATCAACATCGCCCTCGAAGGGATGATGTTGGCCGGAGCGTTCACGGCCGCCGCCGTGACCTATGCGGTGGGCAACCCCTTTGTCGGACTGGCTGCGGGCATGTTAGCCGGAATGTTGATTGCGGCAATTCACGCAGTTGCCTGCATTCGTTATAGAGCCGATCAAGTAGTCACAGGCACAGCCATCAACATCCTTATGATTGGCATGCCTGCTTTCCTGAGCGGCGCATTTTTCCTTTCCTCCGGTTCGACCCCACACCTCCCCAAGGAGCAACTGATACCATGGACGCCTATTGTGATCGCCTTCGCTATGGTTCCGATTAGCTGGTATGTTCTATACAAAACTCCATTCGGGTTGCGTCTGCGCTCCGTCGGTGAAAACCCAGAGGCTGCTGATGCTGCCGGGGTGCGAGTCGCGCGAATGAGGTATGCCGGCGTGTTATTGTCGGGAGTGCTCGCGGGGATTGGCGGAGCGTATCTTTCAATTGGCCAGTCGTCTCTGTTTACGCGAAATATGACCTCGGGCCGCGGGTTTATTGCTCTTGCTGCATTGATTTTTGGAAAGTGGCGTCCAGTGCAAACGCTTCTCGCCTGTCTTCTGTTCGGCTTAACGGAAGCAATAACGATTCAAATGCAGGGAGTGGTAAAGCTACCGTCCGGCGACGACATTCCAGTGCAGTTTATTCAAATGGTCCCCTACCTCCTGACGATTATTGTGTTGGCAGGTTTTATTGGATCGTCACGGCCCCCGCGCTCGCTCGGGATTCCATACGAGAAGGAAAGATAGGTTCACGCCGCTCAGCGAGGTAAGTCGCCCGCTAGCGAGACTCTGTGGAAAGGGCTGCGACCGGATTTCAGCCTGGAGGGCTGTCAGATAGTAGCCGGTGGTAGAAGACCACCGGAGAGCATCGAACAGTTTTTCCGCACCCTGGCGGGGTGCAACGGTTTTCTGACACCCTGTCAGGGTGTGGAATCATCTGCGTTTGGTCCGGTGGTCTCCGCTACGCTGCGACCACCGGCTACTATCTGACAGCCTTCCAGGCTGGGTGTTACCGCAGGCGATACTGACTAAACTAGAGATGGTTGAAGGAATGGCCAAGATGGATCTCTACTCGCGCGCTGAACATGCGGCAGGCACGATTCGAGCGCGCAAATCGGAGGAAGCGCGTCTTGCGATCGTGCTGGGAAGTGGTCTCGGCGGTTTTGCCGAGGAGTTTGAAGACTCAGTCCGTATTCCGTATCAGGAGATTCCGGGCTTTGTGACGTCGACGGCGCAAGGGCATGCGGGTAGTTTGGTTATCGGCAAGGTTGAGGGCGTGCCGGTCCTGGCAATGCAGGGACGAGTTCACTATTACGAAGGATATTCCCTCGAGCAAGTCACTTTTCCAGTCAGAACGTTCAAGCTCTTTGGCATCGAAACCCTGATCCTGACTAATGCTGCCGGCGGAATCGATGTGGAACTAAGCCAGGGCGCCCTGATGGTCATAAGCGATCATTTGAATCTGATGGGAGTTAATCCACTGCGTGGGCCAAACGATGAACGTTTCGGGCCGCGTTTTCCTGACATGTCAGAAGTTTATTCTCGCGAGTTGCAGGAGCGAGTAGTTGAAGAGGCCAGCGACCTGGGAGTTATGGTAAGGCGCGGTATCTATGCAGCACTTGCGGGCCCAAGTTACGAGACGCCGGCTGAGATTCACATGCTTCGCGCTTTTGGAGCGGATGCAGTTGGCATGAGCACCGTCCCTGAAGCTATCGTTGCCCGTCATATGGGCATGAACGTCCTGGGCATCTCCTGCATCACCAACATGGCTGCCGGCATAAGTGGAACCCCAATCAACCATGAAGAGGTAATGGAGACTGGCGAGCGAGTGCGAGAAACATTTACCAAGCTGCTTCGACGGGTGATAGCGAAGGCTCAGTAATATAGGGCCAATAGGACCTATCTTCAGGAAACTGATGAGAGAAGAGTTTTTGTGAGTCTAATTATTGGCATTTCCGGCGGGACCGGATCAGGAAAGACAACGGTAGCAAACCGCATCCTGGAAACGGTTGAAGCGAGTGAAGTCGTTTTCATTCAGCAGGATTCCTACTACCGTAACCTCAAGGATATGCCGCTCGACTATCGCCAGCTTGCCAACTTCGATCACCCCGATGCGCTCGATAACGATCTGCTTGTCAACCACGTGCGAAAATTGAGAGCCGGCGAGCCGATTGATCTCCCGATTTACGATTTCCGCACCCATACTCGATCGCATGAAACGCGCGCGGTCGAACCCAAGCCGATTGTAATCGTCGAAGGCATCCTCATCTTTGCCGATCCACGGCTGCTCGAACAATTGGACGTCAAAGTTTTTGTTGATACACCCGACGACATTCGTTTTATTCGCCGTTTGCGGCGCGATGTCGCGGAGCGGGGCCGCACAGTTGAATCTGTGATCGAGCAATACCTCGCTACCGTGCGGCCAATGCACATGCAATTCATCGAACCTTCGAAGCGTTACGCAGATGTCATCATTCCGGAAGGCGGTCATAATCTTGTGAGCATAGACTTAATTAGTGGGAAGATCCGTGAGAGGTTGGCTGGCGCTTTAACCTCGGTTGGAGGCCAATCTTGAGCGAAGAGAATTTTGAGCAGTTAATCGAAACAGCGAAGGCCGCGCGCTTACAATCCGTGGCCCCTTTTTCAAACTTTCTGGTCGGAGCCGCGGTGAAAACTGCGGGTGGCAAAGTTTACACGGGCTGCAATGTTGAGAGCGCCAGCTATGGTCTGACGGTCTGCGCGGAACGCGTGGCCATCTGGAAGGCCTTGTCTGAAGGCGAAAGAGAATTTACGGACCTGGCAATAGTAGCTGACACGCACTCGCTAACACCGCCCTGCGGAACGTGCCGGCAAATCATTCACGAGTTTTGCAAGGACGCAACCATTGTGCTGGCGAACCTTCGGGGCGAAACCCAGACATGTAACATCGAAGAACTGTTGCCGCGCGCTTTCGACGCGCGCTTTCTCAGCGGAGCTGCGAAGTAATCCTTTATGTCGAAGAAAACATTTATCACCATCGTCTTAATTATCGCCACGATTGTTGGGCCGGCCTTCCCTGCGGCTGCACAACGGAGGGGAACACGTATGAAGTCAGTAGATCTCCTGGTGCTGAATGGCACGCTCGTCACCATGGACAAAGGGCATCGAGTGATAGAGGACGCCGGAGTGGCCATCGAAAACGGGCGCATCGTCGCCGTGGGCCAACGCAAAGACATTATTAGACGTTTCACATCGACCCAAACCGTTGACGCCCGAGACAAAATCATTATCCCCGGTCTTATCAATGGACATACGCACATTCCCATGACGTTGTTTAGAGGTCTGGCCGACGACCTCGATCTTCAGGACTGGCTCACAAAATTTATCTTTCCGGCGGAAGCCAAAAACGTTTCCGAGGAATTCGTGCGCGCGGGAACACGTCTGGGTTTGGCGGAAATGATTCGCGGCGGGACTACGACCTACTGCGATATGTATTACTTCGAAGACGCCATCGCCGATGAAACAGCCAAAGCTGGTGTACGAGGAGTTTTGGGGGAGACTGTAATCGACTTTCCGGTCGCGGATAACAAGACCAATGCCGAGGCAATGGCTTATGTCGAAAGATTTGTTCAGAAATGGAAGGGCCACGAACTTATAACTCCAGCGATAGCTCCCCACGCTCCCTACACTGTCTCTGAAGAGCACCTCAAGGCTGTTCGGGCTTTCTCCGACCGAACGGGCGCTCCGATTGTGACGCACATTTCAGAGACGAAGAGAGAAGTGGATGATAGTTTGAAAGCTAAGGGCGCGAGTCCGATAGATTATCTGTCGCGAATCGGATTCCTGAATGAACGAGTCATTGCGGCCCACGTTGTTTGGCCCAACGCGGGCGAGATCGGGATTCTGAAACAAGCTGGAGTGGGAGTAGTCCACAATCCGCAATCAAATATGAAGCTGGCCGCAGGCGTGGCCCCCCTTCCGAAGATGTTGAAGGAGGGAGTTAAGGTTGGATTAGGCACAGACGGCGCCGCCTCGAATAATGATTTGAGCATGTGGGAAGAGATGGACACGGTGGCCAAACTTCACAAAGTGTTTAGCGGCGACCCTAAAGTTATTTCGGCCGAACAAGCTTTTGAGCTTGCCACAATCCGAGGCGCCCAGGCACTCCACCTGGAGAAAGACATTGGTTCTATAGAGACAGGAAAGCGGGCCGACCTGGTCCTCGTTGAGCGCGATGCCCTCAATCAAATACCGCTCTACAATGTCTATTCTCACCTTGTGTATGCGACCAAAGCTTCCGATGTCCAAACAGTCATTATCAATGGCCGGATAGTGATGCGCGACCGGCGGTTGTTAACTCTCGATGAGGCCGCGATCAAGGACAAAGCGCGCGTTTTTCGCGAACAAGTAATCAAAAGCCTGGCGAGCCTGGGAGGTCAGCCAGAATAGTTAATCGACTGGCGAACCGGGGGCGGTAGCCCAACCCTTTAGGGAGGGCATCAAGTGCGATCTAATTGTCCTTAGGTTGGGCTTCTTCTGGCGCCTTACCAACGCACAATTAAGACACCATCCGATTATTAACAGCGTAAACCCTAAACAACCCAAGAGGTTGACATTTCGGACTGTAGATGGGATACACTGGCACCCCTCGTTCTGGTACACTACCTGCTGAGGCACCCTCTGTATGTTCGAAAAGGACTTAGAATTCTTCATCGCCAACCAAGACGATCTAGTTGCTAAATACGGCGACAAGACTCTTGTTATAAAGGATTGTCAGGTCGTTGAGGTTTGCGACACGCCACTTGCGGCATATCTGAAAGCCGAAGAGCGATACGAACCCGGCTCGTTCATGATTCAGCCATGCTCCCCCGGGCCAAGTGCATACACAGTTTGTATATCGACGCAGGGCATTTTTACTAACGAATGAAGAGGGCTCTCCCGAACTACACGGCCTTTACTCTCAAGGCTGATGGGCGGGCGAATCGACTCATCATTCAGATCAGAGTTTGTAAAGCGTTCGATCCCAATATCCAGCCATTCCCCAGCAACCCTTATGAACCAGTGAACGCCCTCTGGGATACTGGCGCTTCTAGAAGTGTCATAACTAAGACAACGGCTGAGAAGTTATCGTTGGTTCCTGTGGGACTTGTGGACGTGCAACACGCCGATGGAACAAGTAAGCATCCGACCCAATTTGGTTAACTTCGTTCTGCCGAATAATGTAGGAGTTCCCGGCTTGCTAGTAACAGAAAGCCCGAACGTGGTTGGCGGTTTTGGCGCGATAATTGGTATGGACATCATTGCTGCCGGTGATTCTTGCATCACCAACTATAACGGAAAGACTTGGCTTACTTTCCGAATGCTATCGCTTTTTGGAGTTGATTACGTCCAAGAGCATAACCGCGCTCTAAAGTCTGCGGTTCCCCCTAACGCTCCTTGTCCTTGCGGCGCTACAGATTCGAGCGGGAAGCCAATAAAGTTCAAGAAGTGCCACGCCAGAAACCTCTAGCCAGCAACACAACTAACGGAGCACTTCCGACTCAGCCAACACTTGCCATCCTGCCCCGATCCGAATGATAATAAACGGCCATTATGAGATGAGCTGGTAAGCGAGCATAAGGCTCGCTTTTGCATTTATTAGGAGCAAAATGTAGTGAATCGAATTGAAATATCGAGACGTGCACTGACGTCCCTAAGAGCTCTCCTGCCACTAGCTTTGGTCATTTCTTTCTGCGCTGGGCTGCAAGCACAATCGTCCCCGAATCCAGTGCAAGAAGCACCGGCTCCCGCTGACTTAAGTGCGTCCGTAGAGGCCGTCATTCAGACCCGCATTCATCGCGCGCGAGCACTGATTGCCGCTCACCAGCTTGAGACTGCCTCGAGCGAGCTCGAATCCGTAAGGGCTAAGACGCAGGACTCTGCTATTCGTAACATTACTTCTGTCATGTTAATGAGCATTTATTTGGAGGCAGGGAACTACGGGAGGGCGGAATCACTTCTCGAAGAGAGTTTTCGCTTTCGCTCGGTGCAAAATGGCGACTCGGTTCGAACCTACTTCGCGCTCGCTGGTCAGGCCGTCAATGGCGCCCGTATGCACCTAACCCGCTACCGAGTTTTCGGGATCAATACCAATGATTCAAGCCTGCCGGTCGAAGCAGTTACTGACCTCGAACGTCTCCGATCATTCCTTGAGCGAATGATTGTCCAGGCGAAAGAGATTTCAAACGAAAGGAAGGCTTACGATTCTCTGTCACTGCTCGAGGATGTTCTTGGAATTCGACTGTCGCTGGCAAGGGACGGTGAGGATCAGGCTAAATGGTCAGGTGAATATGTGATTGCACGCGAACTGCTTGCTTCTTCCCCAACACAGATTGCGGCAATCAGCGGCATTTCAGCATTACCACCGGCGAAAGTTAAGTCGACCAAAACTCCGTCATCCTCGCCATACTCTACAAGGCGAGGCTCTGAAGTCGCAGAGAAAAAATCCTCTGAGAAAAGCGTAGACGCCCCCCAACCACGATCGTCTAACGAACCCGAGATTTCGCAATCTACATCTCAGTCCCCGTCACAATTCCCATCGCAATCCCCTTTACAATCCAAGCCTGACGCAGAAGCGGCGTCAGCCTCAACCAAAGACCAACCTCTGAGCGACTTTGGATTGCTTAATGCGAAGGCGTCCAGGAGAGTCTTGCCGCGTTATCCACCTCTGGCCAAGAGGGCTGGCGCCGCAGGCTTGGTGAGAGTCCATGTGGTTGTCGACGAAAACGGCAGAGTCATTGAAGTATCAAGCTCAGAGGGTCCTCCGCTTCTGAGGCAGGTGGCAGAGGACGCTGCTCGACAGTGGTTCTTTGAGGGAATTGCGGGTCCGGGCCAACAGGTGCGTTTCACCGGCTATATCGACTTCAATTTCACGCTTTAGCCTTCTAGGACTCCAACTATAAAGACTGGCAGCTCAAGGTTTAAACAGGGCAATTTGTGCCCCGCCGCGCGAGGCGGACAAGTCCGGTTTCTAGCCTACCGGAAGCTGTTTATCTCCATGAGATCAGTTGGGTTACTAATGTTGACTTAAAAGTAAGGATTAGTTAAACTGCTTCCAGTTCAGTAACGACTTATGAAGATATCGGCCCAGGAAGAATACGGTTTACGTTGTCTGCTCCAGCTGGCGCGGGCTGAGGCGCAGCGGGAATCGCTGACCCTTGGACAGATCGCGGCCCTGGAAGGAATTTCCGTCGCGAATGCCGGAAAGCTTATGTGGATCCTAAATAAGGCCGGACTCGTGCAATCGCAACGGGGAACTAAAGGTGGTTATCGGCTCTCGAGGCCGGCTTCAGACATTCACCTAAACGAGGTCATAAGCGTGCTGGACGATGAGCGCGTGGAGACTCACTGCAAGAGCTACGCGGGGGTGCTTGAGTCTTGTGTTCATACGGGCGACTGTGGAATCAGGCCCGTGATCGTCGAACTGCACCAGATTGTCGACAATGCTCTATCGGAGATTACTTTGTCGCAACTGCTCGGCACCGAGGCAAACGTTGATGCGGTGCTACACAAAATTCAGGGCACAAGGCAGATGCAAAGAACGGAATCGAGCCGCGTGCAAGTGTGATCCCGAGACAAGCTTTATGAGACTTCCGAATTGATAGACCAGTAGGGATTGATAAACAGATGAGCACAGTAGAACTATTAGGCAAGCAGGAATACAAATACGGTTTCGTAACAGACATCGAGTCTGACGTTATTCCCCGTGGATTGTCTGAAGATACCATTCGACTAATCGTTGAGAAAAAGAATGAGCCCGACTGGATGTTGGAATTTCGGCTAAAGGCTTATCGGCATTGGTTGACGATGACGGAGCCGAAGCACTGGCCAAACATTTCATACCCCGAGATCGACTATCAGGACGTCATTTACTACAGCGCTCCGAAGCTAAAGGCTACCAAGGCGAGCCTTGACGAAGTAGATCCGGAGCTCTTGCGCACCTTTGAAAAGCTCGGCATTCCGCTGACAGAACAGAAGCAGCTCGCCGGCGTCGCGGTTGATGCGGTTTTCGACTCGGTTTCGGTAGCTACCACCTATAAAGAAAAACTCAAGAAGCATGGAGTCATCTTCTGTTCGTTTACGGAAGCGATTCGCGATTATCCGGATCTGATAAAAAAGTATCTTGGCTCGATAGTTCCTACAAACGACAACTTCTTTGCGGCGCTCAACAGCGCAGTGTTTTCCGATGGTTCGTTCTGTTTTATTCCCAGGGGCGTGCGCTGTCCGATGGAACTCTCGACCTACTTCAGAATTAACAACTCAGAGTCAGGACAGTTTGAACGGACATTGATAGTTGCTGAGGAAGGTTCATACGTTTCTTACCTCGAAGGTTGCACTGCTCCTAAGTTTGATAAGAACCAATTGCACGCCGCAGTTGTCGAGTTGGTCGCGCTGGACGACGCTCAGATTAAGTATTCCACCGTCCAAAACTGGTATGCGGGCGATGAAGAAGGCGTGGGTGGCATATACAACTTCGTCACCAAGCGTGGCAAATGCGCCGGCCGGAATTCGAAGATTTCGTGGACCCAGGTTGAAACCGGTTCGGCCATCACCTGGAAGTATCCGTCCTGCATCCTGCAGGGTGACAATTCGATAGGCGAGTTTTATTCAGTTGCCCTGACCAATCATGCGCAGCAGGCCGACACGGGAACCAAGATGATCCATTTGGGCAAGAATACTCGCTCGACGATAATTTCGAAGGGAATTGCCGCAGGCAAGTCGAATAACAGCTATCGCGGCCTGGTGAAGGTGATGCCAAAAGCCGATAACGCCCGAAACTATACGCAGTGTGATTCGATGTTGATCGGTTCTAATAGCGGGGCGAATACTTTCCCATACATAGAGGTGATGAACAACACTTCGAGTGTGGAGCATGAAGCGTCAACTTCGAAGATTAGCGAAGAGCAGTTGTTCTATCTCCAGCAACGCGGCATTTCACAGGAAGACGCCGTGTCGTTGATTATTAACGGTTTCTGCAAGGACGTGTTTTTGCAGTTACCGATGGAGTTTGCTGTCGAAGCGCAACGGCTTCTGGGCATGAAGCTCGAAGGCAGCGTCGGGTGAGAGACGCGGCGATGGGGTGACGCGGTGACCTGCTTTTCCCCGTGTCGCCGCGTCTCCGTGTCACCGTGTCATTTGATTTGAATGAGGAGCAATCATAGGTGTTAGAAATCAAAAACTTACATGCGGGCATTGATGGCAATGAAATTCTGAAGGGGATCAACCTGACCGTGAAGAAAGGTGAGATTCACGCCATCATGGGCCCCAATGGCTCGGGCAAATCTACGCTGGCCAAAGTTCTTGCCGGGCATCCCGCTTACGAAGTGACTCAGGGCGAGGTTATCTACGAAGGGAAAAACCTGCTCGAGATGGCTCCCGATGAGCGCGCCCGGGAAGGGGTCTTCATGGCATTTCAATACCCAATCGAAGTGCCCGGAGTTTCCAATGCGCAGTTTCTCCGACTTGCTTACAACGAGAAGCGCAAGCACCTCGGTGAAGAAGAGCTTGATCCCCTTGAATTCAAGGACCTCTTGAAGGAGCGAGCCAAGGTAGTTGAGATGGATGCCAGCTTTATGACGCGCTCCGTTAACGAAGGCTTCTCCGGTGGCGAAAAGAAACGCAACGAGATTCTGCAAATGGCAGTGCTCGAGCCTAAGCTATCCGTTCTTGACGAAACTGATTCCGGTTTGGACATCGACGCGCTGCGAATCGTCGCCGGCGGAGTCAATCAACTGCACACTGCGGAAAACGCCATTATCCTGGTGACGCATTATCAGCGCCTGCTCAATTACATCGTGCCTCACTACGTGCACGTGCTGGCCAACGGTCTTATCGTCAAAGAGGGCGGCAAGGAATTGGCACTCGAACTCGAACAGAAGGGCTACGACTGGCTCAAAACGGCGGATCCGGAAACGACAGGTGTCGGCGCGCAGGCAAGTTAACGAACATGGTTACTGAAATAATAACGAGAGAGAATTCTTACCACGAGGCATTCCGAGCGCTTCAGGAGACTCAGCCAGACACGCCTGGATCATGGCTAAAACGCTTGCGCGAGAGTGCGATGGAGTCTTTTCAGGAGTTGGGCTTTCCCTCGGTAAAAGATGAAGAGTGGAAATATACCAACGTCGCACCAATCGCAAGGATTGACTTCAAGCCGGCGACGTCGATCCGAGCGGCACGCTTTGGATCCGATGATGGCGAGCTGGCAACCTTCGGATGCGTTGAGGCCAAAGACAGTCAGTTGGTTTTCGTTAACGGCATACTGCGCAGCGATCTGTGTTCGTTAACCGGTCTGCCTCCGGAAGTAGTTGCCATGGATCTATCGCAGGCGATTTCGGATGATCGGTATGGCGAAATCGCGTGGAAGCATCTCGCGCAACAGGCCGACTACGTGGCCAATGGTTTCACTGCTCTAAATACGGCCTTCATTTCGCATGGCGTGTTCGTTTGCATTCCAAAAGGCGTCATAGTTGAGGCGCCCATTCATCTGCTATTCATCTCGGATGACGTCCAGACGGCAAATTTTCCTCGCGTGCTATTGGTTGCCGAAGAGAACAGCAGCGCGACTGTGATTGAAAGCTATGCCGGCACTCGCGACGCATCATATTTTACGAACGCCGTGGTTGAGCTTGTACTCAAAGACGGGGCGCGGCTCGAGCATTATAAGGTACAGCGCGAGAGCGCCCGGGCCTTTCACGTTGCCACGACGATGATTGACTTAGGGTCGAATTCGAGTTACGACGCAACCACGATCACCTTTGGCGCGGAGCTCTCGAGACACGACATTAACGCGACGATGGACAACGAGGGTGCGGAGTGTTGGGTTGACGGTTTGTATCTGGTCACTACGGGCCAACACGCGGACACCCACTCGCTAATCGATCACAGAAAGCCTCATTGCACCAGCCATCAGCTGTATAAGGGAATTCTCGACGGTAAGTCGCGCGCGGTATTCAACGGCAAGGTCTTTGTTCGCCACGATGCGCAAAAGACCGACGCCATGCAGACGAATAAGAATTTGTTGCTGTCAAATGAAGCTCGCGTGGATACAAAGCCGCAACTGGAAATTCTGGCTGATGATGTTAAGTGCGCTCATGGCGCAGCCGTTGGGCAGATTGATGAAGATGAATTGTTTTATCTGCAGACGCGAGGAATTCACCACGACCTGGCGCGCAATCTGTTGACTTACGGCTTTGCGGAAGAAGTGATTGGCAAGATAAAGATCGAATCGATCAGAGCGCAGCTGGATGAAGCGGTTCTAAATCGATTGAACGCGCGCCTGGAGGCTTAGTTCAAGCAGTTTAGAGTTCAAGAAGTTCAGAGTCCAAGCTTTAGCTTGCGTGTGTTCAGAATCGCGACTTGAAGGTTGAACTCTAAACTGCTTGAGCGATTCCAGCGGCTAGAACTTTCCGCTGACAGGAGACGAATCAATGGGTATCGTCTACGTTGAAGGAACAGTAGCCGGTCCAACCGGGGAGAAGACAAGGGTTGAGTTCCTCGTTGACAGCGGCGCAAAGTATACCTTGCTGCCTGAAGCGAGCTGGAAGGAGATCAAACTCTCTCCCAAGCGCAGGATGACGTTCACTCTGGCGGATGGAACTCATGTCGAGCGCAATATTTCAGAAGCTTACATTGAACTGCCGCAGGGAGAAGGGCACACACCCGTGATTCTGGGTGAACCCGGAGACGAGGCATTGTTAGGCGTTGTGACCCTCGAAGAGTTGGGTTTAGTTCTAAATCCGTTCCAGCGTTCGCTGCAGCCCGCGCGCATGATGCTGGCTTGAGTCGTTATTTCCTATGGCAACAATCGAGAAATCTGTCTTATCAGAACCGCACGCGAAACCTGGCTTTGATGTGGCTCGCATCCGCGAAGATTTCCCTGTGCTTCGCCAGATTGTGAATGGGAAGCCACTGGTTTACCTGGACAATTCGGCTTCCTCACAAGTTCCGCAGGTAGTCATCGACCGCGGCAGTATTTACCTCGAAGACGAGCATTCCAACATCCATCGCGGCGTTCATTATCTAAGCCAGAGGGCGACGACGGCTTATGAAGGCGCGCGCGAGAAGGTCAAGCGCTTCATCAATGCCCGCGAAGCGAAGGAATGTATTTTTGTTCGTGGCGCCACGGAAGGGATCAATCTCGTGATGCACGGCTATGGACGCAAGTTCATTGGCCCGGGTGACGAGATCATCATCTCGGCAATGGAGCACCATGCGAACATCGTCCCCTGGCAGATGCTCTGCGAAGAAAAGGGCGCAACACTCCGGGTGATTCCGATGAATGACGCCGGTGAGTTGCTACAAGACGAATACGATGCGCTCCTGAACGAAAAGACGAAGTTCGTTGCCTTTACCCATGTCTCAAATGCGCTGGGCACGGTAAATCCGGTTAAGCGCATGATCGATCAGGCGCACAAATATGGGGTGCCCGTCCTGATTGATGGCGCTCAAAGCGCCCCGCACATGCTGGTTGACGTTCAAGACCTCGATTGCGATTTCTATACCTTCTCAGGGCATAAAATGTTTGCGCCCACCGGGAGCGGAATCATATATGGCAAGGCCGAAGTGCTGGAGAGGATGAATCCCTTCCAGGGCGGCGGCGATATGATCAGAAGCGTCACGTTTGAAAAAACCACTTATGCTGATCTGCCGAACAAGATGGAAGCGGGCACGCCGGCAATTGCTTCTCAGATAGGTCTGGGTGCCGCGATTGATTATTTGAACTCCATCGATCGGGTCAAGGCTGAAGCGCATGAGCACGAGTTACTGCGCTACGCCACCGAGCGGCTCACGGCAATCGAAGGTGTACGGATTATTGGTACTGCGCGAGAGAAAATCAGCGTGCTCTCATTCGTTATCGATGACATTCATCCGCACGACATAGGAACTATATTGGATCATGAAGGTATCGCCGTACGTGCGGGTCACCACTGCGCACAACCTGTAATGCAGTATTTCAATGTGCCCGCCACAACGCGAGCTTCGTTTGCCTTTTATAACACCAAGAAAGAGATCGATGTGTTCATTCAGGCCGTTGAAACCGTAATAGAGGTCTTAGGCTAAAATGTGGGATATTCGCGAGCTGTACAATGAAGTCTTGGAAGAGCATGACAAAAAACCGCGCAACTTTCGTAAGATGGAGTTAGCCAATCGAAAGTCTGTTGGTTTCAACCCCGTATGCGGAGACAAGCTGGTAGTTTATCTGCAAGACGAGGACGGCATAATTAAAGACATCAGCTTTGAGGGGGAGGGTTGCAGGATTTCCAAAGCTGCGGCGAGCATGATGACGCAAGCTTTAAAAGGTAAGAGCCGTAAAGAGGCAGAAACCCTCTTTGACGAGTTCCATCGGATGGTCACCGGTGATCTCGATGAACAAGTAACCCCCAATCAATTAGGGCATCTCAAGATTTTTGCTGGAGTGCGAAAAATACCTGTGAGGGTAAAGTGTGCTTCGCTTGCGTGGCATACAATGCACGCCGCCCTTAACAATGAAGAAATCGTGTCCACTGAATAGGCCTTTCTCCCCGCAGTACTGCGATCCACGAAATTACACGAAGCAATCGAACTAGGCCTTCCTTTCGTGCGGTTTCGTGTGATTTCGTGGATCGTACTTGCTTTTTCAGAAGCCGGCTAAGTCTGAAACAGTAGCATCATCGAATGGTGAACAGCGAAGATCATGAGGCTGGCTCCGAGGACCGTACGGGCAATTTAAAGATTTTCTCGCGTGTGCGGGAGTTTCCGGTGCGCGTCAAATGCGCTTCGCTTCCCTGGCATACGATGCACGCGGCACTCAATAACAGGGAACTCGTTACGACTGAATAACCCACCGTTCATCCTCGCCTTTAAGTCTGAATTAATCGGGTTGAGACTCCCAGCCAGTTGCCTTCCGCGCTGCGTCCGACTATATACACTGGAATATTGATGACGCCCACCTTGTAGACTTTGATGTCGTCAAGATTACTCTTCAACACGGATAACACGTTTCTAAATTGCTCATTTACTCCGAGGAACGCAGCCACATCGGTTTCCTCTATGGCCGAATCCTCTTTCCGTTCGCTAACGCCACGCAGGTATTCGGGTGTAATAGGCGTTCGACCATCCCACTGGATCAATTCAAAAGGGTAGTCTGATTCGCTCATTACCAATAACCCTCTGATTGCCCATTTCAAGTCAGTTAGGATCTCTTTGTCGCTTTTCATCAGTCTCCGTTCGTCCCTAAACATAAACGGGCGGATCCTTTTAAGGATACCCGCCCGTTTGCAAGTGGGAGGCGTTTACACGAAGGCAAAGCCTCTCAGCAGCTTTTTAAGGTGTCGGCAGGGCGTTTACATACTCAACGCACTGTCCCTGATTTGAGAAGGAAGGTGCAGTGAATCGCCTCCACCCTTCGTTCTTGCACTGATCCTTATTCACCGGCGGCCCCGTTATCGCATCGCAGACATCACCAACTCCATCCAGGTCAAAATCGGCCTGGTCGGGGTTGGCTATCAGCGGGCAGTTGTCCGATCCGTCAAGTACACCATCACCATCGTCGTCAAAATCGCAAGTATTACCAACTCCGTCACCGTCGGTATCGGCCTGGTCCGGATTAACGGTAAACGGGCAGTTGTCGCTGGTATCCGCGACACCATCGTTGTCATCGTCCGGGTCGCAGACGTCGCCCAGTGCGTCACCATCATTGTTAGCTTGGCTTGGATTAGCTGTGAAGGGACAATTGTCTAAGCCGTCCAGGACTCCATCGTTGTCGTCGTCCGAATCGCAGACATCGCCGAAGGCATCACCGTCATTGTTGGCCTGGTCGGGGTTGGCGGTTAGCGGACAATTGTCGGCAGTATCAGCGACGCCGTCGTTGTCGTCGTCCGGATCACAGACATCGCCGAAGGCGTCACCGTCGTTGTTGGCCTGATCAGGATTGGCCGTTAGGGGACAGTTGTCGGCAGTATCAGCGACGCCGTCGTTGTCATCATCGGAGTCGCACGCGTCGCCGCTGCCATCACCGTCAGTGTTTGTCTGAGCGGAGTTGGCCGTGAGCAGACAATTGTCTGTGGCATCCGGAACGCCATCGTTATCATCGTCCGCGTCGCAGGCGTCTCCGAGACCGTCGTGGTCATTGTCTGCCTGGCCGGTGTTGGCCGTCAGCGGACAATTGTCTGTAGCATCAGGCACTCCATCGTTGTCGTCGTCCGAATCGCACGAGTTGCCTGCGCCATCACCGTCGGTGTCTGTCTGAGACGTGTTGGCCGTGAGCGGACAATTGTCTGTAGCATCGGGCACGCCATCGTTGTCGTCGTCGGCATCGCAGGCGTCGCCCAGAGCGTCACCATCAGTGTTGAGCTGATTCGGATTTGACGTCGTCGGGCAGTTGTCCACATTGTTAAACACGCCGTCTCCATCGAGATCGCCGGTCGGCCCGTCGTTTAGATTCGGATCGCACGTGTTCCCAATGCCATCACCGTCACCGTCAGCCTGATCCGAGTTTGCCACCTCGGTTGAATAGTTCTATGAAGTCGTTTTTGAGGGTCGCCCCCGAGTTTCCGCCACCACCATAGACCTGACTTATGACAATCGTCGATGATATGGCCTGCGCGCGGTTGGCAAAATACATTTGGTAAACAAATAGAGAAACCGCAAAAAAGGAAGCAAGGGCAATGAGTACGCGAGTCCGCGACGTGAAGCGGGGGCGATTAGGCATAGATCAGTCCTTTCAAAGCTAATTACCAAAGAGTTCCGAACTTTTATCTGGGGACAAACCAGAAACAAGGTTTAGGAATGTGCGAAGTTTTTACCAGCATTCTTGCATCAGGTCAAGGCGAGATACTGGGTTTTTTGCATCATCTTGTGGAAGCGTTGCCAGAGATTTTGCATCTTCACGAGGATTTAACATCGATATTCGAGGCCAGGCTGACAAACGCGCCAACCATGGGCATAATTGCCGCAATCTTTATTGCTTAAACTCTTTCATGGAGTTCGTTATCTGTGATCATATCTTCGGTTGAACTGCGCGAAATCCGCCTCCCATTAATCCACTTCTTCGAAACGAGTTTTGGCCGCACCACTGAACGGCGCATTGTGCTCGCGCGTGTGGTCGATAAGGATGGCGCGGAAGGCTGGGGGGAATGTACCGCCGGGGAAGGGCCGTTCTACAGCGATGAGTGGACCGAGACTGCCTGGGCGACACTTACCCGGTTTCTTGCTCCGATGGTTCTGAATAAGACCGTTGAAAGTGCTCGGCAGATCTTATCGTTGATGAAACCGGTGCGGGGCCATCGCATGGCCAAAGCGGCGATCGAGACTGCTGGTTGGGACCTGGAGGCAAAAAAAGCAGGGCTGCCGCTGTGGAAACATCTGGGGGGCGTCAGGACAGAGATTTCCTGCGGGGTGTCTATTGGTATTCAAAACACGCCCGAAGCACTACTGGAGAAGATCGAGACGGAACTGGCGGCCGGCTACCAGCGGATAAAGATCAAGATAAAGCCGGGTTGGGACGTGAATATTGTCGAGCAAGTGCGCCGGCAGTTTCCAGGCATCCGCTTAATGGCGGATGCAAATTCCGCCTACACGCTGTCAGATGTTGCGTTGTTCAAAGCGCTGGACCAGTTTGATCTGATGATGATCGAACAGCCGCTCGCACACGACGATATTTTCGATCATGCTGAACTCCAGAAGCAGATCACCACCCCGATCTGCCTGGACGAATCGATTCGCAAGCGGGAAGACGCACAACATGCGGTGGCGCTAGCTTCATGTCGAATAGTAAATGTGAAACTTGGCCGCGTGGGCGGACACTCGCAGGCGAAAGAGGTTGAGCGGGTTTGTCGTGAGAATCTAATACCTGTTTGGTGCGGTGGTATGCTTGAATCCGGCATAGGTCGCGCTCACAACATAGCGATGGCTACGCTGGAAGGATTCACCTTGCCGGGCGATGTGTCGGCGAGCGCGAGATATTGGCAAGAGGACATCATCGATCCGCCAGTGACAGTCTCTTCCACAGGGACCATCGCGGCGCCGGGCGGACCGGGAATCGGATTTGAGGTCAACCTCGCCAGAGTCGATAAGTTGACCGTGAGAACCAAGATCGTTGGTTAGAGGCTCTTACGTTCGGCAAAGAGCGAGCACGCTTGATTCACTTTCGAACGGGCTCTCTTTGGAGTGCGGATTCAGCTCCTTGGGGGGGGGGGGGGGGGGGGAGGGGGGGGGGGGGGGGGGGGGGGGGGGGAGGGGGGGGGGGGGGGGGCGGGGGGGGGGGGGCGGGGAGGAGAAGGGGAGATAGGAAGAA
>JBPCKD010000053.1:0-27955 GCA_051004635.1 Pyrinomonadaceae bacterium
ACTTAAGACTGAGCGTTCTTAGAGCGACGGGGACGCTGCGCTTGAGCGGGGGCGTCGCTTCGCTCGACCCCTTCCCCACTTGAGAGTTTCACACCTGACCTTATGGGGCCACCGCATGAGCGAGACCCACACAAACAGAATCGCATCTTTCGTTAGACCTCTGCAGCTACTGGTTCCGCGGACGCCTCGTCCACCGCCGCGCCGTCTGCTCGTCTCAAGCCGAGAGCAGACAATGCGTAGAACAGAATGGCAACCAGCACCACATACTGAAAGCCCAGCAGCATCGAGCTATATTCGGCCAACCCACCCACCATGGCGCCGGCGATGTTGACGCCAAAAGCACGGTCGGGTTCCGTGGTCCGCTTGAATGATGCAGCAAAAATGACACCGGCAAATAAGATCGGCGCAAACACCAGCAGGCATGAGCCAATCACTTGAATGGTGCGGTTCATTCCCAGAAAAAAATCGAGTGGAACTACAGCGTTCAGCGCCAGGGTCATAAGCAGACCCGCGTAGTATGGCCACAAGCGCGCCGGCTTGAACCGGAGCGTCCAGAGATTTGAGAGGAGAATCATTACCAGGACCGCAAGGAACACCACTGAGTTGACGACCCAGGTGCTGCCGAACAGCAGGGCCATGGTGACCACTGCTTTGGTTTCGATCAGCATGAATCCCGCACCCAAAAAGAAGAGCTGAACGTTAAGCGCGCTGCCGAAGCCCGCGTCCATGGCACCACGTCCCGCTACCGCATTCGCTGCTTTTCTTTGCCGAGGCAGGAACAGGAAAATCAGCAACAACCCCAGCCCGCCCATGATCAGCATTCCGCGCAAGCTCAGTGTCGGTATCATGGGCTCACGCAGATACAGGAACGGCCAGTCGTCGGTTGCGGTCCGCAGACCACCTTCAGGAGGCAACACGCTCGCTAATCCAAAATGCTGCCAGTGGGACGCGGTTGCCAGGGCCTTCTCCGGCGTCTGCTCCTCAACTTGCGTTGCCTCTAATCCTGGCTGTTGCTGGAAGCCGTTGGGTGAAGTGAGTCCAGGCGGCTCATCGTTGCGCAGCCAATAGTCAGGCTGGTGGGCAAAGCTATTCCGCAAATCGCTCGTGGCTCCGGCAAAGAAAATCGTGAAGTCTCCGAAGGTCGCTTTCTCCGGCTCAATGACTTTCCGGTACGGCAGGGTCAGGACCACTGAATTGCCCGCGCCGAAAACCTCCTCCAGCCCCTTTTGCATGCGCGCGGCCAGCCAACCCTGACGGAAATAGTTGTAGATTACGAAGGTGCCGTTCGGCTTGAGATGACGACGCACGTCTTCGAAGGTTTGGCGTGTGAACAGAAAACTCTCGAGGCGGATATTGCTATAGCCGCTGTGCAGCACCAGCGAGTCGACCAGGGCGTAGACGATCAAATCGTACTTCCGCTCAGTCGAACGAAGAAAGTTGCGGCCGTCATCCAGGTGAATCTGAACGCGCTCGTCCTGGTAAGGATGATCGGGATGATACGCTCGCCCCAGACGGTAGATCGCGGGGTCGATTTCCACTGCGTCCACCTGTTTCGCGCCCCACTGCAAGGCCCGACTGACATCATTGCCTGAACCGGCGCCGATGATCAGCACGTCCGCAAAGGCCGGCCCGCCCGCATCTCGATTGAGCAGGTGCGGCAGAGCATAAGCCGGAAACTTCTCGTTTCGCGAGACCATCTGCTGGTGATAGATCAGGTTCACTGATAGCGACAAGTCGTCTGGCTTAAAGTCAATTCTGTAGTAGGGCGACCAGAACTGCTGTGCTTCGCGCTGGCCCTGATAAGCTTCATGGACCGGCGTGAACGCTGCGAGCCAGACCACGAGCACGAGCAGCACAGCCGTCAACGAAGCCCAGCCGACCAGCCGTCTGCGGAAGCGATGGCCAGGTGAAAAAAAGTAGAAGTAACTCAGTCCGACGGCCACCACTAAGAACCACCAGAACGCCCGCGTCTCCAGCCAGGAACAGGCGGCAAACAGCGCAATTCCTACGATGCTGCCGACGATGTTCAAGGTGTAAGCCTGCACCCGGTTGGGCCATCGTTTAAGCGCCCGACCCAACTCCTGTCCCGGACCAAGAAAAGCCAGCGCGATGACGATGAAGAAGAAACCGCAAAGGACTTCAACCGGGATGGCGTAACGTGACAGATCCTGACTGTGATACTCGGTGCCGAAGTAGACTTGCTGCGGCGAAGCTTGATCGCCGACATCGAGAAACCTTCCTAATCGGCCGCTGCTGGTCTCAACCGCATGCGCAGCCGCCAGGGCAACCACGAGGAGGAGCGGCGTCCACCTCAGATAATTGCGCCGGTGAGTGGCCGCCAAACAACCGACCGACATCCCCAGGAAAGATGCCAGCAGCACTACGTTCGTAAAAAACGTCAGGTAAAGAACATGAGCGGGAAACCAACGAATGCAAGCGAGCTCAAGAAACAGAATTAGAAGGCTTACCAGGATCAGCTCGAAGCCAACACTGAAGCGGGATAAACTCGTTGGAGTGGCGTTAGGCAAAGGAATGGAGCGCATCTTAACACGAAATTTCGCCGGTCAGCGCGCATATGACAGGACAAAGAGCTCCAGCGTAATACCGACAGACAGGCCGCCGTGCCTGCTATTTTCAAGGCGACACCTCTAATTGAAAGAATAAGACGATCCACGAAAGCACACGAAATCACTCGAACTCAGATTCTCTTTTCGTGCTGCTTCGTGTCATTTCGTGGATCGTTCCTGGGTTTTCCGTATTGGCCAGGTGATTAGCCTGCCCGAGTTCGGGTGGACGGTAGTCCTCTTAAAAAAACACGCGAATTTTCGCAAATTGAACGGGACGTCTGGCGAAAGTTGGGCTTTATCTTGCGCGCGGTGGGCCAAGTCAAATACCATGCGCGGCCGGCAGCAATTCCCTTGTTGCATATTGGTCCAAATGCGGGTGATTAACCGATGACGTGGTGCAGGAAAAGGCAAGCACTCTGGTGGTTCATACTCCTGCTGAACCTGGCAGCTTCGATCTCGATCAATTTCCTAGCACCCCACGCGGGCTGTGGCGTTCCCCGCCTGGATCGTTCTTAGTTTTTCAGCAGCCTGCTAGGGGACTGGTGTAGCATTTAAAGTGAGCGACAGATGAAGAGCGCGCAACTATTGTCGGCAGTTCTGGCCTTGATAGCCTTCACCGGCTATAACGCTCATTCGCAAACCAGACCCAGGCCCAGAGAAAACTCGAAGATCAAAATTCCGGTGCACACTGGCTGGCAATTTCGCGAGGTGGGTAAAGACACCTGGTACTCGGCGACCGTCCCGGGCTGTGTACACACTGATCTGCTGAAGAATAAACTGATCGAGGATCCTTTCTATCGCGACAACGAACAGAAGCTGCAATGGATCGGCAAGACCGACTGGGAATATCAGACCACCTTCAACATCACTCCGGAAATCCTTGCGCGCGACAACATCGACTTAGTCTTCGAGGGTCTCGACACTTACGCCAACGTTTTTCTCAACAATGAATCGCTGCTCAATACTGACAACATGTTTCGCACCTGGCGGGCAGATTGTAAACGGCTGCTCAAACCAGGCTCCAACACGTTGCGAATCCGCTTCCGTTCGCCCATCAACGAAGTCTTGCCCCTCATGGCCAAGCTCGACTACCAGCTGCCCGCCGGTAACGATCAGGGCGAAAAAACAAGTCCGCACACGCGCAAGGCGCCTTACCAGTACGGCTGGGACTGGGGGCCGCGTTTCGTTACGAGCGGTGTCTGGCGGCCGGTCTCCCTGGAGGCGTGGAACAAGGCGCGCGTGGACGATTTGCATATTTTACCAAAGCAGGTAACAGCTGCCTCCGCAAACTTGACGGCCCAAGTTGAAGTTGTGGCCAACAGCAACGCCACTGCAACCATTGTCATCGACAATCTCACCGACAAGAGCATTGCGGCGAAACGCGAGGTGAACCTGGCGCCTGGCTCCAATCGCGTGGCACTCGACTTCGTTATTGCGCGTCCGGCGCTCTGGTGGCCCAACGGACTCGGCGCTCATCCACTCTACACTTTCAAAGCACGCCTGCTAATCAATGGCAAGCCGATCGATGCAACTACGACACGCACGGGTTTGCGATCATTGGAACTCAGGCAGCAGCCCGATGCGTCAGGCAAGAGCTTCACCTTTGTGATCAATGGCGTGCCGGTTTTCGCCAAGGGCGGCAACTGGATTCCAGCCGACAGTTTTCCGACGCGCATCAGCAAAGCGAAATACCGCCAATTGTTGGAATCGGTGCGCGATACCAACATGAACATGCTGAGGGTTTGGGGCGGAGGCATTTACGAGCGCAACGATTTCTACGAACTCTGCGACGAAATGGGAATTCTCGTCTGGCAGGATTTCATGTTTGGCTGCAGCCTGTATCCAGGTGATCCGGCGTTTCTGGACAACGTGCGGCAGGAAGCTGTCGATAACGTAAAACGGTTGCGCAATCATCCGAGCATCGTGATGTGGAACGGCAACAACGAAATCGAGTCCGGCTGGTTTCACTGGGGCTGGAAGGACCAGCTACCCGCCAAGCTCTGGGACGATTATCTGAAGCTTTTCTACGGGGTGCTGCCGGAAGTTTGTAGCGCGCTGGATCCGTCGCGGCCTTATTGGCCCAGTTCGCCCAGTTCCAACCTGGAAGACGATAATGAGTCCCAGAAGATGGGTGATCTTCACTATTGGCAGGTCTGGCACGCGTCGCTGCCGTTTAGCGAATATGAAAAACAGTTTCCGCGTTTTATGAGCGAATACGGGTTTCAGTCGTTTCCGCAACTTGAGACAGTCAACACCTACACTGTCCCCGCCGACCACGACATCAAATCCCCAGTAATGATGGCCCATCAACGGCATCCGCGTGGCAACCAGCTGATACGTGAATACATGCTGCGCGAATATCCGGAGCCGAAGGATTTCGAATCGTTTCTCTATGTCAGTCAGGTCTTGCAAGCCGAAGGCATCAAGATTGGCGCCGAGCATCTGCGCCGCATCATGCCGCACAACATGGGTTCGCTCTACTGGCAGATCAACGACTGTTGGCCCGTTGCTTCATGGTCCAGTATCGATTACACCGGACGATGGAAGGCGCTGCAGTACTACGCGCGCCGGTTTTACAGCGAAATTCTTGTCAGCCCGCGGGAGGAGAACGGCAACCTGAACATATTTGTCGTCTCGGATCGGTTACTGCCGCTGTCTGCGCAATTGAACCTGAGCCTGCTCGACTTTGAAGGAAATAAGTTGTGGAGCCAGCAGAAGGACATTGAGGTTACGCCGCTCAACAGCAGATCGTACTTGACCGTTCCCATTAAAACGCTGTTGGCAGGGAAGGATGCTAAAGGAGTGTTTCTGTTTACGGAAATATTGGTGGGTGGCAAGCCAGTGTCGAGCAATAAACGCTTCTTTGAACCGTACAAGAATCTCTCTCTGGCCAAGGCCCAAATCACGACGGACGTAGTGCCTGTGCGCGGTGGATTTAAGGTAACCTTGTCGGCCGACAAATTTGCGCGGGCGGTTTACTTGTCAACGCCCAATCACACTGGCTTCTTTGCCGATAACTACTTCGATCTACTCCCGGGCCGTAAAGTCGAAGTCGACTTCCGCGCCGGAGGCAAGGTTGGGCTGAGCGACTTTCGCGATAACCTCAAGGTCCGCTCAATGGCCGACGCGTTCTAGCAATCCGCGAAAGGGAAATAGGGGAAGAGGGGAACGGGGAAAGGACACCGGGCCGAGCTTCTCGGTATCTTCCCTTTACCCTTTCCCTCTTCCCCTTTTCCCCATTATGATCTTACTCCCCGGCATCAATGTTCGCGGGCTTGATGTCCGACGGAATAAACTGCCGATCAATCAAGTCAGTCATAGCGATCGATCTGTCGAGTATTCCCGCCTTAACGGCCATGTCATTAATCTGCTGCAAGTCTTCATCCGTCGGCGTCAGCATTCGGTAGCTGACGCGACCGGGCGGTTGAGTAAGCACGTAGCGAATGACTTTCTCATCTTGTCGAAAATAAGGTGCGACCACTTTGGCCGCTTCCAGGCGATGACCCTCCGCCCATTCACCGCTCTCGGCGATGCCGCGCACGAGATCGCGCACCACTCCCGGTCGTTCACGAATCAACTTCTCAGTCACCACCAACACACAGGAGATGAAGTGTGGCCAGATGTCTTTGGCGTGGTAGAGAACACGACCGCTGCCATCCAGTTCAGCCTTTGCCGCATGCGGTTCGCCAACGAAGTAGGCATCGATAGCATGCGCAGCCAGCGCCCCGGGCATATCCGGTGGCGGCAGCTCGACGAACCTCATTTCATCGGGCGCTACTCCCTGATCGTCCATGAGTTTGCGAATCACGAGATACTGATTGCTGTACTTGCTCGGAATGGCGAAGGTCTTGCCGCGCAGATCTCGCAGGCTCTGGGCCGGCAGGTCTTTGCGCACGATCACAGTAGAGCCATCACGGTGCCCCAGATAAACGATCTTAACCGGCACGCCTTGTTCGCGTAGCTTCATAGCCAGAGGTGCAATCATGAAGGTGGCATCCAGACGACCGCCTTTGACCGATTCAACCACGGTAGGAAAATCAGTAAAGCGCAGTGACTCGAACCGATTGGCGGTACTCGTCCTGGTGGCGAAATCAGTTACGGGACAGGTGAGATGACAGGTAACCGGCAGATACCCGACCTTCAATTCCTGTCGCTTCTGTTCTGATCTGCCGTTCGCCATTTCATTCGTTGAGCCATACTGCCATGGCTTAAACCTAAGCACGGCAAGCAACGCGATGAAAGCGACGATCCCAACCATCCAGCGTGTAATAGGCGAGCGAAGCATATGAATTTCTCCAGCGTCAAGGCGTTCATTTAGTGCTCTTTCGTGTGATTTCGTGGATCGTGTCCTGCTGATCCGAAACCGGACGATCCACGAAATCACACGGAAAGAGCACTAAACAAACCCGAGAATAATAACCACCTAACGAATACCCGAAGGCTGAGACCCAAAACCAAAGACCCAAGGCCTAAAACCAAATTACTACAGCTTAATTTTGTTCCAGTCCGAATTCGGCCAAAATGTCATGCACCGTTGCAACGACTTGTGGGTGCGTCGGCTCGCGTGGGCGGGGGATAGCCACTCGCAACTCTCGGCAGATACGAGCGGGTCGATCCGAAAGTACCAGAATGCGATCCGCAAGCTGAGCAGCTTCCTCAATATCATGCGTTACGAGCACAACCGTCCGTGGCAATTCTTCGAGCATGAGTGCTAACTCTCGTCGCATACGAAGGCGAGTTAGATAGTCGAGCGATGAAAATGGTTCGTCCAGAAGCAGGATGTCTGTATCTCCAGCCAGTGCCCTTGCCAGTTCCACGCGTTGGCGCATGCCTCCTGAAAGTTGATGCGGATAGTGTCCGGCAAATTCTTCCAGACTGATCAGCCGCAACATCTCTTTGAGTTGCCTTGCACGATCTTCGCTGCTCAGATCGCGCAATCCAAGTGCTATGTTTTGCGCTGCGGTTTGCCAGGGGAAAAGACTGTCGTGCTGATAGACCATCCGCACGCTGCCCGAGCAAAACACTCGGCCCGCTGAAGGTTTGAGAAAGCCCGAAAACAGATTGAGCAGCGTTGTCTTACCACATCCGGAAGGACCTACCACTGCAACGAATTCGCCCCGCGATATTTCCAGCGAGAGATGACGGAAAACTTCCACGGAGTCGAAGCTAACGGACGCGTCTTCGATGCGCAGCGGCTTATCTTTCATATCCCCATCTGACACTACGAATCTTCGTGAGCCTCATTAATACGCGGTCGATTATCATGCCGATCACGCCAATGACGATCATTCCGGCGACCAGGAGATCCATGCGCAAACCGTTGCGCGCGTCCCAAATTGCAAACCCCAGTCCGTCGCGGCCGGCGATCATCTCGGCGGCCACCACGACCAACCAGGCGAGGCCTGCTGTGACCCTGAGTGAAGTGATGACCTGTGGTGCGATGGCCGGCAAGGTCACTTTCGTTAGTAGTCCCGGCCCGCTGAAACTGTAATCACGCGCGACTCGGAAATAGACCGATGGGATGCTCGCGACGGCTGCCACGGTAGCTATGACGACCGGGAAGAAACAGGCCATGAAAATCAAAAAAATTGCCGGCAGATCCCCGATGCCGAACCAAAGAATGGCAAACGGTATCCAGGCGAGTGGCGATAGACTGCGAAAGAAGTTGATTGCCGGCAGCAATGCAAAGCGTGAACGAGCGTGATGACCCAGCCACAGCCCGACAGGGACGCCGAATACCACCGCGAGCATGAAGCCGGTGGTAACGCGGAAGAGCGAAGCCACAAGATCGCCCAGCAGCCGCCCGGTACGGACCTCCTCGCCCAAACCCCTCGCCACCGCGAGGGGAGACGGGAAAACTGATGGCGGAAAAACTTGTAATAGCCACAGCGCCGACCACACGGCGATGCCCACGCAGAGCACCAGTAATGGAAGCAGGCGTGCCCGTGGAGGGAGTGGCTTTTCAGTCATTTAGGGCTTCATCAAGTTTTGCCTGGTTGGCTTCGATCCGTTGTTGGTTCGCAACAATAGTTCGTTGGTTCGCCAATATCTCGTCAGTCGACATATCAGTCTCCTCTTCTCGTTTGATAAAGCGTTTTGAGTGGCCGAGCGGGCTCATTATAGCGGCCGGTGTTTCTAGAATCATATTCAATTCATTTTTGAAGCGGTGTTTTCCGTCACGGCAATCAGGTATTCATACTTTAGTTGGAGAAGCGTATCAGCCAAAGGGTGTAGAAGTCGGCGCAGCCGGATGTGTTATCTTGCTGCTAAGCGCGGTAAGGGTGGTAGTAGACCGGAGGATGAGCACCCAGATAGGGCCTATAAGTCCTATCGGAGGATATAGGACCGATAAGTCCTATTGGACCTATAGGACTTCGTACTAATGCGACGCAGCTTAGCAGGCAAATGGTCTCCCGCTCTTAACCAGGCACTAACCAGGTGCGCTTGCGATCGCCGCATAATCAAATTCTTTCTTCTATTCATCTCATTGCTGGTCCTGTCAGCTTGTAAACAGCCGGCCCCAACGACGCCCGTTGCGGCGCCTGCTGAAGTTGCAAACCAGACGCCTTCACCCAGCCCGAGCCCGACACCGCCAAGGCCTTCAGGTCCGATCGAATTCACGGATGTGTCAGCGCCAGCGGGAATACACTTCAAACATAACAGCGGCGCCTTCGGGAAAAAGTATTTGCCGGAAACACTCGGGAACGGCTGTGCTTTTCTTGATTTTGACAATGACGGCTGGCAAGACATCCTGATCGTCAATTCAACAGCGTGGCCCGAACGCAAAACTCCGAAGTCTGTGCTGGCGCTCTATCACAATAACCAGGATGGCACGTTCACAGATGTCACGCGTCAGGCAGGACTCGCGGTAGAAATGTACGGCATCGGCGTCGCGGTGGCCGACTATGATAACGATGGGAGCGAAGACATTTACATTACCTGCGTTGGGCCAAATCACCTCTTCCGCAATCTGGGAAACGGCAAATTCGCCGATGTCACGACCAAAGCAGGCGTCGGTGATCCGTCGTTTTCCACCAGCGCAGCATGGTTCGACTATGACAATGACGGCAAGCTCGACCTGTTTGTAGCAAACTACGTTGATTGGTCGGTTGAGACGGACCAGCTCTGTTCGCTTGACGGGAAAAACAAATCTTACTGCACCCCGCAAACCTACCAGGGCCAAAGCCCAACGCTTTACCACAATAAGGGTAACGGCACTTTTGAAAACGTCACCCAACGCGCCGGGCTTAACGATCCGACGTGCAAGTCGCTCGGTGTCGCGCTACTTGATTACAACGGCGACGGCTGGCTTGACCTTTTCGTCGCCAACGACACGGAGCCAAATAAGCTCTACAAGAACAACGGCAACGGAACGTTCACCGACGAAGCCGTCACAGCAGGGGTGGCTTTTAGCGAAGCCGGTACCGCGCGCGCCGGGATGGGAGTCGATGCCGGCGATTATGACGGATCCGGACGGCAGGGCATCGTCGTGGGGAATTTCACTAACGAAAGCATGGCCCTTTATCGCAATGAAGGCAACGGCCTTTTTACCGATGAGGCGCCTAACTCCGGAATCGGCAAGATGTCTGCGCAATCACTGACGTTTGCGGTGTTTTTCTTCGATTACGATTTGGACGGGATGCTCGATGTTTTTGCGGCGAACGGTCACGTTTCGGATGACATCAGCGTGGTCCAGCCAAACGTCAAGTACGCACAACCGCCGCATCTTTTCCATAACAAAGGCAAAAAGAAGTTTGAAGAGATGACGGGCAAGCTGGGCCGTGCCTTGCAACGGGCCATTGTCGGTCGGGGTGCGGCATATGCCGATGTTGATAACGATGGCGATCTTGATCTGTTGATTACGTCGAATAACGGCCCCGCCCGGCTGCTGCGAAACGATAACGGAAACCAGAATGACCTTCTGCGGATTAATACGGTAGGCGTGCGATCAAATCGCGATGGAATTGGCGCAAAGATCACGGTAAAGACCTCCAAGGGCGCAAAGATGTCGAGCATTGTAAAGACGGGATCCAGCTATTGCTCACAGAGTGAATTGCCGGTGGTGGTCGGTTTGGGTGCTCCGGAGGAGGGCAGGACGTTGAGTTTGGAAATCATTTGGCCGGGCGGCCAGAAGGATAACATTCCCGACGTTAAGCCTAACCAGTCGATTACGGTTCAGGAAGGGAAGGGAATTATCTCGGCGGCGCCGATCGTGTTTGCCAGACCAGCCCCGTCGCCGACACCGCAAACTTCGCCGCCCAAATAGCGGGGGGGTCTGAGTTGGTGTTGTTTCGTGTGAGTTAGTGGATCGTACCTACTTCACACTTTGAACGATCCACGAACTCACACAAAATATCACTAAACAGAAATCTAATCCCTGCCGACGCCCAGTGCATCGGCGACGCGGTTGATGTAGTTGAACCACGAAGAAGGTGGGGCTCGGGATCAACCTTTAGTTGGAGATGGCTACTCTTTGGAGTGCGCTGACCTGTCAGCGCTTTGGTCTGAGGCGGCTTGACGCCGGTGCTTAGATAGACCTCAATCACACCGTGGTCGCGACAGGTGGCGACCGGCCAAAGCGCTGACAGGTCAGCGCACTCCAAAAAAGGTCCACTTAGTAGAGGTGTTCTGAAACTCTTTAGATCAACGCAGGTGGACCAGGCCGCGTTGCAGGGCGGTGGTGGCGGCCTGGGTTCGGTCAGTCACCCCCAGCTTGCTGAGAATGTTATTAATGTGACTTTTGACGGTCGCTTCGCTGATCCTTAGGCTGGCGCCTATTTCCTTATTGCTTTGGCCTCGCACGATCAGCTCGATCACTTCCATTTCTCTGCCGGTCAAATCAGAGCCTGCCATTCGCTCGGCAAGCCGCTCGGCGACGGCGGCGGGGATGTGTCGCGAGCCGGCGTGCACGGACCTAATCGCCGTTTCGAGTTCCTCGAAAAACACGTCCTTCAACAGATAGCCTCTGGCTCCTGCTTGCAGCGATCGGTAGATATCTTCATCCCCATCGTAGGTGGTGAGGACGATCAGACGCGCATCCGGGAATTCGCGTCGAATAGCAGTGATGGCTTCAACTCCCCCAAGGACGGACATACGCAAATCAATCAGGGTCACATTAGGTTTGTGTTGGCAATATAAATCAATCGCTTGCTGTCCGTTGATTCCCTCAGCGATCACTTCCATGTCTGCCACTGTGTTAATCAAGGCGACAAAACCCTGCCGCACGACCGCCTGGTCGTCGATCACCATGATGCTGATCTATCCAGCGGAGCATGGCTCATTTTTTTAACGGTGGTTTAGAGTGCGGACTTGTCTGCCTGCCACGCCAGGGGCACAAGTGCCCTATCTAAACGCTTAATTTTGATGGGCGCAAGTGCCCTATTCAAACGGCTAATTTTGCCAGAGAAGTCGCCCATCTAAGCGACCAATCAGATGGCTCGTAGCAGGAGTGCATAAAAGTGAGCGGTAGTTGCGAATTTCACTACGGCGGCCCGTGGAATACGCGTAGAATGAGGGAACGTTAGCTTTGTGATCTCAAGATCTCTGCACCGGTTCAGAAATGACCTCAAAGTAGTTTTGCGACACCATTCGGCATCTCCGGGCAAGGTCGGATAATTCTCGCGCTGTGTCGATCAAGGCACTCGCCGTTCGACTTAACGGTGAAGGTACACAATTCTTATGAAATTCAGTAAGTTGATATTGAAGAGCCGCGCCAGTTATCAGGGGGACAGGAACAGCGAGTGGCTATCGCCCGTGCAATCGTGACCGATCCTGATTTGATTCTCGCAGACGAACCGACCGGCAATCTCGATGCGCGCGCCGGCGAAGAAATTCTTAACATATTGGCGACGCTCAACCGCGAATTGAAGAAGACAATCAATGGTCACCCACGACCCCCACGCTGCAAGTTTTGCCACACATGAGCGTCATTTGGAAAAGGGCGTTTTGCTCGACGGCGCTGCTGCAGCATCAACTTAAGAATCCAGCTGCGGGGTCCCCGGCGGCAGCCCCGCCGGGGTGCTACGGGGTCACATGCTCTACAAAGTCTAAAATGTCGGAGGCACGTCGATGAAGAGAATGGTGTTTTTCCGCTCGGGAGTTTTAGCAGCTCTAATGCTTATGATGTTCGCCTCGGTCCCTGCCCAGGATGCATCGAAGGCTCCGGAATCCGACGGCTCCAAGTTCGTGTATGCCGACTTCCAGAACCTCCAGAACGGCCGGCCCGTAAGCAAGCGGGGTGGTATGACGCGGCTGAATTGGTATGCTCAGAACTCGGCGAATCCGCCGCAATTCCGTGGTATGGAAAAGGCAGATCCTCCGGCCCCCGCGCCTGCGCGGGTGACGGCTGACGATGTGGCTGCCGCATTCGATTACGAACTGCGGATACCAAACCAGTGGGAGGGAGTCAATATGGAGGTGTTCGGGCAGCCTGAGAAAGATGGCAAACTCGCGGCTGACGACGTGAGCGGCTATAAGTTCATCACGCTGCGGGTCCTTACCAAGGGCGCCCAATACGTACGACTCGAACTCATTACTCGCGGTCACGGCGCAAATCTCGAGTCAGGTTATCCGATGGCGAACTTCCGGGTATCTCCGGGTTTCATTACTTACAAGCTCAAGCTCGACTCCTTCAACCAGCCCGAGTGGGCGACTCAATTGGATCTGAAGCGTGACGTCCTCAAGAAGTTGACTTCCATCACCGTGGGAGTGCATTGCGACAAGTGCATCATGGAAAAAGGGACCGTGGTGGTCGACAACATTGCTTTCGAGAAGTGAGACGTGAGGAGTCGACATCTACCATACCGCTGATGCATCACTGCTCCGAGATCTTAATAAGCAAGCTATTTCATTCTGCTAATTATCCACGCGTTGTTGTCGGTTTCATTGCCCGTACCAGGACACGTGCTAAGCCGACCTCGGGCAATGACCGCGTATTCGTTCGGATATGGCGAGTTTGCACAGATGGTTTCTTTAGCGCCCGGTCTCTTTATCATGAGCGTATTGTCCCTTTCAGGAAGCTCAACGTTGGATCGGCACTGCTCGGTACTTGTTTTCCCAACAATCACATAACCATATGGCACGGAGGAGACCGTGCATACGAACACTACTCCTTCGTTTGATTGGGCCTCGGACAGCCCGGGAGAAATCAACAACACGGTCAGTAGTATCAACAAAATCAAGCGACGCATTAACCCCTCCTCATGCTCTGGCAACCCCGTTTTATCACCGCGCGTGACATCTCTGCTGGCGATTGATTCAGTGAATAGCTAAAAGGACCACCCGGTTGGGTGGTCCCTGTCTGTCCTTCGCTGAGCTTTTTGGTCGGGGCGAGAGGATTTGAACCTCCGACCTCTCGGTCCCGAACCGAGCGCTCTACCAGGCTGAGCCACGCCCCGACAAGTAGATGGATAATAAGGAAGCACGAACGCAGTGTCAAACGGGTTATCGCATCAGGTACCGATGCAGTTGAGCGGCATCGCTTCCTGGTTGGGTCAAACTGCCAAACTGCATGAATACCTCGCACCCTATCGGATCAGCTTCGCGGCGAGCCGATCTCTTTAGAAAATTTCTTTCGACTTAATGCAATTGCAAGTCGTCTAATTGTAGTGTCCCGATTTCGGTTTTCTCTCTACCACTTCGGTGTTCTCTGGTCTCTGTGGTTGAGAAAACTGAGGAAGGCCCATCAAGTAGACCGGAGAGGTGGCACAAACAACTGCTCAACTTAAGAAAACCAGGTATTGACCGGGTCACTGTCAAAAGTGGTATAGTGAATTCAACTAGGGTTATTGGCCGGGTGGCCCCTCCACCAATCCAATTGGGTATCAGCCTCACAGTTTGCCGGTTTGGGTATTGGTTTTTGGCAGATCCTGTAATGGAGCGTCTATCCAATGATAATCAGTTTTCCCCGCTGGTCTAGAACCTTTCTTAGACTTCTCAGTTTTGCTGTTCTTACCACCCTTTGCGGTGCAATCAGTCCTTCTCGCGCTGCCAGCCCCAAGGCGCCAACCCTGCTGAGTCAGTCAGACACCTCAACGCGCGCGATCGCTTTGGAGTCAGTGACCTTCAAGGGAGAACCTTTCCCGCTTACGTCCAGTGTCCAGTTCAGCTCAGACCCGCGCACTCGCGTCTGCATCTTCGCAATGAACATGGAGTTGCTTCCAGGCGAAGGTGTGAATGCTTTCTCAGCCGAGGCCGAGGACAGTGCCGGCATCCGGTATGCGCTCACGGTTGAATATGTGGGTGCAGTGCCACCGGCAGTCGATGCCCAGGGGAATATCACCTCGGATTTCAGAGGCATTTCGATGATCGTGGTGCGGCTGAACGACGCGATGGGCAATGTGGGCGACGTATTGCTGAGACTGAATCTGCACGGGATGTCGAGTAACCAGGTGCGCCTCGGCATTGGTCACGTGGGCGGGACTCTTCCATCGGATGCGGTTTTGGGACTCGTTCCAACGCCTGCACCCGTGACGCCGCCTCCAGCTGACCAGCCCATGATTCCTGATCCTTACACCGGACCATCAACTGATGCTGATAGTGTGCGCTTCCTGGAGCAAGCCACGTGGGGTCCGACCTCAGCGGAGGTAGCGCGCGTTAAGGCGATGGGATTCAAGGCTTATCTCGATGAGCAGCTTAATGCACCAGTCACGAATCCAAGTAAAGGATCAAACTATCCCGACCTGTTCTTCCCGCTCAACGATAAGGCCCAAGCATGTCCCAGCACTAATCCGTCAGTTCCAAACTATAACCAGGCTGTCTGCAATCGTGATGGTTTTTCGCTCTACCCGATTCAGCGAACCTACTTCTCCAACGCACTCTATGGCCAGGATCAGTTGCGTCAGCGCGTGGCTTTTGCGTTTCACCAGATATTCGTGGTATCCGGCCTTGGCGTACTTAACCGTGCAAGTTGGATGACCATCTATCTTCAGGCGCTCGACCGCGGGGCGTTTGGCAACTACCGCACGCTATTGCAGGAGATCACACTAAACCCGGAAATGGGTGAATATCTCGACATGCGTCTAAGCACCAGGACGAACCCCAACGAGAACTGGGCCCGCGAGGTGTTGCAACTTTTCTCCATCGGTATTAATGAGTTGAATCTGGACGGTACGCCGAAACGCGACGCGCAGGGTGTTCCGATACCCTCCTACTCCCAGACGACCGTAAACGACTTTACGCGCGTCTTTACGGGATGGAATCTTAATCCCACGCTGATAGCTACTGGCACGACAAACTGGCGTGACCCGATGGTGCCGCTGTTGGGAACTCAGCACGATGGTGGCGCGAAGACGCTGCTTAATAACTTGACTCTTCAGGGCTGTGGGAACAACGCGGCCTGCGCCCAGTCAGAGCTAACAACGGCACTCGACAATATCTTTAACCATCCGAATGTTGGCCCGTTCATTGGTAAGCAACTGATACAGCATCTGGTGACGAGCAATCCCAGTCCAGCATACGTTGAGCGCGTTGCCAAAGTGTTCAATAACGAGTGCGATGCGCTCTATCCAGTGAATCCTTGCACTAACGGCGTGCGAGGAAACCTTCGTGCGGTAGTTCAAGCGATCCTGCTCGATCCTGAGGCGCGCGGCGACGTCAAGACCGATCCGAACTACGGGAAACTACGAGAGCCGGCCCAGTACATAAACAACATCCTGCGGGCCTTCAACGTTAAGTCTTTCGACAAGACTTTGACGAGCGATGGCGTGTTGAGCGGCAGGTCGACAACCGACTTTACCGGAACATTGGACCAGCCCATTTTCCAACCGGTAACCGTCTTTAGCTATTACCAACCTGAATATGAAGTGCCGGGAACGAAGATTCTCGGACCGGCGTTCGGGATTCTCTCGACGTCGAGTACGTTGCGGCGTGCAAACGCCGTCAACACGCTCATTTATACCGGAGTGGCAACCAACACCACCCCGACGCCCACGAATCCTGATCGGCCCCGCGGAACCTCACTGGATCTGGCGAACGTCGAATTGATATCCGCAGACCCGGGTGCGGTTGCAGATACGCTCAACGCCCTACTGCTGCATGGGACAATGTCCATGCAGATGCGGACCTCGCTCATCAACGCCATGAACACCATCAATGATGCCGATGGGCCCACTCGCGCACGCAAGCGGGCACAGACCGCCGTCTACCTGGTGGCAACTTCATCGCAGTACGACTTGCAGAGATAACTAGAATGGCAAATTCACGCAGAGACTTCCTTCGTAACAGCGCCTGCGCGCTCGGCGGCATGGCGTTGGCCTCCAGCGTCGAGAGCTTTGGCATAGTCCACGCACTGACTCCGCAGGCAGCAACCGACTACAAAGCGCTCGTGTGTATCTTCATGAACGGCGGAAACGACGGCAACAACATGTTCGTTTCCCTCGACCAATACAACGGACCTGCCGGGAGCACTACGGAGGGTTACTCGAATGTCCGCAGCGCCTCGACCCTGGCGATTCCTCAGGCGAGTCTGCTTGCTGTTACGCCCGCAAGCGGAGGCACAGGCTCCTATGGTTTTCATCCGAGCATGCCGGAGATTCGGGATCTGTTCAATCAGAACCACGTCGCGATGGTGTGCAATGTAGGGCCTTTAGTAGAGCCATTAACTCGTACGACGTACCAGAACGGCACCGGAAAAAAACCACTGCAACTATTTTCCCACTCGGACCAGGTTGGTTTGTTCCAAACCGCAATTGCAAACAACGCCAGCCAGACGGGTTGGGGCGGACGAGTCGCCGACCTCACGAAGGTGCTGAACGGTAGTGCTACTTTCCCGCAGAACATCTCGATTTCCGGACTTCAACTGCTCCTCACTGGAGTTGACACACGCCAGCTCGCAGTCGCCGACTCGAATACCACGCTTGCCAACGTCCTCCAGCTCACCATGTCGGGTTCAACCAGCGAACAGAATGCGCGACTTGCCGCGTTTAATGAGTTGCGTACTTTCGATAACAACTTCAAGCTTGTGAAGGCAGCCAATGACACGCGCAGCAGCGCCCTGCAAACGGACCAGGCGCTTAGCTCAGTCAATCCACTGCTCGTTACTACGTTTCCGAACACGTCGCTCGGTCGCCAACTCTTGCAGGTCGCGCGAATCATCAAGGCGAGCACCGACCCCACGGCCGGCATTAACATGAAGCGCCAGATTTTCTTCTGCCAGATCGGGGGCTTCGACTCGCACTCTTCTCAGCGTAGCAATGGTTCCCAGGACGGCCTGCTGATACAAGTCAGCCAGGCGATGAAAGCCTTCTACGATGCGACCGTGGAGCTTGGCATTCAGAACAAGGTAACAACGTTCACGCTTTCAGACTTTGGGCGCACATTTCAACCCGCGGGTTCGGGCGCTCAAGTCGGTAGTGATCACGCTTGGGGAAATCATCACATCGTGATGGGAGGCCTGGTAGCTGGGAATACAATTTACGGGACATATCCAACCCTGCGGCTGGGCGGACCCGATGACACGGATGGTGGCTCCTCTCCACGCGGTCGCTGGATACCGACGACTTCAGTTGAACAGTACGCAGCAACGCTTGCGACCTGGTATGGACTGTCTACGAGTGACCTCCCGGCTGTGTTTCCGCTAATCGGACGGTTCCCGACTGCGAACCTGGGTTTCATTTAGTGAGCACTGTTAGTTGAATAGGGTATGGAAACAAAATAGCCTAGCGACCGTTCGCTAGGCTATTTTTGAAACGGCTTACTTATGCGGCGACACCATGAGGTCAGTACCACCACGCGGTAGCGGGTGGGTCTGTTACATTCCCAATTGTCGATTTCCGATTGCCAATTGGCCTTTGCCCAGACAGCCAATCGGCATTTGGCAATTGGCAATTGGCAATCGACAATCCCACGACCCACCCGCTACCGCGTGGTGGTACTGACCTCATGGGACCGTCGCATGAGGCCTATCAACCTAGGTACAAACAGTATTCTCGCGATGGGCAGCATTAACGTGAAGTTCAATTTTGAGAAAGCCCGACTCATAATACTTCCGTCTCTGCTTGCAGCATTCTTCGGATTCCTATTATCAAACAACAGCGTCTATGAACGGGTCCACGCTTTTTCCTCCGGACCACCGGCGGGCTACACGCGCGCCCCGGGTGAAGAACCGGAGGCCTGCGCCGAGTGTCACGTAACATCTGAAGCGGGAACCGGCACCATCTCGATTACCGCCCCTCAGACCTACATTCCGGGGCAAACCTATCCAATAACGGTCACCCACACGAATGCCGATCAAACCCGGCGGCGTTGGGGCTTCCAACTGACAGTACTTGATTCGGGAGACGAGAAAGCCGGGAACCTGCAGAGTACGGATGTCTTCACGCAGGTGTTAGACAATCAGGGACCGGGTGGCGCACGCCAATACATTGAGCATACGTCGGTGGGTACGTTTGTGGGCCAACAAGGCGGGGCCAGTTGGACCTTCAACTGGACGGCTCCGCCAACCGATGTCGGACCGGTAATCTTCTACTCAGCAGGCAATCACGCAAACAACGACGGAAACACCTCGGGGGACCACATCTATTTCACCTTCGTTGCTTCTTCGCCGGCGTCGGCGACGCCGGATTTTGCGATAAGCGCAACGCCGTCCACGCGTTCGTTAGTTCCAGGAGGCAATACGACGTACGCGCTTACCATCACCCCACTAGCCGGCTTTACCGGAGCGGTGAGTCTCAGCGCCACCGGGCTTCCGTCAGGCGCCAGCGCCACCTTTAACCCGGCAACGATTAACATTACCGATGCTTCTTCGAAAACGTCGACCGTGACGATAACCACCAGCGCGAGCACACCGCTGGGGAATCAGACGATTAACATTACAGGCAGCAGCGGCGCTTTGATGCATACCGCGCAGGTCGCGTTACAGGTGATAAGTCCGGCGAGCATTGATCTGGCGGTAAGCAAGTCTGCCTCGCCAAACCCCGCACAAGTTGGCACGAACATTACCTATCGCATCACCGTCACCAACAATGGCCCCGCTCAGGCAACGAGCGTAACCCTAACCGACACGTTACCTGCCGGCGTCACCTTAGTTTCGACTTCTTCAACTCAGGGCATGCCCTGCACCGGAACCACTACCGTGAATTGCGCCTTGGGTACGCTCGCGAAGGATGCGACTGCGATCGTCTCGATGATTGTTACGCCTTCGGGGGTGGGCCAGGTCAGCAATACCGCCACGGCCAGCGCGGCCGAAACAGATTTTGCTCCAGGCAATAACTCCGCAACTATCACCACTCTGATCCAGCCCGCGGCTATCGCGCCCACGATGCTTGATCCGAACCTGACGGTTAGCACAATGGTGACGGGTCTTAATCAGCCTACGAGCCTCGCGTTTCTCGGCGTGAACGACTTCCTGGTGCTCGAGAAAGCCAGCGGGAAAGTGCAGCGAATAGTAAACGGAGCGCTCCATAGTACGGCGCTCGATCTGCCTGTTAACTCGGCGTCTGAACGCGGCTTACTGGGCATTGCGCTCCACCCCCAGTTTGCATCGAATCGCTTTGTCTATCTCTTCTGGACCGAAAGCATGACCGGTGTAGATACATCCAATGTCGATGACATTACCCTACGTGGCAATCGAGTCGATCGTTATATATGGAATGGAACAACGCTGACTTTTGATCGGAATCTAATCAAGTTGCGCGCGCAGCAAGAGGATGGAATTCCCCACCGGGGTAATCACGATGGCGGCGTGTTGCGTTTCGGGCAGGACGGCAAACTATACATACTTTTTGGTGATAACGGCCGCCGCGGATTCTTGCAGAATCTCGCCAGCGGAGGTCCGGTGCCGGATGATCAGTTTGGCGGGCCCGAGCCCGATGATGCCCACCTTACCGGCGTGGTCCTTCGCCTTAACGATGACGGCACCTCTCCTGCGGACAATCCTTTTTTCAATGTGAACAGTGGCCTCACCGGCGAAGCCGCAACAAACGTCAAAAAACTCTTCGCGTATGGCGTACGCAATGGGTTCGGCATGGCGTTCGACCCATTGAGCGGAAATCTCTGGACACAGGAAAACGGCGACGATGCGTTTGATGAGATGAACCGTGTGCGAGCTGGATTCAATGGCGGCTGGATACAGCTTATGGGGCCGGCGAGCAGAGTGGCTGAGTTCAAATCAATTGAATCAACTTATGGCGCCGGCACCTTGCAGCAGTTACGTTGGCCGCCAGGCAATATCGCCGACACACCTCAGGCCGCGCTGGCCCGTCTCTATATGCTTCCGGGCGCACAGTACACCGACCCCGAATTCAGTTGGAAATATGCCGTTGCGCCAGCGGCCATTGGCTTCGTGAAAGGAAGGGGACTGGGGCCGCAGTTTGAAGGCGACATGTTTGTCGGAGCTGCACGTACGACGCTATTGAATGGTTACCTTTTCCGCTTCAAGTTCACCAGCGACCGGCAGCACTTTTCGTTCACCGACCAGAGTCTTGCGGATCGCGTCGCCGATAACTCCGACAAGTTTGATATTGCCGAGAGCGAAAGCCTGGTTGTGGGCCGAGACTTTGGGATTGCCACAGACATTCAAACGGGACCTAACGGCAACGTGTTTGTAGTCTCGTTATCCAACGGCGCTGTCTATCAAATCGCCGCGAAATCATTCCGGCAGTTCCGGGCAAATTTGAACGGCGCGCAGGAAGTGCCACCTAACAATTCGAGTGCGACTGGTACCGCAACCATACTTCTCGATTCGAATGATGGAGCGTTGGCCCGCATCGCGTTGAACTTTTCCGGCTTGTCCACGGCCGAAGCAGCCGCGCACCTCCATGGACCGGCACCTCCGGGTACTAACGCACCCATAATGCTGGGCCTTCCGCTCGGGCAGTTAAATGATTTCCAGATTGCGCTGACGGCATCGCAAGTTCAGCAATTGAAAGCAGGACTGTTGTATGTAAATGTGCACAGCTCCGCCTTCCCTGACGGTGAAATCCGAGGTCAGTTTCTGGCACAACCTGCTTCGGAGATTCGAGTTTGGACCATCCAGGGGCGAACCTATGCGTTGGTTAAGTTAACTTTCCCAGACGGAAGCTATCGAGTTCCCGACTGGGGACAAGTTACGCGGAGCGGAAACGATTTCACGGTCGATGCAGCCATCGAAAGAACGAGTGCCCCATCACTGCCTGTCTCAACTGACGACGCACATATCTACGATCTCGGCGCGCTCACAACCGGAAGCTATACGTTCACTTTGAAAATCTCTGGCACTGTTGCGCGGAGCCAGGATTTTATTGTTAGTTCGATACCAACGCTCGCAAATCCCGTCGACGACCAGCGGCAGTTTGTGCGCCAACATTACCTTGATTTTCTCAACCGCGAGCCGGATGGGCCAGGCTGGGATTTCTGGACTGACAACATTACCAAGTGTAGCGATCCGGCGCGACGACCAGCTGGGCAGACGGAAGCGCAGTGCATCGACCGGCAGCGGGAGACCACCAGCGCGGCATTCTTCTTCTCGCCAGAGTTTCAGTACACGGGATATTTTGTCTACCGGTTCTATAAAGGGGCGTTGGGACGGCAGCCGAAATTCGCGGAGTTCATCCCTGACAAGCAATTTGTCGCGGCCGGAATTATTGTCAACAATCAATTATCGGCTGCGCAGATCGAAGCCAACAAGTCGGCCTATGCGAATCTATTTGTGGGGAAACCTGAGTGGATTGCGATTTATGGGGGGCTAACGAATCAGCAGTATGTAGACAAGTTGTTTCAGACTACAACGATTAATGCGAGTGCCACGGATCGCGCCGCCCTGGTCAATGCGTTGGACGGGGGAACAGAGACACGCGCTACCGTATTGAAGAAAGTAGTAGACGGTACAGTCGTTATCTCGGAAGGGAACCAGCAGTTCACAACTACGTATGGCCAGGCCTTCTACAATCTGGAATTCAACCCCGCGTTTGTTCAGATGGAATACTTCGGATACTTGAGACGCGATCCCGACGCCGCGGGATATGCGTTGTGGTTAGGCAAGTTGACTCAATTTGGCAACTATCTGGATGCAGAGATGGTAAAGGCGTTTATCATTTCTCCCGAGTTTCGCTCTCGTTTTGGCCAGCCTTAGTCTCTTAGTTACTCAAGAGAACTCATCTTTCATAAGCGTGGCTTCCAATTGCGGTCGTGGCGCGCGGTATGAACGACGGCATATATGACCACGGTGTCGAGAATTACCCGAAAGACGATACGGTAGGGAAACCGGTGAGGGTAAGCCCAACGCACCTGATTGCGACGAGAACGAACCTGGTAAATGAGGGGATTGGCGGACAGGCTGTCCATCGTTTCGCGCGCGGCCCGAAGAAACTCGCGACCGAGTCCAGCCTCCCGCAGCTCGTACCACGCTTCCGCCTCAAGCAGCTCGGCATCCACTTCCGGACGAACAACCAGCCGGTAGCTCACTCACCCAGTCTCCGGTTTAACCGGGTCTTGACCTCTTCCCAGGGAATGGCGGTCTCAGGGTTTCTCTCGTGAGCTTCGATGCGCGATTCGATCAGCGCTTTCTGTTCGTCGGTCAGCGGGTCGTCATCGTCAAGCCAGTCATCGCCATCGAGTTCAGCTATCTTCATGCGGATCTCGTAGCGTTCCTCTGACGAGAGCTTTGGCAGTTCTTCGAGAATTTCTGTCTTACTCATGGGGTGAATACTAGTCGACGTATTAAGGTTAATCAAACATTTCCTACACCATAGGTTCGCTTTTTCAAGGCATACCTCACACGCTTGCTTTAGCGATTGATTCTTCCAATGTTTCAATATCCGAGGGTGTGAGGTGCGGCGCTTCATGCATCGCTTCGAGGACGGCGCCGGGGGAACCCTTCCGTGAGGCGGACAATTGCTGGCGCAGTTTCATCGACACCCATTCGGCCGGCTTTTGGCCCGTTGATTCGGCTGCTCTCTCGATCGCTTTGTACACATCGTCAGGGAGCTCTAGCGTAAGGACTTGACTCATGATCTGTGGACCTCCAAGGCCAAAGTCTAACACAAGCCTCTTCTTCAACAGCTCGGGATGTTAAATCCAAGTCGCCCTGGGTTCGCCGGTGTAATCAAACTCGTATCCCTATGTAACAAGTTTTTAGACGGACTGCTTGCTCTTGATCTGTTTTCTCGGGAGCGACGGATTGATCACGTGCGCACGGTGAAGGGGTAACTGGACGGCTAGAGTTCTTACGTCAATTAATGCAGAATGTGCCTGCCGGAGCTATGAATTGTGTCCATGGCAACAAACCGCACACCTTGATGAACTCCGCTCCCACCGCACGACAGGGCCAATTCCTGGCCTACATCTATCAATACAGCCTCGTGAACGGCTGCGCTCCGGCGGAAGCTGACATGCAGCAGTATTTTCAGATCACGCCGCCGAGCGTCCATTCGATGGTGCTCACGCTGGAACGGCGGAGCTTCATTCGACGCGTGCCTGGGCAGGCGCGCAGCATTACCTTGACCGTTCCGCCGGAATCCTTGCCCCCGCTGCAACGCGTCCAACGTTAGCTCCTTCAAGCCATGCCCAAAGAAACACAGAAGCCAACCAAAAAGCGAAACAAAAAGCCCGGCGGCTGGAGTACGATGCGCCCACACCTCGCCACCTGGGAAAAGCCCGCGCTGCTCGCCCTGGTCAAAGACCTTTACGAAGGTTCGGCGGAGAGCCGCGACTTTATCCAGGCCCGCTGCCAAGCCGGAGAGAGCGGCGGCGAGATCCTAGAGAAGTATCGCCGCAAAATTGTGGTGCAGTTCTTTCCCGCGAGAGGCTTTGGCAAACTGAAGCTGGCGGAGGCGCGCAAGGCCATCCGGGATTACCGCAAGGCCACGGGCAATCTCCCCGGCACAGCGGAACTACTGATGACCTATGTGGAGAACGGCGCAGAATTCAGCCAGGATTATGGGGACATGGACGAGCGGTTCTACAGCAGCGTGGAGTCGGCGCTGGACGAACTGGCCGCCCTGTTACGCGGCGAGGCGCGGGGAATGTATTCACAGTTCAGTGAGCGCCTGGCGAGAGTGGAGCAGATGACCGACGGCATCGGCTGGGGATTTCACGATTACATCGGCGATGTCGTCGGGGAGCTGAAGGAAGAACTCGGCGATGAGTGACTCGCACAGCTGGAGAGGATTCCCCACTACACGCCGATCATTCAGAGCTGCTATGCCCGCTTCCTCGCCGAGAGCAACGAGCCCGAGAGAATACCCCGATGATGCCCAGCAAAACCGCGAGGTGCTCAGCCACGGAAATTACCTTTCCCAAAAAAATATCGAGAGCGTTCAAGCTGCTGACCACGGTGACCGAGCGATCAACCTAAGCGACGGCCACGAGCTGTTGACTTCTTATGTAGGCCCGCAAGATTTGCAGGTGGCCCTCGAGCAAAACCTGGCTGAACCGCTCAGTCTTGCCTCCGCTGATTTCGACGAAGATGGTGTACCAACTAGGACACTACGCCCTGGAACGAGGGCTATCGGTAAAGAATCGCAAGGTCAGGCTTACCTCGGGCCGTGTAAAGCGCAGCCAAACGGTCCTTCGCTGACTTCGTGTGGGTTTCTTTCACTTGTGAGAGCTTCAGGCTTTCGTAGCTCTCCAGCAGGAGAGTCTCGGCTTCGGCGAAACGTTTTTGCGCCGTCAAGCATTCCCCGAGTGCGCCTTCCGTTTCGGCAATGAGCCAGGAGCCTTTGATCATTGCCCGCTTTCGTATCTCCCACGCCTCACGCAGATGTTTTTCACCGCTTGCAGCCTGGCCGCGCGCTGTCAAAATTAAGCCTAAAGTAACTAGCGGATAAGCAATAGCCGGATGCCTTTCAGGAAGCGTTTGCCTCGAAAGTTCGAGCGCCTCAGCGGCGCTTTTTCCCGCACCGCCGTAGTCGCCTTTGAGGTACTCCAAATGGCTCAAGTGACTGACCGCATTTACCATGTAAGGATGCGTTTTGCCTAACCGTTGACGGTAAAGCTCCAGACATTCACGAATCTGAATCTCGGCCTGTTTGTAGTCTCCGTTGGTCATCAAGATCCTGCTGAGATTGAGTAGCGTACCGCCCGTTTCCACACGCAGATTGCCAGGCAATCCGCGAAATTCGGCAATTGATTGCCGCACGTATTTCTCCGCGTCGTCTAAATCACCTTGCTCGTAACGCGCCATGCCGAGATGGGAAAGCGGGATGGCAACAACCGCGCGCGCGCTTCCGGATAACTTGTCCGACTGTTGCAACGATTCGTGTAAAAACCTTTCGGCGATTTTAGGTTCGCCTTTGAGCCGGTGTAACAAACCGACGTCGCTCAAGGTCCCCGCAAATCCGAGCAAGGTATTTCCTTCGAGTCTCCCTTCGTTGAGTCGTTTGCGGTAGATGACCAGGGCCTTCTGATAGAGCGCGCCGGATTCGACATACTCGCCCTTCAGCATCAACAAGCCGGCGAGGTCGCGTGCGTTTTGTAGGGTTTCGGGATGCTCTTCGCCGTAGAGCCGCAAGGACAATTCAAAAGCCGCCCTGATCTGAGACTCCCCCTCCTCGTAGCGCCCCCGGAAGGCATAAATAAGCCCCAGGCTGCGCTGTATCTTTGCCAAAGATTCCGGTTGTTCGGCAAATTCAGTTTTGATGCGCTGGGCGGCTTGGTCAATCACTTCTATGAGCGTCACATCGATGCTGCTGCCGAAACCGGGCGTGTTCCAGTTTGGACTCGCCGTGAGCATCATGCTTTGCAAAAACGCGCTGATCCGCGCAGCCTTGTCGGCTTCGAGTCGCGCACGATCGCGCTCGACGGAGGCTACTCGAGCCTGTTCCGAGGCGGTTCGTGCCTGCCAAAGGGTCGCCGCAATTCCGGCGACGACACTCAAGAAAATCAGGGACGCGGCTATGACACCAAGTGTGTTTCGCCTAACGAATTTCTCGCCACGATAACGTAGAGTGTTCGGCCGAGCTGTAATGGGCCAGCCATGCAAGAATCGTTCGATGTCTTCGGCAAAGGCTTCAATTGATTTGTAGCGGCGCTCAGGCTCTTTGCGGAGAGCCATGAGAACGATGTTATCAATGTCGCCCTCTAAATGAGCCGCATCAGATTTTTCTTTCTGCGGATGTCTGCCGGACCGCACGTGGTTTGGCTTTCCCGTCCCCAAAGCCCGGCTGGGCAAACCCGGCTCAAACTCCGTTACGGTTTTGATAATCCGTTCAAGGCTTTTTCCTTCAAAGTTAAACGGGCGTGCGCCCGTCAGCAGTTCATATAGCACGACACCTAAGCTGTAGATGTCCGAAGCGATGGTCACGTTCTGCCCGCGAATCTGTTCCGGCGAAGCGTAGGATGGAGTGAAGGCACGAAATGCAGTTTCCGTCTGCGTGTAATCAATCGCGAAGCTTTCGTCTAAAACTCTCGCCAGTCCGAAGTCGAGGAGTTTCGGTTCGCCGTCTGGCGTGACCATAATGTTTGAAGACTTAATGTCGCGGTGAATTATTAGGTTTCGGTGAGCGAAGGACACGGCATCGCAGATTTTCAAAAACAGCCTTAAGCGCTCTTCGATGTTGAGGCGGCCGTTCCTGGCAAAATCAAATAGCGGCTCACCTTCGACGTATTCCATGGTTAAGAACGGTTCGCCATGTTTGCCCACTCCGCCGTCGAGCAAACGCGCGATGTTTGGGTGGTTGAGTGAAGCGAGAATCTGACGCTCGCGGCGGAAACGCCTTTCGAGTTCCTTGCCTGCGAAGCTGTGCCGGATGATTTTCAGCGCGACTTTCTGTTGAAACTCACCATCGGAGCGTTCTGCCAGAAAGACCGCGCCCATTCCCCCGCGCCCAATCTCATGAAGGATTCGGTAGTGTCCAAACGTTTCGCCCTGGTAGCGCGGGCCGTCGGTCTCGAAAAGCGCGGCGACGCCGAAATTGCCGCTGTCAAACAGCGACTCCGGTTCGTCGTCGGCTTCAAGGAGTGATTCGACCTCCGCGCGCAGGGCTGAGTCGCCGGCGCAGGCCGTATTCAGGAAATCGGGCAGCATCGGCATCGGCTGCTTGCGGGCCAGCGCGAAAATGTTTTTGACTCTTTGCCAATCCGGGGCGCTCATGGTGAGTTCCTCTTCAGCTGGCGCTTCAGCCACGCCTTGGCGAAATCCCACTCTTCCTTGACGGTGGACTCTGAGACATTCAGGACGTGTGCTGTCTCTTTCAGCGACAGACCACCGAAGAAGCGCAGCTCGACGATACGAGCCTGCCGTGCATCTTTTCCACCTAAACGCGTCAGCGCTTCCTCCAGCGCCAACAGATCAACCTCTTTTTCAGCCGGGAAGCTAACGGCTTCATCGAGTGCGATTCTTTTCCCGAAGTCTCGCTTTTGCGCTTGTTTTGACCGGGCGTTGTCGACCAGCACGCGCCTCATCACCTGCGCGGCGACGGCGAAGAATTGCGCTCGGTTCTCCCAACTGACGTTTTTCCAGTCCACCAGGCGCA
>JBPCKD010000054.1:0-66865 GCA_051004635.1 Pyrinomonadaceae bacterium
GGTACCGGCCACAGTTTTACTTTCGGACCACGGATGTGACGGGAGTGGCGCACTTGCCAGCCGGGGTGGAGATGGTGATGCCGGGAGACAATGTGGCGATGGAGATCGAGTTGATAGCGCCGATCGCAATGGAGAAGGGATTGCGGTTCGCCATTCGCGAAGGTGGGCGCACGGTCGGGGCCGGCACGGTGTCGGAAGTTGTGGAATAAGAATCTGAGATAGGTCCAATAAGTCCTATAGGCCCTATTGAAAATCGGCAATCGGCAACTGCCAATTGGAAATGAACAAATGCTCAACGAAAAGATCAGAATCAGACTGAAAGCCTACGACCACCGCGTGTTGGATCAGTCGACCGCGGAGATTGTGGAAACAGCGAAGCGAACTGGCGCGCGCGTGGCCGGGCCGATACCTTTGCCCACAGTGAAGAATAAGTGGACAGTGCTTCGCTCGCCTCACGTGGACAAGAAATCGCGTGAGCAGTTTGAAATCAGAACGCACAAGCGTTTGATGGATATTCTGGACCCAACGCCGCAGACGGTGGATGCGCTGATGAAGCTGGATCTTCCCGCCGGCGTGGACGTTGAGATTAAGGCTTTCGGGAGGCAGTAGCGACATTGCCGATTTCCAATTGCCGATTTCCGATTGGCGGTTGGAAACGGAGTCGGGGTTTCTCCTGAGTGCGATGTTGTCGGATTGAAAATTTGAAATTGGCAATTGGCAATTGGCAATCGGAAATAGACTAATGATTAACGGAATCATCGGAAGAAAAATCGGCATGACGCAGATTTTCGCGGCGGATGGTCGGGTTACGCCTGTGACGGTAATCAAGGCTGGGCCTTGCGTCGTCGTGCAAAAGAAATCTTCGGCGGGGGCTGATGGTTATGACGCGGTGCAGGTCGGCCTGGTTGACGAGAGACCGCCGAAGCTGAAGAACGTGACCAAGCCAATGCGTGGGCACTTTGAGAAAACTGGTGGCGGTGTTCCGCCCACCCGCATTCTCAAGGAATTTCGCCTGGATGAAGCTTCCAGCGAAATGAATGTTGGCGACAAAATACTTGTCGATCAGTTTGCCGACGGAGACCTGGTGGATGTGGTCGGCAAGTCGAAGGGGCGCGGTTTTGCCGGCACCATCAAGCGTCACCATTTTAATCGTGGACCAGAGTCGCACGGCTCGATGAATGTGCGTGCGCCGGGCTCGATCGGCGCCTCAGCGTATCCTTCGCGCGTGGTTAAGGGGATGCGGTCATCAGGTCACATGGGGGATGCTCGGATTACGGTAAAAGGGTTAACGGTGGCCAGGGTCGATGCCGAGAACAACCTCCTGATGATCCGGGGCGCGGTCCCCGGAGCTAACGGAAGCGTGGTGGTGGTGCAGAAAGCCGCCACGCGCACAAAGAAGATTCGATAGTTACTATTACTGGAGCAAGACATGCCTACCGTTAAGGTGCGCAACTTAAAAAACGAAGAGGTTGGCGAAGTCGAATTGTCTGACGCCGTGTTTGGCGCCCCGTTGAATGAGGCGCTGATTCACGCGGCTGTTAGAAACTTCATGGCCAATGCCCGGCAGGGTACATCAGCGACCAAGACTCGCGGCGACGTTTCCGGCTCAGGCCGCAAACTCTGGAAACAAAAAGGCACCGGCCGAGCGCGAATCGCGTCGCTCCGTTCACCGCTCTGGAAGGGCGGCGGTAACGTGCATGGCCCACAGCCTCGCGACTGGTCTTACAACATGCCCAGGAAGATGCGCCAGGGTGCGTTGCGTTCGGCGCTTTCGGAGCGTGTTCGTGAGGGCCGGGTGACGCTGGTCGATGGCTGGTCGCTGGATAAGCCGAAGACGAAAGAATTCGTTGCTTCGCTCAAGCAGTTGGGTCACGAGGGCAAGACACTGATTGTCGATTCGCTCGACAACGAAAACCTCAAGCTCTCAACGCGAAACGTGCAAACCACGAAAGTGGTGAACAGTTTTGGTTTGAACATCTATGACCTGCTGTACCACGAGAAGCTGATCATCTCGAAATCGGCGGTAGAAGAGATCGAGCAACTGCTTGGTCCAAAAAAAGACTCGGACGTTAGTGATCGGTCTGGGGATAAGGCAGCGCCGGAAGAGAAGGTCGAGGCTGCACCGGTAGAAGCAGGTGCGCCGGAAGAGAAGGTCCAGCCTGCACCGGTAGAAGCAACGGAACCGCAAGAGAACGATGAGGCCGCGCCGTTAGAGGCAGCACCGGCGAAACCAAAACGCACGCGCAAGGCAAAAGCGGAAACAGCGGAGAAGCCTGCCGAAAGCGAGGGCCAGGAGGGCCAGACTGAAGAAGGAGGCGACGGGGAATGAGAACGGTTTGGGACATCATTAAGTCGCCGGTGATTACTGAGAAGGCGTTGGTTGCGAAAGAAGAATCGCAGGACACGGGACAGTTGCTGACCTTCCGGGTTGATCGGCGGGCAACAAAGCCTGAAATCAAGTCGGCGGTGGAGTCGATCTTTCAGGTGAAAGTGGACCACGTGCGCACTATTAATTTCATGGGGAAAATGGCGCGCCGCGGACGCTTCGAAGGACGAAAGCCGTCATGGAAGAAGGCTTATGTGACGTTGAAGCACGGCGAGAAGCCGGTGGATTACGGTGAAGCAATCTAAATGATGAATTCTGAATGATGAATGATGATTCATCGCTCATCATTCTGAATTCATCGTTGGTGGAAATATGGGAATAAAGAAACTAACCCCAACCTCTCCGGCGCGACGGTATCAGACTTATCTCACACGAGATGAGTTAACCGTGGGCGCAGTGCCTGAGAAGTCGCTCCTGGAACCGAAGAAGCGAATCTCCGGGCGCAATAGCGATGGACGCATCACGGTTCGGCGACGTGGCGGCGGTCACAAACGCTTTTACCGCATCGTTGATTTTAAGCGTGACAAGGAAGGCGTGCCGGGCCGGATCACACAGATTGAATACGATCCGAATCGATCGGCTCATATTGCCCTGGTCACTTATCTCGATGGCGAGAAGCGTTACATCATCGCGCCGAGCGGAATTGAGGTTGGCAAGTCAATCATGAGCGGCGCTGAAGCCGACATCTTGCCCGGCAATTCGCTCCCGCTAATCAATATTCCCCTCGGCACGCAGATTCACAACATTGAGTTGCGCCCCGGCAAAGGCGGACAGATGGCGCGGTCCGCAGGAGCATTTGCGCAGCTCGTTGCCAAAGAAGGTGACTACGCCCAACTGCGAATGCCCTCGGGTGAAGTTCGACGGGTACCGCTGGTTTGCAAAGCGACTATCGGGCAGGTGGGTAATATCGAGCACGAAAACGTTTCGCTTGGTAAGGCCGGCAGGTCTCGCTGGAAAGGCATTCGCCCGCACGTGCGCGGGGTGGCCATGAACCCGGTGGACCATCCACACGGTGGTGGTGAAGGAAAGACTTCGGGTGGTCGTAATCCCGTAACCCCGTGGGGCCAGCCGACGCGTGGGTATAAGACCAGAAGTAACAAGCGAACGCAGAGAATGATTCTGAAGGACCGACGAACGAAATAAAACGATGAACTATGAACGCTGAATGATGAATTGATTATTCAGCGATCATCATTCCGAATTCATCATTTGGAGAGCTATGGCACGTTCAGTTAAAAAGGGACCATTTATTGACGTAAGCGTTCTGAAGGCCGTTGAACGCGTGCGCGCAGGCGGAAACCGTCCTCCGGTTATTAAGACATGGTCGCGGCGTTCGACTATTACGCCCGACATGGTTGGGCTGACGTTTGGTGTGCACAATGGCAAGCGGCACCTGCCGATTTACGTTACGGAAAACATGGTGGGCCACAAGCTGGGAGAGTTTGCTCCGACCCGAACGTTCAAGGGACATTCCGGCACCAAGGTGGAGAAAGCTACGAAGGTAGCGGCGAAATAGCGACTTTTGTCAGAACCGCCTGCATTGGCGGGTGGCTCGCCGGGCAGTGTGGTCCGGTTGAGTAGACGAACCTAGAGGTTGAGTATGGAAGCGATAGCAAGTGCGAAATATCTTCGAGGGTCTGCGCAGAAAGCGCGGCTCGTCGTCGATATGATTCGCGGCAAAGACGTCAATCAGGCCCTGGCCATCCTGCGCTTTTCGAGCAAGCGCGCCTCGAACCTGATTGAGAAATGCATGCGTTCGGCGATTGCGAATGCCAACGAAGCTGCTGAGAAGGCAAACGTCGCAATAGACCCGGATGATCTTTGGGTGAAGACCGTCTTCGTCGATCGCGGACCGACCAAGAATCGACGTCGCGTGCGTCCGGCTCCGCAGGGTCGAGCGTATCGTGAACAGCGACACTTTTGCCACGTCACCATAATGCTTTCAAACGACGCTAAACCTGAGGCAGTTAAAGGCAAGGCCACGGGCAAGGATAGCGCGGCGAAGCCGGCGAAATTAGCCGAAAGCAAGGGCCGCAAGCGTGGCGGAGCAGCGGCGGCGCCTCGCGCGAAACGGGTGTCGTCGAAAGCTGAAGCAAAGCCGGCTGAAGGGGCTAAGGCCGAGGACAAGAAGAAAGCAGCCCAGCGAGCTCCGAAGAAGAGTGCGGGCGAGTAAGCGGAATTTGGAGCGGAGATTTGGGATCTCAAATTTCAGACCTCAAATCTCATATCCTGGATCTGAGATCGCAGATTTCAGATCTCAAATGATCGGGAAAGAAACCTCGGAAAAGAAACGCAGGTTTCGCGCATAGAACTGGAGAAGATTGTGGGTCAGAAAGTTCATCCCTACGGATTTCGCCTTGGCTACAACAAGGACTGGCACTCTCATTGGTTCGCGAAGAAACAATATGGCGAGTACTTGTTGGAGGATCTCAAACTCAAACGTGTTCTGAAACAGCGCTTCGCGGGAGCGGGAGTTTCTCACGTTGACATTGAGCGCGCGGCAAACCGGCTCAAGATCATCATCTACACATCGCGACCGGGTATCATTATCGGCCGCAAGGGTGCGGAGATCGACAAACTGAAGAGTGATCTTTCGGAAAAAACGGGCCGCGAGGTTTTAGTTTCGATTCAGGAGATTCACAAACCGGAATTGAATGCGCAGCTCCAGGCCGAGAAGATTGCAGCGCAACTCGAAAAGCGCATCGCCTTTCGCCGCGCTATGCGCAAGGCCGTTGAAGAGTCGCTCAGATTTGGCGCTCAGGGGATCAAGGTGAAAGTCAGCGGGCGTCTGAACGGAGCTGAAATCGCCCGTAGCGAGTGGCATCTGCAGGGGCAGCTTCCGCTGCACACGCTTCGAGCGGACATCGATTACGGCCTTGCCGAAGCCAAAACCACATTTGGCCAGATTGGCGTAAAAGTTTGGATCTACCGTGGGGAAATATTGGACGCGAAAGCCGCGATGGCCCGCGGCACGGGCTCGGATCCGATTAATGAAACGCGCATGGGCGAACGCGAACGTCGTCCTCGAACGCGGCGCGAGCGCGAGGGCGGAGGCGGTTCTGACGGCAGACGGCCACGCGGGGAAAACGCTTAGCATTGGCGAAATGGTGAAACAGCTATGTTGATGCCGAAGAAAGTTAAGCACCGAAAGCAGATGCGCGGACGCATGACTGGCGTCGCAACTCGTGGCAGCGAGATCAGCTTTGGTGAATATGGGCTCAAGTGTTTGGAGCCGGCCTGGATTACGGATCGACAGATTGAAGCAGCGCGCATTGCGATGACCCGTCACATCAAGCGCGGCGGCAAAATCTGGATTCGGATGTTTCCCGACAAGCCGGTGACCAAGAAGCCGGCCGAAACTCGCATGGGCAAAGGCAAAGGCGCACCGGAATACTGGGTGGCCGTCGTTAAACCAGGCAGGATCCTTTACGAGATTGAGGGGGTCGATGAGAAGACGGCACGAGATGCAATGCGCCTCGCCGCCGCGAAACTTCCCATCAAGACGAAGTTTGTTACCCGCGCGGATCAAGAGGGGGGCGCGATTTAGATATGAAACGGCGCGATGAGTTGGATAAGTATCGTGAGCTTTCGGAAGATGAATTGAGGGCTGAAACCGCCCGCTTGAAAGAGTCGCTCTTTCGTTTGAAGTTCAAGCTTGCGCTCGGTGAGGTGGACGCGGTCAAGCGTATCCGCGAAGAGAAGAGATCGCTGGCGCGTCTGCAAACCCTTTCACGGGAACGCCAGCCGCAGGCGAGGTAGCACAGATAAGTTATTCCAGCCGCGGCGCTTTCGGTTGCGGTAAATGAATTAGGAAATCGCAGACCCCAGGTCTGCGTAGAGTGAAAAGAATGGCAGAAGAGAATCTAGCAGAAAGCAATACTGAGACGGCAGAAGTGTCGCAGGAAACACCCGGAGCGGAGTCGCCAGGTTCCACGAGCGATTCTGCGGAGACGGCTGCGACCTCGGCAACGGGGGCGATTGCTGCTGGCGGCGCAAATAAGGGCACTAAGCGTGCCCATCGTTCGCAGAAAGTCGGGGCAGTCGTTTCCGACAAAATGCAGAAGACGGTGGTGGTGCGCGTGGATCGTCTGGTGCGCCATACCAAATACCGTCGCTACGTCCGGCGCACCTCCAAATTCATGGCCCACGATGAGCTTGGCGCCACCATTGGAGATAAGGTGCGAATCGTTGAAACACGGCCGATGTCGGCGAGGAAGCGCTGGCGTGTAATTGAGATTGTGCAAAAGGCAGCGAAATAGATTTGCGATTTTAGATTTCCGATTTTCGATTGCCGCAGGGCCCATACCCAAGCGGGTCTTTTAGTCGAAAATCAGCAATCGAAAATCTAAAATCGGAGGTAACGACAGTGATTCAGATGCAGACCTCTTTGGAGGTCGCCGACAATTCAGGCGCAAGACGGGTTGAGATGATCATGCCCATTGGTGGGTCAACTGGAAAGATCGCGAGCCTGGGTGATCGGATCAAGGTAACGGTGAAAGAAGCATCCCCCGACGGCACCATAAAGAAGGGAACTGTTCAGGATGCCGTCATCGTGCGGACGCGAAAAGAAGTGCGGCGCAAGGACGGAACATATATTCGTTTCGATCAGAACGCAGCGGTGCTGATAAAGGAAGACGGCACGCCGATTGGTACGCGCGTGTTTGGTCCGGTGGCCCGTGAGCTCCGGGACAAGAACTTCATGAAAATCGTCTCGCTCGCGCCGGAGGTTATATAAGGATTATGGCGGGAACAAAACGGTCAAAGATAAAGAAGAATGATCAGGTGGCGATTATTGCCGGACGGGATAAAGGCAAGCGCGGTCGAGTGCTCGAAGTGGCGCCCGCCACCGGCAAGGTAAAAGTTGAGGGCGTGGGGGTGATCAAACGCCATCAGCGGGCCAATCCGCAGAGCAATCGGGGCGGGGGCATTATCGAGAAGGAAGCGTTCATCAATATTTCGAACGTCCAGCTGATCGATCCGCAGTCAGGTAAGCCTACCCGGGTTAAGTACCTGATGGAGAGCGATGGTTCCAAAACTCGCGTCGCGGCGGGTAGCGGACATTCGTTGGAGAAATGAGACAGGTAAATGGTTAATGGTAAATAGTAAATGGTGAATGGAAGAGCGTTTCAGTAAGCTACCATTTACTATTCACCATTTACCAGAGAACCATTCACCATTTACCGAGGATTGAGATGGCAGCAAGGTTAAAAGAGCGTTATCAAAAAGAAGTTGCTCCGGCGATTGCCAGGGAGTTTGGGATTAAGAACCCAATGGCAATACCGCGCGTCCAGAAGGTGGTCCTGAACATGGGTATGGGCGAAGCGATTGCTAACGCCAAGATACTCGACACGGCGGCTGAGGAGCTTCGCACTATTACGGGCCAGAAGCCGGTCATCACGAAAGCCAAGAAATCGATCGCTTCGTTTAAGTTGCGCCAGGGAATGCCCATCGGCGTGATGGTCACGCTTCGAGGCGACCGCATGTATGAATTTCTGGATCGTTTCGTCTCAATAGCGCTGCCTCGCGTGAGAGACTTTCGCGGCGTTTCGCCGAAGGCTTTCGATGGCCGGGGCAATTACACAATCGGGGTCCGTGAGCAGTTGATTTTCCCCGAAATTGACTTCAACAAGGTAGATAAGTTGCGCGGAATGAACGTCACGATTATTACGACGGCGCGTAACGATGAGCAGGCACGAGCACTTTTGAAGGGACTGGGAATGCCGTTTAGGCAGTAACCGCGGTAAATGGTAAATCGTGAATGGTAAATGGTTCGCTGTTACCACGAAGATCACGGTCTACCTTTTACCATTTACCATTCACCATTTACGAGTTATGGCAAAGAAATCATTAATTGCGAAATCGGAACGGAAACCGAAGTTTGCGGTGCGTGCTTATACCCGCTGCAAAAGATGTGGCCGAGCACGCGGCTATCTGCGGAAGTTCAATTTGTGCCGCATCTGTTTTCGTCAGTTGGCGCTGGAGGGACAGATACCCGGCGTCATGAAGTCTAGTTGGTAGCAAGGTAGATGTCAGATGTGAGATGTCAGATGTTGGTGCTGACGTCGACTGACATCCGACATCTGACATCTGAGATCTAGTTTCTGGAGTTTGTATGACTGATCCTATTGCCGATATGTTGACGCGAATCCGCAACGCGATTGCGGCCAAGCATTCGCGCGCGGATGTTCCGGCCTCGAAACTTAAGCTTGAGATTGCCCGAATTCTAAAAGAAGAAGGCTACATAAATAACTTTGTCCTCAAGGGCGAAGGCCTCAAGCGCACGATTCGCATTTTCCTTCGCTACGATGCTCGCGGCACGTCATCGATCACGCACCTGCAAAGAGTGTCGCGTCCGGGCAGGCGTGTGTATGTAGGCTCCGGCGAAATTCCAAAGGTGCTGGGCGGGTATGGCGTGAACATTGTCTCCACTTCGAAGGGCTTGATGAGTGGCAAGGCAGCGCGCAAGGAAAACATGGGCGGAGAATTGTTGGCCCAGATTTATTAAACAGATACTAGATGTCGGATGTCAGATGCTGGTGAAAACAAAACTAACATCCAGCATCTAGCATCTTTAACCGAAGGTTAAGATTATGTCGCGCATAGGTAAAAAAGTAATCACGTTACCAAAAGGCGTTTCCGTAACCATCCACGAGCAAGCGCTTGAGGTGAAGGGTCCCAAAGGTAATCTGAAAACTCCGATTCCCGAGGGCATTAGTTTCAAACTGGAAGGCGATGAGTTGCGCGCAGAGCGCACCTCTGACGATCTTGCTCCGTTGCATGGTCTGGCTCGCGCACTCGCCAACAATGCCATCGTTGGCGTCACCGAGGGATTCACGCGAAAGATGGATGTGGTGGGGGTCGGGTATAAGGCGGACGTGCAGAGCAAGAAGATAGTCTTCTCGCTCGGTTATTCGCATCCGATCGAATTTCCCTTGCCTGAAGGGGTCGAGGCAAAAGCCGAACGCATGACGACCAAGGGTAGCATTCAGCAGTATCAAACGACACTTACGCTAACCAGCATTGATAAGCAAAAGCTTGGACAGGTAGCGGCCGAGATGCACAAGTTGCGTAAGCCGGATGCCTACAAAGGAAAGGGCATTCGCTACGCCGATGTGCCAATTAAGCTGAAGCCCGGCAAGACTGGCAAGTAAGCAAACAGCAAACAGCAGGCAAGCAAACGGTCGAGACTGAGCGCTAACATCGGTTTTTACCATTTACCATTTACGATTCACCATTTACCAAAGCAATGGCAAACACTAGCAGAGCAATAATTCGCGAGGCGATTCATAGACGGATTCGTCATAAGGTCAAAGGCAGCGGCGAGAGGCCACGACTGGCCCTTTATCGGAGCTTGAATCATATCTACGCGCAGGTAGTAGACGACCAGGCCGGAAAGACGATCGTGTCGGCTTCGACGACCGAGAAAGAACTGCGAGGTTCCACTGGCGGCAATATTGACGCCGCGCGCCGCATCGGCAAAGCCATTGCAGAACGTGCCCTCGAGAAGGGGATCGAAAGCGTGGTCTTCGACCGTGGCGGCTATCTTTATCATGGTCGAATAAAAGCGCTAACGGAAGCGGCTCGGGAAGCGGGCTTGAACAAGAACGAGCTACTCGCGGCTCAAGCGGAAAAAGAGGCTGAGGCGGCGAAAGAACCTGTGGCGGAGCAGCCGGAAGCAAAAAAGCCGCGTAAGAAAAAAGAAAAGCAATGAGACAACCTAAGCAACGCATCCCGGCAGCGGGCCTGGACTTAAAAGATCAAGTTATCTCCATCAATCGCGTCACCAAAGTGGTGAAGGGCGGCAAGAACATGTCCTTCGCCGCGCTGGTCGTGGTCGGCGACGAAAGCGGGCACGTGGGCTTTGGAACGGGTAAAGCGCGCGAAGTGCCATTGGCTATTAAGAAGGCCATCGAAGCTGCTAAGAAGAATCTGATTCGGGTGCCTTTGATTAAGAATACTCTTCCGCACCAATTGATTGGAAAATTTGGCGCCGGCCGCGTCTTGATCAAACCGGCGTCGCAAGGGACCGGAGTAATTGCGGGAGGCGCAGTTCGGGCCGTCATGCATGCGGTGGGTGTCCATGATGTGCGCACCAAGGTGCTCGGGTCGACCAATCCCCACAATGTGGTTCGCGCGACCTTCGACGCGCTGCTCCGCATGAAGGATCCAATGGAGCTGGCACGGCTGCGCGGCAAGCAGCTCCACGAAATCTAAGAACCGGGTAAATAGTAAATGGTGAATAGTAAATAGAAGGTCGATTCACGATTCACACGTAGAGGTATTATGCCCAGAAAAGCAAAGAGCGCCGCCGCTAAGTTAGAGAGTAAGGCTGTCGGCACGACGAGTTCAGCGGACGGAGCCAAGATTCGGATTCAATATTACCGAAGTTCTATTGCCACCCCGAAGACTCACAAGCAGATGGTTCTCAGTCTCGGTCTGACGAAGTTGAATCAGATCGTTGAACGTCCCGACAACGATTCAACGCGCGGCGCGGTAGCCAAGGTCCCGCATCTGCTGCGAATCATAGAATAAAGAACGAACTTTGTACTTGGTTCGTTGAGCCAGGTGCGTTGTAGCAGCGAGACTCAGTTACAAAGGTCAAAGTACAAAGCTCAAAGACCGGGTACACATAAAAAATCATGGCATTAAGTCTGAACAACCTAAAACCCGCGAAGGGTTCCGTACATAAGAAGAAACGTGTGGGCAGAGGGCCTGGATCTGGTCTCGGCAAAACCGCCGGCCGTGGCGAAAAAGGGCAGAAGTCCCGGTCAGGCTACTCAGCAAAGATTGGGTTTGAAGGCGGGCAAATGCCTCTCCATCGCCGTCTACCCAAACGCGGTTTCACCAACATCTTCAAGAAGCGTTGGCTCGAAGTGAGTTTGGGAGCACTCGAACGAGGTTTCCAGGCCGACGAAGAAGTAACGCCGGAGCTGTTGCACGAGCGCGGGATAATCAAGAAGGCGAAGCACGATGTTGTAGTACTCGGCAATGGAGAGTTGTCTAAACCGCTACGGATTTCGGCGCACCGCTTCACCAAAAGCGCGCGTGAGAAAATCGAGAGAGCCGGTGGCGCGGTCACTGAGATCGGCAAGTAACGGCTGTAGGCCGGCACTCCACGCGGACTGTCCACCTGGGCCGCATAAAGGGCACGCAAGGGGAGCTAATGGATAAGTTTTTTGCGGCTGTACGCAATATGTTCAGTGTGCCGGATCTTCGCCGGCGCATTTTCTTTACGCTCGGCATTCTGGCCGTCTATCGCTTTGGCGCACATGTCAGCGCGCCAGGAATTAATAAGGACCGGTTGGACCAGGTCTGGAACGACGTGGCGGGCACGCTTCTCGGCGTACTTGATCTTTTCTCCGGCGGAAACTTTCGTACGATCTCGGTTTTTGCTCTGGGCGTCACGCCCTATATTACCGCCTCAATTATTTTGCAGTTAATGACGGTGGTCTCGCCGCAGTTGAAGAAGCTGCAGGAAGAAGGCGAGATGGGCCGGCAAAAAATCAACCAGTGGACCAGATATCTGACGGTTGGTTTAGCGTGTATCCAAACTTCGTTTGTTGCCCATTGGTTGCAGGTTAACGGAGTCGGCGCTCCCACCTGGGGATTCCTGTTGACTACGGTTTTGACTCTGACAACCGGAACGATTTTCGTGATGTGGCTTGGTGAACAGATCACCGAGCGAGGTGTCGGTAACGGAATTTCACTGCTGATTTTCGCGGGCATCGTGATCGGGCTGCCTAATGGCGTGCAGCAGGTCTTTGAGCGAGTTCGGGGTGGCGATACCCTGGAGACGATCGGGGTTATTGGCCTGGTTGTGGCAGTGGTCTTGATCATTGCTTTTATCGTTTTTGTGGAAGCGGCCCGGCGCAGAATACCGGTGAGCTATGCCAAGCGCCACGTGGGCCGGCAAGTTGTTGGCGGACAACAGACGACGATGCCGCTCAAGATCAACATGGGTGGCGTTATTCCAGTCATCTTTGCGTCGTCAGTCCTTTCAATGCCCCAGAGTCTTTTTGCGGCATTTCCGCCGGATCAAAACAACATGAATACCACGTGGGCAAAGATCTGGACCTTCTTTCAGACGTTTCACGCCAGCGATCCCTATTACGAGTTGATCTTTCTTTCACTGATAATCTTCTTCACTTTCTTTTACGTCTCGATCGTATTCAACGTTGAGGAAGTTGCCGACAACCTTCGCAAGCACGGTGGTTTTATGCCGGGCATTCGGCCTGGCCGGGCGACGGCAGAGTATCTCAACAGCATCCTTACTCGCTTGACGGTAGTGGGTGCGATTTACCTTGCCCTGGTTGCCTTCGTGCCGCAATTCATGTTGAGCGGATTCAAGGTAGCTCGACTGCCGTTGATTGGCGCGTGGCTGGACGCCTTCGTGAGTAGTACGCCCGGATTTACTTGGATTCCTACCGGGATGGGTTATCAGTTTTACTTCGGTGGAACCTCATTGTTAATTCTCGTTGGCGTCGCCATGGATACGGTGGCCCAGATTGAGGCCCAGCTGGTAATGCGAAACTACGAGGGGTTCCTCGGGGGTGGTGGACGATTGCGAGGACGAAGGGCCTGAAGCAGATGTTAGATGTCAGATGCTGAATGTCGGCCCTGCCTGTCTAGCATCCAGCATCTGACATCTAACATCTTCTCTATGTCGAAAATCATAGTCTTGATGGGGGCGCCTGGTGCTGGAAAAGGCACGCAGGCGCGATTGCTTCATGAGCGCCTGAATTTGCCGCAAATTTCAACCGGCGATATGTTTCGCGCGCTGAAGGAAGCGCAAACACCGCTGGCAAATGAGGTGCGAGCGTTGATGGAGGCCGGGCGGCTCGTACCGGACGATCTTACGATTCGCGTTGTTCGTGAGCGAACCGCACGCGAAGAGTGCCGCGGAGGTTACATTCTGGACGGCTTTCCACGTACGCCCGCTCAGGCGGCAATGCTGGACAAACTTGCTGCCGAGCAGGGTCAAAAGATTCAGGCTATTGAAATTCAGATGCCGCAGGAGTTGCTCGCGAAGCGCATGGTAGGCCGAAGAAATTGTCCTGTGTGTGGTGAAATCTACAACATTTATTTCAAACCGCCGCAGCATGACATGGTTTGCGATCTGCATCCCGATACGCCACTTAACCACCGCTCAGACGATAACCCCGGCACGGTACAAGCACGGCTCACGACTTATGAGGAGCAAACGCGTCCCTTGCTGGATTATTATAAAGCCGCCAATCTGTTGCATGTTGTCGACGGAACGAGGGAGCCCGAGGCGATCTACAGGGATATTGAAAAGTTAGTGACAAGGGACGGTTGAGCACGCGTCGACCGGTCTCAGTCGGTTTATTGCCAGGCCGCTTATGATTATCGGGAAGTCGAAGAAAGAGCTCGAAAAAATGCGGGCCGCCGGACAGCTGGTCGGACTGGTTCTTCGGGAACTCCGAGAGATGGTTGAGCCGGGGATTACTACCATCGAGATCGATCGAACAGCGGAGAAAATGATTCGCGACGCAGGCGCGCTGCCGACGTTCAAGGGTTATCACGGCTTTCCGTATTCCATCTGCGCTTCAGTTAACGAACAGGTAGTTCACGGCTTCCCTTCAAATTACACGCTCAAAGAAGGCGACATATTTTCGATCGACTGTGGCGTGACGCTCGGTGGGTTTGTGGGAGACACGGCGACTACGGTTCCGGTAGGAACGGTGAGCGACGAATGGTTGGACCTGGTTCGGGTCACTGAGGAGTGTCTCGACCGCGCGATTGAGGAGTGCCGTCCGGGAAAACATTTGGGCGACATCGGGGCAGCGGTGCAGCAGCACGCTGAAGCTCACGGCTATTCAGTGGTGCGTGACTATGTGGGTCACGGAATAGGACGTCGCATGCACGAAGACCCGCAGATACCCAATTATGGCAAACCAGGACAGGGTCCCAAGATAAAGGCCGGCTATGTTTTTGCGGTTGAGCCAATGGTTAACCTGGGAACTCATCACACCAAGGTCTTAGGCGATGGCTGGACGGTGATCACGTTGGACGGCAAGCCCAGTGCCCACGCTGAACACACCATCGCCATAACGGAGGAAGGCCCGGAAGTGCTGACAAAAGTCGGGAGCGGGCGACCTGAGGCGGTTGTTGGAGGAGGTGTGGAAAGCGGCGTGGGAGGAGAATTAGCCACGCCTGGTTAGTTCCTAACCCTAACACCCAGCGCGGCTTGGCAAAGCCAAGTTGGCGTGCTATTATTTGCAGTTTGTCGGTACAGTCAAAATTCGTTCTGAGCGGATATGGCAAAGGAAGAGGCTATAGAAGTTATGGCTAGGGTCCTTGAGACTTTGCCTAACGCTATGTTTCGGGTTGAGTTGGAAGATAACCAACATCAGGTGCTGGCGCACATTTCCGGCAAGATGCGTAAGCATTTTATCCGTATTCTTCCCGGCGATAGAGTGCTGGTTGAGTTGTCGCCCTACGATTTAAACCGCGGACGGATTACATATCGATATAAATAAGAGCCATAACGATTCAGGCTTGGAACATCTGAGGGTTGTTTAAATGAAAGTCCGTGCTTCAGTAAAAAAAATGTGCGACAAGTGCAAGGTCATCCACCGCAAAGGTGTGGTCCGGGTGATTTGTGTCAACCCCAAACATAAACAGCGGCAGGGTTAACCTATTTTTCGATTTGGGAATGCGATTGCCGAATCACAAGCATGGCAGCCCCAAGATAAACTGGAGAGTATTTACTAAAAATGGCACGTGTAGCTGGCGTCGATCTTCCACCGCACAAACGAGCTGAGGTCGGGCTCACATATATCTACGGTATCGGCCGTTCGCGCGCAAGTTCGATACTAAACGAGGCGGGAGTTAACCTTAGTACTCGCGTCAGCGATCTGAACGAGGACGAACTTAGCCGCATCCGAGCAATTCTCGAAGCGCAAGGTGAGATAGAAGGCGACCTGCGGAAGCGAATCCAGATGGACATCAAGCGACTGATGGACATCGGATGTTACCGAGGGTTGCGCCATCGCCGTGGGCTGCCCGTCCGTGGACAGCGCACGCACACAAATGCTCGCACCCGTAAAGGGCCACGGCGCGCGACCATAGCCAAGAAGAAGGCGCCAGGGAAGAAATAGTTCATTGTCAGTTGTCCGTGGTCAGTTGTAGGCCACGATTGCTTCTGACTACTGACCACTGATTACTGACTACTGACAAACTCATGGCAAAAACTACTGGAAAGAAGAAAGTTTTTCGTAAGAAAGAGAGAAAGCATGTCCCGCAGGGCATCGCTCATGTAGCTGCCTCTTTCAACAATACAATGATCTCGATTACCGACCTGGAGGGTAATCTCATCGCTCAATCCTCGTCAGGTGCGCGCGGATTCCGTGGCTCTCGTAAAGGAACTCCTTTTGCGGCTCAACAGGCCGCCTATGAAGCCGCGAAAAAGGCCCACGAGGCTGGAATGCAACAGTGTGAGGTTCGCGTGAAGGGACCGGGTGGCGGCCGTGAATCTGCAATCCGAGCGATTGCCAATGCCGGTATCAGAGTGATCACAATTCGCGATACCACACCCATTCCACACAATGGATGTCGGCCGCCCAAGCGGCGAAGAGTGTAGGCTATTGCCGATTGCCAAATGTCGATTTCCAATTGTTTGGAAATCCGGAGCGGCAGGATGTTTTTTAGAGTTGGCAATTGAAGTTCAGAATTGAAGTTGAATTAACCTAAAGGATGAAGGGTTAGCATCTCAGATCTCCAGATCTCAGATTGAGTTCTCGGATTTCCAAAGATGCGGCCTGTAAACTTTTCCGTCGAATAGACTGGAGGCAGAAAACAGTTGGCTAGGTATAGAGATGCGGTGTGCCGTTTGTGCCGCCGTGAAGGTGCAAAGCTTTTTCTTAAAGGTGATAGGTGTTACAAGCCTTCTTGTCCGATTGAAAAGCGCGGAACACAGCCGCCCGGACAACATGGCAACTCAATGCGCCGTGGCAAAGCGCTGGTCGGCTATGGCCAGCAGTTGCGCGAGAAGCAGAAGGTTAAGCGCATCTACTTCATCCTTGAAGGACAGTTCCGTAACTATTTCGAACGCGCTGCTCGCATGAAGGGAATCACCGGTGAGAACCTGTTGTTCCTGCTCGAGCGCCGCTTGGATAACGCAGTTTACCGTGCAGGGTTTTCCACTTCCCGGCGACAGGCACGTCAACTGGTTAATCACGGTCACGTCCTCGTCAACGGACGAAAGGTAGACATTCCGTCATATCAAGTCAGAGCCGGCGAGCTCATCGGTATCAAAGAGGGCAGCCACAAGAATCCGCATATAGAAAGCGCCTGGCAAACCGCCTCTGGCCGTGGTCGTCCATCCTGGATTTCTCAGGATGGTGGCCCGATGTCGGCCCGCATTAGCGGTCTGCCAGCTCGCGAAGACATTGATCGCTCGATTAACGAGCAGCTAATCGTTGAGCTTTATAGTAAATAATACAGACCCGCCGGCTGCAATTGCCTTGCAGTTTCGCGGATAACAGTTTTTCTAAAAATCGGGACTTCAAACGCTATGGCTATGGACCAAAATAATCTATGGACCGGATTTCAAATGCCTCGTCGCCTGGCGGCGGACTCTGAAACCCTCACCGAACGTTACGGCCGCTTTTCGGCCCAGCCTTTCGAACGCGGCTTCGGGACGACTGTTGGAAATTCGCTGCGTCGAGCCTTGCTTTCATCAATTGAGGGCGCCGCAGTCACGGCCGTGAAGATTGAGGGCGTCGAGCACGAGTTCTCCTCGATAAAAGGAGTGGTGGAAGACGCGACGGACGTGATTCTGAATCTAAAACAAGTGCCGTTTAAGCTTCACGGTGGTGAATCAAAGACTCTGAGAATTTCAAAAGAGTCGGCCGGAGAAGTTACGGCTGCCGATATTGAAGCCGACGCTGATGTGGAAGTGCTGGATGATTCCGTCCACATCGCTACCGTTAGCGAAGGCGGCTCGCTCAAAGTCGAAATGCGTTTGAAACGCGGGCGAGGTTATGTTTCCGCCGATCGAAACTTCGACGAAGACCTCTCGCTGGGCTACATCCCAATCGATTCCGTTCACACGCCGGTGAAGAAGGTTAATTACACGGTAGAAGCGGCGCGTCTGGGACAAAACACCGAGTTTGACAAGCTTACGATCGAGGTCTGGACCGATGGTTCAGTCAAACCTGAAGATTCGATTGGTCTGGCGGCAAAGCTGATTAAGGACCACATGTCGATCTTCATCAACTTTGAAGAGGATACTGACGATTTTGCTTATTCGAAGATAGAGCGACCTCCGTTGCCTCGTAACGATCAGTTGGATCGTTCAGTTGATGAGCTCGAGTTGTCGGTTCGCTCTTACAACTGTTTGAAGAATGCGGATATCAGAACGATTCGTGACCTGGTCCAGCGCAGCGAACGCGAAATGCTGGCGACAAAGAATTTCGGCAAGAAGTCGCTAAACGAAATCAAGGACATCTTAAACGGGATGGGCCTCGATTTCGGGATGGAATTTGACGAGCAGGGAAATCCGATTCCCGGCACGGGCGGTCGCGACGGCGCCGATCTTAGCGACTACGAAGGCGAAGAGGATTAACACCACCCCACGCGGGTCGCCCCGCGCTGGGAGCCCGGGAGAGTTTGCGCGCTCCCAGCCTTTTCACGAAACCACTAAAGGGTACTAACGGATCTTAGAGTCATGCGGCACCAAAAAGCACATCGCAAACTTGGGCGAACCAGCGAGCATCGCATGTCAATGCTTCGCAATCTTGCAGTCTCGCTAATTAATTCCCGCGAGGAGCGCATTGTCACCACTCTGCCGAAAGCCAAGGAGCTCAGGCCTTTCGTCGAGCGAGCGATTACACTTTCGCGCAAGGCTTCTAACCTTGAAGGCGACGATGCTGGTCCGCGGGCGCTACACCTGCGTCGCCAGGCGGCGGGATTCTTTCACGCCGGAAACATGTACCAGTCGGCATTGACCGGAAAGCGCGGACAGTCACGCCCCCCTCGCACTGCCGGCATGGCGGCGCTGAAGCGTTTGTTTGATGAACTCGGAGAGCGCTACAAGGATCGGCCAGGCGGCTACACGAGGATATTCAAGCTTGGTCGCCGGGCAGGAGACAACGCAGAGATTGCCATAATTGAGTTGGTTGACAATCAAGGCGAGCGCGACGCCCTGGAAGCAGCAAAGAAGCGAAAGCCTGCGGCTTCAAAGAAGAAAAAGGTAACCGAGGCCAAAGGAACGACTGCCAGCCGACGCGGCACCGCTGCAAAAATAGGAGCCGCCGCAACAGTGAAAGCCTCCGATCAGGCGTCAGACAAGACATCCGACCAGACGTCAGATGAGACCACCTCGGCGAAGCCGGAGTCTGGCGCAAGCGAAGAGAGCTAGAGAGAACGACTTTCAAACTTTTGAAAAACGCCGAGTGCTGATATCGCACGCTCGGTCGGAATTGCCCCAAACGACCATCGGCATTGCAATCCGAGTCTTTTGGGGCTCAACACTTTGATGGGGCGTAAGAGTTTGGCCCAATAGCCCAAAGGGCCCAATATGGAACCAGCAAAAAAGATGGACGATCAGGAAAGCCAAAAGCCAGGGGACAGCGCGCAACCAGAAACTGAAGTCGTGATCGAACCGGAGCGCGCTCGAGGTCGCCGCCGCAATCGCTCTGCGGGCACCGAAGCTTCTGTAAACATGGAGGAGTTGCGTGAGCTCATCCAGTTAATTCGTGAAAACGAATTCACCGAGTTTGAACTCGAACGCGAAGGATTCCGAGTTCGGTTGAGACGAGGAGTTGACGTTTACGAAACTGGAGCGAGCGGTGTTAGCCAGTCCGGAGAACCAGGTGGCCCTTCTTCGCAGGGTGGGACTTCATCGGTAGGGGAATCCAAAGTTACCTCCGGGCCCGTACACCCGGGAGCAAAGGCTGAGACCGCAGCGGCCGCGGATCCGAATCTTCATATCGTTCCTTCCCCGATAGTGGGAACCTTTTATCGCGCGCCGTCTCCAAGTGCCGATCCTTTCGTGGAAATCGGCAATCGCGTGGAGCGCGATAAAACAGTTCTTTGTGTTATCGAAGCCATGAAGCTAATGAATGAGATCCTGGCCGATACCAGTGGCGTGGTAAGCGAGATTTACGTCGAAAACGGACAGGCCGTTGAATACGGGCAACCGTTATTCGGAATTAAGCTGCAGTAGCGGATCAAACTCCAGCGTCCAATGTCCAAAGTCCCTCGGGACAATAGAACATTGGACGTTACACTTTGGACATGGGACTTTCCATGAACTCGGGAACGCGAAAGTTTAAGAAGATTCTGATTGCCAATCGTGGCGAGATAGCCTGCCGTATTATTTGGACCTGCAAAGAAATGGGGATCCGCACGGTGGCCGTGCATAGCGACGTCGATCGCGATTCGCTACATGTGCGCTTTGCCGACGAGGCCGCGTGTATTGGTCCAGCGCCTTCCGCCCAGAGTTACCTGAATATTCCCGCTATTATTAGTGCCGCCGAGATTTTCAATGTCGACGCGATTCATCCGGGTTACGGCTTCCTGGCCGAGTCGTCTTACTTTGCCGAGATTTGTGCAGCCTGCAATATCAAGTTTATCGGGCCGCCTGCTGACATAATCCGTTTGATGGGTGACAAGGTTGAGGCTCGTCGCGCGATGGCGGAAGCGGGCCTGCCAGTACTGCCAGGCAGTCCTGAGCCGGTAACCTCGGAAGCGGAGTGTTTGAAGTTGGCCCGCGAGATCGGATTTCCGGTTATCGTAAAAGCGTCAGCCGGAGGTGGCGGCAGAGGAATGCGCATTGTTCATTCCGCCGATGAGCTGGGCAAAGCTTTGGAAACTGCATCCACCGAGGCAGCAGCCGCTTTTAAGGATGGCAGCGTCTACATCGAGCGCTACCTTCAGGACCCGCGCCACATCGAGATCCAGGTTGTGGCTGACGAATATGGCGACTGCATCCACCTGGGCGAACGCGAATGTTCAATCCAGCGCCGCCACCAGAAGCTATTGGAAGAAGCGCCTTCACCCGTGCTTTCGCCAGAGTTGCGTAATCAGATGGGTGATGCCGCTGTTGCTGCCTGCAAGAAGCTCGGTTATGCGAGCGCGGGGACGGTGGAGTTTCTGCTTGATAAGGACAACAAATTCTATTTCATGGAGATGAACACGCGCATTCAAGTTGAGCACGCCGTCACAGAGATGGTGACGCTGGCCGATATTGTCCGTAATCAGATCAGAATAGCTGAAGGGGAGCCGCTCGGGTTTACTCAAGACGACCTTCTGATTGTTGGACATGCAATCGAATGTCGAGTGAACGCAGAAAACCCAGAAACTTTTGCGCCTTCGCCGGGCGTCATTACCGCGTTCAATCTGCCCGGCGGACCAGGAGTCCGGGTCGACACCTATGTGTACGCGGGTTATTCGGTGCCACCGTTTTACGATTCGATGATAGCGAAAGTAATCGTGCATGCTCGAACACGAGATTTGGCAATTGCGCGCATGAAGCGTGCTTTGGAAGCGATGGTTATCGAGGGTATAAAAACGACTATTCCGCTGCACTTGAAGATCATGGACGATCCCAAGTTCCGGGCGGGTGATATCTCCACTAGTTTCATGGAGCATTTTCTGAAGCAAAATGGTAGAAAAACAGCCCAAAACCAGAGCGAAGCGGTCGCTTTAGCGTGATAGCCGGGAGCGGTTGCCGTTTAAGGGTGAGATGCCTATAATAATCGACTTTTCTATGCCCGGTGGGCGCGTCTGAGAGGATAAAGAAATGGCATACGCAGTTATCAGGACCGGCGGCAAACAGTTTGTCGTGGAAAAAGGCAGCACGATACGGATTCCTTCCGTCGACGCAGAAGCAGGGAAGTCTATTGAGCTCGATGCTCTGTTGTCGTCCGCCGACAGTGATAGCGAAGGCGCCGATGGGGCTTCTGCCGGGGCGGCGAAGGTATCCGCAACTGTGGTTGATCACGGTCGGGGCGCCAAGATCGTGGTTTTCAAAAAGAAGCGCCGTAAGCATTACAAGCGCAAACAAGGGCACCGCCAGGGATATACGACGATAACTATTGATTCTATTGGATAGGGGGAACAGATTTTCGATTTGTGATTTGCGATTTACTGCGGTAACCATCGACGTATTTTCAATCCGAAATCCGAAATCTAAAATCTAAAATTTCAGAATGGCACACAAAAAGGGAGTTGGTTCATCTCGTAACGGCCGCGACTCAAATTCGCAGCGACTTGGTCTAAAGAAGTTTGGCGGCGAAAGCGTGCGTGGGGGCAATATCATTGCGCGGCAACGGGGAACGAAATGGAAACCCGGGAAGAACGTCGGCAGGGGCAAGGACGATACACTCTTCGCGCTGCTCGACGGCATAGTGAAGTTTGAAGACAAGGGCCGCACGGGAAAATTCATCAGCGTCTACCCGCTGGAGCAGCAGGCGTCCTCAGCATAGGCCGTGCACCGGGAAACCCCCCTATCATGCGACGCCTGAGCCAAGTCAAAGACTTAGCGCCCGGCGTCGCTTTCGATTTAGATGTTTATTGATCGCGCTAAGATTCGAGTACAGGGCGGCCGGGGAGGCAACGGCGTAACTGCCTTTCGTCGAGAAAAGTTTGTCCCTCGTGGCGGGCCTTCGGGGGGCGATGGCGGCCGAGGGGGCGATGTTTGGATCGTAGCCGATAGCTCCCTCAACACCTTGCTTCATCTGCGGTATAACCCCCTGCACATCGCCGATCGCGGAAGGCACGGAGAAGGATCTAATTGCTCGGGTCGCGAAGGCGAGGACCAAATTGTAAGAGTGCCGGTTGGTACTCAGATCTTTGACAGCACCTCAGGAGAGCTTTTGCAGGACCTGACCGCTGACGGGGCCCGCTGGCTGGCCGCAAAAGGTGGACGGGGAGGCTTTGGCAATTCCCACTTCGCGACCTCAACTAATCGCGCGCCGCGTTACCATCAGAGCGGCAGCGAGGGAGAAGAGCTGGAGCTCCAGCTTGAGCTAAAACTGCTCGCCGATGTCGGACTCGTTGGATTTCCCAACGCGGGAAAGTCGACCCTGATATCAACGATCTCGGCCGCCAAGCCGAAGATTGCCGACTATCCGTTTACCACGCTGGAGCCGCACCTCGGTGTAGTCGACCTGGGTGATTTTCGCACTTTCGTAGTTGCAGATATTCCTGGTCTGATTGAAGGAGCGCACAGCGGAGCCGGTTTAGGCGACCGCTTTCTGCGGCATATCGAACGAACGAAAGTACTGCTCCACTTAGTAGATGTCTCCTCTTTCTCCGGACGCGAACCCGTGGACGATTATCTGACTGTGAACCGCGAGTTGCAGGCCTACAATCCCGCATTAGCGGAGCGGCCACAGATTGTTGTGGCTACAAAGATTGACGCCCTGGATGAACCGGAGCGGTTGGAATCGTTAAGGCAGCAGGCAGCGGCCGAAGGGTTACCGTTCTATGCAATCTCGTCAGTAACGAATAAGGGAACGGCGGAGTTGGTCGCTGCAATTGCTGCAATGCTTGATGAGATAGATGAGTCGCGCGAGACGGCCGATGTAATTGAATTGGCGCTTTAATAGGACCTATAGGATCTTAGGACCTATAAATGACAGATGGGAATGTCTATTCTGACAGATGGACCAGCGAAAGCGTATTGCTATCTACGGCGGAACGTTTGATCCGGTTCACGCCGGCCATCTGGAGATTGCGAGACACGTTTCACAGTTATTTGCTATTGACGAGTTTTTGTTTGTCCCGGCCCGAACCGCGCCGCATAAGCTCGACCGTGAGGTTTCGTCGCCGCTGCACCGTTACGCAATGTTGGCGCTGGCCACGCAAACAGATCCGGGGCTTCTAGTTTCGACCTTCGAGCTCGACGAGCCCGCACGGCAGTATACGGTTGACACGCTCGAGCATTTTCGCTCGCAGTCGGAAGCGTTTGCCGATCTTTTCTTCGTTATGGGCGTTGACTCGTGGGCAGAGATTACAACCTGGCGCGAGTGGGAACGGCTGTTGAGCCTCGCGAGTCTCATAGTTGTTACGAGGCCCGGTATAGCGTTCTCAGCCGCGAATGTAGGCGGCGCGATTGCGGAACGAGTGGTTGATATGAGGGGGCAGATCAGTGGGAGCACGCCGCCATTCCTCGAGCCCGGCGGCCATAAAATATTCGTTACGGACGCTGTGTCAATGGATGTCTCCGCCACTCAGGTCAGGAAAGCGGCACGCGAGAATCTTAGTGAGGACCTGGATAGACTAGTACCACCCGAAGTTGCGAATTACATAAGAAAGTACGGGCTATATAGAAATAAGAATGAATAATTCAACTGCCAAGGAACAATCGTTACATCCCACAACAACCGTGGGGTCGCCACTCAAGGCCGTGGCGAAAGAGCCGGCATCCGCCGAGCTCGACGAAAGAATGCTGACGGCCCTTAGGGCCGCGGGGGATAAGAAGGCGATTAACAGCGTCGTTCTGGATCTACGTGAGATTGCCAGCTTTACTGATTATTTTGTGATTACCAGCGGCACCAACGAACGCCAGGTCCAGGCAATTTCAGATGAGATCGTTGAAACTCTGAAGAAGGCCGGCACGGCGGCGGCCCGCGTCGAGGGGTACAAAACCGCTGAATGGATATTGCTCGACTACGGCGATTTTGTGGTCCATGTTTTTGATGAGAAGGCCCGGGCCTTTTACGATCTCGAAAGGTTATGGCGAGAGTCGAAGCGAGTGGAACTGCCGCGCGAACTTGGCGGCGAGGTCGATCGTTCTTTGAGAAATGAATCGTGATCGAGATTGTGGCGCACTCAGAAGCGATGCGCGAGGCGGTCCGTCTCGCCGAGCGAGTTGCCGCAACTGATACGAATGTTCTGATCACAGGGGAGTCAGGAGTCGGCAAAGACGCAATTGCTTTCTACGTTCACACGAAGTCGAAGCGCGCGACCCAGTCGTTTGTGAAGATCGATTGTGCCACGCTGCCCAGCGGGTTACTGGAAGCCGAGCTTTTTGGTTATGAACGCGGTGCTTTTACTGGCGCGAGCGAAGAAAGGCCTGGCCGGCTCGAAGCATCACATCGGGGCACCCTGGTTCTCGATGAGATTGCATATTTAACTAACGACTCGCAGGCAAAGCTCTTGCGTGTTATCGAGACAAGGGAATTCGAGCGGCTTGGCGGACGGCGGACAATTAAAGTGGACGCCCGCTTGATGGCCCTGACCAATGTAGATCTGAGCAATGCGGTCAAACATCAGCAATTCCGCGAGGACCTGTATTACCGTCTGAACGTTGTTCACATCAAAGTACCGCCACTGCGTGAACGAGCGGAAGATTTACCGGAGCTGGCCCAGATGTTTGTAAAGTCTTATGCAACTAAGCACGGACGTGAAGTGAGTGCTATGTCGCCCGAGGCGCTGTCATTGTTGCGTGCGTATGAGTTTCCCGGGAACGTCCGCGAGCTTGCCAACACTGTCGAGCGGGCGGTGATTGTTTCAAGCGGCAATCGAATTGATGTCCACGATCTGCCCGAATCAATACGAGCCGCTGTGAGCGTCCAAAAGCGCCGGGAGAAGCCACAATCGCTCTCCGAAGTTGAAGCCGAATACGTAGCTGAGATTCTGGCCTTTACCAGCGGAAACAAAACTGAAGCCGCCCGGATTCTGGGGATCAGCCGAAAGAATCTTTATGAAAAGCTTGCGCGACGCCGAAAGGATGAGGCTGAAAAGCAAGGATGAAGTAGGAAGGATGAAGGATGAAACCGAAGATGAGACACGGAGACAGCGAAAAAAGAAAATCCCCGTTTCTCCGTGTCCCCGCTTCTCCGCGTCCTTTGTTTTGAACGATGCGCCTGCGAGTGATTTGGACCGGAAAGACCCGAGATGCTCATCTGAGAGCACTAGTAAATGATTACTTGAAACGGCTGTCACACTTCGTGAAGTGTGACATTTCGGAGCTGCGTGAAAGCCCCGGCTCAGCGAACAAAGCGGGCATCGATAAGGATTCGAGGCGCATCACAGACGGGCTGCATGAGGGCGCCATCAACGTACTCCTGGATCCGGAGGGAATTGAGTGGACTTCGACGGAACTTGCGAAAGAGATCGAACGGTGGCGGGACAGTGGTATGAAGGAAGTGACGTTCATCGTTGGTGGGCCAAATGGGGTGTCGGCCGAACTTGCAGCGCGAGTAGGCAAGCGCTGGAGTCTTTCTCGTCTGACGCTGACTCATGAAATGACGCGAGTCGTGCTGCTTGAACAGTTGTATCGAGCCTACACAATTGTTCACGGGCTGCCGTATCAAAAGTGATGAGATTGCAGACGGGTGAATCAAGTTAGTTTTAATCAAGTAGGGTGGAGGATTTAACGCATAATGGACAAGAGAAGAGTAAGGGTTTTTCGCGATAAGTTAATTGTTCGCCGTGAGAGTTTAGTTGGCCAGGTGCAACAAGCTGAGATGTACAGTCGTGAGCGCGACTCCGAAGCAACTCAAGATCCGGCGGACATGGCAGCCAATGCCTATACGAAGGAACTTTTGGTTTCGATGTCGGATAACGATCGGCAGATGCTCAATCTGATCGACGAAGCGCTGGTACGCATGGACGACAGTGGCTACGGTAAGTGTATTCGTTGCGGCCAGGCGGTGCCCGAAAGACGGCTCGAGGCTGTTCCCTGGGCGCGCCACTGCGTGCCTTGCCAGGAGCTTCACGAACGAGGCTTCCTGCCGGAAGACGACGAATAGAAGTTTCGCTATAGTCGATGACATAATGACGGCCTCCGCGAGTTTTCATGCTCGGGAGGCCGTTAATATTTTTGAGTGCCTTCAATCGAAAGTTCAGCGAGTCAGAGACGGGTTGTGTTAATCGAACGCTTAGGTCCGGAGGACTGGCAGTTAGTAGCCCCGTTCCGTAAGGGCGGGGTAGCTATGATCGCTACTTCCCTGAGCGCCGAAGGTGCGTCACGGTTTGTGCCAGCCCTTCTGGCCTCTGGGCCATTGGAGGGGAGTTTCCCCGCCCTCCGCGCAGCGCCGGACCGGCTATTAACTGCCGGTCCTTCAGACCTAAAGCAAGGATTTCTTTGATGCTCCTCGTTCGAACAGCGGATCTTTTCTACGATTCTCTGCTTGCAGTGGTCTATCCACAATCATGTGCGGTTTGTGGCGATAGTGTCGAGTCGCGGGCTTTCGGCGTCGCGTGCGAAAGATGCTGGCAACGCACCCATCTTTTTACGGAAACTGAAACGCTATGCTGGAAGTGCGGACTGCCTTCCAGAGGAACGGTACCGGAGGAAAAGCGCGAACATGTTCGTTGCCGTCGTTGCGACGACGACGCGTTTAGCGCAGCGCGTGCCGGTGGAGTTTACGAAGGAGCATTGCGCGCGTCAGTCCTCTCCCTGAAACGCCAACAGCATATCGGTAGCAGGTTGAAGCAGCTGATGGTCGAGACACAGAAGCTGTATCCCCTCAGTGAAGCCACACGAATCGTTCCAGTCCCACTGCATCCGGAGCGGGAGAAAGCGAGGGGCTTTAATCAGGCTGCCTTAATCGCCCGGGAGCTCTCGCTGGCCACCTCGTTGCCTCTGGATGAGGTCAGCCTGGTCCGTACGCACCACACAGATCGACACCGTGCCGGTATGGATTGGAAAGGCCGGCGCGAAACCGTCGCAGACGCCTTTCGAGTGCTTTACCCCGCTTTGATCTCTGGCGAACGCGTATTGCTGGTTGACGACGTCTTCACCACCGGCGCAACTGTTTCATCTTGCGCGAAGACCTTGCTGGACGCAGGCGCGGCTGAGGTTTTCGTGCTCACGATCGCGAGACCGGTTCGCTAATAACTACTGTGTAAAGAGCAAAGCCGCTCAATAGCGAGTCGCGCGTTTGCGGCAACACTAATGATGCGAGAATGGTTCATGGTCTGCTCAACCATTGTCCCAACAATACGACGTTTTCGCTCGCCTGCCGCTGAAAAATAGTTTAAGAACTCACTGAGAACTTCGTCCGTGGTTACCAGGATCGCGTCCGAACTTGTCTGGCTGAACCGCAAAGCCGTTCGATGGCTGGCATCGGCAGGATTTACTAGCGCGATCCAATAGAAACTAGTTCATAACAAATGATACTGTAGCGCTGGGCCAGGGTTTTCGGTCGCCGCCGCATCTGGATGTATGGGCTGAAATGATGGCGATTCGAGTGCCGATGAAAGTCTGTGAAGCCTTATCGAAAACGGCAAGGCAGGCGGCATCCCACCTTGCAAGACGTGACAGATATTCACCGCGACAAGACGAACTGGGCAACAAAGTTTTTATTGGGCACGGTCACTCCTCAATCTGGCGAGATGTTAAGGACTTCATTCAGGATCGCCTTGAATTGCCTTGGGATGAGTTTAATCGAATACCCGTGGCAGGCATTACGAACATCGCAAGGCTTTCCCAAATGTTGGATGATGCCGGAATAGCGTTCCTAATCTTGACGGCAGAAGATGAACAAACTGACGGAAGGATTCAAGCTAGAATGAATGTGAGACATGAAGCCGGACTCTTTCAAGGCAAACTTGGATTTACGAAAGCTATTATCCTTCTTGAAGAAGGCTGTGAAGAATTCTCCAATATCAGGGGATTAGGGCAAATACGTTTTCCCAAGGGAAATATCAAGCAAGCCTTCGAAGAAATAAGACAAGTGCTTGAACGAGAAGGGCTACTCAACTCCTAACTTAACATTACACCTCGGACAATAGTCCTACGATTTATGACACACCTGAGAACACTCTACGATCCTGTTGAACCCTTCGATACTGGAAGACTAAAGGTCTCGCCGATTCACGAGCTTTACTATGAGCAGGTGGGGAACCCGAATGGCAAACCAGCAGTCTTTCTCCATGGTGGACCTGGAGGTGGTCTGACTCTGGATTATCGCCGCTACTTCGATCCGGCTGTTTACCGACTGGTGCTTTTCGATCAGCGCGGCTCTGGCAAGAGCACTCCGCATGCGACCCTGGAAGACAACACAACCTGGGATCTCGTAGCAGACATCGAGCGCTTGCGCGAACATCTCTCGATTGAGCGCTGGCAGGTCTTCGGCGGTTCGTGGGGTAGCACCCTCGCGCTCGCTTACGCGGAAACTCACCCCAGCCGTGTGACGGAACTGGTCTTGCGCGGCATTTTTCTCTGTCGTCCAAAAGAGATCAAGTGGTTCTACCAGGAAGGGGCGAGCTGGATCTTCGCGGATGTTTGGGAGGAGTTTTTGAAAGTGATCCCTGAAAATGAGCGCGACGATATGGTGAGCGCCTACTACCGGCGGCTAACCAGTGATGAGGAGAAAGAGAGGGTCGAAGCCGCACGCGCCTGGAGTATTTGGGAAGGCAGCACCTCCAAGCTTCTGTTTGACTCTCACTCGATTGAGAGGTTTGCTGATACGCAATTTGCGCTCGCTTTCGCGCGCATCGAATGCCACTACTTCATGAACAATTGTTTCTTACCGACTGACAATTACCTGGTCGAAAATGTCGAGAAGATCCGGCAGATTCCCAGCGTGATCGTTCAGGGCCGCTACGACGTTGTCTGTCCGATGACGAGTGCCTGGGATCTGCATCGAGCATGGCCTGAGGCCCAATTGCGCATCATCCCAGACGCTGGCCATTCAATCAGCGAGCCCGGGATTATTGATGCCCTCGTTGATTCAACAGATCGATTTGGCGCCGCAAGCTGAATGAGTCCTTAGTCCTGAGTGATCAGCCAGATCTACTGACCAAATTTCCGGCTGGGATGGCTGACGTTGACGTTGATCGGGGAAGCCAAGAATGGCATCGCCGCGTCGAAATGATCGAATGCGAGAAGCCTGATGTGATTCTGATCGATGTGCAGATCTAACATTATGTTGCCTGCGACAGAGGGTGAAGTCGCAGCAGAGTAGGGTTGGCGGGGTGAGTTTAGCGTTAGAATTCATAGATGCGATCGGGGAGTTGAAAATGGCTGTGGTATTGGAAGGCGGCTGCCGCGTAACTGGAATTAGAGACGGCGAGCCAACGATCAATGGAACATTAAGCGTTTGGCCTCAGATCGGGCGGGCCAGCGATGCATCGGCGATCTCTCTACGCACGATGGAGTTCACGACGGGCCTGTCGCCGGGTTTCCGCAATCAGGAATGTGACGAGGTCATTTACGTCCTGCACGGAACTGCCACCATCCTGATAGACGGTCGGCCCTACCCGGTTCAGCCAGAGACTGGCGTCTATCTACGACCCGGTGCGATCCTGACGGTGGACAATCCTGGTCCAGAACCGTTTGTTCTCATCAGTTCGCAATGCCCGGAGCCGCTAACCACGTCAGAGACGTTGCCACCGTTCACTTCTCCTCAGTCGCCAGAGACGTCGCCACTACGGCGACCACCGATCGTGCGTCTCGCGGATCGTGAAGCTGTTCCGACCGCAGACCGCTGGTATCGAGTGCTCGTCGACGATGAAGTCGGCAGCACGCAAGTGACGCAGTTTGTCGGTTCGATTCCTCCGGGCCGCGCGCCCGATCATTTTCACAACTACGAAGAGGTGCTTTTCATCCTGCGCGGAATGGGCCGTATGTGGGCCGGGGAAACTCAGACGCCCATTGCCTCTGACTCTTGCATCTACTTACCCAAGGGCCAGGTTCACTGCGTTGAGAATACGGGTGATGATGAGCTGCGACTGTTGGGTGTTTTCTATCCGGCGGGAAGCCCGAGCGTGAGATATGAAGCGCAATAAGCCACGAGCGCGTTTACGTTAATGACGTCTCCGTAATTGCCCTGGCATCCGGAAATCTTGCCGGTAGTCATAAATGCGGTAGTGCATATTTCGAGTTTTACAGAGGACGATCCACGAAATCACACGAACCAGCACGAATAATTTAGTGCGATTTCGTGTTATTTCGTGGATCGTTCACCCCGAGCCTCGATATGCGCGACGTTGACAATGAAAACATGGCACTACCTAAGATGCCGCTGCTATGTCTTTGCTAGCCTAACAAATCTTTCAAAACCAGCATGCCTTCCTCCACTTCTTCATCAGTGTTGAAGAAGTGAGGCGAGATGCGCAAGCCCACGCCGGGGCGGCAATCAACGAATACCTTTCGCTGCGCGAGGCGGTCCACCATTGCTGGTCCGTCATCGACATCAATCATTACTGAACCCCCGCGCTCGTTGACGACGCGTGGGCTGTTTATTTTCCATCCCCGCTCCAGAGCAAAATCGATCATCCATTCCGTTCGGCGGCGGGATTCCTGCGCGATTATTTCGACGCCGACTTCTTCTAGGATTTGCAGGCCGGGCAGTGCTGAATAGAGCGCTGGAATACTTGGCGTGCCCTGAGCGAATCGGCGAACAGACTTGGCGTAACGCATGGGCAAATGCGCGAAGTCGAAAGGTGCATCGTGAGCGACCCAGCCAGTAAGGCGCGGCTGTAGCTCTCTTTGCAGATCGGGTCGCACGTACAGATAGCCACAAGCGGGGCCCCCACAAAGCCACTTGATCGTGCCACCGATCAGGAAATCAACTCCCCAGCCAGACGCATCCAACTCAATTGATCCGGCCGACTGATATACATCCAGGAGAACGAGCGCACCAATGCTATGCGCGCGTTCCACGATCGCTTTTGCATCGACGCGATACGAGCTCCGAAATGAAGCGTGTGACATCGCCACCAGACTCGTCGTGTCGTCAATAGCCGCGAGGATGTTTTCGAGAGGAACGGTAATGCCGTCAGGCGAGCCAATAATCTCAACCTTCGCGCCGAGAGTTCTCTGTGCTTCCCAGATGTATTCCATCGAAGGGAAATCCAGGGCGGAAGTGACTACCTTATTGCGCTTTGTCGATGCAAAGTCAAAACACGATGCAACACTCGCGAGCGCAATCGAGGCATTTGGTTGAATCTGCACTGAGCCCGGCGCCCCGCCCAGGATGCGTGCGATGCGGTCGCCCACCTGTTGCGACAATTCCCACCAGCTTGCGGCCCAGGCGTCCTCGCTGGTGTGTTGCTCCCAAGCCTCGTAGTAAGCGACCAACGATTCGCGTGCCGCGCGCGGAACTGGGCCAAGGCTGTGACTCAAGAGGTGAATCCCCGACGCTAAGGTTGGGAATTCTGCTCGGCGGCGGTCAATGTTTGGTCCTGCCATTTCACTCAAGCGCGGTACTCCGCGAAGGACATCTCTATTGCCATCGGATCAGACGCCAGCCCGGCCATAACTTCGCGGGCAGCATCGCCAATCGGAGTCTCAGTTCTTTCTGTGCGGATAGCCTCGATGATCTCCGAAGCAGCCTCGTCCGGCGACATCTTTGGCCCACCAAAAGCCCGGCTCATGTCCGTGTCAATCGTTCCGGGCAGAACGGTGATTACCCGCACTCCGTGCCGCCCCAGGTCGCCACGCAGAGCCTGGCTCAGAGACAGCAACGCGGCCTTCTGCGCGCAATAGTTGCCAAGCGCTGGCAGACTAACTTTGGCGAGAATGGAGGCCACGTTGACAACCAACCCGTCGCCATGCCCAATCATCGCAGGCGCGAACGCCCGGGCCATCAGCAGCGCGCCGAAGTAATTGACTTCGATCTCGTGCTGCAATTCCGCCATCTGCACGTTGAGCACGCTGCCGTAAACGCAGACTCCCGCATTGTTAATCAAGATGTCCACGCGCCCCAGGTCAGCCGCCGCCCGGACGTGATCTTCCGACGTGACGTCGAGACGCACTGGCGTGAGGCGCAGATCCTGTGCGGTCTCTTTAAGATTTTCCAGACTCTCCGCCTGCCGCGCACCGGCTAACACCTCGCGTGCGCCTGCCCCAAGACACGCAAGTGCTAGAGCGCGACCCAAACCGCGACTAGCTCCCGTCACCAGGACTCTTTTCCCTTTAATCTCCATCGCTATTCTCCCGTCCAGTTTCAAGCTCTCCAAAAATGATCTCGTCATCTCTCGCGTCTTGCCGTCCGCGCAGGCGACCGTAAGCGTAGAGCATGACTCCGATCAAGCCCCAGGCTAAGGCGAGTTCGACGCTTGTGAGTGAGTGACCGGCAAGTCTCTGCCGGAGACTCTGTGATCCCAACGTTCGCAGGTCCTGAACTACCTGAATCGCAATGATTCCGCCCATCGCCAGCACGGACAGCAGAGCTGCCGCCCGCTGAAGTGATGACGACAGCGAAATTTTGATGAGCGAGTAAAGTCGGGGATTCCGACGTGGAAGCAGCAGGAAGGTCAGGCTGTGCAGGAAATAAAGGACGACCAACGCAAAGACGGCAATGTTCAGCCCCAGCGAGACTTGTCCGCTAATGAGCAGGAGGGTTGCCGCTGCCAGCGTGAGCGTGAGACCGCGAATCGGCGTCCCGGTGCGCGGATGAATCGCGCCAATCCATGGCGGGGCCAATCCGTCGCGCGCCAGAATAATGGCCAGCCGCGATGGCACTAACAGGGTCGAGTTGATGGAAGTCGTCACCGCCATGATCGCACCGAAGGTAACGAACAAAGCCGCCCCAGCGGGCAGATAGACGGAGGCGACTTCTGCCATCGGCGCGTTGCTGGCCTGCAATCGCGAGCCGGGCAGGACGCCGAAAGCGACGACGGACATCAACACAAAGATGACAGCCGTGATGATGATACCTTTCAGGAAAACTCGCGGCAGCCGTTCGGTGCTGTCTTTTACTTCGCCCGCCGTCTGGGCCAGAGACTCGAAACCGGCATACGAGAAGAAGAGCAGCGTGAGGCTCGCCGCTAATCCTGCAAGGCCGTGTGTGATAAATGGTTGGTAGTTTGCCACCCGGATTGCAAATAAGCCCGGCACGATCAGCACGATTAACGAAAGCCCAAGCAGCGCGCACATCGTCACCTGCAAACGACCGAACCAGCGCACTCCAACTGCGTGGACCAGATAAAAAAAGATCAGACTCCCCAGCGCCAGCGGTAAGCGGTGTATCTCTGGTGCCAGGCGACCACCGGCGAACTCAATCATGTAATCGGCCAGCGCTGTGGCGAGAAAAGCCAACGCACCGATGTAAGAGATGATCTTCAGCCAGGTCCCGATGAAGGCGATGCGGTATCCGCCGAGTGTCCGCGAGATGTGCGTGTACTCGCCGCCCGGTTCACGCCCCAGCGGCGTTGAGAGAAACGCGGCATACGGCACGGAGGTGGCAAGGATGACGGGCAGCAGAATGACATACCCAAGAATCACGCTCGGCCCGGTGAGTGTCCAGGCGCGACTCGTCACGGTGAAGATTCCGGCCCCGATCAGGATGCCCAGCAACGCGGCGTAAGATTCCAGCGTGCCCAGATCACGCCGCAAGCGCCCGATCAGAACTTGAGAGGCTGTGGCTTCCGCTTCGCCCTGATCATCGTTGGCCATCGGCGCGCTCCATCAAACGGTTCGCGGGCAAGCGCGGGTCGAGAACTTTTTCCCCGCTCTCAACTCCGGCCACAGGCAACTTACTGTCATCCAGCAGTCCTAATTGGACCAGCACGGAAGCCTGATCCCAGTAGATGTGTTCGTGCGCTAGTTTGCCGTCGCGGAAATGCACGATCACGACGAGCGGGACTTTGACATGCTTGCCCGTTGGCGCGAGGCCGGGCAGCATCCAGTCCATCTTGATGGAGTGGGTGAACTCAAAAACCATTTCGTCGACGACACGCTCAGCCCCAATCGTGCGCGACACCGGAGTCATGCTTGTGTCCGCCGGCATTTGTGGAATGAAGCGCTGCGAATAAAACTCCCGCAGTTGATCGTGGCCGATCCCGCCGGTCAGCACAGGAACGTGATTGACGTAGGCATCTTCGACCATCGTTGCCAGCGTGTCCTCAGTATTGCGTGTTGCAAACTCACACTTGACGTGCTCATCCCAGAGATCGGACAACCTCTGTGGCGCGTTTGTGGCAGCCTTCCCACCGAGATGGCGAACGAAGAATTCCAGCGTTCGCAGATGCGCCAACTCAGCAGCCTGCGCGTCAAAGTGCGCGCCGCCGACGCGGGCAAAAGCGTGATCCTGTTCCGCGTACACGTGGAGCGTTATCAGCCGGTGCGTATCCAGCGCCTGATGAATCTGTGCCTGAGCTGAGGGTGGGCAGAATTGATCCCGGCCCGCCATGTGCAGCATCGTCGGACAACTAATGCGCGGCGCTTCCGCCATCGCGGACTCGATGTCGACGCCGTAATAGCCGACTGAACAATCCGGGTCAGAGCGCGTCGCCAGCAGGTAAGCCAGTTTCCCGCCGAGACAAAACCCAACCGTTCCGACTTTCCCCGTGCAGGCTGGATGTTGGCGCAGAAAGGCCAGCGTCGCAGCCGCATCTGCAACGGCTTTGGCCTCGTCCAGTCCCTGGTACAACTCCATGGCGCGCTGCCACTCTTCATCGCTGTGATCGGTCAGTTGCACGCCCGGCTCCTGTCGCCAGAAGAGATCAGGGCAGGCTACGACAAACCCTCTCGCGGCATACCAATCGGCAACGGCGCGCATGTCCCGGTTGACTCCGAAAATCTCCTGCAAAAGGACCAGGCCGGGACCTTCTCCGCCTGATGGCCCCGATGGCAATGCCAGGTAGGCTCCAAACTCCTGGCCTTCTGATGAGCGAATCGTGATCATGCTGTCCTTTCAGTTGCAGCGCGCGCTCAGCCGGGGTCCCCGGGCCGGGCAGCCCGGCTGGGGTGGGAGAAGCGATCTGCACGCAGGTCTGTGCGGTGTTCATTCTTGCTGGAATTTGTAAGACTAATCGAAGCGCTGTCTTTATACCAGATCTGAAAACTCTCATTCAGCCTATGGTCCTTCACTTGACAACCGACAACACACTGGGACCGCAGGCGGCTCGCCTGCCGCGAGCGCGTTCGAACCTCTTTTTCGATAACAAAGGATCGGTTTCGCGCCGCAAAGTGAATCAGTGCTTTCAGTCCAGAGTCATCAGCCAGATATCAGCTTCTGCGGCGACATACGTGAAGTAGATGGTTCGATTATCCGGCGACAAGGCGGGGCTTCCTATATCCACATCCTGATCGGTAACCGTCAGAACCGGCTGATACTTTCGGGTCATCGTATCGAACAAAAGAATCTGGCCCTGGCTCACAAAGAGCAGGTGGCGGTTGTCACTAAACCACAAGGGCCAATCGCCAAAATCTGTCAATCGCGAGTTGTTGACCTCGCCGGTACCCTTCTGGTTGTTTCGGGGCTTTGCTTTTCACTGGGGAGCGTAGCAGGCTGAAGGCTCTCGACCGGGGGCAGGCCCATTCTGCGCACCAGGTCCTGGAATCGCGGGTCTGAGCGCAGGCTATCGAATCTTGGCTCTACGTTCAGGTGGATCATCATGCCGTCGCGCCAGGCATAGCCCTTTTCCAGGCATTCAAACGCCTGGTCATCCTCGCCCAGCCCGGCGTAGATTAATGCTATGTCGTATTGCCAGGAATGACGGTGCTCCATTCCTGCCTCCAACTGGTCGACTATCCGTCGCGCCTCTTCTCTTCTGCCCGCAACGGCCAGGACACGTCCGAGCCCAGCTAACATTTCTATGTTGTCTGGTGAGAGTTCCACTGCCCTTTGGAGCGCTGTGATCGCCTCGTCGAACATGCCCTTTTGCTCGTAAGCCTGCCCTAGCGTGTAATGCGCCAAAAAGAAGTTGGGGTCCATCTCAAGGGCCTTCTGGCATTGATCTATCGCCTGGTCGTAACGTCGCGCGAAATACAGTGCCCCACCCGTGCTGAAGTTCATCGAGAGCGGATCCAGTTCCTGCGCCCTTTTCTGCGCGCTAATGGCCTGTTCCCCCCGGCCCATGACCCTTAAATACTCGCCATAAAAATTGTGCGCGTCGGCATCATTGGGATTGAGTTCAACGGCTCGCTTGAATTCGCTTTCAGCCTTTTCCCATTCCCAATTGTGCAGCAGGGCGTGGGCCAGCGAGGTATGGGCCTCAGCGAGAGTGTCGTCAATCTCTAAAGCCTTCATTGCGGCCGCTTTCGCTTTTGGAATGCCTTCCTCTGAAGCTAGTCCATACCGGACAACCAGGATCGTGTAGCAGTCAGAAATGCCGGCATAAGCGGCTGCGTAGCCTGGATCTTCGTCTATTGCCTGCTGAAAGTGCTCGATGCCTTTCTTGAGTCCATCTTCACTTCTCTTATTCCAGAAGTAACGGCCTCTGAGGTAAGCGTGATAAGCCTCGACGTTATCAGGGTAGCGTCTGGTAAGTTGGTTTCTCTCTGCGGTAGTTAATCTGACAAGCAGTTTTTCGGATATCGCACGAGAGATCTCCGCCTCGATACCAAGTATGTCTGATGGTTCACAACTGTAGTTCTGGGCCCACAGATGCGATCCATCAATTGCGTTTACCAGTTCTGTTTTTATAACCAGGCGCTCGCCTGACTGTATTATCCTTCCGGTCAATACCGCGTTTACGCCCAGATCTCTGCCGAGCTCCCGGGGATCAACCTCCCTGTCCTTGTAACGAGAAACAGTGCTCCACGCCATCACGCGCAGGTCTGCTAACTGCGATAGCGAGCTGATTATGCTTTCAGTAATTCCGTCGCTGAAGTATTCCAGACCAGGATCGGCGGAGCTATTAGCAAGCGGCAGGATTGCGAGCGATTCTATCACCGTGTGCGACTGCGCACCCTGCGCCTGTGCACGGTTATCTTTCGAGGAGACAAACCCTGGCCTCCGGCCAGGTTCGGCGCTCCGTCGCCCGCTATCCGTCGAGCGTTCCAAGTCCTGCTCGAACTCTAACCTGCGCTTGAGGCCCTTTAGATCCGACAGCACCTCCTTAGCGGTTTGGTACCGTTCCTCCCGGTCTTTACGGAGTGCCTTCTTAACAATCCATTCAAGCTCAGTCGGCGCCTCGGGCGAATAGCGGGCCAGAGAAGGTGGCTCCCGATCCAGTATCGAAGCGATCACATCGCTACTGGTTGCGCCCTCAAATGGCACCCGCCCGCCAACCATCTCAAAGAGCACAATGCCGAGGCTCCAGATATCTGTGCGCGCGTCCACCGGCAGTCCGCGGGCCTGCTCTGGAGACATGTAGTGGGCAGTGCCCATAACCATTCCCTGGGCCGTTTCAAAGCGCGGCGAATCGGAGGTGACATTCTTCCGTTCCGTCAACTTCACCAGGCCGAAGTCCAGGACTTTGGCGATGCCATCCGCCCGCAGCATGATGTTTTCAGGCTTGATGTCCCGGTGCACTATTCCCGCCTGGTGCGCCGTCGCCAGCGCAGAAGCCATTTGGGCGGCAACATCCAGCGTTTCAAAGATGACCATCTGCGTCTTCGCCATGTGTTGCCGCAACGTTTCGCCTTCGATTAACTCTGTGACGATGAAGTGACGAGAATCTATCTGTCCGATTTCGTAGATGGTGATGATGTTTGGATGATTCAAGGCAGAGGCAGCTCGTGCTTCCTGCTGAAACCGACGCACCCGCTCATGATCTATCGTGAAATGAGCCGGTAGTGTTTTAAGCGCGATCTTGCGACCGAGTTGGGTGTCCTCAGCCAGGTAGACTTCTCCCATCCCTCCCGACCCTAAGGCGGCGATGATTCGATAACGGCCGAGTGTTTGCCCGATCATAGTAGTAGCCTGATCGTCTGTAAGCGTCTCTGCCATCACGCCAAAGGCGGGCTGCTCTATGAAACTATCGGCTTGCTTCTCGTGTGCGAGCAGCGACTGGAGATCTTCGCGAAGAGCCTCGTCGTCGCCACACGCCTTAGCGAGAAAGGCAGCGCGTTCTTCAGGCTTGAGTTCAAGCGCAGAGTGAAGCAGCGCCTTGAGGTGTTGCCAGCGTTCGGGTGTCACAACCCATACCTCTTGCTGATTTCGCGATGCAGCCACAATTTAGCCGAGCTCCACTCGCGCTTGATCGTGGCGGGAGAAAGGGAAAGGACTTCCGCCGTCTCGTCTACGCTCAACCCGCCAAAAAAGCGGAGCTCAACGATGCGGCTCTGCTGAGGGTCGATTAGGGCCAGCCCTTTCAATGCCTCGTCGAGCGCGATCACTTCTGAGGCTCGTTCCTGAGAGATGATCGCTGCCTCGTCAAGCGAAACCATCTGGGCCTTGCCGCCGCGCTTCTGTGATGTACGGCCGCGCGCATGATCAACCAGAATGCGACGCATGAGTTGGGCAGCGATAGCAAAGAAGTGCGCGCGGTTCTGCCAGTGGATCTCCTCCCGGTTGAAGAGCCGCAGGTAAGCTTCGTTAACCAGCGCCGTCGTCTGTAGTGTGTGACCCTTACGCTCGCGGTTCATATAACTATGGGCCAGGCGACGTAGCTCTTCATAGACGAGTGGCGTCAATTTATCGAGGGCGGCGCGGTCACCATCGCTCCAGGCCATCAGTAACTGTGTCAATTCGTGTGTTGGAGGCTGGGTCATCTGAATAGAAGGATTGATCAGCGCCTGTGCCGGCAAAGTTTATCACCTTCTCACAGCCCTTAGAAAAACTCTTAATTAATTTGAGCCCGGCGCGGAGGGTTTTCCGCTTATACCAGTAAGGACACGGAATATCGCGCGATACCCGCGTTTTCGAAAATTGCCATCGCGGAAGCGCGCGGGATACGGAACCATGTCCGGTTGAGTTCGCCACCCGGATACCAGGCACTAGAAGTGGGAGGAGCTAAATTATGCCCAGGTTCAGACTTGAACGAGAGAAGCTGTTTGCATTGGGATTTCTACCCGCGATCGTAGGGTTGTTGCTGGCGGGATTCGCTCTTCGGGAAACAGCCCGTGATTCAAAGGCAGGCGGTCCGGCTACCAGCGCGGTCAGTAACGAGAAATACCTGTATGTCTGGACGGGCGATCAGGCGCGCAAGAATGCCGATTTCCTGGCCCTCGTGAACTTTGATGAAGACTCTCCGAACTACGGAAAAGTAATCACCACGTTGCCACTACCGGCACCCGGAAATACCTGGAATGAACCGCATCATGTGGGCCTTTCGCGCGACGGCAAAGTGCTGGCCGCCGGCGGGCTCTTAAGCGTATTAAACGGCCAGAAAGAGATCTTTTTCTTTGATGTCTCCAAACCAGATTCCCCAAAATTCATCTCTGCCGCCGACCCACCGCAGTCGGCGATCACGGATGAGTTTTACCCGCTAGCCGGCGGTGGGTTTCTGGTGACCATGATGGGAGGCGCCCAGGGTCATCATCCCGGCAGAGTCGCCGAGTTCAATAAAGATCTGAAGCTGGTTGCCGAATACCCACAAAAGCCTCCCGACGATGGTTTCAATCCTCACGGCATCTCCGTTCGTCCGGAAATGAATTTGATGGTCACGAGTGACTTCATCTGTCCCTCTACCACGTTACACGCCGTGCCCGGCGATCTAGGGCTGCGAGGCAGCGTCAGGGTCTGGGATTTCAAGGAGAGAAAGATCCTCAGAACGATAAACATCCCCGGGGCGATGGGAACCATAGACGTGCAGTTAATTCCTGGCGACTTGAAAGGGCGTGGCTATACGGCGGGCATGGCTGATGGTCAGCTTTACCTGCTGGATACACGACTGGGAACCGCGAAATCTGTTTTTGATTTTGCCTCAATTGCCAAAGGGGGATGGCCGCAACTGATGCGGCTGACGGCGGATGGCAAGCGGCTGTTCGTCTCGATGAATATGGCCGGTAAAGTTGTGATGTTTGACACTTCGGATCCCGAAGCACCAAAAGTCCTGAAGGTACTCGATCTCGGAGGCGACTCAGGACCCCACTATCTGTCGCTCACCAAAGACGAACGACGCCTGGTCATCACGGATTACTTCTTGAATGAAGATGAAGCAGGGAAAGTCCACGCTGAAGGAGACCACAGAGTTCACGTGGCGAAAGTCACTGCGAGGGATGTGGTCCTCGATCCCAGATTTCGTCTCGATTTCGATAGTGCATTCACTACCGGTCCGGCGCGCCCGCACGGTGTCGCTTTCAAGTAGAACAACGTCAAGTCCCGCGTGCGACTCGTCAATTGAAACAGGCCCAAATACCAAACCAATGAGGAGATGAAGCCATGAAACGAAAAATCTACCTTTTTCTTTTGATTAGCGTCCTGACCGGATTGATCGTCTTTGGCGCAGGAGCTACAGCAGCCCCGCCTGATGATGATCAAGACGATGCCGGGTACGAAGTCTGGCTTATGGACCAGTCAAATACAAAAGACGAGGACGGCAACGGCACATTAGATAGCGGCGGCACGCTCTACATCTATCAGGGCGGTGATCTGACGGGCGATGATGCAGCCTCAGCTGTTCCCGAAGTGCTTGACCTGGGCAGTGCGGCTCGCGACCTGTGTCTGGCCCAGACCGGCACTGCGCCCGTGCGCCCTCACATGTTCTTCTTTAACAGGGGACGTACCCACGCTGCCATCGCATTCGTCGCTACCGGACACGTGCTCTTTATGGAGACGGGGACAAGGACTCCCGTTCAATGTTTGGATGCCTTCACGCTGGACAACGCCGCCACACTTAATTTAGCGACATGACACCACGCCCAGTGGCGCGCCATGTCAGGACCCGGTGCTGCGGCCAAGTAATCGGCCTATCTGTCCGGTCATCGATGACAGTGATAACTTTACCTTCGTCACGCTGGCCGGTGGCGGACTATTTGTTATAAACAGTAAGACCACACCGATGTCCATCATTGGTGAGTATGACAAGAACGCCGTGCACCCCGAAGGTTGCGGTGGCGCTCAAGCCAATAGTCGGATGTACATCAATTCGGGTGGGCCACTGGAAGCGGATCTTTACTCATTCCCATTAAGTGGTTATGGAGGCGCGAATCCGCCCAACACTCCGTCACCAACGCTGGTTTATACACACGACGGCATCCCGTCAGATTCGCACGGCACAACCAAGACTAAGCATGACCGTTATCTTTGGGTCGGCGAACGGTTCGGCAACAACATAACCGTCGTTGATACGGGCAGTAATGCCGTAGTGAACCAGTTCAGCCTGGTCGGCTCGGTGAGCAGTGACCCGGCGCCGGACCTGATGGACATTTCGCCCAGCGGGAATCGCGTCTTCATGGCGTTGCGCGGGCCAAACCCGCTGACCGCCAATAACCCAACCTTCAACAACGCCGTCGGTAGCACGCCAGGGCTAGGAATCATCCGTGTTGAGCAGGGCGGCAGAAGAGGCACATTCTTCGCGCGTGTTCCGATCAGTCACATTGTTGACGGCGTCGAACGCGCCGACCCACACGGCCTGAGAGTCCTGATGAAATAAAGGCCATCCGCAGATTCCGCAGATTCCGCAGATTAACAGAGAACTCAGTGCTTTTGTTCTTTGGAATCTGCGGAATCTGCGGACTTTCTATAACTGAGAAAGCGATGAGCTCTCGGCGGAAGTGAGTCTTATCAAGCGCACCGGCGGAAGGAGTGAGAGATGACCAACTACGTGTTCATTGAATCGCGAGATCCGTTTGAATCCCGCGATTACGCAGTTCATCGAACAGACTGCTGCGGCACTCAAGCAACGCGGCCACGAGGTCACAGTGTTTCTAGTGCAGAAAGGCGTGCTTGCTTCGCGTCGGAACGCACGCGAGTCGTACCTGCCTCGCCTTAACCCTGGCTGGAGCAAACCTCCTGGCCGACGATTTCTCGCTTTCCGGGCGAGGCATTCAAACTGCAGAGCTACATCCCGGCGTTCGACCGTCAAGTATAGAGACTTTGGTGGACGCTCTGGTCCAGAGAAATACCAAAGCCATCTGTCACTGAGTCGTATTACTCGCCGCGGCCTAACCCCCGGTCTGCCAACATCGCTCGGTACTACGTCAATCGACCACCCAGCCGGGCGGAACGCGAAGCGATCTCATTAACACCGTGGCTTCAGCCCGGTGGTCAGGTCCTACAGAATGATTCCTTGAACCGTTTCCAACGGTTTCTTGTGATCCTCAGGCCAACAAAAACCGTTAGAAACGGTTCCTTGTCAATTGCGGTTTGCTAATTCACCGGGCTGAAGCCACGGTGCTAATGAGATCGCTTCGCGTTCCCCTCGCTCCCAGTAAAAGCGTCGAATCACAGCCATCTTCTTGAGATTTCACCGGACCCAATAACTGTTCACCCCAATCTTTGCCTGCCTCGGAAGGGCTTGGCCTTTCGGAGTTAAATTCGTGAATCTGGAAACACAATTCGAATCGTCCTTTTTTGACTTCAAAAACCCTTATGTGCCGTAAATCTTGAGCGTAGTTGAGACCAGAGACGCAACCACCGCGATTCCTTTTCACGGCACGTCCCTCTGGCGTGCCCTTTCCCAGGCAGGAGGATCCATTGAATATCCAGCGATGCAAAATAATCGTTTTATTAATGTTGCTGGTTGTTGGCGGATCAATGTTGCTAACAAAGAGCATTTCCGCAAACGGCAGCGACAGCGTCCTGGATGACCAGTTGTCCCTGGTTCTCAGCCAGCACGGGTTCACGGGCAAAGTCGGTTCCTCACTGGGGCAGAGGCTAGGCCGGAAGATTGACAACCAACTTGCCGACCTCGGGCGCAATCTATTTCACGACACAATCGTGGGCATTAACAACGACAACTCCTGCTCGGGCTGCCACTCGGCGACGGCAGGATTTGGCGATACACAGTCGATCGCTATCGGCGTGGAAAACAACTTAATCGTGGGACCGGCTCGGAGCGGCCCACGAAACCAGCGGCGCACACCGATGGCCGCGAACACTGCGTTCTTCCCAACGCTCATGTAGAACTCGCGTTTTGCCTCGTTGTCGTTGAACCCGTTCGACAACAGCGTCGGGTTCGTCTTCCCGCTACCCGAGGGGCTGACGATTTCCGACAAGGCACACCTGCTCGTCGCGCAGGCCTTTATCCCGCCAACCGAGCGGGTAGAGGCGGCGGGATTCGTGTTCCCCGGCGACAACTTCGACCTCCGCGCTGAGGTCATGCGGCGAATCAACGATGCGCCTGAGTATCGCAAACTCTTCAGCAAGATCTTCCCTGAGGTGAAGGCGGGCGGGACGCTCACTTACGACATGTTCGCGCAGGCGATCGCCGAATTCGAATTCACCCTGGTCTTCGCCAATGCGCCGATTGACCGTTTTGCTCGTAGCGAGAAGAAGGCGATGACCGACGATCAGAAGCGTGGCGCGCTGCTCTTCTTCGGCATCGCCAACTGCGTCACTTGTCACGCCGTCTCGGGGAGGTCAAATGAAATGTTTAGCGACTTCCGAGAGCATGTTATCGGTGTGCCGCAGATCGCGCCGGCTGTAGGTAACCCTGCGGCTGGTAATGTGACCTTCGACGGTCCGGGACAAAACGAAGACTTCGGGCTGGAGCAGGTGACGAGCAACCCGAACGACCGCTACATGTTCCGCACGTCGCCAATACGGAACGTGGCGTTGCAGCCGGCCTTTTTCCACAACGGTGTGTTCACCCGGCTCGAAGACGCGATCCGCTTCCACCTCAACCCGTCAGGGAACGCGCCTGACTACGACCCGACATCGGCCGGTGTCGCGCCTGATCTGCGCGGCCCCACAGGCCCCATCGCGCCGGTGCTGGCGCGCCTTGATCCGGCATTGGTGACGCCGATCAACCTGTCGAACCACGAATTCCGCCAGCTCCTGGATTTTGTGCGAAACGGCTTGCTCGACCCGAAAGCGAAGCCGGAAAACCTACGTAAGCTGATTCCGCGTCGGGTGCCGAGTGGCAGGCCAATTCACTTCTTCCAATAGCCGTGCTCGTGGGGCTGGCCCATGTACGGTGAACCCGTCACGCTGCTACGAGGTCCCTCCAGGCATAACGATCATGCGAGGGGACACAGTTCGTTGCGGCCAAATCAACTCCCTGGGGTGCGGCGCCAGTTCGCCACACCCCAGGGACTTGATTTGGCCACTCCCACTAGCCTCAAAAATTCTCAAAAACCTTGAGCCAATTGTCGTCGAATTCCCGCTTACGGCAATGAGGGCCAAGAGTGAACCGAACAGTCAACCAGCGACGCACGGTAGACGCTCTCCTCCAGGAAACACAAAACCGTTCTGGTACTCACGGAGGGTCTGATGACAAAGAAACTGACACTGGCTCTTATGGACCCGCCATACGAATCCGCGGATTCGACCACGGCTCTAAGAATTATCTCCGCCGCGCTGAAGAAAGGGATTGACGTCAACGTGTTTGCCTACGAGGGTGCGGTTTGTCTCCGCGGTGTTCCTCCTTACACGTACAGTTGGAGCGAGCCGAATACGAATTCACTCAGCGATCGTCTTATCCGAAATCCCGTTGCTTCACCCGGTGCGACGACGTCCTATAGCGTCAGCGTCAGAGACTCGGACGGGACTACGGCTTCTGATACCGTCACGGTCACAGTCGCCAGCTCCCCGCCACCCACCGCGAGCTTCGTCTTCAACGTGATCTGCTGCCCGACGCTCAACCTCGACGCGACTGCATCGACGGGCAACATCGTTTCCTACACCTGGGACCTGGAGTGGACCACGACCAGCCCGGACCTCGTTACAGCGTCTCCGACGGCTTCGTTCATGATCCAGGAATTTAACCGCGGCACCATCACGCTTACGGTCACTGACACCGCCGGCCGTACCGCGACCACGACGCGGAACTTCTGAGCCGGCCGCTTCCGCGAACCGGGACCCGGCTGAGCCCAAAGCTCAACAGCCGGGTCCTGGCGCGCGTCCGCGACCGTCAACAGCGACTCGAATACCGGTCTGTCGCCTGTTCTAGTAACGTTTAGAGGCGGGCACCGCCCGCCGTCTCAACGTTACAGATACCTGATTAGATGGGTGTATCGGGATAGGTCATGTCTGATGCGCGGGTGACGCGTCCGCTCCACCTCGCACCGGCGGGCGGGGCCCATCTCTAAACGTGATCGCGATACGCCGCACGCGTAAAGCTGCCTGGAAAGCTGATATCAAGTCCGAATGCCACCCTAAAACCTCCTCCCGATAAGCCATTGCAGGCAAATGTTTTTTGACACCCTCCGACGCGCTCGCGTAATATCGACCCTGTCATGACTGGTCGAGTCTTAGTGCTGAATGCTTCGTTTGAGCCTATTAATGTGTGCAACGAAAGGCGCGCAGTAGTAATGATCTTTAAAGGCGTCGCCCGGGTGGAAGAGCACAATGGTCATATGCTTCATTCGGCGAAGCTGACAATTCATGCGCCATCCGTGATCAGGTTGACGGAATACATTCATATTCCTTTCGAGCGGCGTTCGCTTTCCCGCAAAAACATTTTGCTGCGGGATCATTCCACCTGCCAGTACTGTGGACGGCAGCATCCGCCATCGGAGCTGACGTTGGACCACGTTCAGCCTCGTTCACGCGGCGGCGAGTCGGCGTGGGACAATCTGGTGGCCTGCTGTAAAAAGTGTAACCATCGAAAGGGAAACCGAACTCCCGAGGAATCGGGAATGCACTTGTTACGTCGACCGCGTGGCTTTTCATTGCATGTGAATCGCCAAATCATGCGCTATCTGGGTCGGGCTGACGAGACGTGGAGGAAATATCTCTTCTACGAATCAAACAACGGCGAGTGACGGGTTTTTGAACCGGCTCGCTCTTTTAGGAAAGAGGTAATTATGAGTAACACAATGTTGGCAATCGCAGGTCTGGGGCCTACAGAGCTAATGGTTATTGCCGCGATAATATTTTTGCTTTTCGGCGCCACTCGGCTGCCGCAGTTAGCAAAATCACTCGGCCAAAGCAAGCGTGCCTTCAAAGAGGGTTTAGACGACGGCGAAAAAGAATCGCAAAAGGAAGTCGAAGAGAAAAAGCAGGCTTAGTCAAACCTGAACGCGCAGACTCGCCTCACTGGTTCAGCGCCTTCTTAGCAATCACTAAGGTCGCCTTAACCGAAAGCGCAAACTCCGCCTCATGTCTTTCCTCATTTATTAAGCGTCCGATCTCTTTTACGACTTGCTCGTAGGAATCTTTCGGCAACGTTCCCAGCCAGATAGGCATAAGGAAGTCGGATATGAGCGGCGAACTAAGAAACTTTTCGCCCGAGTCGTATTCAAACTCTTCGATTCTGGTCCAGCTCGCTACTTCATCCAGACCAGCTTGTTCGGCCATCTCTTCGATGGCAAAAACCGACGGCAAGATCGAGATCAAGCTTTCGACGTCAGCCTCATGATCGGTTAGGTCGCAGTTGTGCAGCGCCTCCCAATATAAGGAAAAGAACTCGCCAAAGCTGGAGAACGTAGGAAGCGTGAGCGCTACGATGGCGCCGGGCGCTGCAACGCGCGTCATCTCAGCCAGCATAGCGGGGATTCGCTGGATGTGAACGAGCGATCCCTCGCCTACCACGAGGTCAAACTCATTGTCAGGGAGTGTGAGGCGATCCAGCGTTCCCTGGCGAAATACTGTACCGTCCTTCGTGACCGTAGTCTTGGCGCGGGCAAGTTCGAGACACTCTTCGTTTTCATCAATACAGAGAAAAATCAATTGGTCGCCGGAGCGCTCTTGAAGCGCTATCGCATGACCGCCGGTGCCTGATCCCAGGTACAATGCCTGGCCTTCTTTGGGCAACCGGAGATGTTCATCCATCAACTCGGCAAACCGTTCGCCCCAATCCGTCGCAACAAACAGCTCGTGTAGAAAGGCCAACTCCTTGTTCGTCGTTTGTGGGGTCATACTTAGTTAGAATAGCAACTAAAGATTTTCCAGATATCATTTGAAATTTCTCATTTGGCATCGAAACCATTAGTTGTTCCACAGCTGCCCAGCCTTTCCAATTGCAAATGAGAAATGCCAAATGATATATGGAAAATCTAGTTCTTAGTCATCTTCGTCAAAGTATTTCCGGCCTCGTAATGATTCCGGCAGGCAAGCCATCTCGTCTTTTGCGGCCGGGTCACTGTGCACATAACGATAACCTTCGCCATAGCCGACATGCTTCATCAAGGGCGTCACGGCGTTGCGCAGATGTAGCGGCACCGGCTCTCGCGCAGTCTCGGCGGCGTCTGCAACGGCGGCGTGATAAGCATTCTTAACGGCGTTTGATTTTGGAGCGCGAGCAAGATAGATGGCCGCCTGTGATAGCGGAAACAATCCCTCGGGCAGCCCGATCAGTTGGACAATGTCGGCAGCTGCCGCGGCCTGGACCATCGCCTGCGGATCTGCCAGGCCGATGTCTTCGGAAGCGAGTATGCAGAGTCGCCGGGCAATGAATATCGGATCGGCTCCACCTTCGATCATACGGGCCAGCCAGTAGAGCGAAGCGTCGACGTCTGAATTACGCAACGATTTGATCAGCGCGGAGACAAGGTTGTAATGATCCTCACCGCCTTTGTCGTAGGCATAGTGTGCCCGGCCCAGCGCTTCTACAATCGTTTCATTCGTGATCTGCCGCGCGCCGTTATCATCCGGCGCTGTCGATTCGACTGCGGCGTCGAGGGCTGCGAGCGCGACGCGGGCGTCGCCTCCTGAAGAATTAGCCAGGCGTTCTAATAGAGTGTCAGAAACATTCGGGTGTAACCTGGCCAGTCCACGCTCTTCGTCTGCGAGTGCGCGCTCAAGAATTGATTTCACTTCCTCCTGAGTTAGAGGATTCAGAACCAGGACGCGGCAACGGGAGAGCAGCGCGCCGGTAACTTCGAAAGACGGATTCTCGGTGGTGGCGCCGATCAGGGTGACAGTGCCGTTTTCTACGGCAGGCAAGAGAGCATCTTGCTGTCCCTTGTTGAAGCGGTGGATCTCATCAATGAAGAGAATCGTGCGGGTTCCAAACTGTCGCTCTCGCCGAGCATCGGTAATTGCCGCGCGCAGATCTTTGACTCCCGAAAAAACGGCTGACAGCGCTACGAAGCGCGCCTCCGACTTTTCCGCGAGCAAGCGTGCCAGCGTAGTCTTACCAGTGCCCGGTGCTCCCCACAGAATCAGAGAAGGCAGGTTTGCCGCACCGTCAAGCAGCCGCCGCAGAATCCGGCCTTCACCAACCAGATGACTCTGGCCGACAAACTCCCCGAGCGATCGTGGCCGCATTCGTTCAGCCAGAGGGGCAGAAGGCTCCCCCGCCGGCTCCGCGGGCGATTTGCTAAAAAGATTTCCTGTGGTTGAATACGCCATTGCTATTGCTACCAAGCCGTTGCTAAAAAGATATCTTTAATTATCGCCGAAACTGTTTGCAGGTGCGAATACGTACGGGGTAGGTAGCCTCCAGGTTCAGGTTTCTCTGCGCGACCTCTGCGTCCCCAGTGTCTCTGCGGTGTGAAAAGCCGGACAGAACTACCACAGAGACACAGAGAACAGGGAGCTCGCACCGAGACACGGAAATTAGGACGTGCCAGGCCAGAGCTCAACTTATGGAGTCCAAACTACGGAGATTTTAGTGGGAACGCCGCGCGCGCTATCGTCGTATAGCTAGCCGAAGCGCAGTTAATCTGCCAGGTTTAATAGCCAAGGTCGAGGGTAAAATTTGACGGCGAGGCGCCGGGAAGAATTGGGAGTCGAAGATGAAAGAAGCAACTGACATATTAAGAGTTATCGGAATCATCCTTTTAGCAATTTTTGTTTTTGCAGTTGGCGTCCCCATCGTATTAACCGCCGCCGGCATCACCCTGGGCATCATCAAGATCCTCTTCGGCATCGCTGTCCTGGTTATCAAGCTGGCGGTCGTGGTCGCAGTCGGTTATCTGATCCTCGTCGGTATCCGCGCCGTACTGCGCTAGTCCGTCAGAGGGCCTCTCCGGAGGCCCTTACCATATTCTTTGCTTTAACCCACCACCGCAACAGCCCGCTGAAAAACTAAGAACGATCCACGAAAACACACGAAACGGCACGAAGAGGAAATCTTTTTTAGAGTCATTCGTGTGCGTTCGCGCAAGTTCGTGGATCGTCCTATTCTCCATCTGACGACCAACCCGTTTTACCAGCAGCTGCCAGGTATCTCCCTGACACTTTCCTCTTAGCTCGGTCCCCCTACAAGAATTCTTGCAAGCTGTGAAGATCTGAGTCTCCTCCACTTTCTTGACTGACTAGGCGAAGTCAGCAATGATTCGCGGCAGAGCTAAGACTGTAGGCAGCGCCGAATGACCTCAGAACAACGACTCGACAGGTTGGAAAGAATCGCGAAGTTATTCGCCAAGGCAGGTCTGCGCGCCCGCAGTGAATTCCGTAAACAATACGAGATTTTGATGGATGCCCAGATGCGCAACGAAGAACGGTTTGCACGCAACGAAGAGCGGTTTGAGAAGCTTACTGAAGCGCAGACAAGATTGGCTGATTCTCAAATCCACACAGATCAACGACTCGATGCGCTGATTGATATCATTCGAGAAGGCCGTAACGGAGACGCTGCAAGTAACAACTAGTGGTAGCACCCCAACGTTCTGATAACTCGATGGTTCAGTGGCCTGACGACGCTTAGCGAACTCGTGATTCGTAAGGGAGCTGTCTAAATGACTTCGGACCAGAGACTTGATCGATTGGAACGGTTGGCGCGCTTGCTATGCGAAAGGCCGCTGCACCAGTCGGGAGTCCCGCAGTCAATCTGCCAGGCTCGGAGACTACGTGACCGCGCTCGGGGAATATGATGCTGCCAGACAGGCACTCGAGCAGAAGCCGGACGATTCGGAGACGAATGAGACTCTAAACCGAGCGCGGGAATCTTTAGATCAAGCTCGTGAAGAACTAAAACGTCTACGCAAAAATCGCCCACGTCGCTTTCCTGTCTGATGTAGTCCTTGCTTTCTAATCTTGTCAGGCCGGTTCGCGTGCAGCCACGTTGGATACTAAATCCTTCCCGCCAATACCACGGTCCTTGAGGCCGGTCATTTCGAAACCGAAACCACATCTAACCCGGAGAAGATTTGACTTCCCTTAGTTGCCAACCCGGAGGGTTCTAGAGAAAGTAGCCGGAGGTCGGAGCGAAGCGCAGACCTCCGGTCACGCGCCGGGTTATGTTCGCACCCCGAGGGGGTGCTAGATGACGGACGAGCTTCGAAGCAGTCACACGCATCTGGCACCCCCTCCGGGGTGCTGAATCATTTGCCTTCGCCTTCCGGTGGTCTGCGCTTCGCTTCGACCACCGGCTACTATCTTCCACGCCATCGGCGTGAAGATACCCGCTAACGCAGGTGGTTCTGACAAGAGCCAGCAGCCTTTTCGATGAGTTTGAGAACTTTCTTTGAGTAGGCCATCGCATCCTCTTTCGGTGAAGTGTGGGAGGATACTACGCTAGCGAGCGCTAGACGTTAAGCGGATTTTGGGCGCTAGACAGGCTAGACGTTGAAGCGGAAATTGACTATGTCGCCTTCCTGCATGATGTAGTCCTTGCCTTCAAGTCTCAGCAATCCCTTTTCGCGCGCGGTTGCGTAAGTACGGGCGCCAATAAGGTCGTCGTAGCTCACGATCTCGGCGCGGATGAAGCCGCGGGCGATGTCGGAATGAATTGCGCCGGCGGCGTCTTGCGCACGCGAGCCCTGGGGGATGGTCCAGGCGCGCACCTCTTTTTCACCGGCAGTCAGAAACGACATCAGACCAAGCATGCGATAGGCGCTCTTGATTAGTTGATCCACGCCGCTGCTCTTAACTCCTAGCGATTCCAGGTACTCGCGCTGCTCTTCAGCGGCCAGCCCAACGAGATCTGCTTCCAGTTGCGCGCAGATAACGATGCATTCGGAGCCTTCGCTCGCCGCGACTTCACGAATCGAACGCAGTTGTTCGTTGTCGTCTGGCGCGCTGAGTGTGGCTTCGTTAACGTTAGCTGCGTAAATAGTCGGCTTCATGGTCAACAGGAAATAGTTGCGGGAAATGACAAGTTCATCCTCGCTTAGCGAAACGCTCTTGGCCGGCTGAAACTCCTCCAACGCGGGCTGCAATTTGTCGAGCACCTCGAGTTCAGCCTTTGCAACCTTCTCTCCACCCTTGGCGCCCTTTTGCACGCGCTCGCGGCGACGCTCGACGGTTGCGAGGTCGGCCAGCGCCAGCTCGATCTGGATCGTTTCAATATCTCGCCGGGCATCGATGGTGTCATCGACGTGGACGATATTCTCGTCTTCGAAACAGCGGACCACCTGAATCATCGTGTCAGTTTCGCGTATGCTCGCGAGAAACTGGTTGCCCATCCCTTCGCCTTTCGATGAGCCGCGCACCAGTCCAGCAATGTCGACGAATTCAACGCTGGCGGGAACGATGACCTTCGTCTTCACGATCTCTGCTAGTGGCGCCAGGCGTTCGTCGGGAACCGTGACCACGCCGACGTTTGGCTTACTGGTGGAGAACGCATAGTTCGCGGTCACCGCGGAAGTCTGCGCAGTCAGCGCATTGAAAAGCGTGGTCTTGCCAATATTGGGCAAGCCAACAATACCTGCTCGTAACATTGTTTGATTTCCTCAGCTTTGAAACTACCCGATAACATTCCGCGGAGCAAACGCGGTCGTTAGGCCCGTGGTTCGGGCTTTAGCCTGCTCTTGATATCAGCAATCTAAAGATTGAACTCTCAACAATCGGTTCTTCAGGCGTATAGAGTCCAAGCTTTAGCTTGCGTGGTTGCGAAAGAAGCAACCTAAAGGTTGGACTCTAAACACCTGTGAATGCGCTAAGACTGCGGATTCATCCGCGGTTCGCGTATAATCACGCCCGTTAATCACTCTAGGTGCATCACAAAATAAAAAGGACCGGACGGGAGCTGTTGTTAACAAGTAATCCTCCGTCGCTCATTGCGTGATCATTTCGCTTGTGCTGGTACTGCTTGTCACGGCGAGCGGCACACTGGCTACCTACCTGTATGACGAAGGCGCCCCTTTCGCCGCCCGGCTTTGTGCCGGGGCGTGCATCGGAATCGCGACCTTGGGACTAGTCGGCTTTTTATTCGCTTCATTCCTTGGACTCACACCCATAGCAATCGTGTTCACGCTTGCCGTTCACAGTCTTCCACTGATCGCTTTGAAGGATCCAAATCGCCGTGCGTTTGTTAAGCGGGATTTGACTGCCACTTATCGGAGCGTTCGCCAGGCTCTTTTGCAACCCAGGCGGATACCTTTTGGCTATGTAGCTTTCTACCTGACGGTCGCGGTAGTTCTGTGGCAGGCATTTCAGCGTGGGATGATTGAACTGCCTGGAGGTATTTACACAGGGCTATTGAACAACTATGGCGATCTGCCATTTCATCTGAGTGTAATTACCAGCTTTGCTTACGGAAATAATTTTCCACCGGAGGACCCTACCTACGCCTTTGTGTTTTTTACCTATCCTTTCCTGACTGACTTTGTCTCCGCGATCTTTGTTCGTTGCGGCGCCGATCTGCGGCAGTCGATGTTTATTGAAAACTTCGTGGTAGGGCTGGCGTTTGTGGGCTTGCTCCATCGTTGGGCCCTGGTGATGGTGCGCGACCGGCTGGCCGCAGTGCTCACACCCTTGTTGGTGCTTTTGAATGGAGGCTTGGGCTGGGTGCTTTTCTGGGACAGAGCCACTGCGGACCACGACAGCCTGGTCGGATTCCTTAAGAGTCTTCCTCCTTCCTTCACCGTCATTCCGGAAACCACCTGGCGTTGGGGAAACGCGATCTCAACATTACTGATTCCTCAACGCGGCTTCCTGCTGGGCTTGCCGCTGGCGGTCATTGTATTCACGCAATGGTGGCTGTCGGACGAAAAACCAGGGGAAATGGGGAATGGGGAGGCGGGGGTAGAATTACCGGGGGAAAGGGGAAAGGGCAAAGGGAAAAAAAACAGGACCAACCCGAAGGCCCAGTCAAAACAATCGCCTTCAAATTCTATTTCACCTTTACCCGTTCCTCTTGTTCCCCTATCTGTGCGCAGGATGATCGCGGCCGGGATTGTTGCCGGTCTGTTGCCACTGGTCCATGCTCACAGCTTTGTTGTCGTCATGGCAGTAGGTGGATGCATAGCCTTATTGCAAAGACGCTGGCGAGTATGGATAGTATTTTGCGTCGTGGCCTCCCTAATCGCCCTGCCGCAAATGTGGTGGTCAACTCACAACAGCGCGGTAGATGCCAAAAGATTCCTTGAATGGCAGTTTGGCTGGGACAGAGGCCAGGAAAACGCAGTCTGGTTTTGGCTCAAAAACTCTGGTGCGTTTATTCCTTTGACTATCGTTGCTTTGCTTTGGAGGGGCAAGCAACCTCTGGTTTCTCGCCGGCTGTTGCTGTTCTTTCTGCCGTTTACACTCTGCTTCATCGTTCCAAACGTTTTGAAATTGGCCCCCTGGATTTGGGACAACATAAAAGTGCTATTTTACTGGTGGCTTGCGTCGGCGCCTTTAGTGGCCCTGCTACTCGCTCGACTTTGGCAGCAAGCCAAATGGAAGAGAATCGTCGCCCTGGCTCTGTTTGCTTGCGTAACCGCGGCTGGGGCCTTGGATGTTGCGGCGATATTAATCTCTCCGGCCAAGCTCCAGGTGTTTGACTCAGCGGGAGTCGCGTTTGCCGAACTGATAAAACAAAAAACTGAGCCAAGGGCGCTCGTGATACATGCGCCAGTTCACAATCATCCGGTGTTTCTAACTGGCAGAAAATCCCTGATGGGCTATCCCGGACACATCTGGTCTCACGGACTTGATTATGTCCAACGTGAATCCGAGATTAAAAAAGTCTATGCGGGTACGGCTGAGGCCGAATCCATCCTACGAAAATACGGCGTGGCGTACGCGGTTGTCAGTTCGCTCGAGCGGAAGCAGATGAGTGTTAACGATCAGTTTTTTTCCAGATTTGAATTGGTGGGAGAAGCAGGTGGATACCGCCTCTACAAAATCACGCAACCATAGCCAACGGCGCCTTACTGAAAAAGCCGCCGTAAAGAACAGAACGCTGAATCCTCCTCGCGTCGAAGCGCCACGAGTTGAGATCTCGCAACGCACCTGGTTTTTAGCCGGCGCGTCGATTCTTATCGTCGCTGCCGTTCTTCGTTTTTATGACCTTGACCTGGTCCCTCTTCATCACGACGAAGGAGTGAACGGAAACTTTTTGGTGCGGCTCGTTCGCGAAGGTTCTTACCGGTACGATCCGGCGAATTACCATGGTCCTACGCTCTATTACCTCGCGGCAATATTCCCCTGGCTTCTGAGGTTACTGTTTGGCCCACAGGCGCAAAACACTTATGGGCTTACCACAACTGCGATTCGGTTTGTTCCAGCACTGTTCGGCATGGCCACCGTCGCCCTGATCTTTGCTCTGCGCCGGAACCTGGGAACTATCGCAACACTTACCGCGGCGGGCTTGTTGGCAATCTCACCAGGAGCGGTCTATCTCTCGCGCTACTTCATTCATGAAACGCTGTTTGTTTTCTTCACACTTGGAATCGTGGTAGCTGCTCTAAGGTATTTCGAGACTTCTAGTCCGGTCTATTTACCACTGGCGGCAGTCTCGGCCGGATTGCTCTTCGCAACAAAAGAGACCGCGATAATCTCCTCGGTCGTCCTGGTGATCGCGCTTGCGTTGACGCGCATTTACTGGTCCTTCATCAACCGATTGTCCAACTTCGGTGGTACCCCCAGAAAACAAGAGAGCCGTGAGACTGGGGGAAGTGACCGGGAGGGCGCCACCTTTATCGAAAGAGCCGGTGGGCCTGCCGGCTTAACGGTCTGGCTGCTGGCCGCGATCGCGGTGTTCCTTGTTGTGAACGTTCTTTTCTACTCCTCCTTTCTTAAGAATTACCCCAACGGGGTTTGGGATGCGCTGAAGACGTTTGAGTTCTGGTCAAAGACAGGGAAGGAATCTCACCTTCATCCTTTCATCACGTATATCTGGTGGCTCTCTCTACAGGAATCGGCGCTGCTGTTTCTGGGCGCAATAGGCGCGATTTTGGCAGTTCTGAAACCGGCGAAGTCTTTCGCCTTATTCGCATCGCTTTGGGCCTTCGGGCTTATCGCTGCATATTCCTTGATTGCTTATAAGACGCCCTGGCTTTCTCTAAACTTCATTCTTCCATTGGCCCTCTGCAGCGGAGTAACGATCGAGCGGCTCTATGAAGAACTCTCCAGGTGGGAAGTAAACAAGCGTGTGCGCACGGCTGTGGTCGCTGGTGTGTTGCTCGTGGCGACTGGGTCATTGCCAGGCTTGGCCAGGGCCTTTGAAAAAGTGGTCAGTGCCCGGCCCTGGTCCCAGGGGTCGCGCATGGTTGACGCACTTGCCGAAATTAAACCCCATTGGAAGACTTTCATTCCCGGCTACCAGACAATCGATCTCAATTTCACTAACTATGACAACGACAGTGGCTACTACGTTTATGTTTATGCCCACACGCGCAGAGAGCTGCTTAAACTAGTCGACGAAATAAACCGGCTCGCCCAACGCACACATCAGGGTGGGCAGACGGGAATCACGATTGTTTCGACGGACTACTGGCCATTGCCTTGGTACCTGCGCGATTACAGTCGAGTGGGTTACCACGGTCGTATGGTCGTATCGAATGAGCCCATCATCATCGCTTCGCAAGGGCAGACCGAAGAAGTGGAAGCCACTTATGGCGGTCGCTATCAAAAGGTGCATTCAGGTTTCAACCCCGCAGGTAGTTTTGCCCTGCGGCCGGGAGTGGAGCTGCTCCTCTATACGCGAAGAGAACTCCTTCCCTAGACTGAAAACCGGAGAACGATCCACGAAATCACACGAAGCGGCACGAAAAGAGCCTCTTGGTTCGAGTCATTTCGTGTGCTTTCGTGGATCGTCTCATCTTCTCTGTGAGTGACGCGAGCGATTCCCATCGCCACCGCACACCTTAAGCACCGCTTGTTAACTTTGCTGTCTGCTTCATTAAAGTTACGTAACCTCAAGTTTTGGTTGACATTCTAAGCAACTCCCACTTATATTGGCACACCCGTACGCGGCCTCTCGGAATTAGCTTTTTTCTGGTTTCGAGCTTAGGCTAAATAGACGATTTCTCGCATGTTCAAACTGAAACGCCTCGAGATTACCGGTTTCAAATCCTTCGCGGACTACACCCAAATTCTCTTCACAGGTGACGGTATTACCGCCATTGTCGGGCCAAACGGCTGCGGCAAAAGCAACGTCGCGGACGCGATAGCATGGGTTCTTGGCGAACAAAGGGTCAAACACCTGCGCGGCGGCGCAATGCAGGATGTCATCTTCCAGGGCTCGCGAAACCGGCAACCCAGCGGCATGGCCGAAGTGGTCATGCACTTGGTTCGGGACGAGGTGATTGAGCACGAACCCGACATTGAAGACATCGATTCCACTCTCGAGCAGATTGACGAACACGTCATTGATCTTGGTGCGCTGATTCCGGAAGAGGCGGCGGGGAAAAGTCCGGAGTCGATTGCCACTGACGCTGCGCCAATCGACTCGGAAGTTGTAGCTACTGACGGCAGTAGCGTTGAAGATGCGACGCCTATGGCCGAGGTAGCGACGGGATCGCCCAGGCTTGCACACAAACGACATTGGCGTCGAAGAAACCTGGCGCTGGAGTTTGCTCCCGGTGAAGCGGTGTCGGTCACGCGCCGGCTTTATCGCTCCGGGGAAAGCGAATACCTCTTAAATGATAGGCCCTGTCGTCTGCGCGACATTCAGGATCTCTTTTCGGGAACCGGGCTGGCTGGAGGACACTACGCCATCATCGAGCAAGGTCGCATTGGCCAGATTCTCTCCGCCAAGCCGATGGACCGTCGTACGATAATCGAAGAGGCCGCAGGTATCACCAAGTTTCGCGTGCGCCAACGTGCGGCTGAAGCGCGATTGGAATCTGCGCGGTCTAATCTCTCCCGAATCTCTGACATAATTTCAGAAATAGATCGCCAGGTGAATAGTTTGCGCCGCCAGGCGGCGAAGGCCCGGCGTTACGGCGTCTTCCGCGAAGAGTTGCGCGAGTTGTTGCGTCACGTATTTGTTGCCGAGGATCGGAAGTTAACGAAGCTTCTGGACGAGACAAAGGTGAAGCTGCACGAAGCGAGCGCAATGGAACGCAGCGTTGCTGAGGAATTGGCCAAGCGAGAAGAAGACGCGCGAAGCGCAACTCAGGGAGCCCGTCAGACCGAAGACGATCTGGCAGCGGTTCGAGCAGCGGCGGCCGAGTCTGTCCTGAGGCGCGACCGCCAAACGCGCGAGCGCGCATACCAGGAAGAGCAGGTAGTTTCGATCGAGAAGCGAAATAGTGAAGTCGCGGCCGAAATCGAGGCGCTTTCCGAGCGCTTAATTCTGGTGGAAGCCGAATGCAAACGCCTGCAAGAGGATGATTCCAGGCTGCGAAGCGAAGCCGACGAGAGTTCCGCCAGTTTAAGGACCGCGGAAGACTCGTATGCAGAGAAGCTATCGACCGCTCTACGCGCTGAAACCGAAATTGAGAACGCGCGGGCCGACTTGCTCAAGCATACGGCTGTTGCCGAGCGACTGAGGGAGATTGCTCGGCAGCTTGAGGGCACGCTCGAGCGTTTAGCCGTTCAGGCAGAAGGCCTGGGGCGTGAAGGGGAACGTGCCGGCCTTCAGCATGCCTTCGCCCGGGCGGAAGCCGACACCTTCAGCAAGGAGATCAATTCGGCCAGAGAGCACATCTCAACACTGAATGCCGAGCGTGAGCGAGCTGTCGATGCTGTTGTCCAGGGTCACGAAGCAGTCAGCGACACCGAAGCAGAACTGACTCGCGTACGTGATGAGTATTCGCGGACCAAACATCGTCTCGAAAGTTTGAAGGAGCTTGACGATCGCCGTGCCTACTATTCGTCAGCCGTGCAACTAATGTTTTCTGAGGAAAGCACGCCGCGTGACTTCCATTTTATCGGCACACTCGCTGATGCCCTTAACGTCGAAGCAAAATGGGAACGCGCCGTTGAGGGCGTGTTGGGCTCGTCCCTGCAATCGATTGTCGTTCCCAGCCCGGATGATGCCGCTCGCGCTGCACAGTGGTTAAGAGAAAACAATGGCGGGCGGGCAAGCTTTTTGGTAGCCGGACTTCATGGCGGAAGTGACGAAACTAACGCCCAGCTCAACGCCGAACTCAATGCATTAGCCTGTAACGTTGACGAGCGCCCGGCGCTATCAATCTCTTTTGCAAACGAGCCGATACCCGAAGACCTGAAGATTTCGGATCTGCTGGGAGCGCCCCGAGAACTGCTGTCAGTTCTTCAGCGCACGCTGCCCGGCAAGATGAATGCGCGGCTCGCGGCCAACCTGGACGACGCTATGGCGAAGTCGCTCGCGACCGGCGAAGTTTTTGTGACCCTGAACGGAGATTGGGTAGCAAGTGGACAGTTTGTAAGCGCCGGTGACGCTCGCGCGGTCGAAGAGGGCGCAGGACTTCTGACGTTCAAACGTGAGCTGCGGGAGCTGGAAGCGCGCGCGGAAGTATTAAGTGTTGAGTCGAAGTCAGCCGAAGCCTTAGCAAAACAGGCACGCGCACAGTTGGTTGGACTCGAAGATGCCGTAGTGCTGCTGAATGAGGCCATCGGCCGCGAAGAGCGAGAGTCGATGGCGCGCGAAGTGACGGCGACAGGGCTGGCACACGAGATCGAGCGCGCTGAACGTCACATGCGCGTTGTATCTGACGATGCCGCTAGAGTCGAACAGGAGCGAATTGAGGTAGCGAGCCGTCGTACCGCCGCCATTGCGGACGCTGAAGAAGCCGAGGGCGCTCGCGTCGCCGCGACTGATACGGTCAGCGGCGCCACGTCACTCCTCGCAGACGCTCGACGGCAGGCTGAGATAGAAAGCGATGGACTCGCCATTCAACGAGCGACAGCGGCGGCGGCAGCGGAAAGACGGCGTAGCACGGGAGCTGAACTGCGCCGCATGGAAGGTGAGTATGCTGACGTTGCGAGTCGAGTAGAGCGACATCGGTTAGAACTCGTGGAAATGACCGAGCGCATCGCGGCGCTGCGCGAGTCAATTGCGGATCTGGAGCACAAGGCAAGTACCGTTGCCGACGAGAGGGAACAAGAAGAACAGGAAATTGCCGCACTCACAACTCGCCTTGAGGACGCTCGGCAACAAGCTGATGCCTTAGCTACCCAACTCTCCGACCTAAATAAGCATGCTGCGGAAGTGCGTGACGCGCGCGCGAGTCTGGAAGTGCAGCGGGCGGAGGCCCAGGCTCGGCTGACTTTTGTGGGTGAAAACTGTGCTGCGGAACTTAACCAGTCGCTCGAGGACCTGGCTCGGGAACAGCCGATAGATGAAGAGTTTGATCTTGGAGCAGCCCAGGCACGCGTTGAAGAACTGCGTTCGCGGATTGAAGGTTTCGGCGCTGTTAACATGATGGCGCTCGAAGAACTATCTGAAAACGAGGCCCGGCTGTTGTTCCTGACCACGCAGCGTCAGGACATCGTGGACAGTATTTCCTCGACTGATGAAGCGTTGCGCGAAATCAAGCGACGATCTCGCGAAAGATTTCGTCACGCCTTCGAGCAGATCAATAAGAATTTTAGCCAACTCTTCCAGGAACTTTTTGGCGGCGGCAAGGGCGAGATGAGCTTGATCGATACGGATGATGTGCTGGAGTCAGGCATCGATGTGATCGCTCAGCCTCCGGGCAAGAGGCTGCAAAATGTGCTCCTGCTTTCAGGTGGCGAGAAAGCGATGGCGGCGCTGGCGTTGGTTTTGGGAATCTTTCATTACCGTCCCTCTCCGTTTTGTTTGCTTGATGAAGTTGATGCGCCGCTTGACGAAGCCAACGTTGGCCGCTTTACCGACAAGGTCGCGCAGATGTCGGCAGACACCCAGTTCATTGTCATTACTCATAATAAGCGGACCATGGAAATGGCCCGTGCCCTCTATGGCGTGACCATGGAAGAAGTCGGCGTTTCGAAGCTTGTCTCCGTAAAGTTTGAGTAGGACAGGCATTCCTGCCTGTCGTTCCCTCAAAAGAGTCCACTCTAAGAAAGCGTAATATCCTGCGCTGAGGTCAACGCTTTCGCTCCGTCAATGACCAAGAGCGATCCACGAACTAACACGAAAATTCACGAATAAGACTTAGTGTTGCTTCGTGTGGTTTAGTGGATCGTTTACTTCTCCTCAAATGACGACATCACTACAGCTTCCTCCGCAGTTTTCTTTTGCAGCTTCTTTGGCCTAGAATAGGCCGCCGAAACTGATTGGTGAGAAATCGAATTTACAAACATCTGAAGCTTCTCCCCGCCGCGTTTGTTCTTTTAAGCGCGGCGGTTTTTGGTATGGCGCAACAGACTTCCGGAAGCAAACAGAATGCGCGGCCGGACGTTACTGCTCCAGCCGCACCGCCGGCCCCGGCCAGGGAAAACAAGAAGAGTTCGGCGCGATATTTCTATGAATTTACGCAGCCGCAGTTTTACGTGCGTCACATCGTCCTGGAGCACGATGCAAACGGCCGCGGCCAAATTACTTTCGCAATGCTTAATGAGGAAACGTCGATCACAGAACCGCTGGAGTTATCGCAGGCTGTCGTGTCACGCATCGCAGCACTATGGCAAGCGCTGGGCTTCCTGGATTCCCAGGAGGATTACCAATCGGAACGGAAGTATCCACACCTTGGCACGATGCGCCTGCGAATGGAGCAGGAATCGCGGAAGAGGACCGCGGAATTTAACTGGACCAACAACAAAGACGCTTTTGCGTTGGTGGACGAATACCGGCGAGCTGCCGACCAGGCGATTCTCGTTTTCGATATCTCAGTGGCGCGCGAGAGCCAGCCGCTGAATGGGCCGAAGCTAATGGAGCAAATCGAATCAATGCTCAGGCGCAACGCACTCTCGGATCCCCGGCAATTGCTCCCCCTCCTGAAAGACATCAGCACCGACGAACACCTACCCCTCATCGCGCGCAACCACGCCCTGCGCTTAATAAAAAGAATAGAGAAGTAGCAGCCTTTATTAACTCGAACGTGATTTCAGCCTGTCTGCGCAGGCGCCGAGTTTTGCCTGCGTGATCTTCGCATTTTCAACGTTGAGTCCGAAGAGGTGAGCACGTTGTTCGTCGTAAATCGACGCTGCCCGCTTGTAGCGGTCATACGCTTCTCTCAAACGGTTACGGTTTGTTTGTGAGACCTTGCAACCGTCCACGACACAGTCTGCATAAACGTCGCCAATGAGCATCTGACTATTCGCGAAAGCGAAACGCACGTCAGGATGGTCCTGACCGTTTTCCATCATGGTCTCGAGCGTTAGCTCTACCTCGCGATAGGCCGATAAGGCTTCGTCAATCTTTCCTGCCTTCGCGAAAAATTTGCCCGCCTGAGAAAAGGAGTCAGCGTAAGCGTGCTTATCACGGGGGTCTGCGTGATTGATTGCGGAAGCTTCCCGACGCAGATCTAAAGCTTGGCGCACCTTCATCAGTGCCTGTTCGGTCTGACCCATCTTCTGCAACATCTCCGCAATCCTGAACATATAGTTAACCTGGCTACTATGGGTAAACAAGTTAAAGCGAGCCGCGGAGTTCTTGTTTGCCCTCAGTGCTTTTTCATAATGCTCCAACGCACCGCGATAGTTGCCAGTTCTATCCAGGGCGCGGGCAAGGTAATTGTGTACGCTATGGATATTGGTTTGAGTCTGCTGGTGGTTGGGAAATTTGGTTGATGCTGTTTCTGCGACTTCCAGGGCTTCCTGCAAAGTGCCGGCGGCTGCGTGCCAATCATTGAAATCACTGCCCTGTGATAGACCAATCCAGGAATAAGCCCATAACTTCTGATCATGATCCTCGGCAGTCAGCTCCGATTTCTCAAGCAAAGAGATTTGTCTTTGGCGCTTTTCGATAGCGCGACTGAAATAGGTTGATGCTTCCTCGCCGCGGCCCAAACTTCGCAGGACGTCAGCTAATTGCAAATAGACATCCGCCAGGTTTTTTAACGCTTGTAGATCAGCAGGATTAGCAGTGACAACTTCTTCGCGTAATCGCACCGCTTCTTTCACGTTTTCCTCCACCTCCAGGTGCTCCGGCAGTCTATTAACCAGAACTCTTGCCAGGAGCTCTTTAGCTCCCGCGTCACCCGGGGTGATGGATAAAACGCGGCGAGAAAGCTCAACTGCTTTTTCTGAATGCCTCTTAGCCTCTGCTACATCGCTCAAGTGAGAACCATAAATGACAGACAAACGAGAATGGGCTTCGGCTAACTCTTTCAGGAGCGCCGGATCGAAGGTCTCCTGCGTCAGCCGAGCGAGATAGGCTGACGACGCCTTCGCTAATTTGATCCGAATCGGAAATGACCCGGGCAGGTTCAACAGCTCCTGGTCGTATTCCGAAAGCAGGCTGTTAGCCAGGCGGCGCGTTTCCGTAGCGCGCCGCTCCGCACGCGTGCGTTCTTCGCGAGCAACGCGTGCTTGCCAGATAGCAATCGATAAGCCTGCCAGTAAGGCGATTAAAGCGACTCCAGCAAACACCACCGCAGTTCGATTTCTTCGCACGAATTTGCCGACCTGATAACCGAGCGTGGCGGGACGCGCCACCACGGGAAGTCCCGATAAATGTCTCTGCAAGTCCTCGGAAAATTGTTCCACCGAATTGTAGCGACGTTGCGGATCTTTTCTCAGTGCCGTTAAAACAATATTGTCCAAGTCCCCACGCAACCGTTTGCGAAGCCGTGCGGGTTGTTCGCTGCGCGAAGCAGCAACAGTTTCGGGAGATAGGATTTCGTTTGGTGTGCCCTTCGGGAACATCTTCTGCCTTCGTCAGTGCGGCGGTGGAGGGCGCGGATGGCTCTTGCTCGGAAACTATTTTCAAAATTTCCGCGGACTGGCGATCCTTGAAGCGAAACGGTCGACGACCGCACAAAAGCTCGTAAAGCAAAACACCCAGGCTGTATATGTCGCTGACCGTCGTTACCCTATCGCCGCGAATTTGTTCCGGCGAAGCGTAGTCGGGCGTCATCAAGTTTGCCCCCGCAACAGTGAGGTCAATCGTGTTTCCGGATGCATCAGGCACAAGCAGCTTGGCAATTCCGAAGTCGAGCAGTTTTGGTTCGCCGTCAGGAGCAATCAAAATATTTGAGGGCTTGATATCACGATGCACGACAAGATTGTGGTGGGCGTAAGCGACGGCCGCACAAACTTTGCGGAAGAGCACGATGCGGTCGTCAATCGTCAGCTTTTTCCTATCGCAAAACGCAGTTATGCTTTCCCCTTCAACATACTCCATCGCAATGAAGGGCAAACCGTCGGTCGTGTGGCCGCCATCAAGCAGGCGGGCGATATTGGGGTGGTTGAGTGAAGCTAAAACATCACGCTCCCGCACGAAACGCCGGATTATCTGGTCCGTGTCCATTCCACGCTTGATGATTTTGAGCGCGACTTGTTGATAAAAACCCTTGCGTAACGCCAGGTATACCGCGCCCATTCCACCACGTCCGATTTCACGAACAACGCGGTATCCTCCAATTTCAGTTCCGGGCGCGACTTCGTTATTTGCTAGAACACGCGCCCCGTCAGCGAACACATCCGCCGCCAGAAAGCCACGACTGTCTGCAGCACGAGTCGCGGCCAACATAGCCATCGCTTCACGATGCAATGCTGCGTCCCCGCCGCAACTCTGCTTCAGAAATTCGCTTTGCTTCTCCGGGTCAAGTCCCAGCGCATCAGAAAAGATGTCATTCAACTGCTGCCAGCGCGCGCGCTCCATAATTGGAAGTTCTTGCTTTTCGCTCATTGGGTGGTGGGTTTTTGTTCGCTCAGAACTTTGTAAAGCCAGCCGCGAGCGAACTTCCATTCGCGCTCGACGGTGGCAGTTGAAGTGTTAGTGACTTCGGCGATTTCGGCAATTGTTAGGCCGCCGAAATATTTGAGTTCGACTATCCGGCTCTTTAGTTTGTCGAATTCTTCCAGACGGTGCAACCCTTCGTCGAGTGCGAGCAGCTCCAGGGTATTTTCATCTACAACAACCGTCACGTCTTCAAGCGATACTTTTTCGTTTCCACTGCCACGCTTTTCGGCGCGCTTCGCTTCGGCGTGGTTGACTAAGATGCGGCGCATCATGTTAGCCGCAAGTCCGAAAAACTGCGCACGATTGCGCCAATCAACCTGCCTCTGATTAACCAGTCTTAAATATGCTTCGTGAACCAACCCGGTGGGCTGCAACGTGTGGTCCGCACGTTCCTGCTTCAGGTAACTCTGGGCAATGATGCGCAACTCGTCATAGACAAGCGGCAACAGCGCGTCCAAGGCCGCACGGTCGCCCTGACCGTAAGAAACCAGCAGCTGGGTTACATCCCCCATTGGTTCGTTACCTCGTGTCTGTGGGCGCCATTATCACGTGTAAATAAGAAAAAGGCGAAATTAATCCGTCTGCCAAAAGGAAACTCCGAGGGGCGTGCACAAAGAATTCAATAAATTAGTACGCGGGGTATGGAACCGGAAGTGGATAACGACCGGGTAATCGTTGAAAAGGGAATCAGCCCGGCGCACCTCATCAGCCATCGCGCTCTTGCTCAGCGGCGAGGCTTTGCACAAAAAGTCCTGTAGAACAGCAAATGTTTCACGGCATAACGCACCAAGCCCGAAGCGGCCGGGAGTAAATAGCCATGCCCGTAAGGGCGTGGAAGGCAGTGGGTTTAAGTGCAAAAAGGCCCGAACGACCGTCAGTAAAAACCAATAAATATCGCACCTTCGGTGCTTGGGAAATTTCTCGTTTGGAGTCCACGCCCTCACGGGCGCGGCTATTAACTAACGGTCCTTCGGACCTCTTGCCCGCATCGCACGACAGTTCGGTCGCTTGACTGACTTTTTGTGCAAAGCCCAGCGGCGATCGGTCGCATCCACCACCCCAGCGGGGCTGCCCCGCTGGGGACCCCGGTACCGCTTCCGGTTCTGATACGGAAGTCAAGGACTGATGGGATTCGCCGCGTTTTCCTGCGTGTATAGGTAGGAGCAAACCTTGAGTCAGGCGTCTAACGTGGATCCTTAATGCCGCGAGGATCTTTTTGACGAGCAAAAACCATGACGCAAAGCCCGCCCATGACAAAAACAACGTCCCCGCTGCTGTTGATTGCTTTGGTCACACTGATCATTTGCGACCGTGCCGGTTGGGTGGACCGCGCTTTTGCGCAGACACCCTTAACAATCAGTCCCAGCTTCGCCGGTACGGGACCAGTAAGGCCCAATGAGCAAATTGAATTCAACTTGAGCCGCAGACTGGATCCATCCGAGGGCTCGCTCGCGGTATTCATCGGTAACACGGACATGACGCGGCTCTTCGTGACTTCTGGAAACAAGCTTGGCTATACACCAAATCTGTTGCCGCTTCCGTCGGGTGAGACGACCGTCACTGTCTACCTCGTCTCCCCAGCTAATCAGTGGGAACAGATCGCCGCGTTTCCGTTGCGCGTCGGCACGAATGAGCCGGCGGCGCCGCCATCGACCACAATCGCCAGCGCAGTCACGGCTAACTCACCCGCCACCAACTCACAATCAGGCTCGGACGGCAAACGTAAACAGTGGGGCTGGGATACCTTCGAATGGAAGCCGTCGTTAACGTTGAGCTTCAAGACCGAGTCGGCAGTGCTTTACTATCCCGACAATAACCGTCCTCAGCGCCTCAACTTCACAGACGTCACTCTCCAGGGTAGTCTGCAATCCAACCTCGCGCGTGGACGCTTCAAATCCGCAAGCCAGTTTGATTTCGTTGGGAGCAGTTATCAGAGAGACGCTTTGCGCTTTGGTAACAATGGCGACGATGCGCCGCAGTTTGACCTTTCAAGCTACGTGATCAATCTTGAATTGAGCAAAGTTAAATTCCGTCTCGGTCACAATTCGTTCGGCGCCAATCGCTATCTGATCAACAGCTTTTCGAGTCGCGGGCTCACGCTGACAGTACCATTCGGCTCGCGGGCAGATTTCGCGCTCACGGCAATGAACGGCACAAGCGTAGTCGGCTGGAATAATTTCACTGGACTGGGCCAACGTAAGCACAAAGTGCTCGCAGGCACGTTTGGCTTCGAATTTCTGCCAAAGCGCCCCGGTGGATTACGTGTTGAGGCGGGGTTGCTGCGCGGCTCGCTTTTGCCGATCAGCAATTTTAACCAGAGCAGTGTGACAGACGCCGAGCGTAGTAACGGCTTCGGCTTCCGCATCGTGGCCAGCGATGGTGAGGGCCGTTTGCGGCTCGAGGCAGGCTTTGGTCGCAGCCGCTTCGGCAACCCGACGGATCCCCTACTCAATCGCGGTTTTACAGTCGTCCCAGTCCGTGAGGAAGGTAAGAACGCGCGTTACCTGGATTTCAGTTATCAGTTGTTGAAGAGCTGGACCCCGATTAAGGATCGGCCCATCAACCTCTCATTTGCGTTCCGACACAACCGCGTTGACCCCCTTTTCCGCAGCACTGCGCTTTACGCACAGGCCGACCGCAACGACAATCAGGCTGAGTTGACGGGCAGCGTAGGCGAGATTAACTTCGGCGCATCGCATAATCGATCCAACGACAACCTCGACGACATCCTTTCCATTCTTCAGACGCTCACGCGCCGCAGCGGCTTCCAGGTGGGCGGCCCGCTCACCGCGCTTCTGGGCGCGAAGCAGTTTTATTCCAAATGGCTTCCGCGCGTTTCCTACAACTACGAATTGACCCACGCTTACGGAGCGTTCCTGCCCTCGGGTGGCGGTTTCAGTCTGTCGCACGTGCCGGATCAGGCGAGCACCAACCAAACTGGCAGTGCGGAGTGGTCAAGATCGAAGTGGCGCTTCTCCTACCGTGTGAATGAATCGTTTCAGGATAACCGCCAGCCTGGACGAGAGCGCGCGGATATTC
>JBPCKD010000055.1:0-40090 GCA_051004635.1 Pyrinomonadaceae bacterium
TTGTTTGCCCGAGTTCAAGAGCAACCACCGCAATGGTTAACAACCCGATAGCCTCAAGGACGAAGTTGAAGCGGCTCCTTAGCGGCAACGCCTCACCGGGGTTGAGTCCGTGCCAAAGCTCCAGTGCGGCAAAGAAAATCAAAGCCAGGCCGCAGCAAATGAACAGGAAAATAATTGCTGAATAACTCACGGCAAATAGTTTTTTGATAATCTGCAACGCAGAACCTCCCCTTTATATTTGGCCCGTATAGGTTAAAGCCCTAGGCTGAAACACTCTTCCTGTGCGCGACCCTTCTGTTCACAATCGACTGTTTTGAAAATGTGAGGATAATAAGTCACGATGAGGGCGCCTGCAAATTCGTTGCGAGAATTAAGCCACGTGATTTGCGCAAAAAGTCTCACCCGGTATCAGAACCGGGAGCGGTAAGCGACCGGGTTGACCTGACCCGAGAGGACCGCGATTTGTCCGTTATTGCCGCGTAGTCTTTCACCAAACGGGACCCGGTCGCTACCGCTCCTGGTTCTGATACGGTTTCTATATTTTATGTGCAAGCCTGCCACGTGATTGTTGCCCAATGGCTCGACCAGCGGGTATGCTTTCCGCGTAATTCTTAACCAGCTTCTCTGGTAGGCGCGCAGGGGCACGGAATCTCCGTGCCCCTATCGCCGAACCTGTTGCGTTTGGGTGAAAACGTTAACCAGGCCTTCTCTGACAAGGGGGGTTTCCCAACAACATGGTGATGCTCTCGCAGCTGCGGCGCTGCAATCTCACGGATGAACACGGGCGGCAAGCCAGATTGATGGATCTCAGCGTGGCCCTACTCGACGGTGATTACCCTCCAGTCACGCGCCTGTTTTTCCTCAACGCAAAGAATAAAAAACGTTCATTGCCATGGGACCAGGTGCGCGATCTGGAGTTCAAGACTCGTCGCATCCGCGTACGCGATCTTGAGCTGGCCCAGAGTGAGTCCACTGGTTCCATGGCCAAAGAAGTGCTCCTGGGGGACGACGTTCTGGACGCGCTGGTGCTCGATTTGCAAAACCGACGGGCGACACGGGCCAACGACCTATGGTTGGAAGAGGAAAAGGATCAACTAGTGCTGCGAGCTGCCGATACAAGTTTCGGCGCCATCCTGCGCCGGCTCTCCGGCGGCCGTTATGGTCACGTGACGAAAAGCGCACTTTACGATTGGAAGTATGTTGAGTTTCTTCGCGGTGACCCCGACGCGGTGAGGAATGGAGAAGGTTATCACTTACGCATCGCTCGATTGCCCCCAGGAGATATCGCCCGAATGACTGACATGCTGCCTTATTTGCACGCGTCGGAATTGATAACCCTGCTACCTGATGCGAAGGCGGTCGATACACTTGAAGCGCTTTCGCCCGAACGCCAGCTTCAGGTCTTCGAGGAACTCGAGGAAGACCAGGCGATAGCGCTGCTAACCCTGATGGCTCCGGACATTGCCGCAGACATCCTGGGCAGGCTGCCAACCAGAATCATGCGTCGCTACCTCAACAAGCTTCCGGAAACTCAGGGTGAACGCCTGATAGAACTCTTAAGCTATCCCGAAGATACTGTGGGCGGGATTATGACCAACGACGTGATTTGTGCCCGGGCCAGCCTGACTGTTGCCAAAGCGCGGGAAACGTTGCGCGAGCCGCTAAAGAAGCCGGACTTCGTTTTCTTTATCTACGTCGTCGACAGTGAGAAATCGCGCCGGCTGCGCGGAATGATTTCTTTGCGCGACCTAATAACTGCCGATGATGAACTTCGAATGGAAGAGATTATGGATCCTTACCTCACAACACTGAATCCACTTAGTCCAGCTACCGAAGCGGCCTACCGGGTAATCGACAGCCACATGGCCGCGTTACCTGTGGTCGGTGATGAAGGACAACTTCTCGGCATTGTCACAGTGGACGCTGCTATTGCTCAGGTGGCTCCGTCGAACTGGCGCGAACAAGCGCCCAGGATCTTCTCGTGAAGAGAAAGGGCACCGTCGAAGGACTTGAACCGGTTGAGGCCTTAGAGGCGAAGACTCTGCCATTGTCGCCTCGAAGCATTCGTACGGGGCGTCTCAATATTCGGGGGCGCAGCGTTCAGCTTAAAGGCCTGCGCCGCAGTCCTACGGGTCTGCTTCGCTGGCTCGCGCTTCTGGGTCCGGGTCTAATCGCCACGTCCGCCGGGAATGATGCGGGCGGCATCGCTACTTACAGCCAGGCAGGAGCTAAGTTTGGCTATGATCTGATTTGGGTGATGGTGATTCTCACGGTGTCATTCGCCGTCGTGCAGGAGATGTGCGCCCGTCTGGGCGCCGCGACTGGACGCGGCTTGCTTGACTTGATCCGCGAGAGATTTGGAATCGGGTGGGCGCTTTTCGCAGTGGTGATTATCCTGATAGCCAATGCCGGCGTGACTGTTAGTGAATTCGTCGGTATAGGGGCGGCGATGGAACTAATGGGAGTCAGTAAGTACGTGTCGATTCCGGTTGGCGCGGTATTGATTTGGTATCTGGTGATCTTCGGTTCTTACGCAAAGGTGGAGAAGATCCTTCTGCTAATGACTCTGGTCTTCTTTGCCTATCCGGTGGCGGCCTTCATGGCCCATCCCAATTGGGGCGAGGTGGCCCAGGGTGCCTTTGTTCCGAAGTTCCGGAGCGACCCAGCGTATTTGTTCCTGATCGTAGGTTTGCTGGGAACGACTATCACTCCCTACATTCAGATTTTTCAACAGAGTTCGTTGGTAGAAAAGGGCGTGGCCCGCCGACACTACGGACCCGAGCGCATTGATGCGTACGTCGGCGCGGTCTTCTCTAACTTGATGTCGATATCAATGATCATTGCCACGGCAGCGACGCTTTATGTTGTCGGGCAGAGAGACATTGAGTCAGCCGCCGATGCGGCGCGAGCCCTCGAACCGGTGGTGGGCAATGCGGCAACCTTGCTTTTCGGAGTCGGGCTTTTAGGTGCGACCCTGTTGGCTGGTGCGGTGTTGCCGCTCGCCACGGCTTACGCCGTTAGCGAGGCCTTCGGAGTTCCCAAGGGGGTGAACCTTGATTTTCGTCGCGGTAAGGTTTTCTTCAGCCTCTTCACCGCCCTCATCGTCATCGGCGCAGGTCTGGCGCTGATTCCAAATGTGCCGGTGATGCAGTTGCTTGTCGGGGTGCAAGTGCTGAACGGAGTGCTGCTGCCAATCATTCTCGTGTTTATTCTTCTGCTCATAAACGACAAGCGCTTGACGGGTGATCTCAAGAATACTCGACGGAACAACGTGCTGGCCTTTGGCACACTAATCCTGGTCACAACTGCGGTAGTGGTGATGCTTGGCGTTAAACTGCTGGAGTTGTTAGGCATCCACCTTTTCGGAGTGGCATAGCTTTTAGCGTTTTCCAAGTGATCACTGGCCGCTGACACCGAAACGCACGTACCGTTCGTTGCTCAGAGTTAATCTCGTCCAGCTTTGCTAACGCGAGTCCGCCACATTAGCGTTGGCGAAATAGCCCTGCCGGTAAGTGAGTTGGACCTTTTGCTTGCGGAGCTCAGGGTTGGCAACCTCGATTTTCACCTGACGAAAAGAGCCATCCTTCTTTCTATTGGTTGGCGAATAGGCTAACAGGTATTGCGAGCGCAGTTCCTGCTGAATTTGCGCGAAGGCTGCGTGCAGATCCCCGTCATCTTTCGGAAAGAAAGCGCGTCCACCGGTGCGCTCAGAGAGCTTACGGAGAGTGTCTTTATCGACGCCTTCGAAAGCCTCGCTGTCGCCGATACCGATTGAATAAATCACCGAATCGGCTTTGATGGCCCGCTCAATTGCTTCGCTTCTTTTCAGCCTGCTGGTGGTGTCTACGCCATCAGAAAGGAGGATGATGGCGCGTCTGGTTTTATGGGGAGCGTGTGCAAGCACATCTTCGGCTGTCACCCAGACGGCATCCCAGATCGCCGTCGTCCCCGCACGTGATCGACCTGTATCGAAGATTGGAGGCGTAGTCGGAATAGAAACACCTCCACCGATATAGCCCGGCGGAAATACCACTTCCACGCGCTCGATCGCTTCTTGAAGATGTCTTGCGCTACCGGTTAATCCTTGTTCGAGAGTTGCTTCTCCGGTAAACGAGATGATGCCCACTTCGTCTTTCCCTGGGCGAATCACGGTGTTAACGAAGGTGCGCGCCGCAGCTTTCTCAGCCGGTAGAGTATTTTGTTGCGAGGCGCTCACATCGATCAGAATAACGAGCGATAGAGGCCGGTCCGTTTCTCTCTGAAAGGCATAAACCTCCTGCGGAACTCCGTCTTCCGTGACCAGGATGTCTTCCTGCTTGAGCGTTATCACGAAGCGTTTATTCTTGTCGTTAGCCGTGAACAGCACATTCACAAGATCGGTTTCAACCCGCACGACATCAGCGTCTGGCGGCGTCGACGAGGGGTTCTGGGGTGGTGGATCTATGCGATGTGGTCGTTGCGGGTTAACGTCCTTCTTTTCCTGCGCAGTGACTATCCGCCCTCCGCCAAATGACACGAATGCCAGAAGAAGTAGCGTAAGCACACACGCGAAGTTTCTGCAACGGGACATTTGTCTCAACCACCCTCTCACCGGAATGTACTTGATGATACTAGTACGTCGCTGGGTTGTAGCTGGTCACACTTTGAACGGCTGCGCTCAGGGCGACTTGTTAGTTCCCGCGACGGGCTTGGGTCCTGTTCGCGTAGTCGGAATTCGAGCCGGTGGGATCTCTCCCTTAGGGGCGATGCGGCCGTTGCGGGTCAGCGCAATGCGTTTGTCGCGGCTTGAGCCCTCATCTACTGCGACTTTAATCGAGCGAAATGAGCCATCACGAATTTTGTTAGTGGGATTATACGCAACCACGTATTGCGTCCTGAGATCCCGCACAATCTCGCCTGCGATCTGCGGTAACTCGGACAGCGATTGCGGGAAGAAAGCGCGTCCCCCGGTCTCCGTAGCCAGTTTGTTAATGAGGTTGACAGCTTTATCGCGCGGGCTCTTGCGAATGAGGCCGCTTTCTTTATCGAGCTCGTTGACAAAGCCTATAACAAAAATTTGCACGTCCGCTTCGCGCAGGCGAGCGAAGAGCTTCTCCTGCGGATAAAAGCTGTTTCGATCTTCGCCGTCAGTAATAACTATCAGCGCGCGCCGTCTGCGATCGTTGTCATCGCCCTTTTTGTATTCGGCAACATGGTCGGCGGTGAGATAAACCGCGTCAATGACCGCCGTCTGACCGCCCTCGACGTAGAGACTGTCAAGACCATCGATCAGCAGTTCCTGGTTTGCGGTGAAGTCCTGCACAGTCTCGATCTTATCACTACTAATAAACCGCACCAGAAAGGTCTCGTCACCCTTCTTGTTGCTGTTAACGATAGTCTTTCCCGCATCGATAACGCTCTGCAACTGCGAACGCAACGAGCCGGATGTATCCACTGCCAGTCCGTAGCTAATCGGCACTTCCTCGCGAGTGAAATATTCAATTGGCTGCGGCACGCCGTCTTCCGATACGTGAAAGTCGCTTTGCTTCACGTTGTCGATAGGACGGTTGTTGCGATCGATTACTCGCACGTTGAGAGTCACCAGCTCAGTGTTGACTCTGACGATGCTGCCCTCGTCAATGTCTTCTTCCGGCGGCGTTGGAGTTGGCTTTGGTTTAAGCACTGGCGGCGGCGGAGGCTCGCCCAGGTTGGGGGCTATTCTATCAATCGGCGTGGGTTTCTGAGTCGGAGGAGGAGTAGGACTCTTCGTTGGGATTGAAGTTGTCGGCCGCTGCGTGACAGGCGTTTGAGTTGTACGCGGGACCGGAGTTGGCGTCGGCTTTGGCTGCGTGGCCGCGTTCCGGGGCCGCGAATTCTGGACCCTGCCTGCGAAAACCAGACCTGAACCAACCATACAAGTCGTCGCGAAAACAAACGCGAGCAGCACTGTGAATCTTCGTCTTTTCAATTTACCCACCACCACCTCAAGCGGGCTGCCCGTGTGCAGGCCCCGCATTTGACTCTTAATAAGCTTCATCACCAAACATAATCCCGATTGAATGGACCTTCGATGACTCCTAAAAACTCCCCGGGGGGGGGGAACTGTTAATCACCCTAAGTTTAACCTTTCACTTCGAGCATGCGAAGCGAATATCCCGGCGACGGCAACTAAGCCTCGCATGCGCGATTGCGCGCCAGCCACTTCGGAGCCGTAATAGAAGATGCTTTGGGAGATTAATGCGTTGCCGAATGGCGTCATCAGAGCGACTGGGTCGCCTGATCACAAGCTGCTCAAGTGGGAGTCACCCAGTCGCTACCGCTCCCGGTTCTGATATTTGAATAATTAACGAGAGCTGGGAATCGCGTAATAGCCTTCCTTCGTACGGACGAACAGGCGCGGCAGTCCGCGCGGCGGACTTACTTTCACCTTGACCTTATGCCATTTGCCGTCGTTGTTGAAATTGGATGGTTTGTAACCGATCGAATACTGATGGCGCAGCTCCAGCGCTATTTGCTCGAAAATATCATCCATTTCGGCTGCGCTTCGCGGAAAAAACGCCTTGCCGCCTGAAACGTTCGCGAGTTCATCCAGAATGCCCTGACCTTCCATCCCCAGCGCACTGCCGGCATCTCCCCCGCCCAGGATGCCAATGCCGTAAAGCACAACATCCGACTCCTTCAGCAGCCGTCGCAGTTCATTAAACGTGTATCGGGAATTATTATCCTGGCCATCGCTGATCAACAGCAGCGCGCGTTTAGGATGAGCGCCACGCTGAACCTTTTCGACGCCGAGATAGCAGGCATCGTATAAGGCGGTATTGCCGCGCGTCTGTACAAAAGTCATTTTGTCGAGAACCGCGTTTCCGTCGCGCGTTTTGTCCAGCAGCAACTGGGCCCTTGAGTTGAACCCGATGAGAAAATACTCATCCGAGTTGTGACTGGTCTGAACAAACTTCGACAGTGCGTCCCTCGCCCGCCTAACCTTATCACCGCTCATCGAGCCGGAGACATCGAAGATCACTCCAACCGAAACCGGCGCGTCATCGTCGCTAAAGAAAGTTATTTCCTGGGGCTTCTTCTCATCCAACACAGTAAAAGCGCCCTTGCCCAGGCCGGAAACAAAGCGACCATAGGTGTCCGTCACAGTAACTGTAAACGTGATCAGGTCGGTGTTAACAATGACCGGGCCGTCGACTTCGGGGGCAGGCTTTTGCTGGCCGGGAGGGGTTGGCTCGGGTTTCGAAGGTGTGGCTTCGCTAGTAGGTTTCTGCGGTTTTTTGTCCTGAGTTCGAGCGATAGGAGAACTGGACCCAACAAAAAGAATCACCAGGCAAAAAATTTGGCCGACCCTGACAGCGCGTCCAGGCGGTAGGTGCATGTTACCCTCGCGTTTTCGCAAACGTTTGACTCGAATGTGCTGACTCAGATAGGGCTGCCAACACAGATGCCGGAGGGGGAAGGATTGATGTCCGAGATCTGCGATTTTTGTGAATCTAATTCAAGAGTGGCTTGACGTGGGAGACGTTACCGCCGTGATTCATACCAGTCTTTGTCAACTGAGGTTCATTGTAGGACAGGGTCGAGACTGGGTAAAGGGGAAAGGGTGGACAGGTACTGATGAGGTTTGATTCCGACAGCCAATTGCGATGGTTAAGGGCCAAATGAGGAAGCGCAATTCAAGGATAGAACATTTGCAGGTGGGGAAGGTGGGCAACGGACGCTGAGCGAGAAGACGACCGGGGAGTGCAGTCAGCGAACATCATACATCATCCCGGGTAACAGGCGAGGGTGTCTGACCTATGCGCTCTCAACTTATGAGTTTCCGGATGGAAGAGGCGAAGGCCAAATTCAAGTTTCGCAATAAGCCCCGGCAGAGGACGGTTCAGGGCAAAGCGCTCCAGCTCGAAAGGCGGCCAGTCTTAGGAATAACTGGCCGCCTGTTTGTCTACCAGGTTCGCAAACCGGTAGGGCTCCGTTAGGGTGTTGGTGAAATCCGGACTAGCTTTACGCTGATGCTATCTGGTGATATAAGGTCTGATCTTCATGCCACGCGATCTCTCCATTGAAGCAGAAGCTCAGGAAGTGCTCGATGAGTTGTGGAGCGAAAAGCTAATCCCTTTTGAGTTGAATATCGGAAAGATCACGAAAGGGATCGGCGAGTACACCATCCTCTTTTACGATAGCCGGATACACTCAGCCAGGGTTCCCTTGACCGAGGGTCTTTCGTTTAGGGACATGGTTCGATCTGCTGTCCTCGCTCGCGTGGACCAGATGAGTGGGCCCTTGAAGAACTGGAATAAAAAATAAACGGCAGGCCCTCCCGCCGGCTGTTCAAGGTCTTTGCTCAGCGGCCATCACAATTCTCCTTGGGAAATCAGCCGATAGGTGCCCATTAGTTTGTTGCAGAAACATCAACAAGAAAAATCCTTGAAAAAACTAGACAACGCAACTATATTACGGTCTGCTAAACATCAGTGACTGTGGTTTCTAAGCCACGAATCAAGAACTGTTGAACGATCCTGCACGCATCTCGGTGCGTTTGGCCTTGAGTGATGCAGCATCCTTGCAATCCCACCTATTTCCAACGCGGAGCGCCCCAAGCGATCCGACGATGAAGTACCAAGGCAATCCGGAGCTACTTAACAAGTGGCTCACGTTTTCAACTGAGTGACGAGTCTGGAGGTCGCTCCGATGCGCGCCCAAGCTGATCAAAGGCAGTCTTTACCAAACATACTACGCGCCACTACCGTGGTGCTTTTTGTAGCTGTCTTGGTGCTTCTATTTACTTCCTTCCGGCCTGCAGAACCGCCGGCCCAGGCGCAATCAATCAGATCGCAAACGCAGGTGAAGTCATCCGGGCAAGCCGTCGAGCACAGCCAGGTAGGGGATAGGTGTGTGTCATGCCACCGGCCTTATGTGAATTCCTTCCTCCTGGAAACCCACGGTAAGAGCGCCAAATTCTTGAAGGACTCGCGCTCTGCTACGTGTGAGACTTGTCACGGCAACGGCGAGAAGCACATTGAGAACAGAGAAAAGCGCATTGCAGCTGATGATATCGACAATCCTACCGAGTTGAAAACTGCGGAGGCCAGAGGCAGGGCAAACGCCACGTGCGTTCAATGTCACTCTGCCGGTCGTAGTCATTTTAACTGGCAAGGCGGCAAGCACGACAGAAGCGACATGAGTTGCATGTCATGCCACAACGTGCACCATGCCAAATTCGCCCAGTGGGCATTGGCCTCCCGCGACCGAGCCAAAATTGATGGGCCGACATTAGATTCGGAGGAGATCAAATTCCCTGAGAAGATGTTGGCCACCTTTACCGTAGAAGAAACCTGTCTCCGCTGCCACACGGAACAGCGGAAGGCTCTGTTCCAGCGCTCCACCCACCTCTTCCGCACCGAGCTTCGCAACATGAAGGTCGGCTGCGCTTCCTGCCACAATCCTCATGGTGGGGAGGGGGGGAAGATGCTCGTGAATCATACCGTCAATGATGTGTGTTACACCTGCCATGCCGAAAAACGGGGTCCGTTTCTCTGGGACCATCCGCCGGTCCGCGAGAATTGCGAGAACTGTCACTCGCCGCATGGTTCAAACAATCCCAAGCTTCTGACTAATCGCGCTCATCTGCTGTGCCAGCAGTGCCATATTCATATGTTGCCGCGCCATTCGACGACTGCGGGAAAACCTCTGGACATATGGTCCATAAATCGCGGCTGTGTAAATTGCCATAACCTGATACATGGCTCGAATCACCCTGGGGGTAGAACCTTTGGGCGCTAGGAGGAGCAGATGAGAATCCAACCAGACAGACTCAAACCGATCCTTTGCGTCGAGTTCGTTCTCATCACTTGTGTCATCTCGGCGCTCCTTTTCACGCCTCACGCCCGGGCCCAGGCGCCGGAGAAGGATGAGACGAAACCAGAGACCAAGGTCCACGCAAGCATCGAACTCGGTGGCCAGCTTCGTGAAATCCAGGGAGGTCATACCGCTAAGTTCCAGGAGGTGCGCGATGTTCCTAAAGGATTCTTTATCCAGAAATTGAAGCTGGATTTCAATTCAGCCGAATCTCCCTACTTTCTCGCAATGGAAGGACTTGAGATTCGCCAGCGTGACCAGCGTTTTAGTGTGGAGGGAGGGAGGATTGGAAAATATCGAACGCAATTTGTCTGGGACCAGATCCCTCATTCCTTCGGCAGCGGACAATCCTTCCTTCAGCAGACTGCGCCGGGGGTGTATCAAGTCAGCCCTACGCTGCGAGCGCGCCTGCAGGCCCTTTCAACTCCGGAAGCGCGCATACTTCCGACCGCCGAATTGCCCAGGGTCGTTCGCCAGGAGCTGCAGACTGCGCCCATAACCGATGTGCGGCTCCGCCGAGATCAAGCTATATTCAGGCAGAGTTACCAACCCTCGGATAAGGTCGAGTTGCATGCCCAGTTTAGCTGGCTGCGCAATCGCGGTTCCCGCCCCATGTCCGTCGGCACATTTGTCCGGCGAGCCGTTCCGGCGCCCCCCCTCACAGATATAGGAGGTGCCTGGGAAGGGATCGGACAAGAGTTTCTGGAGCCCCTCGACCAGCGGACGACCGAGCTCAAGTTGGGAGCGCAGTTTCGCGGCAAACGATGGAGTGCCGGCGTGGACTACGATCTTTCGCTCTTTCGCAACCGGATCGGATCGGTGATTTTCGAAAACCCTTTTCGGGTCACTGACGAGGAGGGATGTCTTCCTAATGCGGCGAATCCGGCCGCGCCAATATGTGGGGCTTCGAATAGATTCCGTCAGGTTCGGTGGCAGACCGACCTGACTCCAAACAACGATTCACACACCGTCAGTTTTTGGGCCAGAGTGGACCTGACGCCGCAAACTCAAGTGCGCGGCCTTGTCTCGCTGGCCTACTGGACACAGAATGACGATTTCGTCCCCTGGACACTTAATACAGCCATAGTGCCCAGGCACTGGGACGCAGCCTCTCCGGTCACTAATCCCACCGACGTAAGTCAGCTTCCAGCTAGCAGTCCGAACGCGAAGATGCGAAACATCACCCAGGAGTATGCCCTGGTGAACCGGCATAAAAACTTTCGCCTCCAGGGTCAGTACCGTTCGCAGTCCCTGGACAATCAAACACCCGAGATCGTGTTCCCGGGATATGCCGCATTTGGCGATACGACGTGGCGCGCAGCGGGGACAGATTTCTACAACTTGCCCATCGAGAACCTCGATTGGGATTTTAGACACCAGAATGCTGAAGCCGGCTTTGAATGGGATGTTTTGCCACAGCTGACCTGGAGAATGGATTATGAGTGGGAGATCTGGAACCGCAAGTTTCGGGATGTGAACCGTAACAATCAGCACAGCATTCGAGGCCGGCTGGATTATGAGGTCAATCTTTCAGGAGGAAGAAAAAACACTGACGCAACCCAAGCCGTTGAGCCAGGGCCGGTCACGACCCTCCGGCTTAAAGGAGACTACCGCTACTCGAACCGACGCGACCAGGGATACAACACCCAGCCATTGTCCTTTAATCCTAATTTAGCCGGTTCTCCCACGAATGGGCCCACAGGGGGGTGGGAGATCACGCGAACCACGGTGATGAAGATAGGCGTCCCCATGGAATTCAATCTCCTGCGCCGGTATGATGAGACGGATCGAATCCGAAATGACGGAAGCTTTACGTTGGAGTTGCTGAAGGGCCCCAACACGAATTTCTCGGCTTCTTATCGCTACCTGGAGGAAGGGTACGACCAGAATTTTTACGGGCGTCTCTCTAATCGTTTCTCCTTTATCGATGCCGAGTTCAACCATTCATTCGAGAACGGAAGTTTCTTGTATGCCAACTATTCGCGAGAGACGAACCGCTACTCGTATCGGGACGTTGCGCATCTCCTGCCCAACCCGCCCGCTCCCCCAGGCACTATCGTTCAGGGTACTCTTTCTCAATACCCGCTCGCCAATACCTGGGAGCGCACCAGCCGAAGCAGCCTGGACAGTTTTCAATTCGGGATCAACGCAGCGCCCCAGGAAGGAAAGCTGAAAAACTGGCAGTTTGATCTTTCTTATGCGCTTTCCTTTGCCCGCGACCGAATCAGTACTGTAAACCCGTACACTCCTCGTCCAGATTCAGTCCTTCATGCGGGGGCGTTTCCCTATCCCGATACCGTGGTACGGCGTCAGGACGTGAATATCGTCGTTACCCGCCGTATAAACGAGAGTCTCGAGATAGGCGCCCGTTATTGGTATGAACCATATACGCAGGATGACTTCAGCTTCAACGTTCTCCAGCCCTACACGCACGGAAATCTTACCAGCGAGACTCCGAAATATCTTTTCCAGGATGCGCGTTATGCCAGCTATCACTCCAACGTCGCCACAGTCTTCGTGCGTTATTCATTCTGACGATGAATTATTTGAATACTTTCCTTGTCCGCATTTCTCAGTATACTCAGGCCCACTCGCGTGGAGGCCATTCTCTTATGGCCAAGCTACCGGAACTAAAATAGGCCAGTACAAGATCATCGCCTCGCTGGGCTCCGGCGGTATGGGTGAGGTGTATCAGTCCTTTCTCAAGAAAAAGTCGTTTGATTAAGCTATTTCACGAAGGATTGGCACAAGTCGAAGTTAGAGAGGATGCGGTTGGTTTCATCGATAAGAGCGGAGAATTCGTCAAACCGCTCAAATTCATTGAACAAAGAACTGAGTTTAGCGAAGGCTTGGCAAAGGTAAGCAAGGGCGACAAATTCGGCTACGTCGATAAGACAGGAAGATTCGTGATCGAAGCCCGCTTCGCTGAAGCGGAAGACTTCAAGGAAGGGTTGGCAGCGGTTAGATTAGAGGACACTTTCGAATCTAGATACGGCTTCATAGACAAGACCGGCAAGATGGTTATAGATCCGCAATTCAACCATGCGGAAAGCTTTAGTGAAGGTTTAGCGGCCATCGACTTCGGAGATAAATACGGGTACATAGACAAAAGCGGAAAAGTAGTTATCCCGCCGCAATTCGATCATGCCTTCCCTTCTCAGAGGGCTTGGCGAAAGTTGCCATCGGGGACAAAGCCGGATTCATCGACGCCACCGGCAAAATAGTCATCAGCCCTCAGTTTGATTACACGGGAGTTGGAAACAATGCGAACTCTCGGGGGTTCAAAGAGGGGTTATCGGTCGAGGAACTCAACAAAAAAATCGGTTACATAGATAAAACCGGAAAAATGATAATCGCCCCGCAGTACGATTACGGCGCGAAGTTTTTACTAAGGCGACAAATCCCGCGGAATGCTTTGCTAACGCAGAACCGGCAAAGGATACAAACAACCCGAAGCGATTCTTCGTTTCTTGTTTCGATAATTTGGGTTACGAGATTGATTATGAGTTCGAGCGCACCAGGATGGGGTGGAAGTTCGTTCAACTCGAGAAGACGGCACTACCGGATTAGGGATTCGCATGGTGTTGCGTCAATGCAGCCGAAGAACTTCATTGCAGCCCCGGCCAGCGTGCATCACATCGACAATTTGGCCCACGATGCTGTTCTTGTCGGGCCACTTAAGCGCGGCGTTGGGTTACTATTATCATCGATGATGCTAAATACATAGCGCTTCCCACAATACGATGTTAAGAGTTGTTTATGCACACAAGCTTTCGACCTGGCAACACCTGGTGAACCTTTGGCACGCTAGCTCAAGAGGAGACACCCCCTCGTCGGTTTACAGATTTTATCGGGGCGATACTCTGGTCGCCGAGATGACAATGTTTGTTTGTTTCAGGAGCTTCCCAACTCGATCTTGATGGAGAGATCTTCATATTCAAGAGTCGAAGGGGCCTCTTCACCTCACATATGCAGATCGAGCGTAATGGAATGTCAGTGGCGTCGGCGAAGTTTCCATTTCCCGGGTCAAGATGTCAGATCACCTATGAGGATCATAAACTGGAACGCGAATTGACATTGCGTATCAGTAACCGGCATTTGCGCGGGACCCAGTTTCGATTATGCGATTCCGGAGGCGAGATTGGGAAAGTTGAGCATAATAGAGATGAGGCCATCCTTGACCTTCCTAAAGATATTCCTCTGCCGGTGCAGGTATTCATATTTAGATTAGCTAGAATGCTGTGGGAACGTGCAGATTAGGATAAACAGGTATTGTCACAACAGCTGACCTTCGCTTTAGGATAGGCGCGTCGTGTATCAGATGTCAGCTGGTTTTTCCGCTTCGGCAGCATTGAATCGAGAGAGTTTCCTTAATTAAGATCGTCATATTCATGCCCCGCGAAATCACACACCACGGCGAAGTGATCGAGGCTATCCGCAACAGCGGTCTCATCTCCGAACTTCTTGATACACACGAAGGCCACCTCAAAAATGAGTTGGACCTTGAATTAATCGCCTACGGCCGGGACTATAGCGGCAAACAAGTCGGACCTTACGCCCACCTGTTTGTGTACGCCCCTGGCGAAAAAATCATTCAGCAAGGAGAGTGGCGCGGCAATGCGTTTTTCATTCTGGTCGCCGGCACGCTGGACGTGTATGTCGAGGACGATCAAAAGATAAGTCACAAGGTCGGCGAAATTGAGTCGCAAAATAGTTTTGGCGAGATGTCCCTACTTTCCGGACAGCCCACCAACGCTACTGTGGTGGTTGCGCCTAACTCGGAAGCGATGGTCCTGGAGATTCAGCGTCCAGCGCTTCGTCTATTGAGAAGGTTCAAGAAGTTCGGCCAACGGCTCGATGATGATTATCGTCGGCATGGCCTTGCCCGCACGCTGTTAGAGGTGCAGGAAGCGACCCACAATTCCTTCAGTCCCGAACTGATCGAGAAACTCAAGCAGGCCGCGCGGTTCACCATCTACGCCAAAGATCACATTCTCCTGCAGGAAGGTGAACCGATTGAAAAGTTGGTTCTAATTAAGAGTGGCTGGGTGCGGCGCGTGCGAGGGGTCGCTTCCGACCCGCATGCAGTGCGCGGCATTGCTTCGAATCCAAAGCTGGCCGAAATGATGATGGATCTGGATGATGACATCGGCCTGGATTTCCTCGGCGCGGGCAATTGGCTGGGACTTGATGGCCTTTTCAGCAGCACCAACACGAGTTGGAGTTATACAGCGACGGTGATGTCCCGCACTGAGGTGCTGGAACTCGAGATCTCGCGTCTACAATCCGATCGGCAACTAGTCAAGATGATCTCAGAGTGTTTTCCACAATTCTCGGCAGCCGATGACAAACCGCCTGAGCCTCCGACAGACAGAAGAAGCGTTGCCGCCGCAGGAAAAGAGATTAGCACCGGAATTATGGACGGTACGAACCTGCTGGTTATGGATATGGACTTGTGTATCCGCTGCGGGAATTGCTCGCTGGCATGTCATAAAGTCCACGGGCAATCGAGACTCTTGCGACGTGGTATTCATATCGCTCGTCCTGTTAAGCCAAACAGCCAATCAATCCAACATTTGTTATTGCCGTCCGTCTGCCTTCACTGCCAGGACCCTGAATGTCTAACGGGTTGTCCGACAGGTGCCATAGCGCGTTTCCCCGAAGGGCAGATCGATATTGACAAGAAAACCTGTATCGGATGTGGAGACTGCGCCACTCAATGTCCCTATCACGCCATATCGATGGTTCCACGTAAACCTGCCAGCGAACCATCCTTAGGTCTTCTGCATGACCTGAAAAATTGGCTGAGTCTGGCTCCTCCGGTGGAACCTCCGGCCGTTACGGATACCCAGAACCTGTTGGCGATTAAATGCAATCTGTGCGAAAACACCTCGCTCAATCCCGAGGGTTCAAGAAAGCCGGCTTACTCGTGCCAGGAAAACTGCCCCACCGGAGCGCTGGTCCGCGTCAACCCTCGTGAGTATTTCGCTGAAGCTAAAAATGCCATTGGGATTGTCTTTCAGGATCGGACACACGCGATTGGACGTAACATACACAAACGAGACATTCCCGCACGAATCCTTCATTTATGCGGTGTGTTCGTAATCGTCGCCCTCACGTCGACAGTACTATGGGCCATACGCCAGCACGGATTAGACGGACACTTAAGCGGCACTTGGCTGACCTTGCGGTGGGTTACGGGCCTGATTGGCCTAGGAGGTATTGCCGCTGTGCTCACGTACAGCGCCCGGAAACAAATCTACACCCGGCGTGCTGGACCCCTTCGGTACTGGAAATTGGCGCACGTTTATCTTGGGCTCACCGCGGGAGTGGTGCTCCTGCTTCACGGCGGTCGTGACTCAGGCGGTTTGCTAACCTCGCTGTTGATGGTTTCGTTCGATACGGTGATTGTGTCAGGCCTCTTCGGCATCAGCTGCTACTTTATTATCCCGCGTATCATGACAAGTATTGAAGGAGATCCGCTGCTGATCGAAGACCTGCGAGAGCGTCGTCAAGAATTGCGCGAGCAACTCAGTTTGATTGATATCAGCAATGAAGAATTGCGGCATCTGATCAAGGTGAAGATGCGCAGGCGCTTCTTTTCGTTTCGTTATCTCTTGCGACAATACCTTCGTCGTGAAGACCTGACGCGAATGCTTGCTGAGGGGCGTGAAGAATTCCGCACTGACGCTGAAGGGTTGAGCGATCCAAAGGCACGTCGGTCCTTGATGGAAGCTGTTGAAGCAACTGCCACCTTGCGCCGCGTCGACTCGCTTATTTACCTGCATCAGTTGCTCAAGCTTTGGCTTGCACCACACGTCGTTTCAGCTTCGCTCATGTTGGCATTGCTGGTGGTCCACATAATTCAAGTTAGTCTTTTGAGTGTACGATAATTGGAGACCAGCGCTCCTGAGAGGGCCATCGAGAGGGCTTCGGGTCTAACTAAATGACTAACGTACGGCAAAGCACCTTCATCATTACTCGGGATGACCGCTCCGTAGATCCGAAAACTATCCTCAGCGAGGGGGTCAGGATTGGCCGCCTACCGGATTCCGATGTGTGGCTAAATCACCCGGCCGTTTCGCGGCTCCATGCGGGCATTAGTGAGATAGAAGGGTACTTCTATCTCATCAACCTCAGCGCATCCAGCCCAACGAAAGTGAATGGTCGGGTAATTCCGTTCAATGAGTCAGCTGCACTTGCTACCTGCGATGTGATCCAGATTGGCCCCTTCTCTCTTACTATCGAAGACATCGAGGCGAAAAAAGAAATAGTTAGCATAAGTGTCAAGCTTGAATTTGCTACCAATGCCGGTGAGCGCGTCTCACGACATACCGGCGAACTCTACCAAAAACAACTGGAGCTTGATCGCCCAACCAAGAGCTCGTCTGATGCGACCGACGCGCTCAAAATCTTCTGGAACAAGCGAACGCGGGAAAAGGCGGGACGGCCATCTCCATTGCATCCGCAAAAACCTCCGAGGCTCGGCAAGGCACAATTCAACTGGAGACCGACCCGCGATCTTGTTCGTCCCTGGCCTTTCGCCATCTTTATTTGGGCTCTAATCGTAGTCGGATCTTTTTCGGTAGTTGCTGCCTTCACATATAAGATCGCTTTTGCGCCGGAGCGGATTTCCGACCCACACACGAGGACAGCCTTTACCTTAACGCCGGCAATCGCCAAAGAGCCTAGCGGCAGTTCATGCACTTCCTGCCACGCTATCGGAGTGAGTGTTGCGAATAAGGAAAAGATGAATGCAAACTGCGCCGCGTGCCATCAAACCGAAGCCTTCGCCGCTACCATTATTCCTGCACATCGTGAGGCCGGAATTACCTGTACCACCTGTCACACCGAACATCGAGGCGAGAACTTTCGGCCCATGAATTTCGCGCTTGAGTCCTGCACGAAATGTCATACCGACGATAACAAGCATCTTTACAATGGTAAGAGCGTTCATACGCCGCATGGCGGGACATACGGTTACCCGGTAGTTAATGGCGTTTGGATCTGGAAGGGTTTAGACGAAGAAGAACTGAAAGCGAAGCCTGAATTAGCAGCATTGTTAAAGAAGAGCCGGGCCGATCAAAACAATCCACAGCAATGGCGCAATGCCCAATTCCATGCCATCCACGTCGAGCGCGTTCGCGTCACCCCCGGCGTTACGGGTGTTGAGGACGTAGACGCGGTGAATCAAATGATGTCATGCAGCAGTTGTCACAAGACCGGTTACATGGGCGCTATCGTTGATCGAGCTTATCCGCGCACAACCTGCGCGCGATGCCACAACGCTCAAGTCTTCGAAGGAGCCAAAGCAACTACAAGATCGGAGACTCCGAGCTGCACCTCCTGTCATGTTCAGCACATCAAGGATGTACACTGGGCACCCTCATTACGCATAGCTCAAGCAGGAGCGCTAAAGGCGTCCGATACTAAATGAACAAAGGTCGCGGTGATGGCCGCGCCGCGATCGATGGGTGGTCCTTTTGAGACGAACACACTTGGCGAAATCAAGAAAGAGTTTGAGGTAACCGATGAAATCCTTAATAAGGCGAAACAATAAGGTTCACTTGCCAATAGAACAAGAGCCCGCTTCTGTTTGAAACCCTTGGCGTCATGAGAAAATCGCAACTACTCATCATCCTAACCCTGCTGGCGCTGCTGGTAACCGTCAATCGAGTCTTCACTGAACCGTCTTCATTAAGGAGCTATCTAGGCGGACTCCCCTGGTACGGTTGGGCCGGCATTAGTCTTTTTCTCGTTACAGCGGGCATTAGCTTCGCGCTTCGCGATGCACGGAGAGCGCGTCGTTTGCTTGAAGAGCCAATTGAGAAACACCTTGACGAAAATCAGCAGAGAGTTCAATGCTCGAAAGAGTTACTTGAAAAATATGATCCAAGTGGTCCTGATTACCCGCATCCGGTGGTAATCGCAGACCGTTGTATCGGATGTCAGGCGTGCGTCGACGCCTGCCCGCACAATGTGCTCGCGATGATCGACAACATAGCCGTTCCCATAGCGCGTGCCGAATGCATGGAGGATACAGCCTGCCAGGTTGCCTGTCCGGTCACTCCCAAAGCCTGTATCGTCGTTAACACGACGAAGATCATAAAGCCCCGTCCAGTTCCGACACGCAACGAAAAGTTTATGACTAACGTTCCGGGTTGCTACATCATCGGCGACGTTTCCGGCACCCCGCTAATCAAGAACGCCACGAATGAAGGTGCGGATGTCATTAATCACATTACTCAGGAATTAGGAACCTCCCCGCTCGAACCGAAAGCGGAATTGGATGTGGCGATTGTCGGCATCGGGCCAGCAGGACTGTCAGCCGCTCTAATAGCCAAACAACACAACTTGAAATACGTCGGCATTGAGCGAGCCCAAGTCCTGGCTACTATCGTCGCTTATCCGAAGAACAAGTATCTTTTCTTCAAGCCGGACTCGATGGCAGCGCGCGGCGGCATCGCCATCAACAGCGATGGTGAGCAGCGGGAAAGACTGCTGGAATCATGGATCGGCACGATGATGAGTCACGGAGTAGTTATCAATGAACATGAAGAGTGTAAGACGGTCAAGCGCGCGACCGATGGAGACTACTTCGTCATCGAAACCGAAAAGGGCGAAGAGCGGGTGCCTTGTAGCTATCGCTCACGTCGGGTCGTGCTCGCGGTCGGTAACCGTGGCGCGCCCATGCGGCTGGGAGCCACAGGCGAGGGCATGAGAATTACGCGCAACGGTCAGAGCGAAGACAAGGTGCTCTACGCGTTATCAAATGCAGACAATTTTAAGCAGAAGAAGATCGTCGTAGTGGGTGGTGGTAACGCTTCGGTCGAGGCGGTGGTCGATCTTGTCGCACAACGTAATGGAAACCAAATCGAATTTCGCGCTCCTGACGTGATAAATGATGTCACCTTCGTTCTACGCACGGGCTTTACGAACGATGTAAAATTTGGCAACAAACAACAACTCTACCATTGCATTGATGAAGGAAAAGTCAGGATGTTATTAGACACTGTCATCCAGGAGATTCGCGAGCGCGAAGTGGTACTGGAAGATACCTGGACCAAAAAGGAGAAGGGAAAGGTTGAGAATGACTACGTGCTTGCCTTAATTGGCGGCGCTCCCCCTACTAAATTCCTGGAGTCAATCGGCATTACTATTCCCAAAAGCTAACGGGGCAGATCGGCGCGGACAAGGCTACGTTTTCTTTATATGGCAATCCCCGCATCCTTGCGGAGCTTTGAGTTTTGGATCCCTCTTCATAGCCACGTCATGACACCCCATACACTTAAGATGGTAGGCGACATCATTAGTTAACTTTCCTGATGGTGGCAGTCCCATCTCCTTCGGATATCTAACGCTTTTGGGTGGGGACTCAGCTGTTGCCGCAGTCGCTTCCTGAAAATGGCAATGACGGCATGAATTCACGGGCTGCTTCGAAGTCTCGAGTTGCGCAGCCGTAAGCACCGCTGTTCGCTCTGATTTCTTGAGATATGGCTGTCCAGCCACAGGCATTGGCTGCTCAGTGTGATGACAGTAAACGCAAGCTGTCGCAGTTTTGCCATCAAGTGTATGAGTCACGTCATGGTGTTTGGTGTGATCAAAGACGGCCTCGGGCTTGAGCTCGCCCCACTTCGGATCGCGACTATCTTTCGAGAGGATAATCGGCTGGTCCGGCTGCGTGGCGCTGGATTCGGGAATTATCTTTCCAGCAACGTCAACGGCATGCGGAGGATCGGTGCCGTCCAGTGTTACTTCGCTAGAGAAGGCGGACAGTGACGATGAGCTGGGTGCGTAGAGCGCTATCACACTTAGACATATCAACGTCAGCACTAAGATCATAAATGGCTTTGACTTCATGTTTTATTATTCCTTTGATCAGCACCGCAATCCGAATAGACGAGAATGTCCAAATGGAACCGCGCATTTCTAATCCGGCCCTCGTGGCACACCCCATTATAACGGTGGCAACGGTGAGAATATAGATGCGTCTAGTAACGGCGTCAATTTTTTTGAGTGTAAAGCTTCGTTCCAACAGTCCTGAGTCATTCATTTATGCCTACCGGTCTACGTTTTACGTCTTAAAATTCACCCCCTTATGGCATCGGATGCAGTCGGTGAATCCGGGGCCAGTATCCCCGAACGCACGTTTCCCGTTGTGGCAAGTCTTGCAGCTTTGAGCGCGGGGATTAGCGTAGTGCTGCGCAGCCAGAATCGAGCTTACCTGCTGTGCTTGCGGTAATCCCCGTCCCTTAATCTTATGACAAGTCTCACAACTCAAGCGTTTGCGTGCACCATGATCTGCGTGGCTGAACCCAACCCGGAACGCTCGCGCCATAACTGAAGTTCGCGAGTAACGTCCAATATCATGACAGGAACCGCACGAAGAAAAACTACTGGCCGACTTGCCTGGCGAATGGCATTGATAACAAGTCTGGTGAGCGTTTAAGCGTGCAGGAATGGTCAGGGCTACCCCGCGATTCGCCGGGGTGTGACATGCGGCGCAACCTTCCCCGGGTCGGGCCGATTCAACCCCCTGCAGATGTTGTGCATGGTCGAACTTCGCCTTAAAGCTGGTTAGGCCTGTAAAACTTTTTGTGGGCGGATTTGACGAGTTAAGTCCGTCCCGTGTATGGCAGATCGTACATATTGGATTGTCAGAGGAAGTAGCGGCTGTAAACTGCACCAAATGACAGCCCGTGCAATCTTTGTGAACGGGCAACCTTGGCATGGTCGAACTATCACTCCGACGATGGCACGAGACACAATTCGAGCGACCCATTAGATCCGCGTGTTCCCTCGGAGTGGAGTGAGAGAATTTTGAATAATCCTGCTCGAACGCAATCGTGACGGGAGAACTGATTGGCAGCGAGCTTGTGCGTTTCTCGACACCTGCGGATGAGTGTGGGCCATTGAAGAGCGTCACCGCGCAGATTAGGAAAAGCATCTTCAAGCCGAGGTAAAGCCGTAGCTTTATGGCGCCGATCGAACGCGAAGCGGCAAGCGTTTCAAATTCTTGCTGTGCGTCCTGCCTACTGTCCATTTTTTTTGCATCGTTCGGCGATGCGTCCGGCATTCTCTGAATAATCTTCGAGACTGAGGTACTTGTCGCCGACGAGGAAATGACTACATGGCGGGGGTGTACCGCCGATCACGTTTGTATGACATCCCATGCAGGTATGTTTGCCTGCCTTAGATAAAGGGCTGTTATTTCGACCTTCGGCAGTATCCTCCGTATCTTCATCGAACATTTCTTTGCCAATGTTGGGGGCACTCTTAAAGTGACATGTAACGCAAGCCGCAATCTTAACCTCAGCCTTTGGACTATCAAGCGTATTCATTTCCCCAATATTTGTGTGGCAGTCAGTACAATCCGTCTCATAATGTTCCTTTGAGTCATGATTGAACTTGAGGGAAATTCGCTTGGGCCACTCAAGTGGCCAGCGACTAAACCATTCCACGGCGTTTGCCGAAAGTGAGTTCCGTTGCTTCTTCGCGACCTCAGGCGGCGTGAGATGACATCCAGCACAATCGTCCTTGGCAGGTTTTTCTTCCCAATGGCATTTGAAGCAGGCAGCGTGGCCGGAAGGCGAGGTTTTGAAGGTTCCCGACGTGGGCATATGAGCTGCCTCGCTGCCTCCGACCGGTATCGCTATGTATGTGCGCTGGTCTGTCATATGACAGGTTCCGCAGTTCACACGCTTATGGTCGCTCTGGTCGTGCGGGTAGTAGCCCGGGAACTCAAGGTCTCTCGCTTGCTCATTCAGTTTTGGGAACTGGCTCATGTTTCGAGCGGTCAGTCGCGGGCTTGCGCGTGTGTGACATACAGTGCATATGCTGGGTGCTGCTCCACGGAAAAACAGCGGCGGCGTTTGGCGATGACAACCGAGACAGGAATCGTGATAGGGGTAGCCCTTGATGCTGATCTTTGTGGCCGCGGCAATTACATCAGGAGCCGTCTTCTCTGCGATATTATGGCAATTCGAGCAACTTAACCTGGCCGTCGGCAGGCGATGGTGTTCGTGCTTAAAGCTCGCCGCGTTGAGCGGAGGCCGCGCTTGAAGGTTGCGCTTTGGCCGCGGCTTCCTTGACTGGCGGCGCGCCTGGGCTTCTACAACTGGTAGCGATGAGAACTGCTGATATGCGATAAAAGCCGCTGCCAAGAGAGCGACTGCCGCCAGAACAATCAGGCGGCGTCGGACTGAGAGGTAGAAAGTCTTGCGCTGCCTCACCCGCGTTATCCCCTTTTCCCTGCGGAACCGCGATGTTATTGGTCTATTGGGTTTGTGACTTAGAGCGCGCTCACAAACCGCTTACGTTCATTTGGGGGGATACCTTACTATGGTCGGTCCAACCTTTCAACCTTTCTGCCTGGTGCGTAATATGGCCGCTTAACCAAAGGAAAAGAGAAGTATTTCAGGGTGTTGGGAAACACCTCGTTGATAACCGCCGATTGCTTGCTCGCGCCGGTTGGGCTTTTCCTAACAGCACAAGTCCTTAACGGAGTCTGTCTTCCTCTTAACACAGATCACTTACGAACTCGCATCTCTTCGACTCTGCGGTTGACTTCATCCCAATTCACGTTTTGCATGAATGCGTCAACATATTTGGCTGCTGCCGCACCATAGTCCATGTGGTAAGCATGCTCGTACATATCGAGCACCAGGAGCGGATAACCCATTGGCGCGTTGTGCATGTGATCCCAAGCCCAGTAGTTGTGAACTTCACCGGTGTGTAAATTGTACGAGAGAATTGCCCAACCCGAACCGCCTCCCAGAGCGTTCGCCGTCTTCTTGAATTCCGCCTCCCATTGCTCATAACTCCCAAACCACTCCTTGATAAGTTCGAGCACCTTACCGTTGGCCTTGCCGTCGCCGCCGAGGTTGCCAAAATAATTCTCATGCAGAACCACGGAACCTGTGCGCACTAGTTCTTCACGCTTCAGATCACCATAAATGTAGGGCGGTAGATCTTTGTCCATGAGCATCGAAGCAAGTCTTTGCTCAACTGCATTCAGAGCTTTGACCGCACCGCCATAATTGTTTTCCCAGTGTGACTTGATCAGCTTTTCAGACAGACCTTTCAGTTTTGATGGATCGAACCGCAGCGGCTGCGGTTGATGCTGGCCACGGAAGGCGCGCGCCGTCATTGCTTGCGTATTAGGAGCCCGTGTTCCTTCCAGTTCTTCTCCATGCACTCGCGCACTTCCACTGAGACTTAGCGCCAATCCCGCACTGCCGCCTGCCATTCTCGATATCGCGTCTCTTCTCGATATATGTTTCATTAGTTCCTCCTTGAGTTTTCTAATTCTTAGCTTCCTTCAAGCTGGCGTAAAGAGCGTCGTACAAAAAGCTAGCGAGTTGCGAGAAAACATAACTGCCCGCTTTTTGAACTTCTCGGTGCAACCTGCAAAGAAATCGAGCAGCATCCAGCCTCCGGAATGAGGTATCAGGAACTTTCGGGTCGCCTCGTCGTGTAATGCAACTGCCCACAGTGCCGGTCAACGGTCCCACCAGGCGCATGTTATACTTTCGGACTAATTTGAAGCGCAATCCTTAATCTATGGCTGAGTTTATATGTCGTTTAGGAACGCCCGCGGGCGAGGTGGTGACGCGTACCATTGAAGCCTCGGGCGTCAGTGAGGCACGCACGCGCCTGGAACGCGAAGGCTTCAGAGTCTTCAATGTCACGCCACCAAAGGCCATCGGAGTTACCGGGCTAACCCGGTTCAGCCGTTCGGGTCGTCAATCACGCGTCAAAGCAAATGACTTTCTTCTCTTTAACCAGCAACTAGCGGCACTTGTTCGGGCCGGCATTCCAATTCTGCAAGCGATCTCGATGTTGCGTAAGCGCGCAGCGTCGGCAGGTTTGCGCGCCGTGCTTGGCGATGTCGAGGATCAGATTCGTGGTGGAGCCGCCCTTTCCCAGGCGTTTGCATCGCAGGGAAATATCTTTCCAAGGATTTATACAGCCTCGATCCTGGCAGGTGAACGTTCAGGCGCGCTCGATGAGGTTCTGAGTCGTTACGTCACTTACATGCGACGTAACGTGGGGCTCCGGCGAAAGATTCGCGGCGCGCTCGCTTATCCGGTATTCATGCTTTTTGCTTCGGGCCTCATGGTGACGTTTCTGACCCTCTATGTGGTGCCGAGGATGTCGGATCTGTTTTCCGGATTTGGCACCGAGCTCCCGATAGTGACGCAGATTGTTGTCGGGCTATCAACCTGGTTGTCGTCTAACGTAATCTGGTTTGGACCACTCTTCATCGGCGGCGCCGCCGCAATTTTTCTCTGGTCTCGTACCGCGCAGGGTCGCCTAACAGTTGATTCATTGATTTTGAAAATACCCCTGGCCGGCAGCCTCGTAGTACAACTTTCCGTTGCTCAAGCAACTCGCTCGCTGGCAACACTGCTGGCTGGCGGAATCACGCTGGTAGAATCATGGGAGATTGCGGCCGAGTCGATAACAAACCGCGAACTGCGTCGCCGCAGCTCGGAAATCCTGCCGATGATCCGGGAGGGACGCTCTTTCACCGAGAGCCTGGAGGTGGCGGGCTGGCTGCCGATGCTGGCCATCGACATGGTGGGAATTGGCGAGCGTTCAGGCAGTTTGCGCGAGATGCTCGACGAGGTTGCGGTCTTTTACGATGCGGAGTCGGAGGTCAGGCTGGAGCAGTTGACGACCACGCTTGAGCCTGCGATTCTTGTGGTCATGGGTGGAGTGGTCGTCATAATCCTCCTGGCCATTTACCTCCCCATAATTTCCTCAATATCCGGCGGAACCGGGGTTACGGGCCGCCATTAATGAATGCAGCACACCGGGTTCGCACTGCGAGCCGGCACTACAACTGAATGAAACAGTTAACTGAAAGCCCTACACCGACTCCGCCCTCGCAAAAGGCGTTGGATGCGCCCGGGGTAAATGGTCAGAAATCTTCTAACGACGGAGACCATCACGAGCCACCCGAGGTGCGCGCTGCGAAGGAGCTCGCACGCCGCTACCGGCTGTCCTTTGTCGAACTGCTTCCGACCGATCAGGAATCACCCATCGACTACGACCTTTTCAATGAGATTCCGGTTGACCTGATGGTCCGTTACCAGTTTCTTCCGCTCAAGCGCGACGAGAAAGGGCTGCACATCGCGATGGCAGACCCGACCGACCTTGAACGGCTGGACGAACTAGCCAGTGCCCTGCGCGCGCGCATAGTTCCCCACGTAGCGACTGCCGGCGCTATTGAAGTTATCTTGCGCCGCGGCGATGCCACGCAACGGGTCTTGCAGGAAGCGGCTTCCGGTTTTCGCATTTCCTTAGTAAGGGAAACAGAAACCGGGGAAGAGGTGCTCGATCTCGACAGGCTGGCGACCGATTCCGAGATGTCCCCGATCATTAAGCTGGTGGACACGATCATCTACAACGCAATGGAGTCGCGGGCGTCTGACATTCATATCGAAACCCGCGACACGGAAGTACAAGTCAAATATCGAATTGACGGAGCGCTGTACGCGAAAGTTGATCCCATCGATCTGGCTTTTCACCAGACATTGATCTCGCGCATAAAAGTTATGTCTGAGTTGGACATTGCCGAGCGCCGGGTACCGCAGGACGGCCGTTTCAGGGTTCGCTACAAAGGACGTAATGTTGATTTTCGTGTCTCAATTATGCCGACGATTCATGGCGAAGACGCGGTTATTCGTATTCTCGATAAGGAGCAGATTAACGAAGAGTTTCGTAATCTCAATCTGGATGTTGTTGGCTTTGCCGAGGAAGACCTGAGGAAGTTTCGCCACTACATTGCCGAGCCCTATGGCATGGTGCTGGTTACCGGGCCAACCGGCTCCGGCAAGACCACCACGCTCTATGCCGCGCTCAACGAGATCAGAAACGAAGAAGACAAGATCGTAACCATCGAGGATCCGGTCGAATATCAGTTGCACGGCATCACGCAGATTCCCGTCAACGAAAAGAAGGGACTCACCTTCGATCGCGGACTGCGTTCGATCCTGCGTCATGACCCGGACAAGATCATGATCGGTGAAATCCGTGACACGGAAACAGCTCAGATTGCCATCCAGTCGGCGCTAACAGGCCACCTTGTATTCACCACGGTACATGCAAACAACGTCATCGATGTCATCGGGCGTTTCCTCAACATGGGTGTTGAGCCTTACAACTTTGTCTCGTGTTTGAACTGTGTATTGGCCCAGCGTTTGGTTCGATTGCTTTGTCCTTACTGCAAACGTCAATATCGCGCGAAGGACCAGGAGTTGATTGAGTCGGGTCTGCGGATTGAGGAACATCGCGAGACCCCCTTCTACATCAACGTCGGCTGCGACGCGTGCAACCACACCGGCTACCGTGGTCGGACTGCAATTCACGAGCTGCTCGACCTCTCCGACAATATTCGCGAGATGATTGTCGAACGCCGGCCGGGCTCAGAGGTTCGCCGCGCGGCAGTGGCGGAAGGATTGACCAGCCTGCGTGAATCAGCGCTCAAGAAAGTGTTTGCGGGGATTTCAACCCTCCACGAGATTAATCGGGTGACCTTCGTGGAGGAAGTCAGTGCTAACATCTAACGAAATACGGGTGTTTTAAGGGAACCGAGGTTTTTGGGCGGCGTGTAAGAACAGGAATCGGGAGCGGTTGCATCTTGGCTTCCTGGGCTGCATTATTAAGCCGCGCAAACGTAAGTTTCACAAAGAAGAGATTGCCATGAGAATAAACACACAAAATCGCTTCCTGGTTTCATTGCTGCTGACCTTTTGTCTGTTGCTTTTGCCGGTGACGGCTTTAGCCAAAAAGGGTGAGAAAAGCTTCAAGGCCGGCATGCGCTATGAAGCAAATCAGCAATGGGAGAAAGCAGCCCACGAGTTCACGCTGGCACTGGCCGCTGATCCTTCAAGTGTTGAGTATCAACTCCACTTTCGCCGCGCGAGCTTTAACGCTTCTCAGGCTTACATGCAACAGGGCCGCGCGCTTGCTGAGCAGCGCGATTTTGTCGGAGCGTATAACGCTTTTCGGCAGGCATACGGCTACGATCCGGTAAACCAGTTAGCGGTCTCAGAAATGGAGCGAATGTTACATCTTCAGAGCGTGAAGGAGGGAACCAGCGGCGGTAGTGGAACCAGGAGTGGAGACGCTCAGGACTCAAGCGGCACCCCGACGCCGGCGAGCGCAACGATCCAGGAAGCAGCGGTGCCGTCAGGCCGGCCTGAACAAATGCGCGTCATAGCTTACAGCGGAGATTTGAAAAATTTTATCCGCATGATGGCTGAGCAACTCAACCTTAACGTTATTTTTGACCGCCAGTCGTTTGTCACGCCGAAAAATATCGATATCAATCTAAAGGAAGTCACCACCTCGCAAGCGCTCGACTACATCTTTCTACAGGAAGGTTTGTTTTTTCAGAAGCTTAGCCGGCGAACCATTGTGGTGGCCGATCAAACGCGCCGGCCTCAATACCAGCAACTGGTTTTGCGCACCTTCTATCTCGCCAATACGGATCCCGATAAGGCCAAAACGCTGGTAAGCCAGGCCATACCTCCTTCGGTAGGCCGGCCGCAAACCATCGCGGTTGCGGATAAAGACACCAACAGTTTGACCGTGCGCGATACCGCCGAGAACGTCCGTCTGATTGGGGAACTAATACAAAGCATCGACAAGGATCGCGCCGAAGTGGTAATGGACGTGAACATCTACGAAGTTTCGAAAAGCGATCTGATGCAGTTGGGTAATCAGCTTGGAGGATCAGATGGAACCTTGACGCTTGGCGGCTCGCCGGGCCTATCTGTGCTTACATCGAATGCGACTGTCAACCGGCTGCAGACCGGTGTGAACGTGGCCAGTATTGTTGGCGGCCTTCCCACTGCCGCTGCTGCTGCTCTGCTAATTCCATCCTCGGTGTTGACAGCTTTCCAAAGCAAGAACAATACAAAGCTTATTGCCTCAACCCAGGTTCATGCCTTCAATAACGAAGAATCAACGGCTCGGATTGGACAACGCGTTCCTGTGCAAACGGCCCAGGCGTTTCCGTTTGGCGTTACGCAGACAGGAACGCAGAATCCCACAACAGGAAATCCTTTTGGGGGTGGTGGGTTCCCGGTGATCAACTATGAACCCACGGGGCTGACCTTGAGGTTCACACCCCAAGTCTTTCCCAATCATGACGTGCAGGTGAAGATGTCGATTGAATCCAAAGATGTCCTTGGCGCAGGTGGTCTGCAGCCGACGTTCACCGAACGAACCATTACCGGAACAGCGCGCGTTCAGAACAACCGCACAATGATGTTGGCGAGTGTTTCTCAAGACGTGCAGACCAACGGACGGCGAGGCCTCCCGTTTCTCGGTGGGCTTCCTATAGTAGGTCGCTTGTTTTCATCACCGACGCGTGACAATCGACAGATAGACATTGTAATTGCCGTCACGCCCCGAGTGCTTCGCGCGCCGGCAGTTACGCCGCGTGACCTTGAGATGCGGCCGAGCGGAACCTTGCAGTCACCCACTACGGGTTCACTCGAAGCCATGCTGCGCGAGGTCGATCGGGAAGACCAGCTGGCAGCAGCGCAGCTCGAGCAGCGTAATGCAACCGCCAAGGTCAACGATCCCGCATCTTCTTCTAATGTCCCCGTGGTTGCGAAGAACGATCAGACTGCGACAGCTTCCGCGGCGTCAAACATCGCGGCGGCTAACAACGCACCTGCCAATACGGCGGCAGCGTCATCTTTCACTGTTGCTACAGCGGGAAGTAACGCCGCCGTTACCAAAGACCCAGGCGTCTTTCAAACAACGACCGCGTCCCAGCAGCCTCCAGCGGCAGCGGCCACGGAGGACGAATTATCCGCTTTTGTCCCAGCGCCAAAGTCACTGGTGAGCAGTCAATCAGCGTCGCAGGTTGCTGCTATTAATACGAATCTTAGTACCGGCGCAAACGCGGTGCTCACGAGCTTGCCGAAGCCGATAGAGGCGACAGTCAGTTCGGTTAGCGTTCCTCTCAGAACGGCACAGGTATCCTTAGTCACGGGCGATGAAACCCTGAAAGTCGGCGAAAAACGGTTGTTTACGCTTAGGTTGAATTCGGATGTATCCTTGGCCCTGGCGATGGTTGCCCTCCGGTTTGACCCTAAGATCGTGAAAGTAAGAACGGTCTCCGCGGGTCCGCTCCTGGCCAGAGTCAAAGATGGCACAGAACCAGATGCTAGTCTTACTCAGTCGGTCGACCCGGCAGGAGTTTGCCTGGTGTCTATCTCAAATCTCAGTGGGGCTGCTTCTATTAAGGGCGAAGGAGTACTCCTTCTCATTGAGGTGGAAGCGTTGGCCGCAGGCGACGCTGGAATTATCTTCGAGAAAGGTGCGATGCATTTTGTGGGGACAGATGCCCGCGATGTTGTAATCGAGGCGTCGCCGGTTCGCGCAATTGTAAAGCAGTAAGATGGCGAGGTATCAGCAAGAGCAAGTTCTGGCCAAACGAAAGCGCGGCGACAAGGTGAAAGCGGTTAGGCTTCCCGGTCGCCGCGTAACTACGTCACGCTCGTTTTCAGCGCCACTCTTTGGTTTAGGGCGAAACCATGCGGGATTCACGCTCATTGAGTTGGTCATCACCATCACGGTCTTGACGATTCTTACGCTGGGCGTTGTGCCACTGCTCAAAATCTCCGTCAAACGCCAGAAAGAGGAGCAACTGAGAGTTGCGCTGCGCCAGATGCGTACAGCCATCGATGAATTTCGTCGCGACACTATGGGAATGCCGCGGACGGGGTTAGCCGGTCAACAGCAACCGCAACAACAGCAGCAGCAGATGTTCATTGACCCGCGCAGCAAGGTAGTCATTAGCGATCCGACAATATTTGGCGTCGATAATCCGGATCTTTACCCTCCCGATTTGGAGACCCTGGTCAACGGTGTCAATGTAATTCCTCGCGCCCCCGGCACAGGGGGCGCGGGTGTGCCAGGTGTGAATGCAACTGACGTCGGAAATCCACAGTTGGCCACCAAGAAGAAGGTATATCTGCGCAGTATCCCGATTGATCCAATGACAGGCGAGGCTAATTGGGAACTGCGCTCCTGCTACGATTCGCTGGATGCAGGCTCATGGGGTGGCGAAAATGTTTTCGACGTTCGTTCGAAGTCAAAGGGAACGGCTCTAAATGGAGAGAAGCATAGTGACTGGTAAAGATCAGGCGGCACTAAGCAGAAGGCAGGAGGCAGGAAAGGGCAAGAGCGGATTCCTGCCGTCTGCAGCCTGCCGACTGCCTACTGGTTTTACTCTGCTGGAGTTGATGATTGTGATCACGATCATCATCATTCTTGCCGCCATCGCACTGCCGCAATATCAGAAGACGATATTGGCTACGCGTGAGGCTGTCTTGCGCGATGATCTTTCCAAGATGCGCACGCTGCTGGATCAATACGCGGCTGACAAACAGAAGCTGCCCCAAGATCTCAGCGACCTGGTTACACAGGGCTACCTGCGTGAGCTGCCCGTCGATCCGATGACCGGGCAAGCCGATTGGGCACCTCTAATAGGTGACGACCCAAATTCCAGCGGTACGGGCGTGGTCAATCTTCATAGCGCTTCCCCCGATCTTTCGTCGGATGGATTGACCGCATACAACACCTGGTAAGCCATTGTCGATTTCAATTGAACTTCGTTTATAGAACCTAATCGAAGATTTGAAACGAAGGCACACGCTTAGAGCAAGGAATCCAATCGGCAATCGGCAATTGAAAATGGCAAATCCTCTATCCAAACTGACGAACCCCCGGCTTCCATCAACGGCAGTCGGTTTCGAGAAGGGATTAGCCACGATGGTCCAACTCGATCGCGGACCGGGTCGCACTACCCGCCTTCGACGCGCTGCTACGGTTGACCTGCCGGAGCCTTTGATTCGCCCGAGCTTCGACGAGGCTAACGTTTCCGATCCTTCAGCATTGCGGGCCGCCCTCTTCGAGCTGGCGACGAGCGCAGGACTGCTGCAACAGAAACGATGGTCCGTGGCCCTCCCGGAAGCGGCCAGTCGCAGCTTGATTCTAACTTTGGAGACTCGGCCGGCTTCGAATGCGGAGCTGGAGGAAGTGCTTACGTGGAAAATGGAGCGCGGCTTTGGCGGTTCCCTTGAAGAACTCTCAATCTCCCGCGAACGACTGCCGCCGGACCCGCAGGGAAGAGAACGTTACCTCGTGGTGGCGGTTCGCACTTCCATTCTTGGAGAATTTGAAAGTGTTTTGAATTCTCTCGGGTGGCGCGCAGGCTTGATCCTCCCCCGCCATATCGGCGAAGGGCAATGGTTGACGATGAATGGTTCCCCGGGCGATGGGTTGCTACTTAGTTCATCGGAGAAGGGATTTACCGCGATAGTGTTTCGCGGCAAACAGCCGTTGATAATTCGCACCGTCACATGTGAGCCGGACGAATGTGAGGATGAACTGTATCGTCTACTGCTTTTCTATCGCGATCGCCGCGGCGGAGAGGCGGAGCAAATGGGCCACGTGTTGTCGCGTCTGCTTGTTGTTGGCGAGTTGATAGGCAAAGATCGCGCGGGCGAGATCGTCAACGAAACATTGGGAGCAAACCTGCGTTCACTCAACGCCCAGGATCTCGGGTTACAACTCGCTACACGGGAATTGAGCTTTGACGCCATCGCGGCGCCGGCGGGGTTAGCTACCCTGTCGTGGCAATAGGAACGGTGAATGGTAAATGGTGAATAGTAAATGGTTTATTCTTGAATAGAAGAATCTATTCCCACTATTTACCATTCACTATTTCCTATTCACCATGATTCACCATTTGAAACATCTCGAATTCCTCAAACGTATTACCCTGGCATCATGAATACAACTGCATCCCCGAGTTCTTTGAGCTTTAGTTCAGCGGCTGATCGCGACCTTGTTCTTAGCGCCTCCAATGGTATGGAGGGCGGTTTTGAGGAGCTCGTCAGGCGGTATCAGCGCCCAATCTCCGCATACGTTTATCGCATGGTCGGGGATTATGAGTCGGCTCTGGACCTGACTCAGGAGATTTTTATTAAGATTTACGGATCGCTTTCCCGCTATCGGCCTGAGTTTAAGTTCTCGACCTGGATCTACAAGATCGCGCATAACGCCGCTATTGATCACTTGCGCCGCAACGCTGGGCGCGAACGATCTCTTATCAATGGCACCGAAAGTGATAATTACGATCTTCCAATCGAGAGCGAAGGTCTTAGCCCGGAACAGCAGAGCGAGCGGGAGGAGCGGAGGGTGGAAATTGAATCGGTCGTGCGGTCGCTTCCCACCGCCTATCGCGAGCTGATTGTCTTGCGCCACTCGCAGGATCTTACCTATGAGGAAATTGTCGAGGTTACCGGCTTACCGCTTGGGACCGTCAAGAATCGCTTATTTCGGGCGCGCGACATGATGCGACAGCAGTTCTTAAACAGAGGCATTACAGGAATCTAGTTGGCAAACATCGATGCCCATCACCGATCCCATTTGCGAAACTGAAACAATTGCCGCCTTCATTGATGGCGATCTGGAACCTTCCGAACGCGCAGCTTTCGAAGAACATATCAAACACTGTAGTCGCTGCACCTCAGAATTGCAGGCCCAGCGCCTGTTTATGTGTGAACTGGATTCAGCGCTGGCCGGGTCTCATGAGCTCGCCGTCCCGGCAAACTTTGCCCGAGTGGTCGCAGTTCATGCGGAAAGCGACATGAGGGGAGTGCGCGATCGTAAGGAACACACAAGAGCTTTGCAGTTTTGCATCATTCTGGGCCTGACAGCTTTTGCATTGCTCGGCGTCGCCTCGAGTAAGGCCGTGATGCTCAACCTTGCTTCCGGCGCCGGGAAAGTCTTTGGGGTTTTGGGTGTCTTTGCCCGGACCACGTTCGATGCCGCGGCCGGAGTGACAGTAATCTCGCGAGTCGTCAGCCGCGGATTGATTCCGGATTCGCGACTTGCAGGTTTGGCTGGGTTGCTTCTGGTTATTCTCGCAATCGCCGTTCTTTCCCTCCTGATATCGCGCTATCACCGAACTCGCTTTATCGAATAAGCGCGGTTCGCATCAACATGTCGACAGCATCAACGGGTAAAGGATTCGTCTTCCAACCGGGCCGCGGTCTGCTCTGGCTGCCCTCGCTTCGTCGCCTGCGCAGGGCCTGCGGGCTATTGTTCGCCATGCCGCTAATGCTTCTGGCGGCGCATGCGCAGACCATTTATGAATCCATACCCGGCGACAATCCTCACGTCGTTGAGGGTGTCAGTGAAACCATCGTATACGCTTTGGGCCACTCACTGAGAATCAATGGCACCGCCAGGAATGGCGCGTTTGCCCTGGGAGGCGACGTCATCGTGCAGGGGACGGTCGACGGCGACGTTGCTGCGATTGGCGGCTCCGTGATTCAACTTGAGGGCGCGCGAATCAACGGCGATGTAATGGTCGTCGGTGGTACTTACCGGCACGTTGACAAAGAGCCGCTACGCAGTCCCGGAGCCCAGTCAATCATATACACGGGTTACGAGCAGGAACTGAAAAACCTGATGCGCAATCCAAAAGATCTGCTGGCCCCGCGTTGGTCTGCGGGATACATAGGTCTTCGTCTGCTCGCGATACTGTTTTGGTTCATTGTGTCTTTGGCCTTGACTGCCGCAATGCCAGGGACAATCGGCCGCGGAATCGCACGTCTGCAATTGACACTTGGTCGCGTGGCCATTATCGGAGTTGTGGGGTCTCTGATAATTGGCCCAGGTGTTATCTTGAGTCTGCGCTACCTGCCTTACGCCATTGGTCTTCTAATTGGTCTGATGGCCCTGCTGTTGATTGTGGTCGCGTTGTTGTTTGGGCGTGTGGTCATTTATGCGGCGACCGGGCGCTGGTTACAACGGAAGTTGTTGAAGAATGGTAGTAATTCCGAGGCGCTCGCTCTCCTGCTCGGCACCACCTTCTGGATTACACTTTCGTCCCTGCCATATATTTGGCCCGTCGTTGTTGCCGTGGTTTTGGTGACCAGCCTGGGTCTTGCTTTGACGGCGAGATATCGAGTGGGCTGGAGGCGACAACAGGAAGGCTAGACCGGACTAATTCAGGTCTAAAAACTCAAAAAATTCAGACGAATAGGACTGCTCGCGCATCCAAAGCTTTTCCGGTGTATTCAGCAGGCCGATTTGTGCAACTTTTTCGAACACTGGGCGCGCGCGTAGGGCGGCACGCCACGCTCGGATAACCATATAAACGAGCAACTTAAACAGAACATTCGTGACTTGCGGTGCGTAACAGACTGGGATAGCCCGGGATATTTAGAGCAATACTCCAGACAAAGTAAAACGGCCGCTCGCGGTGTTCTAGTAAACAAACAGGAGGCGTAATGAAAGCGCTTTTTCTCGCAATCGCGCTTGTACTTTTATTAGTACCAGCAGGTTCCAGTGCTTCGGCACAACAGACAACCCCAGCCTCGGCTCAGGCCGGCGACCCGGGGATAACGCCTAACGGCGCCATCGGTGAAGTCAAAGTAATTGACTCGCCCGCGAAGCAGCTGATTATCAAAACAGACGCCGGCTCATTGGTCACGGTCGCCTTGGGGGATAAGACCGTGTTCATGCGCCTGGCCCCCGGGGAAAAAACCCTAACAAACGCCGCGAAGATCGCATTTACCGAGGTCGGCGAAGGAGATCGTGTTTGGGCGCGAGGGAAGGTTGCGGACGATCACAAGTCGGTACCTGCCACTGCTTTGATTGTAATGAACAAAGTGGATATCGCTAAAAAGCAGGAGCAGGAACGAGCCGAATGGAAGAGACGGGGAGTCCTTGGCATCATCACTGCCGTCAAGCCTGAGACCAAAGAAGTGACTATCTCCAGCAGTTCTATGGCCGGCAAGCAATCCATAGTTATTCCCGTGTCGGATAAAGTCGAGATGCGGAGATACGCGCCAGACTCAATCAAGTTTGCCGATGCGAAGGTGGCGACCTTCGACGAGCTAAAAGTGGGCGACCAGGTGCGGGCGCTGGGAGATCGCAGCGCAGATGGCACCGCCTTCACCGCGGAAAAAGTTGTAACCGGCTCCTTCAGAATGGTGTCTGGCGTAGTAACAGCGGTAGACGCTGCCACCGGCGAAGTTAAAATTACTGATGTTCAAACAAAGCAGCCGTTAACGATTGTCGTTAAGCAGGACGCGGTTTTGCGAAGGTTTCCCAGTGAAATGGGCGGCATGATGATGATGGGTCGCGGCGGTGCGGGAGCTAATGGAGCGCCTGGGGGTCAGACCCCGTCGTCCGGACAAGGCGCGAACAGGCCGCAGCCGGGTGCTGGACCGGGTGGACCGGGGGGTGGCGGTCCGGGTGGCGGTGGCGGAATGCGTGCGGGCGGTGGAGGAACGAACATTCAAGACTTGATCGAGCGGTTGCCCACTATAGCAGTTGCCGACGTAAAAGTTGGGGATACAATAATTGTTTCCAGTACAAAAGGTGCGGACCCCACGCGCTTGACGGCGATCAGTTTGATCTCGGGAGCAGATACGCTCCTTAACATGCTTGCGGCGAGGCAGCAGCAGGCAGGCGGACCAGCAACGCCGAATCCGGCAGCCGGTCTGGGTGCTGTTCAATTTGGCATTGGCTTGCCGTAGGTAGAAATCTTGTCAGAACCCCGAGTGCCCGGGTTTATCAGAAGTTTAATTCTCGAATTGATTAGGTCCGAAATTATGAACGTCTCCACAAAGTTTGCGCGTCAGAGTTTGGGCATCGCCTTGATTGTTGTTTTGTCAGCGGTGTTCGCATTTGGGCAACAGGCCCGAGGAACATTGCGCGGTGTCATCAAGGACGAGCTTGGCGCCACGATTGTCGGTGCGACCGTGACGGTCACAGACCAGGCTGGCGTGGAAAAGACCACCACCACCAATGGCGAAGGTGCATATGTTTTCAACGGACTTGCGCCAGGGAAATATCTGGTGCGCGCGTCTGCAACTGGCTTTGCGGTCTCCGACGATTCGGAGCTTGACCTAACCGCAGGTCAACGCGGGACTTTGGACCTTACGCTGAAGGTTACGATTGAAGAGCAAAAGGTGACCATTGCAGCGGAGACTCCGCTCAGCACGGAATCTACAAATAACGCCAATCAGACTCTTATCACCGGCAAGGACCTTGATGCCTTGCCCGATGATCCAGATGAATTGGCCGCGGCGTTGCAGGCCCTGGCTGGTCCGTCTATGGGACCAAATGGAGGTCAGATATTTGTCGACGGTTTTTCCGGCGGACGCATGCCATCGAAAGAATCGATTCGCGAAATTCGCATCAACCAGAATCCGTTCTCAGCCGAGAATGATCAGGCTTCGGGTCGTATAGAGATTCTTACCCGCCCGGGTACCGACAAGCTTCGCGGCAGTGTATCCGCGAGTTTCGAGGACGAGAGGCTTAACTCCCGTAATCCGTTTTCAAGTAATAAGACGCCGTTCCAGGTGCGAGGCTTCGAGGGCAACCTCGGCGGTCCACTGGTAAAGAAGAAGGCCTCCTTTTTTCTGAACTTCGAGCGGCGAGAGACTGACGACAATGAGTTGGTGACGGTCCGCCAGCTGGATGCGAATTTGAATCCGTTTAATTCAGGCTTCGGCGTTGTAGTACCTCGGCGCAACCTCAGTTTCGGTCCACGAATCGACTATCAACTCAATACCAACAATACTTTGGTCGCGCGGTATAACTACAACCGCTCCAGGACCAAAAACAGCGGCGTCAACGGCTTCTCCCTGCCCGAGCGTGGCTATGACACCTTCTCTACGTTTCACAACTTCACGGTGACTGAAACGGCGGTGCTCAATGCGTCGATGATAGCTGAGACGCGCTTTCAGTATTTCAAAAATACTAACGAGAGTTTCGGCGACAATACCATTCCGGTTCTCAATGTTAGCGGAGCTTTTATTAGTGGTGGCTCCCAGGTAGGTCATGCGCTGAGCAGTAGTAGTAGATGGGAACTTCAGAACTTCGTGGCCTGGCAAAAAGATACCCACGCACTAAAGTTTGGCGGGCGCGTGCGAGGAGTGAAAATCTCAGACAGTAACCCCAGCAACTTCGGCGGCTCATATGTTTTCACCGGGGGTTTGGTTCCGAGGTTGGATGGCAATAACAACCCGATTACTCCGACGTTTGATGTCCAAAACAGACCGATTCTCGCAACTCAGCCATTTTTTGCCGACAGTCTCGAGCGATACCGCCGTACCTTGTTGGGGCAGCGGCTCGGGCGCACGGCTATTGAGATCCGCGCGATGGGTGGCGGCGCTTCTCAATTCAGTATTTCCAGCGGGAGCACTGATGCCAGTGTGAGCCAGGTGGACGTCGGATTTTATGCTCAGGACGATTGGCGTGTCAGACCGAATCTTACCCTGGGCCTCGGGCTGCGCTACGAGAATCAAACAAACATTAGCAGCAATTTCAATCTTGCGCCGCGAGTGTTCATGGCCTGGTCACCGGGTGCGGCAAATGCTACCCGTCCGCCCAGCATGGTGATCAGAGTCGGCGCGGGAGTTTTCTACCATCGGTTTAGCGAAGGCAATATTCTCAATGCGAACCGGTTCAACGGTACAACTCAGCAACAATTCTTCGTCACTGAGCGGCCGCTGTATGAGACTGTGAACGGTGTCCTCCAGTTCACACCGCCGGTGGCGAGCCCTCTCGACGTTTTCCCAGCCATCCCTTCGGTGACGAGCCTTTCGGTGATTCCGCGCGCCATAACCTGGCGCGTAGCTGAAGATTTGCAGGCGCCGACTGTTTATGTCGGTGGAGTTCAAGTCGAACGACAATTGCCCTACAAGTTCACCATGTTCACCGGTTTTTACACTATTCATATCCGACACGTAATTCGGGCCCGGGATATCAACGCCCCGTTGCCGGGTTCCATAAGTTCGCTGAGCCCTAATGGCACGCGTCCCCTGGGCAACATCGGCGAGGTTTATCAATACGAGTCAAGCGGGCGATTCGATCAAAACCAGTGGTTCATCGGCTTTAACAATCGATTTAATCGGACCATCTCGTTTTCGACAAACTACTCTCTGAGTAAGACTGAGAATGATACTGACGGGCAGGGTGCCGGAATGTTTCCCGTTAATTCTTATGATTTGACCGGAGAATATGGGCGAGCCGGATTTGATATTCGACACCGGTTCAGCTTCTTTGGGAGCATAAACCTGCCATGGCAAGTTAGCCTGACTCCGCTGGTCAATTACTTTTCGGGCCGGCCATTCAACATCATCACCGGGCAGGATACAAATCTGGATCGGCAGTTCACCGAGCGACCGTCGTTTGCACCGTCGGGCGTTGATTGCGCTCACCCGGCAGCTAATATCGTTTGCACGTCCTTCGGCAACTTCAATCGCAATCCAAGTCCGGGAGAGGCGCTCATACCGCGCAATTATGGCGAGGGGCCAGCTTTCTTAGGTGTCAACATGCGCATAAGTAAGACCTGGAGTTTTGGCAGCACTGCCGCGAGTCGTGCGGCCAGTGCGAAAAGCAAGCAAGTGGAAGCCGCTGAGGCGGAGAATACCCGTCGCGGCGGCGGCAGGGGTGACGGGGGCGGTGGCGTTCCTCGCATCCCAGACGCTGGCGGCGGCGGAGGACCGCGTGGCGGCGGTGGCGGTGGTGGTGGCATGGGTGGCGGCGGACCTCGTGGCGGCGGTGGCGGAGGCATGGGCGGCATCGGTGTGCCGGGAGGCGGCGGCGGGGAGGCGAAGCGCTACTCCATGCAGTTTTCGATAAACTTCCAGAACATTCTCAACAAGGTCAACCTCGGGAACCCGGAAAGAAATCTGTCTTCACCTTATTTTGGTGAAAGTCTGTCCCTCAATGGCGCCGGCGGCTTTGGTGGTGGCGGCGGTGGCGGCGGCGGCGCGGGTAACCGGCGAGTATCCGCTCAGGTGCGGTTCAATTTCTGATGTCATGAGGAGGAGTAGCTGGAACTTTGGCTACTCCTTCGGCGTTAGAGGGTTATGCAGCGAAATAAGCGGAAGGGAATATCGCAATGAAGAAGTTCTTTTTCGGATCATTCTTCGTGCTGGTTCTGATGTTGGTAACCTTTGTAACCTCATACGCACAAGGGGACGCGAATGCGAAAACGCCTAATGGACCACCCGCAACTGCAACTGCTGCCGGCCCGGCTATTACCGCGACGACCTCGCCCATCGATTTGGCTCGCGCTGCGCTAGCCGCACAGGGTGGAGACAAGTTTAAGTCGCTCAAGAGCATGGTACTTAAAGGTTCAGTTGACCTGTATGCGCCAAACTCTACGCAGTCGGTTCCCGGTGGTTTT
>JBPCKD010000056.1:0-12650 GCA_051004635.1 Pyrinomonadaceae bacterium
ATCTGGATGGATGTTCTGAAAAACTATGCGGTCGACGGATTGCACTTCGACTACGTAAGGTTAGCGAGCCCGGATTTTGACTATAGCCGTACGTCTCTGGATAAGTTCAGAAAATGGTTGGAACCCAAACTCTCCAAAGAGGAGCGCAGTCAGCTCAAACAGTCGTCGAAACAGAACCCTTTGGCTGCGGCCGAAACCTATGCGGAAAGGTTTGGCGATTTTCAGCGCGAGCAGATTACGATGCTGGTTGACCGAATTTATCGCGGAGTTAAGAGACAGAAACCACAGGTTATAGTTTCAGCCGCCGTTTTTGCCAACCATGAAAATGCTTACACGCGTCGATTTCAGGACTGGCGCCGCTGGCTTTCAATGGGCATTCTGGATGTGGTGTGTCCGATGGCTTATTCGACCGACACCGACGTCTTCAAAAAACAGATCGAGGTCGCAACTACGAGCGCTCATGCGGCCGGGCGGCGCGTTTGGGCGGGAATCGGCGCTTATCGAATTCCGTCGGAGTCTACTGTGGAAAAAATCAATGCGGCTCGCACCCTCGGGTCCGACGGCATAATCTTATTTTCCTACGATTTCACAGTTAGACCCAGCGAGCTCAATCCCGGCGGCGACTATCTGGGGCGCGTCCGCCGCAGCGCATTCGATGAGAGCAGACCTCAATAATGATTAGTCGTCGAGAGCTGATAAAGACCCTGGGTACGACGGCAGCCGGTCTGACGCTGGGGAGTTTTGCCAACACGGAAAGCTCTGCACAAGCGCGGCCTATGACGAGCGCGGCACCCAACATCATTTTCATCATGACTGACGACCAGCAGCAGAGCGCGATGAGTGCCTATGGCAATACGATCTTGAAAACACCGAACCTGGATCGCATCGGGGCGGAAGGCACACGCTTTACTGAAATGTTCGTCACCAACTCACTTTGCGCTCCCAGTCGCGCATCATTTCTCACCGGCCTCTATTCACACACGCATGGTGTCACCACAAACGGTGCTTCGGGATCCATCTTTTCTAATCAGCCGGGTCTGAAAAATGAGCAGGAAACTTTCGTTCACCTGCTGCGCCGCGCCGGTTATCACAACGCGTTAGTTGGCAAATGGCATCTTCGTTCTTTGCCCACGGGATTCGACCAGTGGATCATCCTACCAGGAGGAGGCGGGCCTTATACAGATCCTGAGATGATCACCAACGGCATGAGGATGAAATTTCGTGGCCATGCGGACGACGTAGTGGGAGACCAGGCGCTGACATTTCTACAACAACGCCCGAAAGATCGACCGTTCTGCTTGCTCTACAACTTCAAAGCACCGCACCGAAACTGGTTACCGGCCGCACGTTTCGAAAAGGTGTTTGACAACATCGAAATCCCTATCCCCCGGTCATTCAACGATTCGTTCGAGGGCCGCCCGCAGTCGCTGCGCAAAACTGAAATGGCAGTTGCCGATATGCCTGACTTTCGTAATCGAGGGGTGGCCGGCACACTTCCTCCTGACGAACGCAAGCGACAAAACTTCCAGCAATTGGCAAAGAACTACTATCGTACTTTACTCGGGGTCGATGAGAACGTCGGGCGCGTGCTCGACTTTCTGGATAAGAACAACCTTAGCAACGACACGCTGGTTATCTATTCATCCGACAACGGGTTCTTCCTGGGAGAGCATGGTCTCTTCGACAAGCGATTGATGTACGAACCCTCAATCCGGGTGCCCTTATTAGTCCGTCTGCCGTCACGGGTGAAGTCCGGGCAGGTTAATTCGAGGCACATGGTTCTTAATATCGATGTTGCGCCTACCCTGTTGGAAATGGCCGGCGTACCCGTGCCGCCATGGATGCAGGGACGTAGTTTTCTGCCGCAGCTTGAAGGCCGTCAGATACCCTGGCGCGACGCTTTTCTTTATGAGTACTACGAGTATCCGGCGGAGCATTGCGCTCGTAAGAATCGTGGTATTAGAACTGAACGCTGGAAACTAATTCATTTTTGGGAACAACCGGAAGAGTGGGAACTCTACGACCTGAAGAATGATCCGGAGGAGATGAACAATCTTTATTCACAGCCCGATCACGAAAAGCGCGTGCGAGAGTTGCGCTCGCATCTGGAAATGCTTAGACGTGAGACTAACGATCTTGAAACTCCTGGACCTGCCGCCGTGGCCGCTCCCTGCGTAGCGGTCAGTGGATAGACTCGGATTGGCACGGGACGAAATATTTCCTTAGTCCTGCGTCGCTTTTGGGAGGGAATCGGAGTACCCGCTTCCGGCGGCGGCGGCGATAGAAAAAGATCATTGCGGTACACCTGATCTGCCTTCATGTTTTCATTAGTTTGGATGGTAATCCATTAATTTGGAGAAGGAACCTGGGTTTATATCGGACCAACAACAAATGATGTGAAGCACTTGAGCGTTTACCGGTTGGGCAAACCCCGACTATTATGGAATATTGATTGCCTGTCCAAAGTTGATTATCCATCCGGCGTGCAACGCGACTTCAGTTTTCATTTCCGAATAACGACATTTTTGACCTAAACGAGAGGACACTCCCATGAAGCTTTTCAACAACTCCCCCCGACTTCTATCACTGGCCGTGGTTCTGTTACTTGGCTTAAGCGCCGTTGCATTCGGGCAAGGGGAAACGGCGGCTACGATCACCGGGCAGGTAACCGATTCAACCGGCGGACTTATTCAGAATGCGACAGTCGTCATGATTAAGACCGACACAAACACCGAGCGTCGTGTGCGGACGAATGATGACGGCAACTACGTAATCACTAATTTGCAGCCCGGCACTTATAGCATTAGCGTTGAGCATCAAGGTTTCAAACGTTACTTGCAGACTTTGACCCTAAGCGCAAAGGATCGTCGCCCTGTCGAAATTGTGCTCGAGGCGGGTTCGCCGAGTGAGACGGTCACGATTAGTGAGGAGACTGCGGTAATTCAGGACAGTCCAACCGGGCAGACTCTAATTTCCGGTACTCAGGTGATTGAGTTGCCCCTCGTGAATCGTGACTATCTAAAGCTGGCAGAGCTGGTGCCAGGTGTCAGTTCAAGTCTCGATGACGAGAGCACCTTCGGCTTGACGAGCCGCGCCGACATCTCAATCAATGGCATGCGCCGCAATGCGGTCAACTACCTGGTGGATGGCGTCACCAACACCGACCCTGGCTCAAACATCACTCTTCTTTCAACGCCCACCGTGGACTCGATTAAGGAGTTCAAGGTGCTTACCTCGAACTATACGGCCGAAATTGGCCGCTCGGGTGGCGGGGTTGTCACCGTCGTCACACGTGGCGGCGGCAACGATTTCCACGGGTCGCTTTATGAGTTTTTTCGCAACGACAGACTTAACGCCAACACCTTCTTCAACAATCGACAGGCCCGGCTGGCGAACGGCGCGGTGAATCCGATCTTCAAGACTCCCAAGCTGCGCTACAATAATTTCGGAGGAACTATTAGTGGACCGGTAATGCTGCCGCTCTTCGGCGAGGGCGGACCGAGGTATTGGAGCGGGCGTAACAAGACTTTCTTTTTCTTTTCAGAAGAAGTGCGCCGCATAATCCGTGGTACAACCGCGGCCACCCGCACCGTGCCGAATGCGTTCGATCGAATCGGTGACTTCGGGCCGCGACTCGGCAATCTGGTCTGCCGTAACGCCGCAGGCAGCACCACCGCGACCGCAAGCGCAGCAGGCGTTTGCCCGGAGGCTCAGCCCCTCGTCGCCACGGCGATTGACACGAATGGCCAGCTCATTCAAGTGCGCGTGAATCAGATCTTTCGCTTCGGCACATCGACCGCTTACGCCAACAACCGCGTTCCATCGAGCGAGTTCGACCTGCGCGCCGTGTCACTGCTGGACGCTTTTCCGCTGCCGAACAGCGGCACTAACTCCTTCATCTTCAGCCCGATCAGCCTCAACAACACGCGCCAGGAAACTGTTCGCATTGACCACAACTTCAACGACAACAACCGGCTCTTCGGTCGCTACACACACGACCTCTCCCAGACGCAGGAGTCACAGGGTCTGTTTGGCGATGCTTCGGTGAACCTTCCCGGCGTTTCGACAACAAACACTCGCGTGCCCGGCCACGTCCTGGCGGTCTCGATGACGAGCATCCTGTCGCCAAGGATTGTCAATGAGGCGACCTACAACTTTTCGGGGACACTTATAGGCTCGACGCCTTCTGGTCGCAGCCGCCGCTCTGATTACACTGGAGCGGATACTATTCCCGAGCGGTTCCCGGAGAACAATTTTAACGCCATTCCGACCATCAACATCTCGACCTTTGGCGGCATTGCCTACGGTCACCAGGGCTTTCGCATTCTGACTCGCATCCATGCTGTCCGCGACGTGCTCACGTGGACGCGCGGCAACCACACCTTCAAATTCGGCGGAGAGTTCTCGCACGAGCAGAAGGCCGAGAATGCCAACAACCTGTCGCAAGGCGGCTTCGCCTTCAGCGGCAACCAGACAGCCGGTCCTACGGCCCTCGGCGGTACTGCCCGCACTGGCCTGGGCGCTGCCTCGTTTCTACTCGGTGTCGCCAATACTTACAGTGAAGATGAGCGTGACGTGACGTTTGACTTCCGCTTCGGCCGCCGGGAATTCTTCGCGCAGGACACCTGGAAGATTAGACCTAACTTAACCCTCGATTACGGCGTGCGCTACCAGTATTTTACTCCCGTTCGCGACGTAGACAACATCCTGACGAATTTCGATCCGCGCCGCTACGTTCGCGCCAATGCGCCAACCTGTACCGCGGCCACGCCTCTAACCTGCGCGACCATTGTTCCCGGTACGGGAGATCCTCTGAACGGCATCGTTGTCGCCGGCCGGAACTCATCGAATGGCTCATTTATCGCGCCTCGGGATCTCAATAACTTCAGTCCCCGCGTCGGCTTAGCTTGGGATCCATTCTCGAAGGGCAAGACAGTGGTCCGCCTGGGCTACGGCTTCTACTTTGATCAGCCTCTGTCAGGCGTGTTCGGCCAGAACGTGCAAGTTAATCCGCCGTTCAATCGGCGCGTCGGCTTTACTACCTCGGGCTCTACCGTCATAACGCTTTCCAACCCAACCGGCGGGCAGGTCAACGCCATCGCGCCGCCCGCGTTGCAAGGCACTGATCCAGAGTTTCAGCTGCCCGAGACGCAGCAGTGGTCACTCGGAGTTCAGCACCAGGTGTTCAAGAACGCCACTATCGACCTCAGCTACGTTGGCACAAAGGGTGACAATCTCATCCGCATCACCGATATCAATTGGCCGACTCCCCAACAGGTCATCGCTGCCGGTGGCACGGCTACGGTAAATGTGATTAATGCCGCGCGTCCCTTCCGCGGATACACCTCGATTACTTACCGTGAATCGAGTGGCAAATCGCGGTATCATGGCATGCTCTCTTCGTTCGTCTACCGGTTTACGACAGGTTCTTCTGTCACTGTGGCTTACACCTGGAGTAAGAACCTCGTAAATGCGACCAATGACCGCGATGCGGTTGACACTCCACAGCACTATTCTCTTAAGGACTTTGGCGAGTATGCCGTGGCGCGCAGTAACCGCGCCCATGTGTTTAGCGCGAGCTACGTCTACGAATTGCCGTGGTTTAAGAAGAGTGACAACGGTCTTCTACGTCACGCACTCGGGGGCTGGCAGATTTCCGGCATCACCCAAATCCAGTCGGGCCTGCCCGTCGCCCGCGTTCTCAACCTGAGTGGGGTTCAGTTTGGCAACGCGGCGACGAACAGCGGTCTCCGAGGCAACCGCCCAAACCTAATCAGCGACCCGAACGCGGGACTGGCCGGAACCCTAGACTCGAACGGGCTACCATTCATCTTCGACCCGACAGCCTTTGGACTCCCGCCCGACGGTACGTTCGGCAATTCACCTCGAGCGTTCGCGCGGCTTCCCACTCAGAATCAGACGAACCTCTCGGCGATCAAAAACATTTACTTCAACAAAGACCGTGACTTCCGACTCCAATTCCGTGCGGAGTCATTCAATATTTTCAACCACACGCAATTCACGGCGGTCGGCGTGGTCTTCGATCCTACGCTCGCGCTCACCGCCACGACTCTGGGACGCCCTACGTCGGCTCGCTTGCCGCGCGAGTTGCAGTTCGGATTGAAGCTCTACTTCTAACGAAGAACTACCGATCTTTGCGTGTGCCCGCAGCCTTTGACAGCGGTTGCGGGCACACCGCAAACACCTAAATGCTTGCGAAGAAGTGTCGGATGGCTGTGAATCGAGAAGCAAAAGCGAACTGCATCACGCCTAGAAGCGAGTGAAACACGCCTTCAGGCACTACTGTCATACGCGAGGAAACAGGAACGAGAAATATCTGTCCCACGGCGGGAACCCCGGCCGTTGCGCAACACGACAGCGGATAACCGCATTGAGGCGCTGGCTAATCTCCTGGAGCGCCAGATAAGCGAGGCCGCAATCGGAAACTGAAACGCTCGGTCCATACAACACAGTGCTCCTGCATAATGCCCGCGTAGTCCTACCCGACCGGACGGCCGAGAAGGCCAGCCTGCTAATTCATGACGATCGTATCGCCCAGGTCATTGAGCCTGCGTCAAGTCAATTGCCGGCTGCGGATTCGGTAATTGATCTCTCGGGGCTCACGCTTTTCCCGGGCTTCGTTGACGCGCACATTCACGGCGCCTTCGGCGTGGATACTATGGCGGCGACAGCCGAAGATCTCCACCTCGTCGCGCGCTTCCTCGCGCGCCAGGGCGTGACGGCTTGGCTGCCGACATTTGTGCCTGCGCCGGATGATGACTACCGGCATGCCGTCGAAGCGATTGAGGTGTTAATCAGCCAGCAGGACGCGCGGCCGGCAGCGGCTCGCGTGGTCGGCGTGCACTACGAAGGCCCCTTTGTGAACCAGCAGCAATGCGGCGCGCTGCAGACGAAATTCTTCCGCACCTACGCACAACCCTCCGACCTTGAGCAACTACCGACCCCGAAAGTAGCGAACGTTGTAAAAATGATGACCCTCGCACCTGAGATCGAGGGAGGAGTAGAGTTGATTCGCGAGTTGGACGCGCGCGGCTGGGTGGCTTCGATAGGCCATACTCGCGCGCCGGTCGATCTGTTGGACAGGGCGTTTACGGCCGGCGCTCATCACATGACCCACTTCATGAACGCGATGACACCGCTCCATCACCGGTCACCTGGACCAGTTGGTTGGGGGCTCGCCAGGGATGGTGTCACCTGCGACATCATCGCCGATGGGATTCATCTCGACCCATTAGTTCTGTCGCTTCTGCTTAAACATAAAACGCCGGATCGTTTGATGTTGATTAGCGACGCAATTGCGGCGGCCGGACAAGGGGATGGGGAATACAAGATTTGGGGTGAAACAATTACCGTTGAAGAAGGACGAACCAGCAATGCGCGAGGAAGCATAGCGGGTTCGGTAATCACAATGCTCGATGCAGCGCGCATGATGCAAGCACTAGGTGCCACGCAATGCGATATCGCGCGAATGACGGCTACGAATCCTGCGCGTCTGCTGCGAATGGATGACTGTGGCGCAATCGAGGAAGGGAAGCGTGCGGATCTGGTTGCTCTGGACGATGTGGGAAATGTACGCCTAACAATAGTCGGTGGGCGCGAAGCCTACCAGGCATGAACCCTCAGGGCAGCTTCTTGCGAAATCGGTCGTTTTCCGCCTCACGCCGTTTCTTGTGCAACGCCTGCGCTTTCTCCAACTCCAGCTTCCCCTCCTCCTTTGCTCCTGCTCGTATCAGGGCTCGCCCAAGTTGGAAATGGCCATCAGCGATCGTTTCGTTAAGATTTACCGCAGTGCGCAACTCTGCAATCCCAAGCTCCGAGCTACCCGTGAGCAGGAGGGCCCGGCCAAGCGCAAACCTGGTGTCAAACTCATTCGGGTAAGCTGCCGCGGCTGTTTCCAAGAACGGTAGCGCCGTTTGCGCATTCCCCTGCGTCAAATATAGGTCGCCGAGCGTGAATGACGCCCGCGGATTCTTTGGATCACGTCGCAACACCTCGGTAAGTTCACGTTCTGCTTCGTCATAGCGATACAGCTTCCAATAGAGATATCCAAGGCCGTAGCGTACGAGCGTTGAGGCCGGATCCAGATCTACGGCTTTTCGATAAGCTTCAACCGCCTCAGGCGTACGACGGGCACCATCGAGAGCATCGCCGTATTGAGCCCACATTTGACTGGTGTCATTCTCAAGATCAAGACGCCGGCGCAACACCAACACGGCCTCTGCGTAGCGATGCTGGCGCATGAAACTGTGCGCGGCCAGTTCCAGTAGTCCTGCATCACGAGGCGCTTGCGTCAGCAATTGAGCAATCTCTCGTGTGGCTTCACGAAATCGTTCGCTGGCTATCAAGGCCGCTGCCAGCGCGCGACGGGCTCCTTCATTCTTCGGCTCAAGTCGAAGTGCTTTTTGAAGTGGAGGAATCGCACCGGCGTAGTTGCCTGCCTTTACGAGAGTGAGCCCAATGTTGAAGTATGGGCCATCAAGTTTTGGATCAAGGGTGATGGCGCGGTTCCATGCCTCAATCGCCTCACCGCTCCTATTCTGACGATTTAGAGCAGCGCCCAGGTTTGTCCAGGCGCGAGCGTCGGTGGCAGCAAGTTTGAGGGCCGCTCGCCACGCCTTTTCTGCCTCAACCCAGTTGCCTTCGTGTTGAAACCTCTGTGCGGCTTCGTAATATGAGCGCACCTCTTGAAGCTTCTGGTTTTCGTCCCTTCCGCTCTGCGCGCAGAGCCCTGCCGCAATAAGAAAGATCACGGCAGCTACTGTCACTAATTTTCGCAAATTGATTAAGGGCCAGGCGTGGGTAGGAGTGTGACGGAATAACCTCAAACCTCTGTAATACCAGTGCGTCATTTCTTGTTTCCCGGCTGCGTTTCGGTTGGGTTAAGACTACTTTGGATGGAAGCATCCGACCAGCCTGCGAAGCTGGCGACAGTTGGTTAGTTAGGGGGGCTATATTACGATCCTTGTGATCACCCAAGCTCAATTACTTGGGCGGGTCATCTGTCGCCCCCTTCGGGGCTCGGACGCGTTCGGTTCGCGTTCCCCAGGCTTGGCTTCGCCATCGCCTGGGGCTAGCACTCTGTCCGCCAGCTTCGCAGGCTGGTTGGATGATTTCTTTCAACGGACCCGTTTGATTGCTGCCAAAAGCAGGCTAATCAGTTTCGTAAATCCCAGCCCGGGCGTACGACTCATCCAGCAGTTCCACCGGATGACAAACTGTTAATTCCATTCCGGAGAGAATCGCGCCGGCGCCGATCTGCATTTGGCAGCCGGGGTTTCCGGTCGCCAGTATCTTTGCCCCGGTCGCTTGAATATTTAGGAGTTTCTCTTCCAAAACACTGCGCGACAAATCGGGTTCGAGCAAGTTGTAAATGCCTGCGCCTCCGCAGCATCTTTCTGAACCTTCAAGCCGCGCGAAGTTCATTCCCGGAATTGACCCCACCATCTTAAGCGGAGCTTCACCGGCATGTTGTCCATAAAGCAGATGACATGAAGCATCGTATGTAACTCGCACGCCAGCCGAGCTGCTCGGCTGGTGACCCCGCACAAACTCTTCGGTAACGCCCGGCGCACCAGTGGTTGTGAGGAGTTCGACAGTTTCCAGTTGTTGACTGACGTCGCGAACCCGCGCGCTGAATTGAGACGCCGGCTCGCGAAACGCTTCGTCGTCGGTCAGCAAGTGGCCATAAGATGCCAGCATCGCTCCACAACCACCGGCATTCGTAATTATTGGGGACTGGCCAGCGCCTGAGAAGGCTTTGATGTTTCGGCGCGCCAAAGTGCGAGCCCCTTCGAGATCGCCGGCATGCGCATGAAGCGCTCCACAGCAAACTTGTTGCGCGGGCGTCTCAACCGCAAAACCGTTGGCTTCGAGTACGCGACAAGTGGCGTGGTTCACTCGCGAGAAAAGTCCAGCACCGACGCAACCAGTAAAGAGCATTGTGTTGTCGCGGGTTGCGCCTGCTGTAGACGTCGTTTCCACACATAGCTTCTGATTAGATTGATTACCGGTTTTGACCAATTTGGGAGATGAGCTCGCCAGCAACGCCAAACCAAATTCGAATTGCCTTGAGAACAATCTCGCTATTCGAGTTTTGAGGAGCACTTGCGCGAAGCCCGCATCCCGAAAAATTCGCGCCATCCTAAACGCAAATTTCAAACGCCCGGTGTGTAACCACACATGCTTGAGCAACAAACGCAGTAATCCATAACTGAAGCCACGCGTCTTCCCGGACACAAACAATTCCCCGCGCGCGGCTTCTAAAAGTTGTCCATACTCTACGCCCGCCGGACACACCTGCTCGCATGCCCGGCAACCGAGACACCGATCAATATGCCGCTCGAAGGCCAGCGAGTCGCTGGCGAGCCGTCCTTCCGCAGCCGCGCGCATTAGATAAAGGCGGCCGCGTGGTCCGTCGTTTTCGTCGCCAGTGACTACGTAGGTAGGACACGCCTCCAAACACAAACCGCAATGAATGCATGCGAGGAGTTTGTCTTCCTCCCGTGCGAGCGTAGAAGTGAGTTGGGTTGGAGGCAATGGAATTACTTAGGCAGCCGGTGCCACCTGCTCGGTGTTTTGAACTAACACCTTAGGATTTGGATTCGGATCTGGAACCGGAAGTTTCTGGTCTCGGAGCAGCCCAAGATGCTCCTCCATGCCCCATCTCGCCTTATACAGGCAGTCCTCGATCGAATGCCCGACCCCGGTAAAACCTTCGAGTTCCGGTGAGAAGAATCCAAAGAAGTTGGGATCGTCGGTAGCCTCAATGACAAGGGAATACTTTAGATCAATCATCTTGACTATTCCTTTTCTTTTATCCCAGCGGCTTTCAAAATAGCATGACAGGTGCCGGTGGGAACTTCCTTTGGGCCATGATAATCAACTCGAACAAGCCTGTCATTCCCGGGCTTGACGTAATAGCGAATTGAACCCTTTTCCTTAAGCAAGGCGAAACCATTTTTCTCCAGTAGTCTGACTAACTCACTAAATCTCATCGCTTACTCTTTAGAATCATTCACCTAATACCCAACCGCCAGCCCATCGCTTCTTCTTGGATCCGTTGCGCCTAGCCGTACGCCCGTCTTCTCTTCAATCATGATTCCTTCGGCATCGCCGAGATAGCGCGGCCTGTCCAGTTTGTGGCCACGCGAGCTAAGCGCGCGCTGGGTGTCGCCCGACAGGCCGTAGGGCTCAAACACAAATTCATCCGGCAGCCATTGATGATGAATTCGCGGTGCGTCGATGGCCTGCTGGATGTTCATGCCGTAGTCGACGACATTGGTAATCACACAGAGCACAGTGTTGATGATCGTAGGCCCGCCCGGACTGCCGACTGTGAACCAAAGACTGCCGTCCTTGCGCAGCACCAGGGTCGGGGTCATCGCCGATAAAGGCCGCTTCTTTGGCGCGACGGCGTTTCGCTCGCCCTGGATCAACCCATACATATTTGGTGTGCCCGGTTTCGCCGCGAAGTCGTCCATCTCGTCATTCAGAAGTATGCCCGTGCCTTTGGCGACCGCAGCCGAGCCATACGAGTTATTCAGAGTGTAGGTGTTCGCTACCGCATTTCCTTCCGTATCAACAACCGTGAAATGTGTAGTTTCTTCAGATTCATGACCGGCTGGTTTCCCGGCCCGGACTTCTACGCTGGTCGACGCCCTTTCGTCCTTGATGGTGCTACGAAGTTTGGCTGCATAAGCCTTATCGATCAAACCAGCTACCGGCACTTTGACGAAATCAGCGTCGCCCATAAACTCAGCTCGATCCGCAAAGGCCCTGCGCATCGCTTCGGCCATCAGGTGATAGCGGTCGGAAGAGGATGATTCCATCTTCTTTAGGTCGTAACCCTCGAGGATGTTCAGCATCTCGATTAACACTGCGCCACCTGATGAAGGTGGAGGCATGGAGATAACTTCGTAACCGCGATAGGTGCCTCGCAAAGGTTGGCGCTGCTTCGCCACGTAACCGCGCAGGTCGGACATGGTCATCAAACCGTTATTGCGTTTCATGTCAGCGACGATCAATCGCGCGGTTTCACCCTGGTAGAATTCATTTGGACCAGCTTTTTGTAGCCGTGAAAAAGTAGCCGCCAGATCCGGTTGGCGAAACAGCTCGCCCTCGTCATAAAACTTTCCGTCGTTAAGGTAGATGCGTTTCGTCTCGGGATATTGCGACAGATAATCGTTGCTGCCGCGCAGTGAGCGCGCGAGCGAATAAGTCACTCGGAACCCGTTGGCAGCGAGGCGGCGGGCGGGTTCGACGAGTTGTGCCCAGCTAAGTTTGCCAGAACCATAATTTTTCAACGCTAACTCCATGCCGCGTACTGTTCCCGGCACACCCGCGGCGCGATAGCCCACCAGCGGGCCGCCTTCGCCTTTGATTACATTCCCTTGTTGGTCGAGATAGATATTGCGGGTTGCGGCAGCCGGCGCCATCTCGCGGTAGTCAATCGCTGTGGTCTTTCCGTTTTTGAGCCGAACCATCATGAATCCGCCGCCACCGAGGTTGCCGGCGGCGGGATGCGTCACAGCCAGAGCAAAGGCCACCGCAATGGCCGCGTCAACGGCGTTCCCGCCGCGCTTCATGATGTCAACGCCTACACGCGAGGCAACCTCGTTTGTGGAGGCAAC
>JBPCKD010000057.1:0-6160 GCA_051004635.1 Pyrinomonadaceae bacterium
AGGTCAACCTCGGGCTTCTCCGACAATCGATCGGCCCGGCTAAGAGAGACGCTGTAATGTTCTCCGCCGCCGCGCTTCGCCGCCTGATGACTCCGCGCATGATCTACAAGAATATTCCGCATCAGTCTCGCGGCGAGACCAAAAAACTGGGCGCGGTTCTGCCATTCAACTTTCTGCTGGTCAACCAAGTGCAAGTAAGCCTCGTTCACCAATGCCGTGGGTTGCAGAGTATGATTCGCCCGCTCGCGTCTTAGATACTTTCCCGCCAGGCGGCGCAGTTCATCATAGACCAGCGGCATCAGTCTTTCACGGGCTGAAACGTCGCCGTCGCTCCATCTTAACAGGAGCTGAGTTATGCCTTCCGGTGGGCCTACTGAATTTGCCTTGTGGACTTCCCTCTCTTCCTCAGACATTTCAGCCTCTCGACGGTTAACTATCGCTAGTTTGCGAGGAACTATTCGCCCGCAATTTTAGCACTTTCCCGAGGTGAGGGGATTTCCTTTTGAACAACGCTCTAATAGGTGAAGCACGAATAACGGGCTGGCGGGCCCAAAACATAGGAATGGATCAGCGCCAGGCCACCACCTGCGGAGCGGTCATGCTTCGGCCACCGCGTAACAAGGACCAAAAGGAAGTCACCATGAAAAAACCACTATTCCTGAGCGTAGCGATGCTCGGCCTCTTAATGACGCTGGCTGTCGTATCAGTTCACGCACAATCAAGAAGCAAGATCGAGGTAACGATCCCATTCGACTTCACCGCTGGAAAGGTAAAGCTTGAGGCCGGCACGTACAGCGTGAAGTTCATTTCGCACAACGCTCTGCTGCTGCGGAGCGCAGATGGCAAGCAGAGCGCCATCATTGTCGCACCCAGAACTGTTGGGTGGGACAAAAAGCCTGAGAGAGTGGTATTCCACCGCTATGGCGATCGCTACTTTCTCTCACAGGTCTGGATGCTCAGGACCGACAGTGGGCGTGAACTCGATCCCTCAAGCGCCGAACTCAGTTTGGCGAAGGAAATCGCAAAGAGTAACGCCCAGCCACCGAAAGTCGAAATCGCAGCGACTCGGAAGTGAACACTCTTCGTCGATCACAGAGCAAGTGACTGAACTGAAACGGCAACCCACAGCCACGGGTTGCTGTTTTGGTTTCGTGCGCGTAATTCTTCTGATTCAGTCGTGGCGAGGCTGAGAACCTCATCTCCGTAAGGCCCGACTCAGCTGTTCTTTTTCACCAGGTGACCCTCAGAATCACTTTCGCCACGCAAGCCAATAGGAACTACATATTCAGCGGCAGTGATGACTCGAAGAGTTAGATACCACAACTGCGCTTTGTATTTTGACGGATGTCTGGCCCGCACAACTCCTTTAACTTTTAGTTGGTCTGTAATAGAGTCAAGCGGAATCTGACTACGGCGATATTGCTGAAGCGTACATGCCTCTCGCCCCCAACACTCGACTCGGCCGCCACGAAATTCGTTCGCAGATTGGCGAGGGCGGGATGGGCGAAGTCTATCTGGCGCAGGATACTGAGTTGGATCGAACGGTGGCAATCAAGATCCTTCCTGAAGCACTGGCCTCAGACCCGCAGCGATTGCAGCGGTTCATTCAGGAAGCGAAAGCAGCCTCCGCCTTAAATCATCCGCACATCCTCACCATTTATGAAATTGGAACTACAGCCGGTTCGCCTTTTATCGCCTGAGTTTATCGACGGAGATCAATTGCCAAACTCCCCTCGGCGCCAATAGATCAATCGCCCTCGGCAACCACGTCGGCTACGTTCCATTCCTGACTGGTCATGGTCGAGCGAGGAGTTTTCAACATAGCGCCGGGGTGAAATAGTTGTTCCGAGCTTTCAAGTCTTACAGAACTACAAAGCTACCACTCGAAGGGTTCCATTCATACACTGTTGGGCGGCGGTAGACTATCTACATTGCTAATTAATTGATTTCAACACTCAAACACAAGTTATTTATGGTGATTACTTTCCTTATAGTGTTTGAGCAACATATCTTCCCCAAAATCATTTTTAAGGTCGCGGCAGACGCTATGAATGTGATTAGCATTATTTTGGGTATTGTCATACTCGATGAGCAGCGTTGCGTCAAATCCGAAACCACTTTGGAAAAGGAGGCCTTTCATGTTTGGTCGGGCTATTGTTTTTCTCTACGGGCTGATCTGCTACCTGATATTCTTTGTGACGTTCCTCTATGCCATCGGGTTCGTCGGCAACATTGTTGTGCCTAAGTCAATTGATACAGGACCTGGAGTACCGCTCGCGGAGGCGTTAATAATCAACACGCTTCTGCTCAGCCTGTTCGCGATTCAGCACAGCGTGATGGCCCGTCAATGGTTCAAGCGCGCCTGGACCAAAATCGTACCTGAACCGGTTGAGCGCAGCACCTATGTGCTGTTGGCGAGCCTGGTGTTGTTGCTGCTGTTCTGGCAATGGCGACCGATGCTGGAGATCATCTGGGACGTGCGCAACCCGACGGGTCGCATTGTGCTGCAAGGTCTCTTCTGGATTGGCTGGGGCCAAGTATTGGCGTCAACCTATCTTGTCGATCATTTTGGCCTCTTTGGCTTGAAGCAGGTTTATCGGTATCTGAAGGGACAGCCCGAGGAGCCATCGCCCTTCAAAACGCCGGCCTTGTACAAAATTGTGCGTCATCCGCTTTACCTGGGATTCATCATTGCGTTCTGGAGCACGCCGCGCATGACCCTGGGCCATCTATTCTTTGCGGCCGTTTGTACAGTCTATATTCTCGTGGCGATCCAGTTTGAAGAGCGCGATCTAGTGCGCTTCTACGGCGAAACCTACTCGCGATACCGCAAGGAAGTATCAATGATCTTTCCGCTGCGCCGCCCGAGAAAGACGCCTGACTAGGTATAAGTCTATTGCACGCCTGGGGGCTTAGCCTAGAGACACTCTTTGTGAGTGCACAGGTCAGCGCTTTGAACGCAACCGTTGTTCTGGGGGCAACGAAGCCGTACAGAATATTGTATCGGCGGTTGCCGCTGATACTAAGGAATTCGTGAGTGTCCTGATTATTATATGAGAAGCCCCGTGTCGCAACACCACACCGTACTACCTAATTAGAAGTTCGGCCCCCTTCTTGTATGTAAAGGTTTAAGAAGGATAAATTGAATCATGTCATTTCTCGTTACCGCAGCTCTCTGAAAGGAGATAAATTCGTGCAACAACGTAAGGAGCAATTGCCGGTTGCTTTAGAACTGCCGGTCGCAAAATTCCAAGTGGCGGAATGGGGCGATACGGCGGTCGCATATGTTCAGTTGTCCGCCGGCGCAGATGCCACGCCGCTGCTTGAGGGGCTACCAAATGATAGGTGCCCGTGCCCGCACTGGGGCTACGTTCTGGAAGGGGCTGTTCATGTCCGTTACGCTGACGGCAAAGAAGAGATTTGCCAAGCGGGAGAGGTGTTCTACTGGCCTTCGGGGCACACCGTCCGGGTGGATGAGGACACGGCCTTTGTGGAGTTCAGTCCGAAGCGTGAGCTAAAAGACGTTTACGACCATATTGGCCGCAAACTATCGGCGGGAGGGTAACGGCAGCGCCCTTTAATGATAAAGGCGGGGTGAAGCCCGCGCGCCGCCGAACAAGGATTCGACCCGACGGGAAAATAGCTTGCCTCTCATCGAGAACTTGAATCAATTCGCAGATGCTTCCCGGCGGGTCAATTCCGGCGTTGGACGGCTCCTGAGATCACTGCATGAAAACGAACGCAAACCTGTGTTGGCAGCCGCACCTACATAATGACGGTGATGATAGTGATGGCACTCGCCATCTTGCTGCTCAGGCTGATGCATAAGCTCGTGATGCCTTTGATTGATCGCTACTTCTTCCGCTTTCAAGTGGATCCGCATCATCTGGAAATGTTGGCAAACGCGCAGGCCCTACAACGAGGTCATCTATCTGGAGAGCTTGAGGAAGAAAGGGTCGCCGCTGCTTAACCTTCGCAGCTAATAATCCAAATTGAAGATCAAAAACTTCTTGACTTGTCGCCCTCAGCTGAGTTGTTAGTTGGCGCGCTCCCGCTGAGTTGAGTTGTTTGGCAGGGCACGTCCTATTTCAACTCGATGTCCACAGCCTCGAATGGTACTGTGCCGACGTTCTTCAACGAGTGCTTCGTGATAACGCCCTAGATGCTTGCGAGGAAGATTCGGTAGCGCCAGTTGTCACGGTTGGCTTGGACGGCGATAGCGTAAGTGTTACCGACAACGGGCCGGGCTTACCAGAGGACACCTTGCGAGGATCTCTAAACTACATGGTTAAGGTGAGCAACAAAACCCGATACGTTTCGCCGACGCGAGGGAGGCAAGGAAACGCGCTAAAGTGCGTTTGGGCGGCACCCTTCGTGTATAACGGCGAGCGTGGACAGGTGGAGGTTATCACCCCAAGATATGCCTATGAAGTCAGTGTGGTGGTGAATAAGTTGCACCAAAAGCCACAAGTTGACCTAATTCCACTCAATCGGCCCTTTGTAAAAAACGGCACAGTTATTAAGGTTTGGTGGCAAAAAAAAGCTAGCTTCATTAGTGACTCGAAACCGGGTGATTTTTACAAAAAAGCTCTGAACCTTCTGCAAAGCTATGCGACATTTAACCCCCATGCCGGTTTCCACCTGTGTCAAGACGGGGAGACGTTGATCGTCAGCGACCCTCTGGTAACGAGCTGGCAGAAGTGGCTACCATCGGATCCTACCAGCCCTCATTGGTACAGCGTGGACGATTTTAGCGATCTCCTACGAGCACAGGTTACCAATGGGCAGTCTCAAAAGACCGTCCGGCAGTTTGTCTCTGAGTTTTGCGGATTGACCAGCACGGCTAAGCAACAGTCAGTCGCGGCTCAAGCTGGTCTTTCAGGGCAGATCTTGGGTGATCTGGTAACGGACGGCGATCTCGACGCCGACAAAGTTGAGCGCCTACTGAAAGCGATGCGCGCCGCCAGCAAGCCAGTAAAGGCCAGCAAGCTGGGAGCTATTGGCAAGGAGGCAATGATCAAGAGACTAATTGAGGTTGATGGCATTGCGGCGGAAGGTGTCCTCAATTATGTGAAGCAGGTCTCAGACGACGTGATGCGCCCCCATATAGTTGAGGTCGCTATTGGACACCGACAAGACAGGGAGAAAAGGCGCATCCGTTTTGGACTCAACTTCTCGCCCACGTTGGACATACCGTTTCCTCTTTTGCGCGACTGGCTTGGTGAGGCGATGATGGAGTCGCGCGATCCTCTGTGCATTAGCGTCCACGTGACAACGCCTCGTTTTGACTACATTGGCCGTAGCAAGTCAATGCTAGTTCAGGGCGATCCTGGCGAAAACGATGAGGATCAGGAAGAAAAGACGGAAGAAGAGGAGTTCCTAATATGATTGGCGACGATCTCAGCAAGTCAGTGCGCAACGCGATTTTTCGGGCAAGCAAACCTTGGCGGGTTGAGAAGAAGAAAACAAAACGTAAGCAGCGTTTTCTTAGCCCAAGCGCTGTCAGGAGGCTTTATGGGAAGCATGGTGAGCTGAGCATTAAGGCCGCGGCCTATCAGGTGATGGAGCGAGCTTACATGCAGGCAAGCGTTAACAACACCCTGCCGGCAAACGCTAGGCAGGTTATGTATCAAGCTCGCCCACTCGTTTTAAAACTTACTGGCGGCAGAATCTGGGCCAACTCCCAGGATTTTCACCCAGAGACACCTCCCGAACTTTATAAAGGAGAACCCTGCATTGACGGCTAAGTGGGATGTTGTTTACGACGATCGCGGACATGTCGAAGAGCCACATACAGAACGGCGCATTGGCCTCGGCACTCTGGCGGTCCGAGGTTATACAAATAATTGGATGACAAAAATGCCGACGCTAACCCTCAGCAGTATCAGCCTAGGGGTGGAGACGAATGGGCCGGGAAACCGTTTCAAGTTTGCGCTATTCATAGAGAAAGAGGGATTTAACGCACTTCTTGAGCGAGCCCGAATTAGGGACCGCTACGATATTGCAGTCATGTCCACAAAGGGCACTTCTGTTACTGCCTCAAGAGAACTTCTCGAATCTCTAACAGCTCAGGGTGTGACAACGTTAATTGCTCATGATTTTGATTCGTGGGGATTCACTATTTGCCACACCTTCCATACAAGTACAGATCGTTATACGT
>JBPCKD010000058.1:0-39316 GCA_051004635.1 Pyrinomonadaceae bacterium
GGGCTAAGGCTCCTTACCACAAACGTCTCGGAGGTTTAGAGGGGGGCACGGCCAGTTACAGTGTAGGGGCGGGCACTGCCCACCGTCGCAAGACGAATGGAAAATCTGGCTAACACTGTTGAAACGGCGGGCGGGGCCCGCCTCTAAACGACTGTTTCGGGCGGTGCCCGCCTTTAAACGACCGTTGCAGAAATGTTGCCGCAGTTGACATGAAATCCGAAATCACCAAAGTTACTAGCCATATCAACCACAACGAAGCTTTGATCTTTGAGCGCTCGCAGCCTGGCCGCATCGGCTATCGTTTGCCGCCGCTCGACGTCGAAGAGCAACCCATCACTGCAATCGTGCCTCAGCAGTTTCTCCGCGACGACGATCTCGAAGGCGTGCCCGAAGTTAGTGAAGTAGACGTCATTCGACACTTCGTTCGCATGTCGACCTGGAACTACTCGATTGACCTGGGAATGTATCCGCTGGGCTCATGCACGATGAAATACAATTCGCGCCTGAACGAAAAGGTTGCGCGCATCCCGGGCTTTGCGGGCCTCCACCCTTTGACCGAGACGGGCGATGCGCAAGGCGCGCTTGAGGTCATCTTCGAGCTCCAGGAAAACTTGAAAGAGATCACGGGCTTGCCCGGCATTTCGCTCCAGCCCGCTGCAGGCGCCCATGGGGAAATGACCGGCGTGATGATCATCCGCGCATACATTGACGCGCGGGACGGTGCCAAAGTATCCGCGAAACGCCGCACGATGTTAATTCCTGACTCGGCCCACGGCACAAATCCGGCGTCTGCTCATCTGTCCGGTTTCTCAGTGAAGACGATTAGATCCACAACAGAGGGTTTAACCGATCTCGCACATTTGCGCGAGCTTTGTGCAATCGGGGATGTTGCCGGTCTCATGCTGACAAACCCCAACACGCTCGGGCTGTTTGAACGAAACATCCAGGAGATTTGCCGGATCGTTCATGAGGCAGGCGGCCTGGTTTACATGGATGGGGCAAACATGAACGCACTCGTCGGCGTCGCGCGCCCGGGCGACATGGGTGTGGATGTGATCCATCTCAACCTGCATAAGACATTCTCGACTCCGCACGGTGGCGGTGGCCCGGGCTGTGGCCCATGTTGTTGCACCAAAGAACTTGAACCATTTCTGCCGGTGCCACGAATAATCAGAACCGGGAGCGGTAGCGACCGGGTCAGTCTCGATAGTGGGGCCTCCGGCGTAAGTGAGGACTCCGGTGCATCGTCCATTTTCAAACTCGACTTCAACTATCCTCAATCAATCGGCCGCGTAAAGGCGTTCTTCGGTAACTATGGAATGATGCTGAGGGCTCTAGCCTACATTCAAACACACGGTTACGACGGGTTGCGCGAAGCCACTGAAGCAGCCGTACTCAACGCACGTTATATTGCCCACGCTCTCACCAGCGACTACGAAAAACCATTCAACGCTCCGCCAATGCACGAGGTTGTTTTCACAGACAAACGTCAGACGCGCAAAGGCGTGCAAACACTTGACATCGCCAAACGGCTGATCGATTACGGATTCCATCCGATGACGATCTACTTCCCGCTAATCGTTCAGGGCGCAATGCTGATCGAGCCAACAGAATCCGTTGGTCACCAGGAATTGGATCAGTTCATTGAAGCGATGCGTTCGATCGCGCGCGAAGCTCTTGAGGATCCCGAACTAGTCTTGAATGCGCCACATTCAACGCGCATCGGCCGTCTCGACGAAGCCGCCGCCGCCCGCAAGCCTGTTCTCCGCTGGAAGCCTAAGCAAGCTGCCAGCGCGAGCTGAAGCTTGCCTGAAGCCACCTCTCGCACCTTGAGTTAACCTTTGTTGCTCGTTGCAAAATGACTAGCTATAGGCCGCCTCAGTGCTTTACACGCCTTCCTTGACCTATGTGCGACCAAGGACCAAAATCACTGTCAACATGGGACGAATCAGACAGACGATCAGGGTTGACGGGCAAGAGTGCTGGACACTGTTTGATACCGGCGCCCGAAATACCTACGTGATTTCATCGGTCGCGGGCATTCTGAAAACCTCAGCCATGCCACATGTTTTTCGAACTGCACTCGGTGGAGAAGTAAGAGAGACAAACACGGCAGCGATTCTCGAAGCCGAAATTGAAGGTCATCCTATTTTCACCCACGCGCTGGTCCTGGATGAAATTGGCAAGGATGAAGACGGCAAGCCGATCGAGATTCTCTTCGGTGCCTTGGCGATGCAGCAGTGGGGAATTCGACCTATACCCGACGAAGAGAGACTCGACCTTTCACATTACCCTGAAGAGTTTGTCGAGTTCTAGTTCATCCCAAAAGATCTCGGTTACACAAGTTCCGTCATGAGTCCGGAAGAAGAAGACTATTTCCTTAATCCTCCACCAGGCTCGGCCGCGGCGCGGGCAGTTGAAGTTGGGATAGATCTGAACATAACTCTGGCGAACCTAAGACTAACGCCGGAAGCGAGAATCCGGAAACTAGATCGTCGCATGGACGCCGCGGCAAAATCGAACGAGACCGAGCAGTATCGGTACCCGAAGGATGTGCTCATGTTGCTTGAGCTTGAGGCAATACAAGAGTGGCAACAAAAAGTGAGGTCTAGAGAAGATGAGAGAGAGACCTAACCGCATGGGCAACTCGTCTTGAAGCGTTCACGCTTCCCAATTCTGATTCTTGCTGCCGACGATCGTCGCCGCCTCTTGCTTCCCTTCTGACGGAACCTTCAACAGTGCCAATCGTTCGACCACTCGCCCATTGATGAGGTGTTCTTCCACGATCTCCGGCACATCGCTCGCGCGCACCTGCGCATACCAAATCCCGTCGGGATAGATCATCACGGCCGCACCAATCGCACAAAAGCCAACGGAGCTGCATTCTGTCAGTACTACGCTGCCTCTCGGATTCTTACCCTTCTTCTCTTTCCCAAACATGATTCCGCGCGAAAGCAGCTCATGTTCGAAAGCCGCTATAACCTCAGCGCTGCCTACCGCCGAACATGATGTCCCTCGACAAACAAACACGTGGTGGCGGATAGGTGCCGTGGTTATCGGCGCCAGCGTCCTGAGCTTTTCCTGATCTTGAATGAACGGAATTTCAGGCATCGTGGGTCGCAAAGTGGTACTGTAATTCTGCTCGAATATGTTAGCACATGAAGCGACTCAGAATGCGCTCTGCTCAAGTTTGGGTACTGATGCAGTTTGGCGACGCAGCATATCAACAACGTGCGGTCCCTTGAGGTCAGTACCACGTCGCGGTAGCGGGTGGGTGTGCTGTGGCATTCAGGTCGTCGCGACATCTAATTCGCCATTTCGCTGGATCCTTTGCTTGATACCTTCGCTGCCACAACCCACCCGCTACCGCGAGGTGGTACTGACCTCATGCGACTGCAACTATCGAAAGCAACCGTTGGACTCAAACTGCATCACTACCCAAGTTTCTAAACTTTTGCTAGGCCAGAAAATACAATGTAGAATACGGCTTCGAAGGGCGACCGCTCTGAATGATCGCGTCTGGTTTGAGCGGTCTGATGAGGTCGCCCAAATTAGTGTAGCCCCTTATTTAGAGAGAAAGATGGAAGTCTCACGTTTATGGCAACCGGCCTCGTCATTCACGTCGCCTCAGGTAAAGACAAACATACCGAGGTATTGACCGACGAACACATTCGCATTGGGAGCTGCGACGATTGCGACCTGCGGTTGCGCCTGTCGTCCTTACCGAAGAACACTGCAGCCGATGGAGTGGTCCTTGAACTCGCGCGGTCAAACGGGTTTTACCGGGTCATCGGCTTTGACGAATCACTTGCCCTCACTCGCAACGGCAGCCCGTTGGAGACCAATGCGGAGATACGCGATGGCGATGAAGTCGCTATTCCGGATTCCGCACTCACTTTGCAGTTCTTTCCTATTCGCTCTCTGCCCGCGGTCATAAACCAGCGGGCCCACGAAGCACACGTAGCGCCCTTCATTGAACAAGCCGCTATTGAATCAGCGGCGACTGCCAGACGTGACGACGCCAAGGTTTTTCTGCGTGAATTTACACGGGAGTTGGTGAAGGAGATTAATCCCAGCACCAAACTGATCACGCTGGCCATCGCCGTGGCGCTGGTAGGAGGGATTCTTTACATCGGGTTCTCGCTGTTTAAAGAGGTGCAGAGAAGCAGGCGCACAATCGACGAACAGCGCGCGCAGCTCACCTCGATGAAAGATCAGGTGTTGAAAACCAACGCCACGCTTACCAACCTTGATCGCTCAAACAAGGAGATTCTTGACAGTCTGTCCCTCGCGGTCAAACTCCGCGGCGACTATGGCAGCGGCGTTTCGTTGATCTCGGGCACGTTCTATTATGTAGAACCGGGGACTGGTCGCCCTCTCCGTCAACCCGAAGAACCGGTGAATGAAGGCGGCGAGGCAGCTCAACCGAGTGGCGAGCCAACTGCGCTAACTCCTGAAGGGAAAGGGAGGATAGCCGAATTTGAATTTGTCGGCACCGGCTTTTATGTTGGTGGGGGATTTGTAGTAACGAACCGTCATATCGTCCAGCCCTGGATGGCAGACGATCGCGCGCAGAGTTTCGTTAGCAGTGTCAGAGGACAGCCTCGTCTCAAAAAGCTCAACGCTTATTTCCCCGAACATACGCAGCCCATACCATTGAAGTTTAAGCAGGCAGCTACCCGCGACGATCTTGCGGTTTGCGTCTTCGACACCAAAGAGTTGCCGGACAATATCCCGGTGCTTCCGCTCGAAACCGACAAAGATGCAGTGGCGGTAGGCAAGACAGTGGTAATGATGGGTTACCCTTCAGGCCCCGATCGTTTACTGGCTCTACTGGACGATGCCGAGTCCCGCGATATACAACAACGTTACGGCGGGTCGCTCGACGCCTTGCTTGGGCACCTCGCTCGATCGCGGCGCCTTCAGCCACAGACCACGCAGGGCAGCATCACCGACCTCGAGGTGAGGCGAATCGCTTACGATGCCCGCACCGCTGAAGGTGGTTCCGGCGCGCCCGTATTTGGCCCAACGGGCCGGGTCATTGGTGTGAATTTCGCGGTCTTCACCGGTAGCCAGGCATCAAATCTGGCGGTTCCCATCCAATATGGAATTGCACTACTCGAGCGTGCAGGCTGGACATCCCCGCCACCCAAAGACGGCAAAGACGCTGAAAGCTCCGCGCCTCCCCCGAAATAGCCATCGTTTCCAAACAAAAGTTTCGGCGGCGCTCAACTCCCTGGAGTTAATTGTTGTCCGGCAACGCGTCTCCATTATTCGAGCATCGTAGGCGCATCGTTCCACTTTACCGATGATGGACCAGGGGAATTGGACGCCGAGACGCGAAGAAGTGTTATATTGTTACTCATGATTAGTGGCACAGAACGCGCCACAGGTTTGCAAGAAAGTTTAGCAGCAACGGGTTCTGCGGGTCTGGCATGAGATGTCTTGACTTGCGCGACGTAGTCATCTTAGAAATAGACGCGAGCAGTTAGTTCGAACTATTACCAGGGACATATTCGACTTTGAAAACCATCAAGGGTTACCGGAAGATGCCTCTTTGCCCCAAGAGAGTTTCACGACGTAAAAGCTCTGCCTTAGTTTGGCTTCTGTTCGTCGTTCTAGTTACCCCGACTTCTCTATTAAGTCCAGTTTTTGCTCAAGGCGGAGCAGCCAGGGACTCTACTTCACCTGCAGATATCTTTCGTCTTGAGATCGTACCCGTCAAAGGTGGCGCCGAGCTCATTACCATCCATGCAAAGTTAGGTGGCGTGGTCTCCTCCGAAGAACCCAGCTGGGTACCGCTGGTGACAGTGCTCCGAGACACACTTGGAGACCTCAGTCGCGAAAATGATCGCCTTCGTTACGTGTGGCCGCTGACCTATACTCGGCCCACAATGTGGCAACGCGCTGCAGGCGCTATCCCTTTTCTGTACACCAGGGTTGGCAACAAAAAGCGCGCTTCCGGCAAAGCACCTCCCCCGGTGCTGGATCTTGCCGCAGCGGATCGCGAGGTTTGGAACAAGATCTTTTGGACAGCTCTACAAAGTCTGCTCCTCGATCCCTACGGCACGCCGCTAAAAGCTTCCACTCGCTCTTACGAGCACAACATAAGCGCCTACCGTAAGTCGCATATCATCCGGGCACTCTCGGTGCTGTCGCTTTATCAGGCACTTGAAGGTCCCGCGGCTTTTTCCGAATCGGAGATCTCGGAGATTCATGCGCGTCTCCTGCTTACTGGCAAGACATTCGGTGGTCTTGTTGACAGCTTGCGCTTGAAAGGCTACTACGAGAAAGAGCTGACCGGCGTACGCGATGAACGCGGCCACAATTGGGAATTGCTGCGTCAGCGGGCCGAGGCTGAGTCACTCTATTTTGAGCCATTGCAAATGGCCGACGACAGTGCGACTCACGCTCTTCTTTGGGTGGCCCGCCAGGAGGTTGCTGCCAGACAGGGTCAACGCTATAGCAAACGCTTTCTCAATATTGACGATCCCTGGTCCGACAAGCGATTACTAAAATGGGACGGCTATGCCGAAACGCGTTTCTTTGATTCAGAGAATCGCCCGGTTTCATCCGATACGCCTGGAGCACGACCTGTTGAGATAATTCCGCTGGCGCTTTATGGGCTCGATAATCCAAAAATCCCAATGCTGCTTGTGGATTTTCGCGACACACTAAACCCCAAGAAGCGCGAGATGTCTCGCCGTGTGTTGCAGGATGTGACCCGCAATATATTTTCGCTTTCACCCTTTGGAGACGTGCCATATTTACTGGGGCGCACGGTCTTTGATGTCGTCACGGGCAGACGTGGCATGGACATCAATCAGCCTTCACGGCTGCACACGTATTCGCAACTGAAACTACTGCTCTCTCTGGACCGATCGCTGGATCCAGATTTGCGACGGGAGATAACCAGGCGGTTGGAAAAAGTTTCGCTGAATCCGTTGGAAAACGATCTCGAGGCCGAGGCCTACCTAGCCAGACAGCAATATGCCGCGCTTCTCTCCTACGCCAAGTCGCCGGAAGGTCTTCCAGCAAAGCTCGATCGGGATCGTCGCGCGGAAGCAGTCTCTTTGGAGCACGGAAAGGCCGAACGAGTACTCTTCCGGCTGGGAAACGTCCTCAGTTTCGGAAAATATGCTCATCGAGAGAAAGCCGCACCGGACATAGACGCGCGGCTCGACATTGCCCGCCGTCTGACTTACCACACGCGCTTCTTGCGAGAGGTTTCGCAATCGAGTCCGCAAATCGAAGTGATGTGGAATTTGGACGACGTTCGGCGTTCTTTGCGATTTATTTCGGAACACGGTTCGCAGGCTGACTCACGAGCGATCAGCGCAACGGCGAAAATCTTTGCCCGCACCGAGGATGACGAAACGCGCCGCATGTGCCTCGAGAGTCTTTCGCGAATAGATAACCCGAAAGCCAGGAACGAGCTGATAAGAATCTCGCAGAATAAGGATTTGGCGCAGCACTGGAAAGATATAATTACGGCTTATTTGAACAATCCCAAACCCATCCAGCCCCTGGCGGATTCTGGTTCAACGCGGGATGTTAACCCAACCGAACAGCGTTAGATATGGACCGCGTTCGAGTTTTTCGCCGCGTAGCGGCGGGATGAATTTATCCCGGCGTTTCAACAGGGGTCCCTGCGCGGGCAGCCCGCGAGGGGTGGGAGCGCCGGGCTAGGAACCATCCGTTCCGCCTCGTCGCGTCAGCGACGTCTGATAAAGGGCGCAATTCAACCGTCGCTAGCGCGACGGGCACAACAGCCAACGTTGTCCCGGCGTTGAAACGCCGGGCTAAATTCATGCCGCCGCTACGCGTCGAGAACAATGAAACTGCTCCGATACGGTCGTCCCGCTTGTCTTTCTTTATTCCTGTTTAGCTTCCTGCTCCTGTTCCCCGCGCTCTGCTCCGCGCAGGCTAAGCGTGTCGTGATAGTGAAGGTCGATGGTTTGCCTTACGATCTAACCGATCAGTTTGTAAGAGAACGTGACTCCCGCACGGGCAAGAGCCAGCTTCCCTGGATTGAACGTGTTTTCTACCAGCGAGGGACGCGCGTCGCCAATTTCTACGTGCGCGGAATGAGCCTTTCGGGGCCTTCATGGTCCGTGCTCGATACCGGCCAGCATTTACAGATCAAAGGCAACGTGGAATTCGATCGCTATACGCTTCACGCCTACGATTATCTAAACTTCATTCCGTTCTACATGAAAAGCGCTGCCGGGGCCCGTGTGGACATGCCCGGCACTGAAGTGCTTGATTCGCTTGGTTTGCCGTTGCTTTGCGATGCCTTTCCACATCAGGATCGTTTCATAAGCTTTCAGCTTTATCAGCGGGGGATGCGCTTTGCAACACTCAAAGAAGGGTTGCAGCGCCGTTTCATCAAGAACCCGCGCGAACTATGGGACGAATGGACGATGGGGTTCGAGATGCGCAGTTGGTTCTTCGACCAAATGGAGCGAGAACTGATGGAGAAACTGCGTAATTCTCATACTCGCTACCTCGATATCTACGTCGGCGGCTTCGACCACATGGCCCATCATAATCGCGATCGTCAATCTCAACTGCGTGCCTTGCAGGAGATTGATCTGCTCATTGGCCGCATTTGGACGGCTATAGAGAAGAGTCCCATGGCTGCTGATACCGCATTAATCATGGTTTCCGATCATGGATTCAACACGAACGAGCGGGTCTACAGCCAGGGCTACAATCTGGTGAAGCTCCTGGGTGGCGCGAGTGGCGGGGGCCATCACGTAATCACCAAGCGGAGGCTGCTTCTGGATTACGCAATCAAGGGAATGTACTTTATGGTCCCGCTGATAACCACCACCACCGACGACTCCTATTACTTGAAACGCCGCAGTAGTGATTACCCCACGGCGTTACTGGATTTTGATGGTAACGAGCGCGCGTCGATACACCTGCGCGACAGCGACCTGAATCTTCTCCACATTCTCATGCAGCAGCTGCAGCGCAATGAAGCGGCGCCGGCGGTGCGTCGGGCACTCATTGACCTCTTCTTCAAAACATTAGACCGACGGCGCGCCCACTGGCAAAACAATCTTGATGAACTCAACGAGGAGTTGGTCGTCTTGCGTCGCCACATCGAGAGGCAGCGCCTCCTTTGGGAGGCACAACCTAAGAAATTTTCGCAGCAGGAGATGGAACTCGGTCTCGACGACGCGAAAATAAGAGTTTACGCACAACTCGAAAGGTGGATGGGTCAGGAAAAGGAGTACACCGATTATGCCCGGACGCTGGCTAACCTCCTGGCCCTCGGCAAAAACAACTTTGCGCCGGCGAAGCTCAAGATCGAAGACCTCATCGCAAAAGGAACGATGGGCGAGCGTAATAGTATTTACCAGTTGCAAAACTACATCGTTGGCCTTGCACCCGGGGGGCTTGTCTTGAATCCTGATCTGTCGATCGACATGGAGAGAAGCTTTGTGCGCGTTGACTACTTTTCTCTCTTTCAGAGCATCAGCATGAGAAACAACGTGCAACCGACAGTTAGCAACAAGCCCATCGACATGATTGTCACGCGCATATCAGCGGAGTTGGTGCGGCCGTTATTGCAGGACAATGTGCACGACGCGGGGCCCCCACGCTCGCAGCCCGCTTGGCGTGCTAGTCCTGACGTCGTTTGGGTATATCGGAACGCTGAGAAACAGGCGCTGATCCTGAGTCGGGAAAGTGAACAGGGCACGCTGAGTTTTCGTTATCAGCCCATTCGAAACTTGAAGCAGGACGCTGTTGGGCGGCTTCACTTTGAGCTCGTGCCCTGGCAGCCTGATCTGCCGCTGGAAATTTTTGAAGATAGCCAGCTTTCGGTGCCTGGGCCGGATCGCGCTTCGTGGTTAAGCCAGTGGCACACCGACATTGAGTGGCTTCATGCTTTACACCGGACTAAATACTCCAACGGCATGATCGGCCTCTACGAAGAAATTGCCCGCCATCGGACAGAAAAGCTTTCTCCAAACGAACCTGGACTTTCCGAGGATGAGCGTTTGACTCGCCGTTTCCTGAGACGTCAGCGCGAGCTCATTGAAACGGATCTGCTTCTGGTGGCAAACAACTATTGGAACTTTGACGTTCGCGGGTTTAACCCCGGAGGCAACCACGGTTCCTTCTTTCGCATTTCCACTCACTCTACTCTCATGTTGGCTGGCGGCGCGAGAACAGGTATTCCACGCGCACTAGTAGTTGAAGAACCCTACGACAGTCTGAGCTTCGTTCCCACCGTACTGGCGTTAACAGGGAATTTACGCGATGATAACAACCCAATTTCCGTTTTGTGGGATAGAGGTTTTCGGCGCTTTCCCGGCCGGCTGGTAAAAGAAGTGCTTGCCAAACCAGAGAGCGAAAAAACCGCGGTTACCGGAGCAATTGCATCTCCTTGAGGACAACCGAAAATCAGTTGGGTGAGGAATGGCCAGAGGATTTTAGCGAACTGGAGGAACTCGTCGATCAGAGCGAGCCTGCCGGTCCTGACAGCTCGCGGCGTTCTTTCATTTGGCTACAAACCATAGCCTTCTTATTCGGACTCGGCCTCCTCGTTTATGTCATTAATCGCGTCGGTCTGCAGCCGATCTTCGATGCGCTAATTCGCATTGGTTTTGGTTTCTTTATTCTGCTTGCAATCAGCGGCTTGCGTCATGTATTTCGCACCATTGCGATGTCTGCTGCCGTTCCTTCCGAACATCGACATTTCAATTTCTTTCAAGCGTTTGCCGCGCGGCTGGGCGGCGAGGCCATCAGCTTCCTTACCTTTACCGGACCGCTGCTGGGCGAGGCAACGAAGGTCGCGCTACTGCGGCGACGTGTGCCGCTGACTTACGGCGTGCCGGCGCTGGTCGTCGATAACCTGATTTACAACTTTTCGGTGGTGTTTTTCATTCTGAGCGGCGCGTGCGTCATGTTGCTTACCTACAACCTGCCCCCGCTCGTTCATTACACCCTGATTGCGATCGCGGTCATCGCCGCGCTCGGCATAATTGCGGCGGCGATGGCGGCCAGGCGTCGGATCATGCTGCTGACGTGGCTAATCGATAGCATGGCCCAGCTGCGGCTGAGTCCAAAAGTGATCCTCAAGCGGCGACAACACATCAATCACATCGAGTCGAAGGTCTACGACTTTTACAAGCACCATCCGGGCGCTTTCTTCGCAATGATTGGGTGCAACTTGTTGGCCCATGTGGCGAGCGTCGCGGAAGTGTTTATAACTCTTCGCATGCTGGGTTTTTCGGCCAATGTCGCTCAGACCTATATCATCGAGTCGCTAACCAAAGTAATCAACTTTGTATTCGCGTTTGTTCCCGGAACGATAGGTGTCTATGAGGGCGGCACCGAGGTCGTGTTGCAGGCGCTCGGATTTGCGGCGGCGACCGGAGTCACGCTTGCTCTGGTCCGCAAAGCTGGAACAATATTCTGGACGTCTATTGGGTTACTGGTTTTAACCTGGCGAACTCTGCCAAACGCGTGGCGTCGCCTTCTGGATCGCAGTCCACACTTGCGGAGACTTATGGACAGCCTGGTACTTTCAAACATTGCTCATCGGCCCGCTCGAACCGCAGTCAGCATTTTCGGTACCGGGATCGGAGTTTTGCTGATCGTCTTCACCGTGGGTCTGGCCAATGGCGTTTTACGGGAACGGGGGCGCCGCGAATCCAATATTGGGGCGGAGATCATGATCCGCGCCGGAGGCTCAACTGGATTTGGCGGGTCTGGTCCATTCATGCTGCCGGTGAGTCGCGCTGCTGAGATCGCGAAAATTGAGGGGGTGCGCGCGGCGACGGCAATCGGACAGTCACTCGATCGAAGCGACTCAGGCTTCGGCACCCGGCTACTTGACGGGATTGAGTTTGACGAATACGTAAAACTCACCGGAATTAGAATTCGTGAGGGACAGAAGCTTACCGGCGGTGATCAGGCGATCATCGATCCAGTCTGGAAACAACAGCGCCAGGCCGTGGTGGGTTCGACCGTTCAGATTTATGAGCGACCGTTCACGATTGTCGGGGTTTACGAACCACCAGGCGGCGGCCGCATCAAAATCCCGCTGGCCACGATGCAGGACCACGAAGGCTCCGATGGCCGCGCGGCGGCTGTTCTCGTTGCCTGCGCCGATCCAGCCAGGCAAGAAGATGTGGCGGCGCGGATCAGAGAACGCTTCCCAGACGATCAGATTATCTTTACACGCGACCTGCCGGAGCTCTACGCCTCGGGAGTGCCGGCACTTAACGTCTTCATCAAGGTGGTGGTGGCGGTGGCCGCTGCGATTAGTATGCTGGTCATTCTTTTGGGTATGTACACCACCGTCACTGAACGCACGCGCCAGATCGGCATTCTTAAGGCCCTGGGAATGTCCAGGAGAAAGATCGCCTGGGTGATTGAACAGGAAGCGCTGTTGGTCAGCTTCTTAGGCGTTTTGGTCGGCATAGGCCTGACCCTCGCCGCGCGCTTCTTCGTGATGCGCATGACGACTCTGGTTATAGAGATTGAGCCGCGCTGGATTGTGATTGCGTTTATGGTGGGGATTGTCGGCGGCACCATTGGCGCGCTCTACCCAGCCCTGCGTGCCGCGCGTCAAGATGCGGTTGAAGCGCTCAGTTACGAATAGTTAGGAGTTCCGATCGTTTAGAAAGGGCACTTGTGCCCCCTGCACCCGTTGGACAAGTCCCCTTACGACAACGGACACGAATATTTTATTTCGACTCGAAAGATTTTTAGAGACGCTTGTGTCGAAAGCACGCGGAAACAATGCCGATAGACGGACAGTCCTCAAAAGCCGATAGCGGAAGCCGCTCAATTCCGACCGTGTTGTTTCGTTCCCTGCTCTTGCAATGTCCCGCCTGCGGCTAATCATCGATAGTAAGAAAGCCGTTTCGCATAAGGCACCATTGCCCACATTGCCGCTCGCTCTTCAAACGCGAGGAAGGATTCTTTGTCGGGGCGATCCTCGCAAATGTGATGATGACCGAATTCGTAATCCTGGCCACCTGCGTCATTTGGCTGATGCTTATTGGGGCCAACTACGAGACAGTCTTAGCAGGACTCTTCATCGTGGCCCTACTCTTCCCAGTAGCTTTCTATCACCATAGTTGGAGTTGCTGGCTCGGCTTTGACTACTTGATCGAGTCGCTGCCAAAGTACGAGAAAAAGCCGGACCCAAAATGACGACTCAAGCCTTGCCAATTTGCAGGTTAGGAAGGGCGGCATGCCCCCGCTCGAGCGCCAACGGCGCGACTAGTTGGCTATCGACTCAACGAAATTCTATCTCCGCAAGCAACGGGAAATGGTCTGACGCCTTAGAGGCGCGCTCGTGTTGTTGAATGACTCCGCAGTAAACGAGACGATCAACAAACCCGCTCGGCACGAATACATAATCAAGTCGAAGATGAGGGTCCCAAACAGGAAAAGTGTAGCCCTTTTCTTCCGTGTGCAGCAGACGATATCCGTCTACGTAGCCAGCGTCGCGCATAAGTTGAATCGTGTCGCGCTGAATATTACGGCCGCTCAACCAGATAAGACCCCGAATCCAGGCGGGCATGCGACGAACGTCAAGAATTTCACCGGGCGCAAGCGTATTGAAATCTCCAACCAGCACATGAAATCCATGCTGATGCCTTTCGATGCTCTTTAGCAACGCCTGAATCTCGCGCACCCTTCGCCGTTCGCTCCACTTCGAAAACGTTGAGCTCAGATGGAGTCCGAAGATTCGTTCCTCTGTGCCTTTGAGAACAATCTCGAGAAAGGAATGTTTCGCTCCGGCCGGATAGTGCCATTCATGGTGCGTGATTTCTAAACGGCTAATGTAGCCGATGGAGTGTTCACGTCGAGCGGCCCAAAACGTCATATCCGTAGCTGCCGCCAACCGGCTGATGAGGCCGGGGTCAATTGCTTCCTGGAAAACTACAATGTCTGGGGCGGTTGTGCGAATCACTTCAGCGAGTTCCCTTTCGCGTCCCCGTCCCCCAAAGCGAATGTTATAGCTGAGCAGCTTAACAATCACGGCGCTTTCTGCGCCTCTATCACCGTACAGTAAGGCTCATCAAACAAGACGTCACGCGAAAAGAGTATGAAGTTTGAAGTGGCTTGAAAGGCTACCGGTCGACCGGCAAGTTCTTGCAACTCCTCGCGTAGCGGGTTGAGCGCAGGTGCAGTGGCCGGATCCTCGTCACAGAGCGGCTTGGTATGTAGACCCGGGATGTAGAACGCGTCCTCGTTCCAGAATGCCATCACTTTGTCTCCAATCAGCGTCACGTCCAGGTCGCTGCTTCCACGGCCCTCTGCGTCAAAGGGCTTGCCATCTTCCCATCGCTTATTGGTGACCACACTCCCTCGAAGCGCTACGCCGGTGCCTTCGGGCAAACCCGATTTCAACTTCGCACAAAACTCACGATACCTTAGTGTATCGCCGTCAAATGCCAGCCGTATGATTCGCTCCTCAATCTGTTCATCGCTCATGTTCTTTGCGTTCGTGCGATCCGTCATGTTGAAGTTCACCCCTCGATAGAAACGGTCGGCGATATTGCCATGAATTCAACTTCCGACCTATTTTATACAGCTCGTAAGGATTTTGAGTCGAGGCTAGAGGATCATTCTGGGATCGGAGACGCTCATTACGGAACCGTGCGCGGTAGCGCCGGATGCTAGAGTCAACTTCGATGTTATTAGATTGCAAGCCCCGCGAGTGTCGAAGGGATGCTGCAAACAAATCGATAATTTACCGCTTCTCTCGGAAAGAACGAGGCGTGTTCTCGGAATGTGTCGTTGCTCATTAGCGAAGTTGACTTTAGCATCCGGCGCATCCACCACCCCAGCGGGGCTGCCCCGCCGGGGACCCCGGTCCGCGCTTCTTAGAAACTGACGTGTAAGTCGTTGATTCTATTACAGGCGAAAAGTTTCATTTCGTTATCTGTTTGTCGCAGACGAGCAAAGCTACTCGGTTCTGTAATCGGCCACCCGTCCCCAACTTCAGACAGCCCCCGCTACACCTAAGCTAACAGCTCGCGCTGAACTGCCGATTTATTATGAACGTTAATATTAGGCTCGCGACATTGGAAGACGTCCCCGCCGTGCAAGCATTACTTCGCGAGTCCGTCAGCGTCCTCGGCGTGGAATACTACACCTCGAAACAAATCTCCAGCGCCTTGTCACACGTGTTCGGAGTGGACACACAACTTATCCTGGATCGAACCTACTTCATTGCCGAAGTTGGAGGGCAAGTTGCCGGCAGTGGAGGCTGGAGCAAACGAAAGACGCTCTTTGGCGGTGACCAGGCGAAAGCGGGTCGAGCCGATGCGATGTTAATCAACTTGCTTGATTCGGCGCCGGATGCGTTGCTTGATCCCGCCACAGATGCGGCGCGCATTCGAGCCTTCTACGTGCACCCGCAATGGTCGCGCAAAGGCATCGGCAGTCTGATATTGAAGTCATGCGAAGAAGCCGCCAGGAGCGCAGGCTTCGATCATGTTGAATTGGCAGCGACGCTACCTGGAGTGCCATTTTATCTGGACCGCGGTTATGAGAAAGCTGAAGAGATTTTGATCGAAATGCCAGATGGTGAATCGCTTCAGACTTTCCGAATGACCAAATCTCTGTGAACGGATGAGCACCGGGAGCGGTAGCGACCGGGTCCAGCTGGAGGGGTGGGCAGATGTGAGCGGGGGGTCGAAGCGGAGCGCAAACCCCCGGTAGACAGGGGAAAACATTCAGCAACCCGGAGGGTTGCCAGAAAGATTTGTGGCACCCCTCTCCGGGGTGCGGACGAACTGCTCGCTGCTTTCCGGTGGTCTGCGCTACGCTGCGACCACCGGCTACTATCTGACAGCCTGCAAGGCTGAAGATCCACTCGAGCTTTTCACACACCCTCGGTAGCGACCGGGTCTTTTGCGTAGATTCACAGGGCCAAGTTTACAGGAAAACCCGGTCGCTACCGCTCCCGGTTCTGATAAGGCTAGGATCTCTTCACTGCTGCAGACAGCGACCGCCAGGAGCGATGCAGTAGCCCATCGATTCTTCCCCAGTCAGCTTCAGTGACTCCGCCCTGCTCAGCCTTCGTATCTCGAATCGTCATTGCGTCGGCTCGCAAAGCTGTGTGTTCCGTCAGCCGCTCTACCGGCACGCGATATATCTCCGCCTGCAGCTCAGCTAGCGCGCGCGCGAGGTCCTGCGGGGCATGCCTCGCGGTGAATAATCCACCACTCCAGTTCGAGCCCCGCGGCGCGATTAACATCGAAAGGTATGTCGCTCATCTTCCGCACCGATTCATAGAATTTCGTCAAAGCCGGCAGAGCTTTTTCATAGTCTGACCGCTGCTTTCCTTTCTTGAAAACGAAGGCCCGCTTAACATAGAAAACGCCTCCTGGAATTACTCAGGAGGCGCTATTAGCACAATTTGTTGTGAGATGTGAATGGTCCGGGCGTGTATCCGGTCCTTATTTCTTCTGGCGTTGATTTGGCAGCACACCCGAGTCGACGGTCGCGCCAGTTCGCGATAAAACCTGAAAGTACATTTCTCCGTCCGCGACCTCAACCAGCATGAAGGACATGTCCTTGTCGAATGCCTTTGCCGTCAACGGTGAATTGTCTTTAACGTCGCCAGGCCGCAGCTTTCCACCGGCGCCCGAGACGAAGTAAACAATTCCCTTTTGAGGTTTTATCCGTTCATAGAAATGGTCGTGTCCGGTGAAAACGGCATTCACGCCATGCTTCACAAATATAGGCTCTACTACTTCGCGAAATTGCGCGTCGGAACCATGTTTTCCCCCCGAGGAATATGGAGGGTGATGACAGAAGGCTATCTTCCATTCCGAAGTGTCTTTCGATAATTCGTTTACTAACCAGTCTACTTGCTTCTTGTCCATGTAGTTACTATTCAGCGCGTAGAAGGACGTGTTTCCTTTCGTGAAACGATAGTATTCCTTCCCCTCCATGTTGAAATTCGCATAAAACCTCTGGGCAGGCTCATCATGGTTTCCCAGGGCCGCATAGAACTTAACTTTCTGGTTCAATAGCTGCTGGTACACGTCCTGAAATTTTGACTTGTAATCGGCCGGCTGCTCTCCGCCGTAAAGGTTATCTCCCAACATCAAGACAAACTCATAAGGAAAAGCTAGTCGCGATTGAAGTAAAACGTCGCCGAGTTCATGTTGCTTGCTCGTGCCGGTCCCCGTGTCTCCAATAACTGCGAAGCGGACCGAGTCCTTTTTCATCGGCAGGCTAACTTTGACCGGCGCGCCCGCTGTCGCAAGGGCTTTAGCATTGCCATTGCCGTTTCGACTCTGACCCAGAAGGTCAGCATTGACCGAGACCAAAAGAAAAAGGGCAAGTGCCAGGACTGGCGAAAAAGTGCGTTTCATATCTCTCCTCTCACCGACTTCGTTCACGGAAACTTCAATTAAGGAAGCGCGTTCAGCATGTAATCCACTATGAGACCATTATCAGTATCAACCAGCAACATATGCCGGCCGACGAAACGATATTTTACCTCTTTTGGCAGTTGCGGAAGCTTCAAGAGGAGCGTGGGTGGAGTCTGTGCCAATTCCTTCGTTTCCGGATATGGATAGTTGACCTTTAACGGAACCCCTTTAGTGTCAGCCTCCAAAATGGTCTCTTTTATTTCCACTCTATCGCGAGGTGAAAATTCCGTTTTGATCATCGTACGTACATACTCGGCAAAATCGGGCTTAAAGATGTAGCCCTGACTTGTGCCGGCCCTCATCGCTCTCAACGCCTCAACAAAGGATTTCTGATACGCGTCTATTTGCTCAGGCGTCGCTTCTTTGGAAAGTTTGGGAATCTTCTTTCTCACTCGATCGCGCTGCTTCAAATAATCCTGCACATGCCTGTTGAGGGTGGCGATCATGTGCTTCTCATGAGCTGCAAGTTTCACATCAGCCGCCGGAGTCGTCAGTTTTTTCTGAGCCCAGCCGGTGCCAGTGTCCAATCCGATCACAAGCAAGGCCACTGACGCGCTGACCGCCGGAAGTACGAGTCGTTCAATGCAGTGTTTGATTCTCATGGGCGGAAAAACTGCAAACAAGATGCCAACGATACGACAGATAAGAAACGAGAGTTGTAGCGCGCCGGCGGGTGCCGAAGCCAGGTTGTGCTCACTTTTGCTGGAGAATGTACCTCGTGGCAATCGATAGACCTCTCACGGCAAAATGGCAGGTCCCTATCTGTCATCTGAATGTATTCATTTAGTGTGTTGCCCTGTACTGTGGCAATACGAGTTAGGGCGCGTAACACATTCAACAATCGCCGGACGAAGCAGGCCATTAACTATCTTGAGCTATTTTCCATAGCCGCGAGGTAGAGAGATTTCTCGATCTGTGGCACACCTTGCGCATAGAAGTCATCGCTTTTTGTCCCGTACTCAGATTCAGGCAGGGGGAAACCTCAGGGTCTTTTCGCCGTAATCGGCAATTCGGAAGGAGTCTTATGCGCTTACCACCAAGGGTCATCTTAGCCGCCTTCGTATTGGCCGTATTGGCTTTATCCGTGTGACAGTCGGCTTCCGCGCAGACACCCGAAAGACAAAGGCATCACCAAAGGGCCATCCTTTGGCGCGACCCGGGTCACATTCGGTCGCGCAACTTATTCTACGGCCCAGGCTCCGCTGAACTCGCACCAGTTGCTCCTTTCAAATTCATCAAAGAGAGTAAGAAGGGCGAGTCGCCTAAGTTTGACGTCAAGGATGCGCGCGGAGTCGTCTGGACTGTGAAACTCGGCGAAGAAGCCCAGGCAGAGACAGTTGCCACGCGTCTGGTGTGGTCCGTCGGATACTTCGCGGAGGAGGCTTACTACTTTGACGAAGTGAGGATCGAAGGCTTGCCCCGCCTCAAGCGCGGAGACGAATACGTCACGGAGGATGGCTCGGTGACTGGCGCACGGTTTGAGCCGGAACGGCCGGCCCTCGAAGAAGGCCAGAATTGGGACTGGGACGATAACCCTTTCCGTGGGACGGGCCAACTTAACGGCGTCAAAGTGCTGATGATCTTGCTTAATAACTACGACGCGCGGAAAGAGAACAACAAGATCTTCCACACGCCGGCTTCCGAAGGCGGCAGACGCATGGCCCATTATTATGTTAGTGAATATTCCCGTGGCCCATGCTCGCTGGATTGGAGGGTTGCTCTCCCAACTGACGGATGAGCAACTTCACGATGCCTTTCGGGCTGCGAACTATGACGACGAAGTCAGGGTAGCTTATGTGGAGGCGCTGCGGGAGCGCATTAACCAACTTCCACGCCTGCGGCAATCGACGAAGGAACTAAGAGCGAGGGCCAGGCCGCGTGCCTGACTGATTCGTGAAGTTTCGTGTTACTTCGTGGATCGCTTTTTACCAACAGCCAAACGAAAGCGCTAGACGTTAGAATTAGGACGGTAATCCTAGAGCTAAGGGCTCTTCCTCATCTCTCCACGCTTGGCATTGTCCCCACACCCTGAGCTATCATTCCCACATGACATCAACGGCGATTCAACCGAAAAACGACATGGATGAGTTTCTCAATGCCTTTCGTCAGACGATCGCCCTTGCCGCTGCTAGTCTCCTCGAAATCTCTGGGAGGCAAAGCGAGATTCCTCGAAGCGAAGGCAAGTGGTCGCCGAAGGAAATCATCGGCCACTTGATTGATTCCGCGGCAAACAACCACCAGCGTTTTGTGCGTGCGCAGTTTACGGATGAACTGATTTTTGCGGGATACGAGCAGGAGAACTGGGTCCGCGTGCAAAACTATCAGGGTGAAGACTGGACAGACCTGGTACAGCTTTGGAAACTATATAACCAGCACATAGTCCATCTGGTGTCGCTGATCCCGGAAGAGACCAGGATCAGGTTGCGCAGCAAGCACAACCTGCACCAAATCGCCTCGGATGCGATCAGTGAAAACGAACCTGTGACCCTGGACTTCTTCATTCGCGACTACCTGGACCACATGAGAAAACATCTCGGACAGATATTGGGTGAACAGGCACTAGACCGCACGGGTCCGTAAGTTAGCGGCCAAGGTATATAGCGCACCGCGAATAACTGTCGAAGAGACGATCCACGAAATGACACAAAACTACACTAAACCACATTTCGTGTTGGTTCGTGTCATTTCGTGGATCGTGTCTTGTCGCGGATTTTGCGGTTCTCTTATTCTTCAATTAATGACCCGCTAAGGAGAAGACGTCAGTCATGGACTACACATTCGAACAGCTAAAACACAAGACCGTTGGCGAACTTCGCGAGATTGCCAAAGACAACCAGCACGAAGCCCTCCAGGGCTACACGCAATTGAACAAAGAGCACCTGCTCGTGGCGCTTTCAAAAGCTCTCGGCATCAAGCATGAACACCATGAGGTAGTTGGCGTTGATAAGGCATCCATCAAAGCCCGTATTCGTGAAATGAAAAAGAAAAGAGACGAAGCTTTGTCGTCACACGATCACGCGCAGCTGAAAAGGGTCAGACGCACAATTCATCGCCTGAAGAGACAAATTCACAAAGCGACTGTTTAGCGGTTATCTTGCTTACCGGTTGGCTTCTTTTCGCGCCCGCTTGATGAAGGCTTCGATATCCGTAATTTTACGCGGCAAGGCTTCGGTCATCCACTTCACACCGTCCGGCGTTATCAGCATGTCATCTTCTATGCGAACGCCGATGCCTTTGTACTTCTCAAACGCCGGCCGCACGGCGGCGATGAACTTCTCGTTTTCCACGGTCTTCGGCAAATCATCAAGGGCATCCGGCCTGACATAGATGCCGGGTTCATTTGTGAAGACCATGCCGGGTTCAAACCTCGCGCCGTAGTTTCCCACGTCATGCACGTTCATTCCCAGCCAGTGTGAAGTGCCGTGCATAAACCAAATGCGATACTGCCTCGAGTTTCGATCTGTAATTAGGCCCAGCTTCAATAATCCGTTCTTGATGACTTCGGTAGCCGCTCGATCGACGTCAGAAACCACCGCGCCAGGGCGAGCAGCCTTCGCGCCCGCCTCCTGCGCGTCATAAACAATCTGGTAGATTTCCGCCTGCGCCGAGGAAAACTTTCCATTAACAGGAAAAGTACGTGTCACATCGGCTGTGTAGTGTTCGTATTCAGCGCCGACATCCATCAGCATCAAATCACCCTGCTTCACCTGGCCCTGCGACTCTATGTAATGCAGCGTAGTGGCGTTTGGTCCACATCCCACTATCGAAGGATAGCCCCAGTGATCGGCGTTCCGAAGCTTGAATGTATAGACCACCTGCGCATCAACCTCATACTCCCACTTCGCCTCTCCAGCCGCTGCCCAGGAGCGCTCATGAGCTTCGTTTGTAATATCAATCGCGTGCTGTAGGAGTTGAATTTCGAGCGGCGATTTCCGGAGACGCAGATCGGCAAAAATGGGAGTCACGTCTTTGATGTTGTAGCCAGATGGAGTTTTGGCCCACTCAGACTGGAACCGTTGCTCCTGCCTGTACTCCGGGTTTTCGGCCCGCCTTGGAACCAGCAGGTAAAGCTCGGCGTCATTTTTGGCGGCCGCTTCGAATACCTTTTCAAAACCTGAAGGCACTCTACCTTCGGTAAGCAATGCCGATATTGACGACATAAAAATCTTCTCAGGTTTGGGTCGATAAGGCTCGCGGCTACGAAGAGAACTCAGAAAAGGTTCGAATTCGCTCGCATCCCAGATTTCTTTGATGCCGGAAATCTGACTCGCTTCCGCGGCGCTATACATGTGCCCGTTCCAGATCTCCGCCAGGGGACTCCGGCGGGGTAGAAAAAGGATTTCAGGCATCAGGCTATTGCCCGGGGTCAGAACCAGCGTCGCGCCCTTTTGTTTTAGATTCGTTAGATAGTAGAGATTATTCTCCTGACGATACTCATAATCGACATCATTTGTATAAACGCGAGGCTCGGCGCTCAGGAGAATAAGAATTCCTTTCGGACCAACCGCCTGGCCCACCCGGGCACGTCGGCCCGCAAGCTCAGCATGTCGCGTCTTCTCATCGAACACGGGCGCCGCGGGAGCTCTTCGAATCACGGAGCTCCTGGCATTTTCACTGGCATGTCCCCCAGCCAGGAGCGGCGCTCCTGAACTGAGCAAAAGAGCGACCAACGCGCACACGAGCTGGCCTTTTGCTGTAGTTGATTTCATACTCTTTCCTCGTGCGATGGTTTGGGTTGTATCAGAATGTTTTTGCAACTCAGGTAGGAGATAGCTCCGGTCTAACGCAAACCCCTTCGCCGAAGAGGCCTTTGTTCGGGACGAACGCCGGGACGTAAGACGCGTCTCGTTCCGTTCGGCAGAATCATCACGCGCGTGCCATCATTCTCGAGAGATCGAGTTTCATTCCAATCGGGGAGCAGTCTGCGATTTTCGCAAAATCGCGGCCATTATACACCCGCGTCGCGCCACAAGAAATCAGATAGCCGGTTTAGTCTGGTGTTCTAACTTCGGTCTGGCGCTTTTCGCTTAGGGCCAAGTCAAAACGATCCACTAAGTCACACGAAATTTCACGAACAAAGCTTAGTGTTGGTTCGTGTGATTTAGTGGATCGAATCTGGTTTTTGATTCCGCTGTTGTAGCGGACGCTTTGAGTGGGCCGGTATTCAGCGTATGCTACTCGCGAATGAGTAACCCCTTCCCTTTGCAAGATAGCGAAGTTATCGACGTCACTGCTCCCGGGAGAAGGCGCTGGCGGGGATGGGTAATTGCGGGTCTGGTACTTATCTTCATCGCTCTTTACCGAAGTCTATCCATTTACCTTTCGGCTTTGTGGTTTGGCTCGCTGGGCTACTCATCTGTCTATTGGTACATCTTCAAACTAAAGCTGGCGCTCTTTCTAGTTTTCACTTTGCTCACGGCCGGCATTCTTCGTGGCATTTTTTGGCTACTTGAGCGCGTCTTCGCTGCCCATGCGGTGGAACGTCGAACAATTGTCATAAATAATCAAGCCATCGAGTTTTCGCCGGGTCGATTCATAGGCCCGATTAGCTGGCTGGTGGCGATCTTAATCGGCCTCTTCTACGGCTTGGCAATGAAGGCGGAATGGCAGGCATTCGCCCTTTATCTCAATCAGGTTCCGACAGGTCTGCGCGATCCAATTTTTAATAAACCTCTTGGCTTCTATCTGTTTTCGCTTCCCGTTTACGATTCAATCAGCTCCTGGTTGGTTACGCTAAGCTTTGTTGTTCTTTGTGCAGCACTCGCTTACACACTGTTGGGCATTCCTCAGAGAGTTTTGAAATCTGCCAGCCTGGTAAAGACGAAAGCCTCATTCGCTGCTGTTTCGTTTGCGCTGGCAATTTTCCTCCTGCTGCTCGCCCTGCGCACTTATTTCTCACGGTTTCCCTATCTGTGGGAAGATCACCAAACCTTTTCAGGTGTTACATATGTTGAGGCAAACTACTTACTGCCTTCACTTCTTTTTGTTTCCATTGCACTCGTTCTGGCCGCTGCGATTTCGCTTCTAAACGCCTTCACTAAAAAGAGCCTGCGTCTGCTGCTCGTCGCTTTAACGCTTCCGGTTGCGGTTTATCTGGTGGGAGTGGTGCTGGTCCCCGCTTATGTAACCAGTTTCATAGTCAAGCCCAACGAGCTGGGTCGCGAGACGCCTTTCATTGCGCACAACATATTGGCTACCCGCCACGCGTTTGGTCTCGACCAGATCGAACAGCGGGACTTTGCAGCGGAAAACTCGGTCGAGGCGCTGAATCTTCGCGAGAACGCTACATCGCTCGAAAACATCAGGCTCTGGGACTGGAAAGCCCTGCAGGATACTCTCAAGCAGATTCAGGCCATTCGAACCTACTATGATTTTCCAGACGTGGATGTGGATCGTTATCAGATTGATGGTCAGACGCGCCAGATGATGGTTGCCGCCCGTGAGATTGCGGTCGATAAGCTTCCCGAAGCGTCGCGAAACTGGATTAATCAGAAGCTGATCTATACGCATGGCTACGGGCTGACGATGAACACTGCCAACGGGTTTACGCCCGAAGGTATGCCTCGTTTCATGGTTTCAAACATGCCGGTCGAATCTACTTCGCCGGACATAAAGATCACCAGACCCCAGATTTATTTTGGCCAGGACACAAATAACGATGTCTATGTAAAGACGAAACAAAAGGAGTTTGATTATCCGCAGGGTGAAGAAAACACCTACACGACTTATGAGGGGACAGGTGGCATTAGGCTCGGCGGAGTGTTTCGACGGATGATGCTCGCGTGGGCGCTTGGCGATGTATCAAAGCTTCCCTTCTCCGACGATGTAACTCCGGACAGCCACGTAATGATTCGCCGGAACATCCGCCAAATCGTTAACGGACTGGCTCCTTTCCTTATCTACGACAACGATCCCTATCTAGTCGTAAGTAGAGATGGACGGCTTGTCTGGATGATCGACGCTTACACTCAGTCGGCAACGTATCCGTATTCGCGTCATCACGCGGTTAGCAACTACTCGGTCAATTACATTCGCAACAGTGTAAAAGTCGTCATCGATGCCTACAACGGAACAGCCCAGTTCTATGTCTTCGACAGCCAGGATCCGCTGATTGCAGCTTACCGCTCAACATTTCCGGTTCTTTTCCAGGATGCCTCAAACATGCCCGCCGACCTGCGCGCGCACGTACGTTATCCCGAGACCCTGTTCAAAGCTCAGGGTGAGGTCTATGGCCTTTATCACACGCAGAACTCAAACGTCTTTTTCCAACGCGAGGATGTTTGGAGTGTGGCGAACCGTATCAGCACGACCGAACAATCCAATACGAAGGACGTGAGGCCGATCGATCCTTACTTCGTGCTGATGCAGTTGCCGGAGGAGAAAGCCACCAACGAATTTGTGCTGATCCTCCCTTTCACACCTGCCAATCGCAACAACATGATCGGGTGGCTCGCGGGTCGCAGTGACGGTGAAAACTATGGCAAGCTCGTAGCTTACAATTTTCCGCGCGGGCGTGTGATCGACGGTCCGGTGCAGATAGAAGCTCGCATTGACCAAAATGCTCAACTGTCGGCGCAGTTTAGCCTCTGGAACCAACAAGGGTCGCGGGTGATACGCGGTCACCTGCTGGTCATCCCGATGGGGCGTTCACTGCTTTTTGTTGAGCCTATCTATCTTCAGGCCACGAGTAGTCCGATGCCTGAGCTGCGTCTGGTTGTATTGGCCACTCAGGAAAGACTCGGCTATGGGACAAACTTCCAGGAGGCAATGACCAGTCTGTTTGGAGATGCGGGCAGTCCCCCGGTTTCTGGAGAGGCCCCAAAACCAGCCCCGGGAGCTTCGCCCAGTCCAACTCCAACTGGTTCACCGGGAAGCACTGTATCCCAGAGCCAACCCGTCCCGGCAGCTTCGCCGGCGCCGGCTCAGACGGTGCAGCAACTGATTAACCGAGCCGTCCAGGAGTTTGAGGAATACCAGCGACTCACCTCGCAAGGCAAACATGGAGAGGCAGGCCAGAAGCTGGAGCAACATAAACGCACTCTCGATGAATTGAAGAGAGTGGGCAGCAGGCAACAGTAGAAAACTGAGCGATTCTACAAGGACGGCTCAAGCCCTGCCAATTTGCAGGTGGGGAAGGGGTCAAGCGAAGCGCCGCACCCGCACCCGCTCCAGCCCAATCACCTTGAGTTCCTTTCAAGTTATCCACCCCCAAGAGCTTCATAACACTTAGCGGAGTTTTTAGAAGCAGCGAAGGACGCTACGCTTGAGCGGGGGCGGCGCTTCGCTTGACCCCTTCCCACCTGCAAATTGGCCGCGCTTGAGGCGTCCTTTTTGTGATCGCTGAGTTTTCACTAATCCGCTAACCACGTGTACCCCCATGTCGGACCGAAGCATCGTGACTGCTATATGAGATTCACCCCAGCTCACCGAATTTGACTTTAAGCACCTCAGACGACATCGCTGTTGCGGTTCAGTCTCTTTCATTTCCCCACTTTCATTCGGAATTTCGCATGCCGAACGCCGAATTGTATGGCGATGCCGTACACACTATTTTGCGTTAGCCAGTAATCCCGGCTTTGGGTTATATTGTCCGCCCAGCATTAAGATTAATTAGCTTTGATGGCTCGGCGGGTAGCGCAAGGGAGCCACAGGAAGTCCGGAGGCAGCCTTGGCAGCGGCGGCATTCTACGACCTTGAGGGTACTCTGGTCAGCACAAACCTGGTCCACACGCTCGGATTCTACGCCAGGAATGAGCCGGGCCTGTTTCGCAGCTTTAAGAAGAGTGCAGCAACCCTTCTCAGCCTGCCCGTCTTTGCCGCCACCGACCAATACAGCCGCAAGGTTTTCAATGACCTCTATTTCAAGCGATACAAGGGCGTGTCCGAAGATCGACTCCGTTTCCTGGCCGATGACCTGTTTACCTCTGTGCTGAAGCCGGCGGTTTTTCCCGGCACCTATGAGTTGCTGGAGAAGTCGCGCAGCCTGGGCTTGCGGCAGGTGGTGGTTACCGGGGCACTCGACGTTTCGGTGAAGCCACTGATGGAGCATTTGGAAATCACCGAGTACGTCGCTAACAGGCTTGAGTTTGTAAATGGACTTGCTACTGGGCGTCTCTTGCCACCCGTGATGGCTGCTGCGACCAAGGCGTCATGGATAAGAGTATTCGCGGAACGCGAGGGGCTCAGTCTCAGCGACTCTTACGCTTACACCGACAGCATGAGCGATTTACCGATGCTTTCGATTGTTGGGCACCCGGCTGCAATTAACCCCGACATGCGGTTACGTCAAACGGCGCTGCATCACGATTGGCCAATACTCAATTTGAAGTGAGCGAGGACAAAGGCGTGTAAATGGTGAATGGTAAATGGTAAATGGTCAAAACCCAGCCAATGAAATGCGGTAAATGGTGAATAGTAAATGGTAAATGGTTAACTCTCAGAGAAGGAGTCGATGACCATGCGTCCACATCAAAAACTTGAAGCTTGGAGTAAAGCAATAGAACTCGTTACAGAGATCTACAAGAGCAGTGAAAAGTTTCCGAAGGAGGAAAGATATGGCCTGACAGGGCAGATTCGTCGCGCAGCAGTTTCGATTCCGGCGAATCTCGCTGAAGGGGCGGGGCGACGCTCCCACAAGGAGTTTGCACACTTTCTTTCAAACTCGCAGGGTTCGGGTAGTGAACTCGAAACCGAGCTCATTATCGCGAACAGACTCGGCTATCTCGATGAGGCCACTTTTGCGAGGCTCATAGGTCAACTCGAGAGAATCGGACGGCTAATAACTGGTTTGGTGCGCCACGTTCGCAGTGGACCCAATTTCACTCGCGAGAGCTAGACGCGAGCTTAATCACCCAAGCCGCTTGGTACCATTTACCATTTACTATTCACCATTTACCAATTATGGCCCTTCAACTACGAAAAAAGACACACGAATCTGTAGTCTACATTGACCGCGACAGCGCGCCGCGCATACTCGCCTCGGGGATGGACTTTATTCTCGAAGACCTGCCGGTGGGCACGCGCGTTATTTATCCCAACCCGCCAATCAAGGGACTGGTGAATCGTGAGGCGGCGATTCGCTATGCGCTCAATCATCCGCACGGGTGCGATCCATTGTTTGCCCAACTCGAGCCGGGCATGCGCGTGACCATCGCCGTTGACGACATCAGCATGCCGATCCCGCCGATGAAAACGCCGGACATCCGTCAGACCGCCCTCGAGATTTTAGTTGAGATGCTTCACGGCCACGGCGTTGACGATGTTCACATCATCATCGCCGTCTCACTGCATCGCAAGATGACGCCCGCTGAGATGAAGCGGATGTCCGGGCAAAAGATCTGGGATGACTTCTACCCTGACCGCTATTACAACTTCGACGCTGAAGATCCGAGCAATCTTGTGCTACTGGGCGAAACTAAGCACAAAGAACCCCTTCGCATAAGTCGCCGGGCAGCCGAAAGCGACCTGCTTATCTATCTCAATTTCAACTTTGTTCCGATGAATGGCGGTCATAAGTCGGTAGGTGTCGGCCTTTGCGATTATGAGTCGTTGCGCGCTCATCACAACCCAGACGTTATTCGCGCGTCCAACAGTTACATGGATCCGGCCGGGTCGGAACTCGGAAGAGTCATCAGCCGCGTGGGTAAACTCGCTGATGAGCATTTAAACGTCTTCCACATCGAGACGACCGTCAACAACTATATATTCGGCGCCGAGATGGGATTCCTGACGAAGAACGAGGACGATTTCTCCGCCTTCGATCGGATGAAGTATGAAGCCACGCGCTTCGCGATGAGCAAGTTGCCGCGGCCGGCAAAGCGCGCTATGTACAACTCACTCAAGAGTAATTACGAGATGATTGCCTGCCACGCTGGAAAGACAGAGCCAGTCCACGATCTAATCATTGCCAAGAGCATGGACCAGTATGTAGTGCCCATCGAGGGCCAATGTGACATCTTGATTTGCCCCGTGCCTGACATGTCGCCCTACAGCATCAACTCGATTCTAAACCCGCTGCTGGTGCAGGTGATGGCGCTCGGGTATCACTTCAACATGTATCGCGGCAAGCCTCTGCTCAAGAAGGGTGGCACATTGATTTTGCATCACCCGTGCACCGATGAGTTTGACCACAACTTCCATCCGAGCTACATCGAGTTTTTCAATCGACTGCTGCCTGAGACACGGGATGCAAACGTCTTGCGCGACAAGTATGAACGGGAGTTTGCCAACAATCCCAGCTATGTGGAGATGTACCGGCGCGGCAACGCCTATCATGGCTCGCACCCATTTTTTATGTGGTACTGGGGCGAGAATGGGCGCCAGCATGTCGGCCACGTTATCGCCGCCGGCGCGGAGAACGCACATGTCCCCGCCATGATGGGCTGGGAGCGCGCGGACAATCTCACCGAGGCAATATCGATGGCCCGCAGTTACATGGGCAGTTCGGCGGAGATCACAATGCTGCATCAACCCATAATCGCAATTGCGGACATGACGTGAGGAAGGGACTCAGGGTCTCAAGAGCGGGTTCGGAAGGACATCATGTTTCAGCTGACTTTGAAAGACACCCCAGCATTCGTTTAGCTAGCGCACTTGTGCGCTCGAGTCTGCGACGGCGGACAACTCCGCATTTCAAACGAGTGCTACGAGGAAGAAGGTCGGTGATTGAGGGCTTCAAGGTCGCGGATTGCGACTTTGGAACTGACTGTAGAGTAGACGGTTATGGATAAACTTTCGCCAACTGAAATCTACAAGGACCGCAGCGTTTTCCTCATCGGCAGCACCGGCTTCCTTGGGAAAGTTACGCTCAGCATGCTGCTGCATAGCTTTCCAAACATTGGCCGCGTTTACGTAACCGTCCGTGCCCGCTCGCAGGAAGAATCAGAAGTCCGTTTCTGGAACAGCGTAATCACAGCGCCGCCGTTCGATCCTCTGCGCGAGCGTTACGGAACCGCTTTCGAAGGGTTCATTCGCGACAAGGTCGCAGTGTTGGGTGGCGACATCGGCGATGCTGACCTCGGCTACAGCGAAGAGCAAGCTCAACGAGTGGCCGATGACATCGATGTCATTATCAACAGCGCAGGCAATGTCACTTTTAATCCCACGCTGGAGAGCGCGCTGCGCACCAATGTCGTCGGCACACAAAATGTCATCGCATTTGCCAAACGCATGAAGCGGCCGGCCTTGATCCATGTCTCCACCTGCTTTGTCGCCGGTAACCGCTCCGGACCAGTATGGGAGAACGAGCGGGTAGTCGGTTACTTCCCCCGCAAACACGAACTTCCCGGCGTTGAGTTCAATGCCGAGCAGGAAATTAGGGATTGCGCAAAGCTCGCAGAACGCGCCCGGGAGGAAGCTCGCGATGCGATGATGCTGGCCAACTTTCGCGAGCTGGCTCGCAAAAGGCTAAATGAAGAAAATCGTGATGCTGACGATCCCGACGCGATGGGACTTGCGGTAGCGCGCGAGCGAAAAGTTTGGATCCGTACGCGGCTGACGGACCTCGGCGTGGAACGCTCAGCTTTCTGGGGCTGGCCCAATATTTACACTTATACGAAATCACTTGGTGAACAACTCGTCGCTGCCGAGACAGGGATTGTCCGCGGTATCGTTCGACCCAGCATCGTCGAGTCGGCCCTGGCGTATCCGTTTCCAGGATGGAATGAAGGTTTCACCACCACAGCGCCGATTATTTTTCTAGTCTTAAAGGGCCAGACACAGATTCCATCGAACGAAAAGTTAATCCTCGATATTACGCCCGTAGATCAAGTGGCCGCAGTAATGCTGGGGGTCGCAGCTCAGGCTTGTGTAGAAGAACCGCCCTTGGTTCACCAGGCCGCCACGGGAGACTCAAATCCCAACAGAATGGAGCGGATTATTGGCCTGGTTGGTCTCTACAAACGAAAGCATTTTCAGGAGAAAGAGTCGGGCTTCAGACTCGTCAACGAAATTGCCGCCCGCATGGAACCACACGCGGTCTCCACGGCCAGTTTTGAAAAGTTTTCTGTGCCGATGTTCAATTCCGCGGCGAAAAAAGCATCATTCCTTCTCGACCGTGCCAGACCGCGTTGGGGCGGCGGCCGGGCAGCTGACGTGATCGACCGAATGAAGACTACTGTCGATCGCGTTGAAGAAATCACCAGGGAAACATCGGAAGCATTTGATATGTTCCGGCCCTTCACCGTCGAGAACGCCTACGTGTTTCGCTCGGACAATGTGCGTGCGCTTTTTGATCGGGTCCGGAAAGAGGAACAGGGACTCCTGGGTTGGTTTCCCGAGAAGTTTGATTGGTACGACTACTGGCTGAACATACATCTGCCGGGGCTCAAGAAGTGGGTTTTCCCTACACTCGAAGAGGACATGCGCGCGCAGCCAAAGCGCATCTACACGTACCGCGACCTGCTGGAGCTTTTCGAAACTTCCACAAAACGACACGCCACCCGGGTCGCGATGCGTATCGAGCGCGATGGGCGGAATGAACAATACACTTATGCCGACCTGCGTGAGCTTGCTACTCGCGCTGCCGGCTTCCTGGCAGGAGAAGGTATCAAGCCCGGCGACCGTGTGATCTTAGTTAGCAACAACGCTCCGGAATGGGGCATGTCTTATTTTGGCGTGCTCAAAGCCGGCGCCAGTTGCATTCCGGTCGATCCCGAAAGTTCCACTGATGAAATCATAAACTTCGCCCGCGCCGGCGAAGCTGCCGGGATCATTATCAGCGAGAAACTTAATGGGGAGCATCCGGCGCTTCGTCAAAGGCTGGCAGAACAGGGTATACCGGCTCGCATGTGGACTTTGGACCAGGTGTTTGCTCTTCCTGATGAGCGGACGGAAGACACGCGGCTGGCGATGCTGCCGGCCCGGGTCACCGCACAATCGCTAGCCTCGTTGATTTTCACTTCCGGTACAACGGGGCGCCCGAAGGGTGTAATGCTTTCGCATCGTAATTTGACCAGCATGGTCTCCATGCTTTCGTCCGTCTTTGACATGAGCACCAAAGACGGCGTGCTTTCTGTACTGCCTCTTCATCACACGTTTGAATTCTCCACCGGCTTTCTCACACCACTGAGCCGTGGTGCGCAGATAACCTACCTGCCTGAACTAACTGGCGATGCGCTGGCTCGGGCGATCAAGAATGGCCACGTTACCGGCATGGTAGGCGTGCCCGCGTTGTGGGAACTCCTTCATCGCCGCATCAAGAACAAGCTCTACGAGCGCAGCGATTGGATCGGTAAGACTGGCGAGACGATGATTAGGGCAAACGCGTGGTTGAGAGAGAAAACGCCACTCAATCTTGGGCCGATCGCTTTCTATCCCATACATGAAGGCCTCGGCGGGCGCATTCGCTACTTCATCAGCGGCGGCTCGGCTTTGAGCGAGCAGATCCAGAAGGATTTTCAGGGTCTCGGATTCACGATTCTCGAAGGCTACGGTCTCACGGAAGCTTCGCCGGTGCTGACGGTGACCAGGCCGGAGCATGGCCTGCTAATGGGAAGTGTTGGGCGGCCTCTGCCAGGTGTGGAAGTGAGAATTTCCGACGCGGACGCTAGCGGCGTCGGCGAGGTTATCGCTCGCGGCCCCAATGTAATGCTCGGATACTATTCGGACGAAACCGCAACCCGCAATGCCCTCGTTGAGCGTTGGCTCTACACCGGCGATCTGGGGAAACTCGACGACGACGGAAACCTATTCCTCGTGGGGCGATCCAAGGAAATTATTGTCGATACTAATGGCAAGAACGTTTACCCCGACGAGCTTGAGGAAATTTATTCTAACTCGCCCTACGTCAAAGAACTAAGCATCGTCGGCCTGGCCGATGGGACCGGTGAGAAAGTGGCTTGTTTGGTTGTGGCGGACGACGAATACGATATTACGCTTTCGCGAGCTGAGTTACGCCAGCGAGTTGAAGAACACTTTCGCGAAGTCTCGACTTCTCTTCCCTACTATAAGCGTGTGAAAGTTTTGCACTTCACTGACATCGAGCTGCCCAGAACGGCAACGCGGAAGGTGAAGCGTGGGGAAGTTGTGGCCATGGTCCAGGCGCTTGAAACCAATATGAAGCCTGACTCTTCGGCCGTGAAGGACAAGGCCGGTGATTCAGAAGGCCGTTGGCTCATCGGGATTGTCGCAACAGTCAGCAACCGCTCGAGAGAAGAAATTTCGCTCAGCTCGAGGCTTTCGGACCTGGGATTCGACAGCTTGATGTTTGTGGAGCTGGCTACGGCAATCGAAAATTCAGGCGGGTCGATTACCGCTCCCGAGCGTCTGAATGAAGTTCAGGATTTGCGCGAGTTGGCGAGCGTGGTAAGCCGCCGCCCAGGGGCATCGCGCGCAGATGAGGCGCGCTCAGAAGTTCGTCGTATTGAGGAACAGGAGATTAACGTTCCATCCTTCGTAAGGGCTGCCGGCAATAAGGCTGGCGACGTTTTGCAGAAGCTCTTTTACGACCGGTTCCTCGACACGCATTACGAGGGCCGGTCAAACATTCCTGCGCATACGAATTTCGTTGTCGCTGCCAATCACACGTCGCACCTGGACATGGGATTAACGAAGATGGCGCTGGGTGAAGCTGGCAAAGATATGGTTGTGCTGGCGGCCGCCGACTACTTCTTCGATACCAAATATAAGCGTGCCGTGATGGAGAATTTTACCAACCTGGTGCCTATGGAGCGCTCCGGCTCCCTGCGGCAATCGCTTCGCCACGCGCATTCATTTCTGGAGCGTGGTTACAACGCGCTCATCTTTCCCGAAGGCACTCGCTCCTTAACCGGTGAGATGGCCGACTTCAAACCCGTGATTGGCTATCTCGCGCTTCATGCACGCGTCGGCATTCTTCCCATTTATCTTCATGGCACCCACGAGGCGATGCCGAAAGGCTCTAACATTATTAAGAGCAGGAATGTTGGCGCGCGCATAGGACGCTATCTTCCAGTCGAGCACCTCGAGGAGATGACTAAAGGCATGGCGCGGGCCGAGGCTTACCGTTTGATTGCGGCGCTGGTGAAGCATCAGGTCGAGAATTTGCGCGACGGGACGCGACATGAATTTGACGCGAAAGCGCTGCGCAAACACTGGAAAGCCCAGCGCCGCACGCAGGTTGCTGGGCGGGAAACTATTGAAGAGCCGGTTCGATGACTCTCAACACTCGAAAAAGTTGCCGGTTAGTTAATGCGCAACTCCTTGGAGTGCGGCGCGCCGCGTTGTTGAGAAGCACTCATTAATTGAAAGGCTCTAATGTTAGCGTCGGACCAAAGCGGCGCCGGGCCGCCGCACTCCAAGGAGTTGACGCGCCCGCGAAACGCTCAGACTTGCGCATGATCGTCTATCACTTTGATCCCACTCCATTGAAATCTCGCACCGATGACAACTACCACAAAACGCACAGCCCGAATGACGCCAGTCAAAGCCGGCACGAAGCGACGCGCGGCAATTGAAAAGCGCCCACGCGCGTCGATGCTCATCACTGGAGGCACAGGCTTTCTTGGTTCGCATCTTGTCAGGCAGCTTGTCGCCGAGGGAGCGAAAGACATTCGCGTGATGGCGACTTCTATTCCTGACTGGCTGGTGGGTCTCGGAGTTGAAACCTTCGAAGGGTCGATCACTAACGAGAGTGACGCCAAACGCGCAGTCGAAGGAATCAAGGAGATCTATCACCTGGCGGGCAAGGTTTCGCGTGAACGCGAAGACGCGCCCGGGATGTACAAAGTGCACGTGGAAGGCACGAGGCTGTTGTGCGATGCAGCCAAAGCAGCAGATGTGAAAACCATCGTGCTAGCCTCCACCAGCGGCACCATTGCAGTTACGGAGGATGGCGAGATTGTTCCGGACGAATCCTACCCTCAGCCGCTGGACATCATTACCCGCTGGCCCTACTACGCCAGCAAGGTCTATCAGGAGATGGCGGCGCTTGAGCGTTTCAATGGCAAGGGCCTGCGCCTGGTAATAATGAATCCAAGTCTGTTGCTCGGACCGGGCGATGATCGCTTGAGTTCAACCAAGCTGATACTGGATTTCATGGCCCGCAAAATCAGCGCCGTGCCAACTGGCGGTTTGAGTTTTGTGGACGCGCGTGATGCGGCAAAAGCTTTTCGCGTGGCCATGAAGAAGGGCCGCCACGGCGAGCGTTACTTGATGGGTGCGGCTAATTGGACGTTTTCGAAGTTCTTTGGTCGGCTGGAGCGACTGACGAAGGTGGCGGCACCTAAGATTGCGTTGCCCGCCCGGTTCGCCGTTGCCGGTTCGCGATTGGTCGATTCACTTTTCAAGCAGTGGAATTTCGCATCGCCGGTCGAGCCTGGCGCGATCGAGATGGCGCAATACTATTGGTATTTGAACTGCGGAAAGGCTGCCCGGGAGCTTGGCTTTCTTCCACGCGATCCGGGAGAGACTCTGCACGAGACAGTTGTTTATTTACGCGAGAATTTCCTCGGCGGCGATGCTTTTGGGAAATAGGGTAACGGGTAAGGGAAAAAGCCTTTGCGTCGTTTACATCACCTTTCCGCTTTACCCCTTACCCTTTCCCCTTGTCCTATTCCTCCAGCGCTGCGTACTTGAACAACCTGAACCGATAGCGCTGCTGGTCGCGAATATTCTTCGCAATCACACCGTGCAGGTTCTCATCCCAGGTCGTGTACTGATCGATAAACTTATCCGCCGCAGCCTTGTCTCCTTCATACTGAACGTCCAGGACCTTCTTAAGCATCTTGCCCACCACGTCGTGATACTTGTCGTAGTGTATGCGCAGCGTCTTGCTTGAAGGATCAAACGTCAGCAGCCCGTTCTCCAGGAAGAAATTCCATTGCATCAACTGCATGGTGTTGTAGGGCTGATCACGGCGCGGCTTGTTGTTCTGCAAAACGCGGAGTATGCCGCCGGCATAAACGCTGCGCAGTTGCGCCTCCGTGTAATAACCCTGCTTTCGCAGCGCCTCAGCCACAAACAGGGACACCAGGTCCGCTTTCATCTCCTCCATCGCGCTCGCATCTTCCTGCAAGGCCTCATCGAGATCGCGATTATCTTTCGTCCGATCCACGCCGAGATAGTGGCCCACCTCATGCCAAAGCGTGCGATAAAAATTTCCCTCAGTCGTTAGGGCCTTCGCCTGCTCTGGGCCAACTGCGGCGGCGAGCGTTCCGGAAGTGCTTTCAAAGATCTTCGGTTCCTGCATGATATTGGCGCGCAGCAGAATCGTGCGTCCATAGCGGCGCGCCAGATAGCTTTCGTTGGGTAGAATCGTGGCGGTGTTTCCGCCCCGCGACTGGCCAAAGTCGGCAACCACATCGTAGGCGCCAACCGGGATGTCTTCGCGAACCTTCTTGTGGCGATCGTAAGGCAACGAGTCCTCCAGAGCCTGCAAACCTTTCATAGCCTCGCGCAGCGCCGACGTCTCCTTCTGTCGCGTGGCCAGAACATTGAAAGCGAAGAAAGTCTTTACGCCGTAAAGCTCATCGTCATAGGTTTCGTACGAACCAATCTGGGCATTGAGGTTTTTGAAGCGGCCGGTTACCCAGGCGGCATCTCCGGATTCATAGTCGTCTGACAACAAGTCGCGGCTACGGTTGCGCAGGAACCTTGCGATTTCTTCGTCGTCCTTTTCAACCGCATCGGCAGCTTCATTTAACAAGCTGAACGCCTTCATCAACTCGTCTGCATATGCAACCGAATACGGAACTGCGTAGAACGAGGGAGTCTTTAGGCGCGGCAGAGGGCGTCGCTGCTCGATCTGAAGGCGGGTCAACTCATCTTGAAGGCCGGGATGCAAAGTAGCCAATACCGTATACCGCTTCAGCGTTAACAGATCCTGGGCCAGATTTTTCAAGGTTGCCGATCTTACTACCGTCCTCAGTCCTAATATGGCGTTGCGCTTGTCGGGATTAGCCGCAAGATATGCCTCAATTGATTCCTTCTTCAGCCCCCACGGATACACGTTCTTCCCCGGTTGCACGCCATCAACCGGCAAGAAAGGCTCACGTTTGTTCTCCAAAGTGGTAGCAATCGGTCCCTGAAACAAACGATAGAGAGTCAGTAGATTTTGGGTTGCCGCAGGTGACCCTATCCGCTTGTCCAGTTGTGTAAGATCAGCAAAGCTGGAAAGCGACTGGGGGTGTCTTTGTTTCTCATAGAGAGTCTGAAAGATTTTGCCTACCTCGATCAGCTTCTCGACGGCTTTGCGCTCGCCCGGCGTAAGGTGCGCCAGATCAGTCGTCAGACGTATCGTCTGCGTTTTGTCGATAATCGGCTGGCTCTTCTCGAGCGGCCAATACCCTGGCGGTAAATCCTTTTTTAAGCTCATACGCGATCCAGTTTGGGCCAGCGTCAATAGGCAGGTGCTGAAGAGTAGGACAACGGCAAACAGTTTAATCATAAGTTACCTCAGAGACTTTTGATTCTGCATTTTGTTTCTCACATCTTACTTAATCGTCTGTACATCGATCCACCTCCAGGCATCGTCGTTGGAGGCATCAAAGAGCCCGCAGAGCGGGCACCAGCAAATGTAAAGCAAACTGTTAGTTTGCGACGGTTGATGAGCGTCAATCACAATCGCAAACTAACAGTTTGCTTTACAACTGCAAATGTCTGAGCTTTCTTGCAGCCAGCCGTCGCGAGAATCGCGCGCCATTAAGATCCGGCATACGTCTTTGCGGCCAATTCCTGCCTTCCGCATTCGGCATCGTGATTGCTGACTGTCGCTTCACGATGTCATCGATCCCAACCATCCAAACAAGGGCTCTGGAGGTCTCTGAAGTTTCTTCAACTCAGGACCCCTTGCCTTTGTCGAGGCTACCCCTGAGCGGTCTGGCAGCCCCGGAGTCGTGGCTTCCGTCTGCGCACCCGGTCTTGAAGCTCCCGCTCGATGCAGTTGAGCAACTGTTTAACGGAATCAGGAGGCGCTGGCGTCGCGAACGACGTCGACGAAAGGTGGGTCGCGCCTACGACATGGCACAGGAGATTGCGCGAGTGATCCCGCGAAACTCGCGTGTGCTGGATGTGGGCTGCGGCAACGGCTACATTGCGCATCACCTTTCGGCGATGCTCCACGGCGAGGTAATTGGCATCGATCTGGGCGACATCACAGAGGCACCCATCGATTACCGCCCCTTCAACGGCACACGTTTCCCGGTTGAGGCTAAGTCATTCGATGGTGTCTTGCTCTGCTATGTTCTGCATCACGCGCAGAATCTCGACGCGGTTATGGGTGAGTTGCGCCGAGTCTTACGAGCTGGCGGCCGCGTAGTAATTTATGAAGACATTCCTGAGACCTGGTCGGATCGTTTGGTGTGCGCGATTCACGATCACAAGTGGCGTAATCGGACAGGCCGCTGCACTTTTCACTCTGCGCGAGAATGGCGCCTGTTGTTTAGATCAGCGGGCTTCGAGGTCGTCGACGAGCGTCGACTATCCCGCTGGCGCAACCTCGCGCATCCGGTCAGCCGACGGCTGTTACTGGTTATGCGGTGCACCTCATCGAGACGGCCGGAAGTACAACACTTTCAACCAGCACGACATCGCAAATGAGGCCAATACCGGTACGGTCCACCACCACGCTCGACCCAAGCCCAGCGCGACGACAATGACAAGTTGTGACGCAAGCGGCAAGCCGATGAAAATGGCGAGCACGAGAGTTCTGGCTGCCCAGAAAGCTCGGCCACGGTCCCGTTGTTTGTCCGCGAGTGCCACGACTGTCGTGACAACACCAGGATTCTCCAAGGGATTCACGATTCGTTGAGACAGTGAGGCGTGCTCAAACCCGATCGAATGATAAATGTCCAGGACAGCTGTGAGAAGCTCCTGTTCGTGGTGCACTAGTCCTAACTGGTACATTAGGAGACAACCTGTTGCAACAGCACCGCCAGATACGAGCACCAGCAGCGACAACTCCAACTTTAGCCCCCAGGACGGAGAGCTCAACGGGATACGCGACTGCGCCGACCGCAATGCTGATCATGCCGAGCGAAAACACCGATTGGATAATCAGAACCCAGTTGATTCGCTTCCCAGTTTCCCACAGAGCTCTTTCAAGCTTCGTTGCGTAGCTTAGGAGAAGAGCTGAATCTGGTGCTGCGCTAGCCATACAGGGAATTTGAAAACGTCGCACCTGACGAACTGGATTCGCCGCATAACGCCGGAGCTAACCGGCGCGCACAGACCATCGATGTTAAGAGGCTGCCTGATTCCGCGTCCGGTTGAGCAAATTGTTAGGCGGCGTATTGTCGACCTGCTCAGTGGTTCAACTGGGCAGTAGCCTGTCCGCTGGACTGTCCGCTTAGCTGTACCTACTGCAATTGTTTGGCTGCTTCTTTCAAAACAGCTGGATCGTAATACGGATTGATCTCCTTTAGCTTTCCATCAACAACCCGAAATTTATCGAATATTGCAGTAACTCCATTCGGCGTGCTTAAGTGAAATAGCGTTGCTACGTACTCACCTTCAACGATGTGTTGTTTGATCTCTTCACCTCTCATTATTGGGAATAATGCCGACAGGAAGTTGATAGCATCCTTCCCAGTTTTCTTCGCAAGTGGGCTCTCATAAATGACATCTTCAGCAAAAGGTACATTGGAGAAATCACCATTTGCCAAGCCATGAATGTAACTCTCGACCACAGCTATCTTCTCGTCTCGCGTCATTCTATCCTCCTTATTTTTCCGTGGCTTACATTTCTTGCAAGCAGCCCAACGCCCGAATTGACGCGGCGGGAAACATCATCGAATAGCATCCAAGTTGTCGTAAAAGACTTGCTAATACCGCTCGCGTCGAATGAATTGTTGAACTAAGCGCTGCGCGCAGCTAAAAGCCCTCCTCTTAGTAACCCGATCATTCTCCCTCGCAAGTCCTTTCCGACTACACTTCTATAAAACGGTCCAGAGATTCTTAGCCGGAACCTGGGC
>JBPCKD010000059.1:0-44392 GCA_051004635.1 Pyrinomonadaceae bacterium
GGTTACTACTGGCCCTTCCCAGTCGGGCGTGCGTTCGTTCTGCGTCACCGAAGACGGTGTAATGAGAGGTCGTGCGCCAGTTGCTCCAGCAGCGCCGTCACCAGTAGCTGACCGGGGTACATGCGTCGCTATGACCGCCCTCGGCAACTAATAGTCTGACGAAGCTTAAAACCTTGGTTTACGGGGGATGGAGTCGGTCTCCATCCCCCTTCTTCTTTGGAATTCAAGATGAGTAAAGAAAACGAAATAGGGTTCTCTCTGATTGAACTGCTCATCGTGGTGGCGATCCTTGGCGTCATCATAGCCATCGCTGTTCCCAACCTTCTTGCGTCCAAGCGAGCGGCAAATGAAGGCTCGACAGTATCTTCCATGCGCACCATACATAGTTGCCAACTGACTTATCAGGCAACAACAGGGTACGGTAGCTTTGGCGATCTGCCCACCTTGGCCGTTGCCACCTTGACAGATGAAGTGCTTGGTACAGGTAGTAAGAGCGGCTATATTTTTGTAATAACGCCGATTCCCCCAGCAGATCCGGTACCCGCGCTTTTTTACGCTACTGCGGTCCCCAAAGTTACCGTGGGAGTCGACCGAACGGGCTCACGACGTTTCGGTGTCACAGAAGACGGCGTGATTCACGGCGACTCAATTGCGCTCACACCCTATGCTGACAGCACGGCTGTAAAAGGTGCTCAGGCCCTTGGCAACTAAAACAGCGAATCACACACGAATCTCTCGGGGTCCGGGTGAAAACTCGGGCCCCACTTTTTTCCGGGTTCCAAGCGGACAATCCGCGTCGATATGCTCGGGATGAGTTGATGCCGGCGAGAGCGAACGCCCCTCCATAATGGTGGGCCTACTGCCCCGAGCGCAGGGCGCATGACGACTCCGGTGTAGTAATCCGTGCGTAGACAAGGGCGTTGGTTTAGTGCGTAGACGCCGCGAGGGTGCTCGTAACATACCTGCTGACACGAAATCCGAGTACGTGTATATTCAAAGACATATGCTGGGTCGCATAGCCGCAATCGCCGGTAATGCTTTTCGGGAAGCCGTGCGAGATCGCGTTCTTTATAACCTCGTCCTCTTTGTGCTGCTCCTCACCGGCGCAGCAATCTTTATTGGCGAGCTCTCAGGCGGTCAGGAACGCAAGATCATCGTTGATCTTGGGCTCAGCGCAATGCTGTTGTTTGGGGTCTTCATAGCTATCTTCGTTGGGGTTGGACTCGTCTATAAAGAGATAGAACGGCGAACCATTTACGCGATTTTCTCAAAGCCTGTAAGCCGTGGTGAGTTTATTGTTGGAAAGTATCTGGGACTCTGCGTGACGCTCTTCGTCAACGTCTTACTAATGGGGGCCGGCGTTTCGCTTGCGCTCATGTACGTAAGCCGCGGGTGGGAGCCGCTAGCAGTTAGCATCTGGCCGGCGATTCTCCTTATCTATTTTGAGCTGATGATCCTGACAGGGGTCGCACTGCTATTCTCTTCCTTTTCCTCGCCGGCTCTTTCCGCTTTGATGACTTTCTTTGTCTTCATTATTGGACATTTCAGTTCTGACCTGAAGAGTTTGGCTACATCACTTGGAAGCACTGCGGCGCGCTTGTTCTTTAGGGCCATTTACTACCTTCTTCCCAATCTCGCTAGTTACAGCTTTATCACGCCTGCGGCACACGGTCAGATGCCGACCAAAGCTAACCTCTTTGCGGCCGTCGTCTATGGTCTCATGTACATTGTGGTGATATTAGCCACGACAATTCTGGTTTTCGGTCGACGCAACTTTAAGTGAATACTGCTAGCGAAAAGACTCAATCGTCTGGGCGACGCCAATCGCGGCGCACTTTGGCATTAGTATTGGTCATCATCGCCGGAATAGGTGGCGTTGTGTTCATGGCTCGATGGCTTGACTCTCATCGGCCAATACCAGACCCCAGCTTGGAGCAGGAAAAACTATACCTTGGCGGCCAAACTGTGCGGCGGCTGAGCTTGGCATTCAATGGTCTGGTTGCAGACTGGTATTGGATGCGAGCGCTGCAATATGTCGGCAGCAAGATCTTGACTCTTCCTGAACATGTGCAATTAAACAATTTGCGACAACTCGACTTACGCCTGCTCGCTCCTATCCTAGACACGGCGACCACTCTGGATCCTCAATTCATGGAACCGTATGAATATGCGGCCATAGTCCTCCCTGAAGTCGATCTGCAGGAGGCCATTCGCATCACGAAAAAAGGCATTGCCGCTAACCCTTCGGCCTGGCGTCTCTATCATCATCTGGGTTACATCTACTGGCAGCAGGGAGATTTTCAAGCGGCTAGCGAAGCGTATGGTCAGGGAGCGACACTTCCGGGCGCGCGCCCATGGATGGAGGCAATGAAAGCCCGGATGGTTACTGAAGGTGGAAGCCGTAACCTCGCCCGCGAGATTTACACGCGCATGTATGAGGAACAGGGAGACAGCAAGGTCAAAGACATGGCACGGCGACGCCTGCTCCAGCTCGATTCGCTGGAGCAGAGGGACGGGATACGGCGAGTCCTGGCCCTCTATAAGTCCAAAGCGGGCCGATGCCCGTCATCGTGGCGCGAGATCGAACCGGTCTTGCGTTCTTTGCGCCTGCCAATGGATTCAACTGGTGCCCCTCTGGATCCGGCGGGAACTGCTTATCTATTGATTGACTCTACTTGTGACGTTGATGTAGATCCGAGGTCGGAAGTGCCGCGCATCTAGTAATTTCATTTGAACCCTGCTCACGACCCAAAACTATGACGACCGTTGTTGAGATCAGCAGTCTAACCAAAGACTACGAAGTAGGATTCTGGCGCAAACGGAAGGTGCGCGCGCTGGACGGACTTTCCATTACAGTTAATCAAGGCGAGATATTTGGATTCCTGGGAGCCAACGGTGCTGGGAAGACAACGACGCTGAAGCTACTGATGACCTTGATCTTTCCGACTGATGGCAGCGCGCGGATTCTCGGTCATGACATCGGGGAGATCTCAATGCATAGTCGCATCGGATACCTGCCTGAGAATCCCTACTTCTACGACTACTTAACAGCGCTGGAGTTCTTAAACTTCTGCGGACAGATCTTTGGTTTCTCAAAGTCTGAGCGAAGCCGTAGAGCAAAGGAACTGTTGGCGCGCGTGAGACTCAACGAGAACAAGTGGGACACGCAGCTAAGAAAGTTTTCCAAAGGAATGTTGCAGCGGGTTGGTTTGGCTCAGGCGCTGATTAACGATCCCGAGGTGGTTTTTCTCGATGAGCCCATGAGTGGATTGGATCCGATTGGAAGACGCGAAGTGCGCGATCTGATTTCCGGGCTGCGACAGGAAGGCAAAACGGTCTTCATGTGTTCCCACATATTGTCAGACATCGAAGTGCTTTGTGATCGCGTCGCGATTCTAAAGAGCGGACGACTCGCCCAAGTCGGATCCCTTGATGAGCTACGCCAACAGGTCGCAGGCCGCAATCTGGTGGAGGTTGTAGTCAGCGGGACGGACGAAGCCGCGCTCAAGTCCCATTTGCCCAAAGGTAACGAATATCGAATAACTGCCACACCGGCGGGATTGAGGATCGAGGTAACGGAAGAAAGAGACGTGGACCAGGTGATAACGGCTCTAAGAAAAGTCAGTGGAAAACTTGTTTCGGTGCAGCCTCTAAGGCAATCGCTGGAAGATTTATTTATTGACCAGCCGTAGCGGAGACTGTGCCCCTTGGGTGGGTCGCAAACTTAAAGTCAGTTCTTGAACTTAAAGCCGGTGACTTCCATCTTGATGTTGGCCCGGTCGTCGGAGTCGGTCATTCCTTCCAACCTTATTCGCACCACCATTGAATGGTTGGGTTCCAATTCCGGCTTCCTGGTTGGTACGACGACGACTGTTTGTTGTTTCACCGGCTTTCCCTGGTGGTCCACAACCATGCCTCTCATTTCGAGCCCGTTCAGCGTCCGGCCTGTGAAGTTACGAACGGTGGTCTGAAGATTCATTACTATGTCGCCGAGCGCCCGCTTCGCCTCGTCAGCCTCGGGAGCCTCGACAAAAATTTTAGGCGCATACTCCGCAAACTCCGGCGACCCAGGCCGCATAGCTCCCTCCAGAGCGGGCTCGACCGTGGAACTACTGCTGGCTCGCATGAGGAAATAGAAAAGGCCACCAATTGCCAAGGCTGCGATCACCGCAACAATAATGATTACGTTGCGCCGGGAGTCATCCTTCTCAGGAAGCTGTCGTTCGGATGTATCCATGGGTTGTGGGACCAAATTCTAGTGTCGGCGAGGCCAATTGTGCAATGTGAATCCGCCTCTCCAAGCTGGTGCGTATTAATTAGACAAGAGCGGTAAGGAAAAGTTTCCACTAATTCCCGGGTAAACCCGTGAGAGCCAGTCACCCGTGATCAGTGTTCCCTTGATAGTAAGGTATTAACCATCTCCTCTAGTTCCGGGTAGTCAATTGGCTTGGTAATGTAAGCATTGCACCCAGCGGCGAGGGCTTCACTGTGAAAATCGGCCGTGTCATGGGCGGAGACCGCGACGATTGGCACTTTGTTCAAGCCGGGCAAGCTGCGGATTCGGCGGGTCGCGGTGAGACCGTCAATCAACGGCAAACTAAGATCCATCAAAATGATTCTGGGCCGCTCCTCGGAAGCTCGCCTTACGGCTTCTTCTCCATTGGTCGCTTCCACCACCTGGTAGCCGCTCATCTCGAGCAGCCTCTTCAACATTTGGCGATTGTCTTCGGTGTCTTCAACCAGTAACACCTTCACGACGTCTGGGCAGTTCACTGGATCAATCCCTCTGCTCTGGACAGATTCTGTAGCCAAATTCAAGGTTGTATTGCCTCCGGGGGGTGGTAATTGCCTGTATCACTAGAATACGCAGGCCTTTTTTGCTAAGATCACGCACCGAAACACGACAATCGAGATCCCCGTGTCCGGGTTTAATTAGTACACTACGCCGGCTCCGTTGCCTTTCCCCCCAGGCTAGCCGGAGGATGATCAGAGCAGCTACTCCGGAACCTAATGAAGCCATTACTATCAGAATCTCAAGATAAAGAGTCACTGTGGGCGCTCGGCCGGGCTTCAGTCCAGATTGTTCACGACCTTAAGAATCAACTCAATGGTCTCAAACTCTATGCCACGTTTCTTCGGAAGCGAATGGAAAAGGCTGAACGACCTGCTGACGAGTTGGAAACCGTGAACAAACTGATTGGAGGCTTAGACCGAACCGCGGCCGATCTCTCAATGATCGTTCAGTATGGCCAACCGCTGGCCCTCAAAAAACAACCGGGAATTGACCTACAGAAGATCATGCGAGATGTAGCTGCAGGGTTGAATAGCAGCCCTCGCGCAACAGGAGCGCTGGTGGGGCCGGTCGTTATCGACTCCGAAGCTGCGCCACTTCTCGGCGAATTCGATTCAGCAATTCTCGCCGACGCGCTCAAGTCGATTTCACTCGGGGCGATGAAGATGATAACCACCACAGTGCGAGAAGAGTCGCTGCAGATTCACTTAAGAGGCGAAGCAATTGAAACCCGGAGAGACGGCGTGATTGAGTGGCGAGTATTTGATTCTTCGGATCACGATCCTTTTCATTCGTTTGCAGGCAGTGACGAGATTCGAATGTCGCTGGCCGCAAAAGCAATCGAGGCTCATGGCGGTTCGGCTGAAGGACGCAACGGCAGTTTGCGCGTGCGCCTTCCGCTCGGACCATGTCAGTGATTCTGGCGACGCAAGGCAGGAAAATCTGTAAATTCAAAGGTATAGTTCCAGGGAGGTCGGTTAGTGGATAAAAAGGACATTCGCATTCTGGTTGTTGATGACGAGCCCACGATGGCGGATTCGCTGAAGCAGAATCTCATTGAGGAAGGCTATTCGGTCGACACTGCCGCCACCGGCGCTGAGGCCATCGAGTTGTTTGTTCAGGGTGGACATCACTTGGCCATCTGCGATCTGAAACTCCCCGATATGGATGGTCTCGAAGTGATGCGCTACATCAAAGATGCGCGCCCGACTACGGAAGTAATCGTGGTCAGCGGCCACGGCTCAGTTCCCAAGGCGGTGGAAGCTACAAAAGCCGGCGCATTTGATTTTGTCGATAAGCCCTTCGACTTCGAAGAACTACAACTGCGAGTTGAAAACGCTCTGAAGCACCGCGAGTTGCTAACTGAGAACGCAAGTATGCGTCGTCAACTCTCAACTCGCTCCGAGTATTTCAACATCATCGGATCAGCTAAATCAATGCAGACGATTTATGAAACGATTGAATCAGTGGCGAAGTCAGATGCGAACGTTCTTATCGTCGGCGAATCCGGAACGGGCAAGGAACTGATCGCGAATGCAATCCATTATCAGTCTCTGCGCTCAAAGAAGCCCTTTATCAAAGTTAACTGCGCCGCTCTGCCAAAAGAGTTGATTGAATCCGAGCTCTTCGGCCACACAAAAGGTGCTTTCACGGGTGCTCATGCTGATAAGGAAGGGTTGGTGCAGCACGCTGCCGGCGGCTCTCTAATGCTCGATGAAATAGCGGAAATGCCGGTCGAACTTCAACCCAAACTCTTGCGCGTGTTGCAGGAACGCAGCTACCGCAAGATCGGTTCTGAGAAAACTTACGCCGTGGACTTTCGCCTGATTTCGTCAACTAACCGTCCGCCCGCCGACGCCATTCGCGATGGCTTTTTGCGCGACGATCTCTTCTATCGCATCTCCACGATTACTATCCACGTCCCGCCTTTACGCGATCGCAGTGAAGATATCCAACTTCTGACCGAGCACTTCCTACACATGTATGCGCAGAAATACGACCGGCCAATCGGCGGTGTATCCCAGGCAGCCTATCAAAGGCTGTTTGGACATGGATGGCCCGGCAACGTTCGAGAATTGCAAAACGTGATCGAGCGAGCCGTATTGCTGGCAAAAGGAAATCGGATTGAGCCCGTAGATTTGCCTTTCGATAATGGCTCACTTCCGGAAGGCTCGCCCGCAGGACTCGGGTGGGATGTGCCGCCTAACATGACGCTGGAGGACATCGAGAGGCTCGTAATCGAGAAGACGCTTCAGCGCACGGGCGGTAACAAGCAAGCTGCTGCAAACCTTCTGGGTATTTATCGCCCGAGACTCTACAGCAAGATAAGAAAGTACAATATTGACGTTGCGTCGCTACTGTCTACTTAAATCTTCCCGCGCATACCAACCACTTGATGAAATCGAACGAGAGCGAGCCCCTGTTTGGGGGTCGTCTACAGAGCATCGATGCACTACGCGGCATTGCGGCATTGGGTGTGGTGCTTTACCACGCAGTGCTTCAGACCCCGAACGCGGTGCCAAATAACTTTTTCCGATGGCCCGTAAATGCCCTTCAATTCGTGAGTTCATTTGGCTATATCGGCGTCTTTCTCTTTTTCGTAATCTCAGGGTTTTGTATTCATCTGCAGTGGGCAAAATCGTGCGCTGCCGGCAAGACACAGTCCATTCAGTTTGGATCGTTCTGGAGACGCCGGATTCGCCGGCTTTACCCTCCTTACCTGATAGCCTTCGCGTTGTTCCTTCTCATGGCTGCTTTGAGTGTCGGCATCAACGTCACGCATTTCTTTGTTTACGATGTCGTGATGCATCTTCTGATGCTTCACAATCTCGACCCTCAAACTTGCTACAGCATTAACGGAGTTTTCTGGACGCTCGCAGTTGAAGAACAACTCTATCTGGCCTATTTTCTTTTACTTTTCCTGCGAAGGCGTTGGGGCTGGGGTCCGACATTATTGATTTGCGCCCTGGCCCGCGTCGGTTGGTTCTTCTTCGGCCACGCAGTTTGGCTAACTACCGGAATTGGCATACCGGTCCCCGAGGCAGCAGCGTCCCATTGGTTTACCTGGGCCCTCGGCGCCGTTGCTGTAGAGGCAGCAGTCGGTCTCATTCAGCTGCCAAAGTGGTGTCGAAACTTGTGGATTGGCGGGCTGGCTATTGGGTTTGCCTCAGCAATTTCCGTCCTGTCGCCCGTTTCGCCGAAGGACACGCCGCTTCATGATATCGCCTGGATACTGATGCACCCCGTTTGGGGATTGGGTTTCTTTATTGTCGTCAACCGCGCAGTTCAAGCCGAACGCTCGTGGCTCGCCAGGCTGTCACAGCCGGGAGTCATTGTGGGCAGGATTAGGCGCATCGTTCTCCGGATGGTTGCAGTCACCGCTTCGATCGGGGTGTTTTCCTATTCGCTCTATCTGACGCACGAACTGGTCATCATGCAGTCGTGGCGGTTTGTGACCTGGAGACTTCCGCCAATAGTGAATACACTTCTAATCGTCGTACCCGCCACCGTCGCCTTTGCCGGCGTGTTCTTTACTTTCTGCGAGAAACCTTATATGAAGAAAGCCGTCCGACGGATAGATCGATTGGAAGAACGCCGACTGGAAGAAGTTCCTCCAATTTTTGCTCAGAGCATCGGGACCGTGCCTGACGAAGCGTAAAGAGCAGAAGCTAGTAAGCAGAAAAAGCAGAAGCCATCTGCCTTCTGCCTTCTGCTTTCTGCTTTCTGCTTTCTGCGTTCTACCTACTCCACCTCGTAAGTGGCGACACTCGTCGGCGTCTCAAAGCACCTTACTTTATAAATCTGCACACGCTCGTCGCCCACTTTCGAAGCCACTCGCTCCAGAATGTATTTCGCAAGGTTCTCCGCGGAAGGCTGTAGTTCGACAAAAGGAACGAGCTCGTTAATGTTCCTGTGGTCGAGGTATTGGACCACCTCATCCGCCGCCGCCTTCAGTTCAACGAAATCAACCAGCAGGCCGATGTTGTCGAGTTCCCTCCCGCGCGCATAGATCTCGATGCGGTAGTTGTGGCCATGCAGGTTTTCACACTTCCCCTTATAGCCGCGCAGTTGATGCGCGCTCGAGAAGTTGCGCTCGATCATCACTTCAAATTGTCCCGGCACCCTTTTCGTCTCCACCGTCTGAGCTTTGGCTTGCCGATTCTTCCATCTTCTTACGCAAGGCCGGCCTAATCGAATACATCTCTTCGTGGCTAACAACGACCTTGTAGATCGCGTTGTGCGTCGCGTTCGTTCTGGCTCATGGTTTCCTCTGACGGCAGATAAGGTTAATAACAAGTGACTCTGAACAGACATTATCGCGCTAACACTTCGCGTGCTTCAAACATGCGCGCAAGGTCACCGATGTTGTTTGTAACCTGACACTGCGGCAAACTCTTCAAAAACAACCGCCCATAGCTCTTGGTCTTCAGACGCGGATCAAGAACAGCCAGAACCCCACGGTCTGTGGTGCTACGGATTAGCCGGCCCAGTCCCTGCTTCAAACTAATGATCGCTTGCGGCACGCTGTATTCAAAGAAACTCGCACCTCCTTCGTCCTCAATGTAACGCTGACGAGCGGCAACAATCGGATCCGTTGGGACTGCAAAAGGTAACTTATCAATGATCACACACGACAACTGCTCACCCCTTACGTCAACACCCTGCCAAAAGCTGGAAGTCGCAAACAACACGGCATTCGGAGTTTGGCGAAACCTCTCCAACAACCGGCCCTTTGAAGCACTGCCCTGCAACAAACACGGATACTCAATCTCCGGCATCGCCAGGTCATACAGGGATTGCATTCCGGCAAGGCTGGTTGAGAGGACGAAGGCACGTCCTTCCGTAGCGTTTACAATCTTGATTACCTCAGCCGCCGCTGCCTCCGCCCATTCCCGCGAACGCGGATCTGGCATCTTTGCGGGCAGATACAAAAGCGCCTGAGTTTGATAATCGAAAGTTGATTCAGCAATCAAATCGTCCGCCGAATTCAATCCGAGCCGCTCGCGAATAAAAGAAAAATTGCCGGCGCTGGAGAGAGTGGCCGAAGTCAGCACCACTGTATCGACTTTCTCGAAGAGTTTGTCTTTCAGTAACCCTGAAACATCGATTGGCGAGGCGCGCAGGAACAGACCTCGCCCGCGCCGTTCTGTCCAGTAAACAAACTTCCTGTCCTGGCCTGTGACAATGAACTGCAAATCAAATTTTATTTGTCGGATTCGCCGGACGAGATTTTCGACGTCGGGCGGCTTCTCCTTGAGCGCGTCAAGAGTGGTTTCCAACCGTGCCAACGCGCCATCAAGCGCAATGTAAAGATCGCCGAGTGGCGTAGACTGAATTTCGCCATCTTCGTTCCGCCGGGCGAAGGTGCCGGGAATTATGGGATAGCGGCCTTCTTCGCCTCGCCCGTCACGGAAACTCATCCAGAAATCAGCGGCGAAGCGCAGCAGGCGCGCAGAAGTTTTGGTTATTTCGCGATCAGCCCCGGCATCTTCATACGGAACGGCGCCTACGTCGCTAATCAGATCGTCAACCTGATAGTTTGACACCTGTGAACCGAAATATTCGGAGGCAACATCTTCGATCAGGTGCGCCTCGTCGAGAATCACTGCCGAATAGTCAGGAAGCACACTTCCGTAATTGCTATTCCGCAATGCCAGGTCGGCAAAGAACAGGTGGTGATTAACAACGACGATGTCGGCATCCAGCGCCCGCTCGCGCATGCGCGTAATAAAACACGGATCGAAGTCAGTACACTTCTGGCCTAAACAAGTCTCCGAACGTGCATCGATATGTCGCCAGAAAGAAAGCGACTCAGGCAGGTTTGACAACTCCGCGCGATCACCCGTTTCCGAGGACCTGGCCCAGTGGCCCACCTCATCGAAGTAGTCAACTTCATCGAGGCCTTCGAGCACCGGCGAACTCTCAGCGCGACCCAGGCGATGAAGGCAGACGTAGTTGTTTCGTCCCTTCATGTAAGCGGCTTTGAAACTTTTCGGCAGCACACTCTGAAGAAAGGGAATGTCTTTCTCCATCAACTGCTCCTGGAGATTCTTGGTTCCGGTAGAGATGATGACGCGGCCGCGACCACCAAGCGCAGCGGCAACCGCGGGAACTAGATAAGCGAGAGTCTTCCCGGTGCCGGTACCCGCTTCAACAATCAGGTGCTTCTTATTTTCAAACGCACGCATCACCGCCCGCGCCATTTCAATCTGGCCAGGACGATGCTCGTATTCAGGATGAGCCTGAGCTATTAGGCCTTCAGGGCCGAAAATTTCCTGCATTTCTATTTATGCCTAGCTGGGCTCGCATAACGTACGAGCTAAGAAAAGGGTGTTCAAGAGTCACTGACGCTGTTTCATTAGCTTGAAAAACTCGGGCCAGTTAATTGATTTCCCAGACTTAGATTTCTGACCCGTGTTCCAAATGAGTTTGGTAGGCGTGATAGCAAGTCGCCGGTATGCTTTCCATCCGCTTCACGAAACTCTAACTCAAGACCGTTTCCTGCTAGTTCCATTGAAGCGGTATTCAAATCCTTAATCTTGATCTTCATTTCCTTGTCGGGTTCAAAAACAGTAAGTTTTATCGTCATTGCGTTTTCCCCTTAATATGAATTTGAGTTCATAGAATGAGCGGGCTCAGTTTATGAAACAACCATGCATTAGGATTCGGCTGAGACCGTCCTGTCGTCCGTCACAAACTCCTTTGACGGTGGCCTGCTCACCCTTCTTCAAGAGCAGTAGATCTTGGAATCGATCGTTGTTGAAAACGCAGGTCACATAACCGGAACCGGGATTTGACTCCAAGTGGACGTGTATGGAATCCGATTCCCTCGTAATACCCAGCAGCGTGCCGCTTACCGAAAGGAGCCTACCCTTATAGTTATAGTCTGCAGAAACAATATTGTCATACGCCTTTCCCAAATCTGAAGCTGATAGTTGAATCGGAACCGAGTTGAGCGAAGGCGTCGGCTTCGCATCCGCCTCTTTTTTTTCTTCACAACAGGAAAACACTAGAACGGAGAGATTAGCACCAACGCGGCTGATAAACCTGCCAGCCCGGCCCGTGAAGCTGGTCTCCGCATTCTTAAACTCACCATTTGCTGTCCCCTTAATTTCCAACCACCAGGTTTGTGCAGAAACCTGGCGATTTCTTCAGTGCTCCCTCTATCTTGTCCTTCTCAAGTGCCTAACGATTGTCGGATGCAAGAATACACGCTCATCGGCGATGGTAGAAGCTACGAACCTGGCTTTGATGAGGGGAGTAGTTCGTCTTAGAATCAGACTCCGCGAACAAGACCGCTTTGGCTCTTGACTATGCGAAAACGCAAACTGCTTGAACGTCTCAAGAACAACCCCCGAAGTGCAACGTTTGATGACATACGGACACTACTATCGCAAGAGGGCTTCACTCTGGATCGTGTGACCGGCAGCCACCATATCTTCAAGAGGGTGGGACTTACTTTCGTTATACCTGTCCACGGTAACCGTGTAAAATCCGTTTACGTTAAGCGGGTGGTCGAACTGATTGAGGCCAAAGGAAAATCTAAATGAAGGACGAGTTGAAATACCCAATCGTGATTTACCCAGCCGAAGAAGGCGGTTACGTAGCTGAAGTGCCTGCTTTAAAGGGCTGTTTGGCTCAAGGCGAGACGCTGGCTGAATGCCTTAGAGAATTAAGAAAAGTTCAGAAACTCTGGCTCGACAGCGCTAGACGCAACAACGAGAAAGTGCCCAGCAGCGCGGAAGTGGTTGCCAAACTGCGAAAGATGGTTGCGTGACATTTGCGCGCTGGCTGGACCGTTTACTGGGTCACGCGCCCATTACTTCCGGTTGCTGCTTCAACCGTTTCACATAAAGCGGAAAGCGCCCCGCCAATTCAGTAACCCCTTGTCGCACCTTATCGCGAACTTCTTCCGACTCCGGTGCGTGAATTATCTCCGCTATTAGCCGGCCAATCTCCTGCATCTCGGCTTCTTTCATACCTCGGGTGGTAACGGCCGGCGTTCCGATGCGCAAGCCGGAGGCGACGAAAGGTTTGTTCTGGTCAAACGGAATTGTGTTTTTGTTGACCGTGATGTTTGCCGCTTCGAGGGCTTTCTCCGCAACCTTGCCCGTGATGCCTTTGCCGTCCATCCAAACGTCGACCAGCATCAGGTGATTGTCTGTACCGCCAGAAACCAGGCGCAACCCCTGCTGCTGTAATTCCATTGCCAGCGCCTTCGCATTGGCCAGAATCTGTCGCTGATACTCCTTGAAGTCATCGCGAAGCGCTTCGCCAAAGGCCACCGCCTTCGCCGCGATGATGTGCACGAGCGGGCCACCCTGGACGCCCGGGAATAACTTCCGATCGATTTCTTTCGCGTGCTCTTCCTTGCAAAGGATCAATCCACCGCGCGGGCCGCGAAGGGTTTTGTGCGTGGTGGTGGTCACGTAATCAGCATGCGGGATCGGCGAAGGATGAAGGCCGGCGGCCACCGGGCCGGCGATGTGGGCGATGTCGGCAAACATCCGTGCACCCACGCCTTTTGCAATTTCGCCGATGCGCTTGAAATCAATAATGCGCGGATACGCTGAGGCGCCGCAGACAATCAGTTTGGGCTTGTGCTCCTCTGCGATTCGTTGAAGCTCGTCGTAATCAATCTGTTCTGTTTCGCGCGATACTCCATAGTCTGCGACTTCATAACTCATGCCGGAAAAATTCATCGGATGACCGTGCGTGAGGTGCCCGCCGTGCGAGAGTTTCATACCCAGAATCTGATCGCCATATTGAATCGCCGCGAGATACACCGCCATGTTTGCCTGCGCACCGCTATGGGGCTGAACGTTCGCGTGCTCGGCCCCGAATATCTCTTTGGCTCGATCGATCGCCGCCTGCTCAACCACATCCGTCCACTCGCAGCCGCCGTAGTAGCGCTTCTTCGGATAACCTTCGGCATACTTATTCGTGAATACAGAGCCAGCCGCTTCAAGCACCGCTTCGCTGACAAAATTCTCAGAAGCGATGAGTTCAAGGCCGTCGGCCTGTCGCGCGACTTCGTTGTCAATAGCTTCCGAAATCAATGGATCAACTTCGGCAAGTGGAGCGTTTCTTGGATCGGTCATTTAATCTGGTCCTCTGAACTTTGACTTGGTACTTGGCGCTTTGAACTTTGAACTTTGTGGTGGTTAACCGTGCCGCCCTTCCTTATGGTCGAGCTACTGTCCCGGTCCTCTGCACGTTGTCACAGCTTACTGTTCACTGCTCACTGCTTACTGCCTCTTCCCTACTGCCTCCTGTCTTCTATCTTTTTTACCCGGTCAGCGTGGCGCCCGCCTTCAAAATCAGCGCTAAACCAGGCGCGCACGATCGCGGGAATATTCTCGGGAGGTGTGGTGCGAGCGCCGATGGCTAAGACGTTTGCATCATTATGTTGCCGCGCCAGGCGAGCCGTCTGTTCCGACCATGCCACGGCTGCGCGCACGCCGGGCACTTTGTTGGCAGTGATCGCCATGCCTGTTCCGGAACCACAAACGAGCACTCCCTGATCAACCTGACCTCGCGCGACTTGCTCGGCAACTCTCCGGGCGTAGTCGGGATAATCTACGGACTCCTCCGACACCGTTCCAAGGTCATCAAACTCCAACCCCAGATCGCGGAGCAATGGTTTCAACCGTTCCTTCTCGGCATAACCTGCATGATCGCTGGCCAGGGCGATTTTCATTAGTGAATCTCCACCGAAATCGAAAGCAAATTCAGCGGTCGATGGTACATCACGATAGGAGTGGTCGCAACGCGAAAGCATTTAGCGCCAGTTGAAGAGTTCCAGCTTTAGCTTGCGTGGCGAAGCCGCAGCCTAAAGGCCGAACTCTGAAGTTCAGGCTTCAACCGCAACTGGCCGCAGTTCAAGCTTTTTGTTTAAAGAGCGGACTTGTCCGCCGCCGCGACCGGAGGCACAAGTGCCCTTTCTAAACAGCAGCTGTTGGTTTGCGCCGCAGCTCGCGTTAATTAGCTTTGTTCGCGCGAGAAGCGGCAACCTGACCATTGACCTGTGAACTGGCTCGCAAGCAGAGACTTGCGCGGAATAGGTGTTTGCGTTAACTCATTTGCTAAGCGAGAATGTAAATCTGTAATTAATCTCCAGGGAAAGTCACCTTAAACAATCTAATGCGCTGGTCACAATACTTCATCCCTACACTTCGCGAAGATCCGGCGGATGCCGAAGTCGTTTCACACAAACTCTTGCTGCGCGCGGGTATGATTCGCCAGCTTGGCGCGGGAATCTATTCTTATCTTCCACTGGCCCAGCGAGTGGCGCTGAAGGTCGTGCAAATTCTGCGCGAAGAGATGAACCGCGTCGGCGGCCAGGAGTTCTATCTGCCAGCCTTGCACCCCGCTGAGGTTTGGAAGGAATCCGGTCGTTGGGATGCTATCGGCGACGACATGTTTCGGTTAAAAGATCGTAAGGGTACCGACATGTGTCTGGGCATGACGCATGAAGAGATCTTTACGACCATTGCGCGCAACGAACTTCGCTCCTACAAACAACTGCCTCAGGTCTGGTATCAGATTCAAATCAAGTTTCGTGACGAGCCGCGGCCGAAGTCAGGTTTCATGCGCCTGCGCACCTTCATCATGAAGGATGCCTATTCCTTTGATGTAGATGAAAAGGGGCTGGACCGGTCATTCGAAGATCAGAAGGAAGCATATAAACGGATCTTTACTCGGGCGGGCATCAAGTTTTCAATTGTCGAGGCTTCCTCCGGGTCGATGGGTGGTTCCGCATCCAACGAATTTGTCGCAAAGACTCATGCGGGCGAAGATTTGATTGCGAGTTGCGCAAACTGCGGCTATGCCGCGAACCTTGAAAAGGCCACCTCACGTTTAGCGTCTATCGAGGACAGTTCGGGACCTGATGCTCCTGAAGAGTTCCCAACTCCCGGCGTGCGCACGATTGAAGATTTGACGACTTTTCCGGGAGGCGCAGAGGCCGATCGCCAAATCAAGTCGCTGGTCTACGTGGCCACTATAAACAACGAACCAGAGCCGGTGCTCGTGCTGCTTCGCGGCGATCATCAACTCCATGAGACGAAATTGGCAGACAACCTCGGTGCAACAGCTGTGCGGACTGCGCAACCGGAAGAGATTCGCGAACTACTTGGTGCTGGAGCAGGAAGCCTGGGCGGGGTTGGAGCGCGGGCCCAAGCTAAAAAGGGGAGTTTCGATCTCCTAATTGTAGCCGACCTCGCTCTAAAGGATCGTCGAAATATGACTACCGGGGCCAACAAGGACGACCATCATCTGCGCGGCGTAGAGGCTGAGCGCGACATTCGACCTGACAAATGGGCCGATTTGCGTAGCGCTGTTTCCGGCGAAAGTTGTCCCCGTTGCGAGCAAGGCACGCTTGAAGTCTACAAAGCCATGGAGATTGGTCACATCTTCAAGCTCGGAACTAAATACTCCGCATCCATGGGTGCGACTGTGCTGACGCCGGATGGCAAACCGGTACCGATTGTCATGGGAAGTTACGGCATTGGCGTCGAACGCATCATTACCGCGGCGATCGAACAGAATCACGACGACAACGGCATCATCTGGCCTAAGTCGCTCTCGCCCTTTGATGTGATCGTAACGGTCACAAATATGAAAGATGGTGCGCTGCGAGAGGCGGGCGAGAAGCTTTACAAGGACTTGCAACGAGCGGGACTCGACGTCCTGCTCGACGATCGCGACGAGCGCGCTGGAGTTAAGTTTAAAGACGCTGAATTGATCGGAGTGCCTTATCGCATCACCATCGGCAAGAAGGTAGCTGATGGAATGGTCGAACTCTTCGAGAGACAAACGAAGACAAGCGAGGACGTGAAACTGAGTGAAATAGTCTCGCGTGTACAAAACCTCGCGTTGGCCGGCCTGTAACTTAGGAAGTTATTTCGTTTGTTTAGAAAGCGGACTTGTCCGCCCGGGCGGGGGCACAAGTGCCCTTTCTAAACGGCGGAGTAGTCGCGGCAAAGCCGCTTGATCCCAATAACGCATTCAATGAACTTCATCTGGCTCTTATTTCTGCTCACTGGATTTGTTCCGCAAGTCCAGGCCCAGGACCCGCTCCCGGATCTCGTTCGGCGTATTAAACCGTCTGCAGTAGCTATCGAGACCTACGACGTGCGGGGCGAGAAGCTCTCGCGCGGCAGCGGCTTCTTCATAGACACTGATCGAGTGGTGACCAACCGCCACGTCATCGATAACGCATACCGAGCCGAGATTCACTCCTACAACGGCAGCATCTATCCTGTCAAAGGAGTTGTCGCTGTTGATGCGGAAGGGGACATTGCTTTACTTAAGGTTGATACGCCTCCAAACCAGGTCCGTCCACTTTTGCTTGGCCGAACTTCGCCACAGGAAGGCGAAAGCGTCGTAGTAATCGGAAATCCTTTTGGGTTGGAAGGAAGCGTCACCAATGGGATTGTATCGGCTGTGAGGGATATACCGACGTTTGGACGAATTATTCAAATCACTGCTCCCATCTCGCCCGGGTCGAGCGGCAGCCCCGTGGTTAACATGCAGGGCCAGGTGATTGGTGTCGCCACGCTTCAGATAACGGGTGGTCAGAGCATCAACTTTGCAATTCCTTCAGAACGCATCTCGCAACTCCAAAGTGGGACCTTGTTATCACTCGCTGACCTGGTAACAGCTACCAGCAAAAACAAACGCGCAAAAGCTGTGCAGTTCTTTCGCGACGGCCTCAGTTTTCTTTCCAAGGACGATTGTGAGAGGGCCCTGCCTTACTTCGAAAAAGCTGTGGAGTCAGACGGAAATTACGCTGAGGCATGGGCCCAGAGCGGATTCTGCCGCGAGAAGCTTGGTCGCCATAGCGAAGCCATCGAAGCTTCAAAAAAGGCAGTCAGTCTCCGGCCGTCAGCCGAGTCCTATTTCAACATCGGCCTGGCAAGTTACTACCTGAAAAACTATCGCGAAGCGGCGGAGAATTATCGTCAGGCGATTCGATTGGATCCTTATAACGCCGCGGATGCACATTACGCGCTGGGTTTGGTTTACCGCGACTGGGGACGACCTGAGGAGGAGATTCAGGCTTATAAACAAGCTATCAGATTGAAACCTGATTATGTGAGTGCCTTTGAACGCCTAGGCTCAAGATATTTGCGTTCGAAAAAATATCCCGAAGCGATTGAGACGTTTAAGCAGCTCGTGGCTCTAAAACCGGGTGATGCAAACGTCCCCAACAATATGGGTGAAGCATACCTGGAGATGAATCTAATGACGGACGCGATCGCGTCGTTCAGACAGGCGATCCAACTGAAACCGGATCTCGGCAAGGCCTATTACAATCTAGGAAGATCCTTGCTGGCGATGGGAAATCGCGACGCCGCAGTTCAGCAGTACAACATCCTCCAGAATCTCGATCAGGATTGGGCTGAGAAGCTGAATAACTTGATCAATCCTTAACTCCGCTGGAAACGCGGCCGTTCTCCTGAGACCGCGGGCATCTCGCCCCCGCCACCGTCAGGCGTTTGGGTCGCCGCTGTAACTACTTCAATTCACAGGAATATTTACCCGGTTACAAAATCTCTTGCACGAGAAATTAGTATCGCTATACTGCGCCTTCGCCCATTCCGACACCGATATTCACAACCATTTCGTCCCTTACAAACTGATGCATTGATGCCTCACTTGGGCCAGCGTCATACCATCGTAGCAGTTGTTATCTCGCGCGGCGGGGGCACCGGAGGTGTGCGATCTTTAGTAAGCGCCGCGCGATTCATACTTATCAAGGCCTCATCTTCCCGCACAAGCCCTTTGCTGCTCTATTCGTTGTTCTTCTGAAGCCTTTGACTTACGAAAGGCCCAACCCTAACCGGGGCATGCGAGGACATAGATCCTCGCATGCTCCCGGGTGAGTTTCCCATCCTTGCTTTGCCCGACCCTCGAAATCCGCTCGCTTGCGCTTGACCTATCCGGCAAGTAAGATCAATCACGTCGCCAAATGGAATTTACTGTAGCAATCACAGGAGCTTCGGGTTCAATCTATGCGCAGCGGACACTCGTGCACATGGCTGCCAGCGGCGTGGTAGAGAGGATTAATTTGATTCTATCCGGGGCGGCAACAACGGTTGCGCGCGTTGAACTTGGAGTTGATCTTAGAGAGGCCGATGGGCGGGGAATAAACGACTGGATTGGTTTACCGCTCGATTCCCGGCTCATACACCTCCATCGTCTCGACAACATGGCAGCGAGGCCATCGTCCGGCTCCCATCCCCAGGAAGGCATGGTTATCGTTCCCTGTTCGATGGGCACGCTCGGGGCGATTGCTTCCGGAGCGGGAACAAACTTGATTCATCGCGCCGCGGATGTGACTTTGAAGGAAAGTCGCAAACTTGTACTTGTTCCTCGCGAAACACCTTATAACGCCATTCACCTGGAAAACATGCTGCGCCTATCTCGTGCTGGTGCGCATATCATTCCAGCGAGTCCGGGCTTTTATCATCGACCGCAAACTATTGAAGCTTTGGTGGACCATCTGGTCTTCCGCATTCTAGATCATTTAGGGGTGCCCCATTCGCAGGCTACTCAGTGGAAAGGCTTGAAGGAACAATCAAGCGAATTGATAAGCCTGCGAGAAGACTAGGCGAATTATGTCAGCCTTCTTCCGGAATATTCGTATCACACTCGAGATGATCAAGATTGAGCACACGCTCTTTGCGCTGCCCTTTGCATTTCTCGGGGCAGTGCTCGCTGCTAACGGACTGCCTAATCCGAGGCAGGTTCTCTGGCTCACGCTTGCAATGGTTGGCGCGCGTTCTACGGCAATGGCCTTCAATCGAATAGCAGATCGAAACTACGACGCGCTCAATCCACGCACCTCTACTCGGGCCCTTCCGGCGGGCCTCTTATCAGTGGGTTTTGTTTGGGCGTTTACGGCAGTGTCGGCCATCCTCTTTTTTGTCGCCGCGGCAATGCTAAATCGATTAACGCTGATTCTCGCGCCAGTCGCCCTTGCTAGCGTGTTGCTCTATTCCTTTACCAAACGCTGGACGCTGCTCTCGCATTTGTTGCTTGGATGGTGCCTATCAATTGCGCCGACCGGAGCGTGGATAGCGGTTCGGGGCGCCCTGGATAGTCCAGTCCCGCTCCTGCTCTCGCTCGTCGTCCTCTTATGGACAGCGGGTTTCGATGTCTTGTATGCCTGCCAGGATTTCGACTTCGACCGGAAGGCCGGACTGCATTCGATTCCCAAAAGTTTTGGAATTGCGCGTGCTCTTTTTATAGCGCGTTTCTTTCATATCGCCGCGTTTGCTGCCCTCGTTGCTCTATACTGGACTACGCATCTTGGTGTCTTTGCTCTGATAGGTGTGGTGGCAACGGCGGTATTACTTATCTATCAGCACCGGCTGGTTAGAGCCGATGACTTGAGCAAACTTAACGCGGCTTTCTTTACTACGAACGCTTTTGTAAGTTTGATTCTGTTCGTAACATTCGGAGGAGCTGCGCTTTTAAGGACCCTTTCATGAATATTTCCCACGACCGAAAACTGGTTAGTCTTGCAACTAAGATTGAAGGCGGCGAACGACTATCTTTTGACGATGGTCTGGCGCTGTTTGCGACAGACGATCTGCCGGCGCTGGGAAAACTTGCGGATAGCGTTCGGCGCCGCAAGCACGGACGAACCACATATTTCAACGTGAACCGCCACTTCAACCCGACCAATGTCTGTTACGCCGATTGCAAATTCTGCGGCTTTTACCGCACCCCGCGGCAGCCGGATGCTTATACCCACAACATCGATGACAGCCTCCGTATTGCGGGCGAGGCCGTCAAGGAAGGGGCCACCGAGCTTCACATCACCGGTGGACTCAACACTAAATTGCCTTTTAGTTACTTCACCGATTTGCTCTCAGCGGTCAAGAGTCACTATCCTCAGCTTCATCTAAAAGCCTTTACGATGGTTGAATTCGACCACTTCGCGCATTTTTATAAGATGAGCGACGAAGACGTCATTGAAAAACTGATTGAAGCTGGGCTGGATTCCTGTCCGGGCGGAGGAGCGGAAATATTTCGCGAGCCGACACGTTCAATGATTTGTGCACATAAATGTGACGCCGATCGGTGGCTTGAGCTTTCGGGGAAAGTCCATGCCGCCGGGTTGAAAACAAACGCTACAATGCTCTACGGCCATATTGAATCGATCGAGGATCGCGTTGACCACCTGCTGCGGTTGCGCGCGCAGCAGGATCAGTCCCACGGTTTCCAGTGCCTTATTCCCCTGGCTTTTTATCCGGAAAAGACGCAACTGTCACATTTGCCGGGACCCTCTGGTGTAGACTCGTTGAAGACAATGGCAGTCTCGCGATTATTACTGGACAATTTCGAGCACGTAAAAGCTTATTGGGTAATGCTGGGTAAACGCCTCGCACAAGTTGCCCTCCATTACGGCGCAAACGACATCGACGGAACCATAACGGAGGGTGGCGAGCTTTCCGAGAGTTATTCGATTGAATCCAACAATGAGGTCAAGATGTCTCGTAGCGACCTGGTGACGCTAATCGAAGACGCCGGTTTCGAAGCCGTCGAACGCGATACTGTTTACAACCCCATCCAGCGAAGCAAAGCGCCTGGCAATGTGAGCCTGGTCTAATCCGCCGCATTTAACTCCCCTGTAATTACCAAACTAATTCGCTATGTCAACAATCACTGAAACTCAAACAATAACAGTCGCGCATTCACCGGATTCCGACGATGCCTTCATGTTCTACGGGCTCGCTACGAATAAGCTTGATACTGGTAATCTTAGCTTCACTCATGTCCTGAAAGACATACAAACACTAAATGAAGAGGCCTTTCGAGGAACCTACGATGTCAGTGCTATCAGCTTCCACGCCTACGCCTACATCGCCGACAAGTATGTGCTGCTGCCCCATGGCGCTTCAATAGGAGAGAACTATGGGCCAGTGCTCGTTTCCCGAGAGCTGACCAAAGCCGAGGACATACCCAGGCTCAGGATTGCGGTACCGGGTATCTTAACCAGCGCCTTCCTGGCGCTCAAAATCTTCAGCCCCGATTTTGAATATGAGGTGGTACCGTTCGACAAGATAATTGAGACCGTTCAGAGTGGAAGATGCGATGCAGGTCTTTTGATACACGAGGGACAACTCTTCTACGAGTCGATCGGTTTGCATAAGATCCTGGATTTGGGTGAATGGTGGCACGAGAAAACTGGTTTGCCATTACCAATGGGCGGAAATGCTATCCGGCGCGATCTGGGTGCCGAGATCATACAACAGGTTTCCGATTGTCTTAGGGATAGCATTCGTTATTCATTAGCCAACCGTGAAGACGCTCTGGAGTATGCTATGCAGTTTGCCCGGGATATGGATCCGAATCTTGCCGATCGATTTGTGGCGATGTGGGTTAATGATCTAACTCTCGATTACACCGAACGTGGGCGGGAAGCTGTTCGACGCATTCTGGCAGAGGGATTTGAGAGAGGAATAATTCCCAACAGCGTGGTGGTGGAGTTTGCCGGCTAGAGACCTAAGGAAATCGGGTGAAGGATAAATTAACCCCTGCTGATGGGTGATGCTACAATACCCCCGCTTTGACAACTGAGAGTCGCGCCGGTATCGGCGGGAATCTCTGAAGAACGGCTGGGGTGCGCGCGGCGGCCTAATGTCGCTCCGCCCAGAGGGAGCGGCTGCCGCCGCGCACATCATCGGTTCACCGGCTTAGGATCAGGCTCCTCCCAAAGCTTGATCGTAACGTCCATCCCATGCTGCAACGCGGCCGCTCTGCGTTGCGTTCGCGCCCTCGCGCTTGAGGTTCACAGGAATATCAGACGTTGCCGCTTTACCGACGTGAGGACCTTTCTAATCTATTCGCGTCACCCTCTGTTGCCCACGAATCTAACCGACCTCCATGACTTCTGGAGACTCAACGGCGTGCGATTTTGGCAGCGAATCGAGACAAGCTTGGGGCTAACTGCTTCAATGCGAGGCACCTTACAACAAATGCATGGCCCTTTGCAATAAGAAACTTGCTCTTAAGAAAACCGGGTGCTTCGCCGCCAGGTGTTGGCATCCGGGCAGGGTGATTGGCAACATGAATTTCCTTCGGAGCATCTGAGAGCCGTTCATCTTATTTAGGTATCTAATGTTGAAGGGAATCTCGCTGTAAGGATTAGATAATGGCCATAAAAACCTCAGTAAAATCAGTCGTAACGCTCCTATTTCTTCTCGTTGTCAGTGCTTCCCTCGTTTTTGCCCAGGATTCCGTGACGCGATCTAGTGACCTCTCGCCTGCCGAAGTCGACCGCATAATCAAAGCCTTCACGGCTAAAGAGGCCGAGTTTCGTCAGGCACTGAACCAATATTCGTTTAAGCGCGATGCGATTCTTCAGAGCATTGGAATGGGAGGTCAGGTTACCGGGGAATATCACCGCGTCTCTACCTTCACTTTTGATGACCAGGGAAATCGTTACGAAAAGATTAGTTACTTTCCGATGCCTTCGTTCGCGTCAGTCACCCAGGAAGATTTGGAAGACTTAGGTGGTATTCAGCCATTTCCGCTGGAGCCGTCGAAAATCGGCAAATATGATCTCAAGTATGTCGGTAGGGAAAAGATCGATGAACTGAGTCTTTACGTTTTTGATGTGACGCCGAAAGTGATTCCGGATCCGAAGAAATCCAAGGAACGCCTTTTTCTTGGCCGCATCTGGGTTGATGATCAGGATCTACAGATCGTAAAAGCGAAGGGCAAGGGAGTGCCGGAAACAAAAGAGAACAAGTTTCCCGTCGTCGAAACCTACCGCGAACAGTTTGGCGGCCGCTATTGGTTTCCCACGTATTCATATGCCGATGAGGAATTGCTTTTCGAAGACGGCAATACACTGCATATACGAATGAAAGTTCGCTATACGGATTTTGCGCCCGCTCGCGCAGATGTGAAGATCATTGAAATCGAGGATCCGAACATTCAGAAAAAAGAAGCTAAACCACCTGCGGCCAGCCCGAGCAAGCCCTGACCGGCGGTTGGGCTTTAGGTCGAGTAATGCAAAACACCTAGCTCTTTGCCTATTATTAAATGGATGCGGTCGACCAACTGCTTCACGTCCTCATCAGTCGAAACGCCTGCTGTTGAAACCGGCGGTAGCATAATCATTTCAATTGTTCCTGCTCTGGCTTCGCCTGTTCCTTTTCCCATCAGGTGGTCCGTATTTTTGATGGCGACCGGCACAATAGGAACACCTGCCTGGGCGGCCATGTAGAACGCTCCTTTTTTGAACGGAAGAAACTCCCCAGGCTTAGCTCGAGTGCCTTCTGCAAACACTCCAAACGATCTTCCCGAACGAATTCGAGCGGTAGCGGCTTCCACCGTTTTCAAGGCTCGCTCACGGTTGGAACGATCAATCGCCATTATATTTACAAAACCCATTCCAAATCCCAGTATAGGAACATTAAGTAACTCCCGTTTTGCCAGTAGGCCGAGACGACGGCCCGTATAAATAAAAAGCGTGGCAGTATCCAGGTACGACCTGTGGTTTGATACGAACACATACGTCTCATTCGGATCGAGATGCTCCTGACCGCTCACCTGAACCTTCATACCACTCAGACGCAGCCAATTGCGCCCGCCAAAGAGCGCCCACGGGTAAACCAGCTCATGCTTTCTGAGTAACCACGCTATGAAGAGAACAGGTGGAGCTAAGGTAAGCAATAACGCCCCCGCCACAAAAAGCGACCACCAGTAATTTAGACGTCGAAAGATTCGCATAGACTGATATGAGCAGCGGCGGATCATCGCACAATTCTCGTCTGACGGCGACGCCTAAGCGAAACCTCGCGCAAAGCTTCAAGGTTCGAGGAAGTCGCTTTAGTCTTATTAGAAAGCAGTACGCGGGTTTCGGCCTTGCGTCATTTGGACCGCAGCGTTATCGTGGACGAGCTAGTCTCTCTCTCCTTCGGCCTGCCGCCGGGCTAAGCATCCAATCGAGCATTTCTGCATCCAAGATGGGTAGCATTGTCACGCGTGCAGTTATTTCAGGAGCTTGCCATGATCATCAGAAGCCGTCCTATTAAAAGGATTTCCTCGTATTTATTGCTCTTTGCGCTTTTCACGGTTTGCGCGTCCATCTTGCAGGCCCAAACACGTCCGCGCCGAATCGGTCAAGACCCGCAACAGCCGACGCCTGGTACCTCAAATCCTTCTCGGCCGCCTGTGTTGGGAGGAGCAACTCGAACTCCTGGTTCTCAACCGAGCGGTGAACCTGCGGTGGGGGCAACAGGTCCTGAGGAAGTAGAAGCAGGAGACGTAATTAAGGTTAACACCACTCTGGTCACGTTGCCCGTCAGCGTTCTGGACCGCGATGGAAGATACATTCCAAACTTAAAGAAGGAAGACTTCCGACTCTGGGAAGAAGGAGTCGAACAAAACGTCGCCTTTTTCTCTTCCGTTGACAAGCCTTTCTCACTGGTGCTGATGATCGATACCAGTGGTTCGACTCGTTTTCGAATCGAAGATATTCAAGACGCTGCAATCACATTCGTGAATCAATTGCGGCCGGACGACCAGGTGATGGTCATATCGTTTGACGACGACGTGCGAGTCCTGTCGGAATTTACAAATGATCGCTACCGGCTGCGCGATGCAATTCGACGGACGCGGACCGGAAACGGCACAAGACTCTATGATGCGGTCGATATGGTCATAAATCAGCGGTTGGCTCGAGTTTCCGGTCGCAAGGCTGTCATTCTTTTCACCGATGGTGTCGACACCACCAGCCGGCGTGGCACTTATAACGGCAATATTCGTGATGCCGAGGAGCTGGACGCACTGATTTACCCAGTGCAATACGACACTTTCATGGATGTGGGTGGAGGTGGCTCGACCTGGCCGGGTACATCGCGCGGCCCAAGTTCGCCGGTGGACATTCTGGCCCAAATCCTTGGAGGGATAAGCATAGGCGGCGGCAGAGGTGGAGGCGGCGGGCGGGGTCCTGGTGGTGGTGGCGTTGGAACCAGCAGACGTGACTATGAAATAGCTAATCGCTACTTACGGGAGCTCTCGGAGCGAACGGGCGCTCGAAGTTATCAGGCCGACTCAATTCAAAATCTGGCTACTGCTTTCGCTAACATTGCTGAAGAGCTGCGCAGACAATACAGCTTGGGCTATTACCCGAAAAGCCCTGCTCAAGCTGGAGAACGACGTCAGATTAGAGTGCGCGTGAATCAGCCAAATTTGGCGGTTCGCACCCGCGACAGTTATGTGTTTAACCCTTCGGGCACGACGCCTCAGGATACAGCGGCCCAAAGGTCGGCTCCGGTGTTGCAAAGGAAGTTCTCAGAAGGCCGCGAGTAGGAGTCGGCCTTCGTTTGTGCACAGATTATTCCAGTGGGGTTGAAGACTCGGAGCGGTGAGATGGATCGGAGGCGGGCCATAACGTCTTGAGCAGGAAGGCCAGGATCCATAAGCAGAGTCCTACCATCAGAGTCAGCAGTAACCAAAATTTCCAATACGAATTAAATCTTTGTTCCCATCCGTCCTGAATCCGATGGGAAAGGTTTACATTCATCGCCGCCGGCGTCACGAGGCGGGAGAGCAGTTGGATCACGAAGTACCAGATGTAGGCATAAAACCACGCCCTTCCATCCATCCCCACCTTTCGCAATACCACCATCCCAACCGAACAACCTCCCACATGCGCGAGCGTTGAGGAAAGAACTCCAAACAATTGACCGAAACTAAGCCTCCCGGTTAGAAGCATTCCCCAGGTAGGAACCACATACAAACCCCAAACGACGAGACCGGGCAACATCCAAATCACCGCCACTCTGATTAGGATTGCTTCCTCCAAAAACAGCCCGACCGCAAGCAACAGGTTCCCGATGTTACACATCCAGAGCATGTGTCCGAGCTCATTGATATGCCAGTAGTGAATTGCCTGGGCACTGAAGAAGGCCAGTGGAAGGATTCCCAGAAGACGGCGTTGCGTCTTAGATAGTGGGTGAGCGGCCAAACCTGGTTTCTGATTACCGATAATGTTTTTTCTTCACAGCTCTCGCCGAGCCGAGCTTTTCGCTTTAGAATAACACTTCCGTTGATGCTGCGCGGATTCAAACTTACTACGACAGTCAAAGGTCTGGCTTTTAAGAATGACTTCAGTCGAACAGTTACTAAGTAAATCGATACCTGAACTGAAGGAACTATTTTTGCAGCGTCGCCGACCCGTACCTAAGGGTTTGCTTGAAGCGCTGGAAGTCGACACGCGCCTCGGCGCCCATCAATTGGCAAAACAAATCCGCGGTCGTTATCACAGCAATCGTTCAGAAGGGCAGCGTCTACATACCTTGCTGCGTTTTGAAATCGAACTCTGGTCACAAGGCTTCTCATTGGTTGCGGGAGTGGATGAAGCGGGAATGGCGCCCCTCGCGGGCCCAGTGGTGGCGGGGGCGGTGATTTTGCCAAAGAACTACAAACTGCGCGGCTTAAACGACTCCAAGAAGATTCTCGATCATGAAACCCGCGAAGAACTGGCGGCACAGATTAAGCAAGATGCTATTTGTTGGTCCTTCGGCTTCGCGGAGGTTGAAGAGATTGACCGCATAAACATCTATCATGCTGGCCTACTCGCCATGCAACGGGCGCTTCAAGGGCTAATTTGCCTTCCGGATTTTGTTCTGGTAGACGCCCGGAAGATTCCGCATTGCCCTTCGCCCCAGCGTGGCATCATTCGGGGTGATGCCCTCTCGGCCAGTATTGCCGCGGCGTCTATTATTGCCAAAACTACGCGCGATGCCCATATGTTGGAGATGGATACGCTCTACACCGGATATGGCTTTGCGTCGCACAAAGGTTATCCAACACCTGAACATTGTAGAGCCCTCAAGGAACTGGGCGCTTTGCCTATTCACCGGCGCAGCTTCGGCAGAGTTCGAGAAGTATTGGGACTGGATCCTATACAGACCGAACTCTTTGAGAACCACCCAGAAGAGGTTACAGCGAAGGCAGTCGTCGCGCACTCTTAGTAGCGAGCCTTACCAAAATACAATTCTTCCGCGACAGTTAAAGGATCACATCAGGTTTGCGAAAACGACCATGGCAGCCCTAACTGAATACAAGAAGAAAAGGCACTTCAATAAAACTCCTGAACCAGGGCCCGAAAAGAAGCACACCAAGACGGGTCGTCTCTTTGTCATCCAGAAACACCGCGCCACCGCGCTTCATTATGACTTCCGGCTCGAGGTCGACGGAGTTCTGAAGTCATGGGCTGTTCCCAAAGGACCCTCGCTCGATCCCAAGGTTAGGCGACTGGCAATGGAGGTCGAGGATCATCCGGTGGACTACGCGGACTTCGAAGGTGTCATACCGGAAGGAGAATACGGCGGTGGAACCGTTATGGTTTGGGATTACGGGACATACGAACCCGAGGAGACCGATGACGTCAGCGCGGCGTTGCGCAAAGGCGAGTTAAAGTTTTCCTTGAACGGGAAAAAACTGAAAGGTTCGTGGGTCCTGGTTCGGACGCGGGATCGCCAATGGCTTCTCATCAAGCACCGTGACTACTACACGACGGAAGAGGACGTCACGGAGGTGGCTCCTGCTTCAATTCTCACCCGCCGGACGCTGGCTGAGATTGCGGAAGACGAGGGCGGCGACGTTAAGAAAGCGGCGACCGGCGATCCTAAAACAATTCCCCGCCGGACGGGCGTGAAGCGCCGAAAGAAAGGCAGCAAGAAAAAGGTCTGGCACAGCAAGGGCAGCTAAAGTTTTGTCTTAACTGTTTGTCGGAGCCCCTGCGTTAGCGGCGAAGCGCAGCACCCAAGCTGCTTCGTTTAGAGGGGGGCGCCGCCCGGCTCAAGACACGTTGAATCGCGAATTACACCGGCGGGCGGTGCCCGCCTCTAAACGAAACGAATGCCGACCTCTAAACGAACAAGCTGGAGCGGGGCGTCGCTTCGCTTGACCCCTTCCCCACCTAAGCGTTTTCCCACAGGTTCTAACGCAAGCGATTCTGACCTAAAGCGCAGCCAACAAACCTTCGTACGACAACTGTCCATCGACAATTCGCGCCGCCGAAGTGTAGGGATGCGCCTCAGTCTTCACCGCATCGAGGATGTGAATTACTTCAACACCGTTCGCTTTCAAATAGTCTGCTATCAGGCTCCTGTGACAACGCCACCATAGAGCCTCAGCACACATCACCGCCGTTCGCTTAGTTTGAGCAAGTTCAAGTAAAGCCTCAATTCCATGCCCAAACTCTTCGCTTTCCATGTGATCTGCATAAGCCCGAAAAGATGAGTTCTTCCAGGCTGTGTTCTTTGAGTCAGGCGACGGACGTCGTCTGCCACCCAATGCAGGAAGATGCAAATAAGTTAATCCTATCGAATCAAGCTGGCGGGAAAGCTCGGGCTTATTAAAGTGAGGATATCTTCGAGAGCCGGGAAAACTCCTGACATCCACGAGAACCTCGATGTTGTGGGCGAGTAGAAGCTCATCGAACTCCTCAGGTGAACGAGTCGAATGGCCAAGCGTCCAGATACTTAAACCATTTTCCATATGGCATTTCACAATTTCACATTTCTCATTTGTCAATGATTCGGGAGAGGTTCCAATGACAAATGACAACTGAGAAATGATGGAAGGGAAAATTTTCTTAAGGTCTTCTCTTAGGTGTCTGCTTGCCGACCTTTGAGGTTTTACCTGAATCAAATTGCGAGCATTTCACATCTTAGGTCTCAGATCTGAGATCGGAGACCTCAAAGGGACCTTAAAGATAAACTTCAAGTTTGAACCGGCCACGCTTCGAAAGCAGTGGCTTCCACAGATCACCCAGTCGGCGAACTCGCGCCGGCACATTGTCGATCCTGAAGTCGTCGATGCTGAGTCCCTTCTCCAGCTCAGACCATTTCACCGGAGTCGAGGCAGTAGCGTTCGGCCGCGGCCGGAGAGAATAGATAGAAGCCAGTGTCCGACCCCAGGCGTTCTGGTTATAGTCAACCAGTACCCTGCCCTTTGGTCTTTTCGAGACTGTGTAGACAGCAGTAACCAGTTGCGGAGCTTGAGCGGCCAGGGCATGAGCAAACTCCTTTGCAAAACCCCACACCTGTTTTTGCGTCGGCCCTCGCTCAATGGGAACGTAAACATGGATTCCTTTGGAACCAGTTGTCTTCGCGTAGGACGGCATCTTTAAACCTTCCAATCCCTGCCGCACTAACAATGCTGTTTCAATGACCTTATCGAAATTGGCCGCCGGAACGGGGTCGAGATCAAAATGAAGATAGTCTGGCCGGTCTACATCATCACAACGGGCATACCATTGGTTCAGGTCAATGCAGCCTAGATTGATCACCCACAGAAGTGACGCGAGATCCTGAATCATTGGAAAGTCTATGACGTTCCCAGAGGAATGCTGGATATGGCAGAGTTCGATCCACTCGGGACGAGGGGAGGGCGCTCGCTTCATGAAGAAGAATTCGCCCGCGGCTCCATTTGGATAACGCTTCATCACCATCGCGCGGTCGTTTAGGTGAGGAAGCAGGAATGGAGCTACGTCCGCGTAGTACTGGAGCAGGTCACGTTTCGTTATGCCCAACTTGGGCCAAAACAGCTTTCCAAGATTTGTAAGTTTTACAAATTTCCCTTCCAACTCCAGCTCAAGCCCTTGTTTATCTTCAGGTAAAACTTTAGGTAGCACGAGCTGTTGCGACGAGGCCTTCTTTGTCGCCTTCTTTGCCGAATGAGTCGCCTTTGAGCGTTCCACTCTGGCAGGATGATAATCGCGCGTTGCTGGTTTAGAAGGCATAGAAGACTTGCTTTCGTGCTGACGGTTTAAGGGCCAACGCGAACATCCTGCTTAACGTTATACCTTAGGGTTTTCTAACCACGGGGATCCCCAGTGGGGCCCCAGCGGGGGTGGTAGTTGGGGGACCAAACGATTCCACTTAATCAGTTGAAGGTTGCGACAAGTCGTCAGTCTGTTTCTCAATTGCCTGTAGTGCCTTCATCAGCATCTCTCGATGCGCGGGATGGACTGCGCGACTCAACTGCTGTTCAATTCTGGCTCGCGAGAGCCTCAAAGATTCCAGAGCTTGCTCTTTTTCCCGAACCGCCGCCGGCTTGTGACCCCACTTCTCTTCCGAGGCGCGCTGGTTCGCTTCCTCCATCTGCTCTTCATAAGATTTGCCCCATCCGATAGCCACAACAAAATCTCCTTGAAGAATACCCGCAAGGGGGACAGACAATCCGCGCTATGTCAGAACCGGGAGCAGTAGCGACCGGGTCCCACTCGGGTAAGACAAAGTCTGGGCTCAACCTGGCGCCTCCCGCTCCCACAACCCGGTCGCTACCGCTCCCGGTTCTGATTGGGCGCGAAGACAGGCAGGAATCCCTGTCCTACCTCGGGGCCTCAAACGACGGTACCATCTCTAATCACAGCATTCTTTGGGACGATGATAATTCCATCTCGAATGAAATACGAACCATTCTCCCCGTCAGCTTCGCTCACCTTTGCTTCGTTTAGCAGTCGGACCCCGCTTCCAATGCGCGCGTTTTTGTCGATGATGGCTCGATTAATGACTGTTCCCTCTCCTATTCCCACCCGCGGCTTATCAGCCTGAAGGTCGGCGCGCATTTCTTCAATGGTCTGGTAGTAGTCAGCTCCCATCAGAAACGAAGAATCGATGAGCACAGCTTTCGAAACTCTACTTCTCAAGCCAACTACAGAATTTGTTATCGCCGCGCCGGTAATGATGCAGCCATCACTTATGATCGAGTCTCGAATCTGCGACTCTTCAATTTTTGAAGGTGGTAAGTAGCGGGCCCTGGTGAAGACCGGAGCCTCGGCATCAAACAGATTAAACTTTGGAATTTTGGATGTCAGATCCAGATTGGCCCGGTAGAAGGCACTGATGGTCCCGATGTCTTCCCAGTAGCCATTAAAGAGATGTGCCTGCACATTCCGACCTTTGATCGCTCCGGGGATAATTTCCCTTCCAAAATCAACCCAGGTCAGATCCTCGGCGAGCAACTGCTCCAACTGGTCATACTTGAAAACGTATATTCCCATCGATGCCAGGAAAGGCCGCGCGCCTGCTTCTTCCGCCGCCAGGCCAAAACTCGTCGTATCGACTCGCATTGACTCGAGTTCCTCACCTTTTGGTTTTTCTTTGAACTCGACGATACGTCCGCTTGCATCGGCCTTCAATAAACCAAAATCGCTTGCCGCTGCTGCATCGCAGGGCGTCACCGAGACGGTCACATCCGCGTCGCTCTCGAAATGCCGGGCCAGGAAGTCCCTGTAGTCCATGCGATAAAGATGGTCGCCCGAAAGTATGAGCAGCGTGTCGATTCCCCAGTCGCGAATGTGCGGGAGGATCTGGCGTACCGCGTCGGCAGTGCCCTGAAACCAGTGCGGACTTTCAGGGGTCTGTTCGGCTGCCATCACCTCGACAAAGCCCGCTGAAAACGGAGAAAAGCGATAGGTCTGAGCGAGGTGACGATTCAACGAGGCTGAGTTGTACTGCGTCAACACAAACATCTTGAATACATCGGAGTTGATGCAGTTGGATATGGCGATATCAACGAGACGATACTTTCCGCCGAGCGGCACGGCAGGTTTTGAACGTTGCTGGGTGAGTGGAAATAAGCGCTTTCCCGCGCCACCGCCAAGAATTACCGCAAGCAGATTATGCTTCGTAGGCATGATTCGCACCGACTGTCGGAGATGGTATTCGGACGAAAGAATAGACGCAAAGCATTGCCGGTATCAAGACCTTGCGTGTTGTGGTAGTGATGCAGTTTGAGTGCTTACCCTTAAATACAACGAGCGGACCAATGAGGTCAGTACTACCTCGCGGTGGCGGGCGGGCCTCTTTTATTGCCAATTGTCGATTTCACGATTGCCAATTGGTTTTTGACGAGACATCCAATCGGCATTTGGCAATCGGCAATCGTATGCGTCAACCCACCTGCTACCGCCAGGTGGTACTGACCTCACGGGACCGCACCGATCGTGGAATTAGACTTTTAGTAAGAGCTTGAACTGCCGGGCACGGTAGCTGAGCCGGCTGCTTCCTGGGCGATCTTCACGCCTACGCTGGCGCCAATGCGCGTTGCGCCGGCTTCGACCAGAGCACGTGCATCGTCGAGACCCTTCACCCCACCTGATGCCTTGACGCCCAGGCCGGCCCCTACGGTACGCCGCATCAAAGCGATGTCCGCCACAGTAGCGCCGCCCTTGGAAAAACCTGTCGAAGTCTTTACGAAGTCAGCGCCGGCATTCTTTGCAGCCAGGCAGGCACGCACCTTTTCATCGTCAGTCAATAACGCAGTTTCAATAATCACTTTGCACGTGACATTGTATTCGTGGGCTACTTCTACAACCGAACGAATGTCATGCTCGACCAGACAATCGTCGCCACTCTTCAGCGCACCGACATTGATCACCATGTCTACTTCGCGCGCGCCGTCAAAGATCGTCCGACGAGCTTCATAAGCTTTCACGTCCGGCAGCGTGGCCCCAAGGGGAAATCCAATCACCGTGCAAACCGGAACACCCGTGCCCTGGAGATTACAGGCTGCGGCGCGCACCCAGGTAGGGTTTACACAAACAGATGCGAAGCGAAACCTGACCGCCTCTTCACACAACTTTTTGATGTCTTCATCGGTGGCTTCGGGCTTGAGAAGCGTGTGATCAATCAGGCTGGCCCAATCTCGTGCAGTAGAAGTTTGGCCCAATACCAAACCGATGCGCGCGGCTCCGGCGTCAACGATCCGATGCATCCGTTCGGGGCACCGGTTAAAGCACTCCGAGGTGCAACCGCACATCTTTGCCTGGTCTTCGCCTTCACCATTCAGACGCGCAAAGATCACGTCCGTGATTTGCTCAACCAGCTGCTCGAGATCTCCGTTGTGCGAGCCGTTATGCGAATTTGGCATGGGATTAGAAAACTCCGGAACGGTCGGTTAGGTATTCTAACACGGGTCGTATTCTGGAGTTATTCGAGGTGTGTGTCCGATATGCCTTTAGCTTGTGGCGTCCGACGGTAAGGGCCTCCATCGTGGCGCGACGACAAGCTGAAGCGTATCGGACCACCGAAGCTGAAGCGTATCGGACTACCGGAGATACTGGCGCTCGATGGCCGCAATCTTTTCGACGCGCTTCCGATGACGATCTTCGGTCATTTCAGTTGTCAGCCAGGCGTTAACGATGTCGCGCATTTCCGCGCTGGTGATCGTCTTGCTTCCCAGCGTAAGAACGTTGGCACCGTTATGCTCGCGCGAGTTGCGGGCCACTGTCGCTGAATAGCAAGCCGCGGCGCGCACGCCAGGAACCTTGTTCGCTGTAATCGCGCTTCCCACCCCCGCGCCGTCAATGACTATTCCTACATCTGACGTGCCTTCGGAAACGCTCCTGGCCACAGCATAAGCAAAATCCGGGTAATCGACCGCGTCTTCGGAATCGGTTCCGAAATCATGAACCTGATGTCCCAGCTCCTTAAGAAAGCCCTTGAGCTCCTCCTTCATCTTGAACCCGCCATGATCGGCGCCAACCGCAATCAGTTTCGAAGCCTTAGAGCCGCGCCTCGGTACACGCCGAACGATCTCAATTCTCTTCTCGCTTACGATGTCCGCGGCCAATGGAGTCAACCGCGCGCCTTCAGCAATGCGGAGGACAGATCCAGCGGCGAGATCGCGAACATCATCCTCGGTGATGACCGTCTTTGACGATTCGTCACGCGTCGCCTTGTTCTCAGAAGGGCTAACCGGATTTTTTGGAGCCGTATCGATGAAACGGCTCGATGTACCTGAGGGGGTTGGGCTGCTGTCAGCTTCCTCCGGAAGAGCGTTGTCCAGCACATCGCGGACCAGCGCTCTGATGCGGTCACGTTGGGAATTATCGTCCATGTTAGATACCGGCTTTCAACTCCTTGGAGTGCGGTGGCCCGGCACCGCTTTGGTCGGCGGCGGCCCGGCGCCGCCTTTTTGCTAGCAGGCATCAACGCACGAAGGTTGCGACAAATTTCGCGAGAGGCCAAAGCGCCGCCGGGCCGGCGCACTTCAAAGAGTTGAGTGACTAGGCCAGCGACTCGTCGCGCAAATCAAGCAGACGTCCAGCCGCCGCAGTCACTTTGCCATCGCGCAATTTCATGTCAACGCGGCCCACGTAAATCCCGCTCTTGCCAACTTGAAAGATGATTGTCTTTCCGCCCTGTGGCTGCTTTGCCACCACCGGCGCAGTCATGAAAGTATGCGTGTGTCCGCTGGCGATAAAATCTATTCCATCTACCTGCGCGGCAACCTGCGTATCGCCAATCTCATCGCCTTTCGCCTCAGGGTAGTAACCAAGGTGCGAAGCACAAACCACCAAAGTGCAGCGCTCCTTCTCGCGCAGAGCTCGCACCGCCTCCTGCGCCGCCTTCACCGGATCGCGATACGCTACGCCCTTGAAATGATCCGGAGTGATCAGACCCGTCGGGTTAATTCCCAACCCCATCACGCCGACACGCACGCCTCCCAACTCACGCACAACGTAAGGCTTCACCCGGCTCTCGATCGGCGTTCCCCGTACTTCGTAGTTACTGGAGACAAAATCGAAATTTGAAAACTTCATCGCCGCCGCCAGTGCGGCCACTCCGTTGTCAAAATCATGGTTGCCCAAAGTGACCACGTCGTATCCAATCATCGACATTGACTTGTACTCAACTTCGCCTTTGAAGAAATTGAAGTAGGGTGTTCCCTGAAACACATCTCCCGCATCCACCATCAATGTATTCGGGTTTTCCTGGCGCACACGCTTAACCAGAGTTGCACGCCGCGCGACTCCGCCTTTGCCTGGATTTTGTTTGTCGTTGTCCGGCAAAGGATCGATTTGCGAGTGCGTGTCGTTGGTGTGAAGAATCGTGATCAACGTTTCGCCCACATCGGGCTGTAGCAGGGGCGCCGCAAAATCAGATATTGAGTTGGTGGAGGTCAAAAATGAAGGAACGGCCGGCAAACACGAGAAGGCGGCACCCCCAATGAGTGATGTACCCAGAAACTTTCGTCGCGTAATCATTGTGGCCGCTCACCCCCTGGTTGCGTTGCTGCCCCGTTCTGGCTGAAACGTCCATCGAGCATCGACTTGATCGGTCGCCCGGCGGCCGTCTCGGCCTTCACATAATCAATTACCGCGTCGCGAATTGTTAAATTAAGCGGTAGCATATTCTTAGCTTCCTGCAAGATGCTGTAGTCGCCGCCCCGCTTCACCAGATAATCAATCGTGACGATGGTATAGGTAGACTTGGGGTCAATCTCTTTCTCCTCGCCGTCGGTTCGCAGTTTGACGGAGACAAGATCGTTGGCTTTTTGATCATTCGTTCGATAGCTGATGCGAGCGCCTGATTGGGCATCACGATTGGAAAGCACGACAGCCATAAACCGGAGTAACTGCTCGCCCGTGAGATCCAGGGTGACGAGAGCGTTCTCAAAAGGCAGAAGCTCGAAAATATCGCTGACCTTCAAGTCGCCTTCAGCAATAGCATTCTTACGCAGGCCGCCGCTGTTGGTGATGGCTAGTAGGACGGGCTTACCGAGTTTGACTTGAGCGCGGTCACGTATGGCATCGACCACAAAGTTGCCGAGCGAGCCGGCGCCGATCCCACCCTTCTTCAGTTCGCCTTTCAGTTTGCCGATCACTTCATCCAGAGCCCGCACCTTCGACCTGTAGGGTTCCAGCATCTTGTCGACCGCCTGATCATCAGGCACGCTTGAGTCGACAGGTTTCAGTTTGGCTCGAGCATGGATGTCAGCGGGCGTTGCGGTTGGTATCGGCGCGGGCCGCGCGGCGGCCTGGGCAAACGCCGATTGCGCACCCCCGGCTGTTACGCCAATTAAGCAAAGCAACAGCGCTGATTTAGAAAGCGCGAGCGTAGCTTTTGACACTAACTTGGTTTCCTTCTTTTGGCAGAAACAAAAATATAACAGTCCAAAATTCCGGGCCGGATTGACCTGTACGGAGAGCTTCAATAGTATGTCGCACCACAAGGCACATTCGCAACAACGATTCATTGGATGATTTTCAATCATCGTCAACTAATGCAGGAGACTACGCTCGTGGCTACTTCTTCCGCGCAAATCCCATCGGAATTCAGCAATCCTAATCTGGAAGTGCTTCTTTCAGAGGCCCAGATTCAAACTCGAATCAAGGAACTCGGCGCTGAAATCACACGCGACTATGCCGGCCGTAATCCACTCCTTATCGGCGTGTTGAAGGGCGCGTGCTTCTTTTTGAGTGACTTACTCCGGGCCATTGATACTCGCCTGAGCATCGAGTTCATGGCGATTTCCAGTTACGGCTCATCGACACGCACGTCAGGCGAGGTGCGGATCATGAAAGACCTCGATGTGCCGATCGAAGGAAGAGACATACTCGTCGTTGAAGACATTGTTGACACTGGCCTGACTCTTTCCTATCTGCTCGCAAACCTCAAATCGCGTGGCGCAGCGAGCGTGAAACTCGTGGCACTCCTCGATAAGTATGAGCGTCGCGAAAAGGATGTGACGATCGATTATCTCGGATTCCGGATCCCTGACGCCTTCGTCGTCGGGTATGGACTCGACTATGCCGAACGGTACCGCAACCTGCCATTCATTGCAGTGCTGAAGAACCCTGAGAATGCATAAGGGCCACGGGACCTATTCGTCTTATAAAACCTATCTATCGAGGAGACTCTTCATGAAAAAGTTTTTACCAATTTTTGCGATCATGGTCATGTGCCTGTGCAGCGCGCACAAAGCGCACGCCCAGGACTTTTCAAAAGTTGAAATCAAAGCCACAAAGGTGGCCGGCAATGTCTACATGCTCGAAGGTTCCGGCGGGAATATCGGGGTCTCGGTAGGTCCTGATGGCATATTGATTGTCGACGATCAATTCGCACCGTTGGCAGATAAGATCAAAGCGGCATTAAAGACGCTGGGCGAAGGCAAGCTGAAGTTTGTGCTAAACACTCACTGGCATGGCGATCACACCGGCGGTAACGCGGTATTTGGTCCCGAAGCGCCAATCATTGCGCACGACAACGTACGCAAACGGCTGGCGACTGAACAGAAATCCGAGTTCTTCAAACGCACCACACCCGCTTCGCCAAAGGAAGCGCTGCCGGTGATCACATTCGGCGAATCCCTGTCCGTCCATTTCAATGGCGAAGAGATTCGCGTTATTCACTTCCCACACGGTCACACAGATGGCGACAGCGTGATCTTCTTTACGGGGTCAAACGTCGTGCACATGGGCGACGACTTCTTCGCAAATCGTTTTCCTTTTGTCGATCTTGAAAGTGGCGGCACGGTGCGGGGATTGATAAAGAATCTCGGCGAAATCATTCCGAAACTCCCCGCCGGCGTTAAGCTTATTCCCGGGCATGGTCCGATTTCGACGGTTGATGATCTAAAGCTCTACCATCGGATGATTCAGGAGACTACCGAGATCGTACGCCAGAAAATGGAATCAGGAAAGACGCTGACGCAAATCAAAGCGGAGGGATTACCGGAAGAATGGAAACCCTGGGGTACCGGCTTTATCAAAACTGATGTCTGGATAGAGACAATCCACCGCAGCCTGTCGAAAAAGTAAGTCTCTTCACTGTTGGAGTACTAATGATCCGTCGCAAACTAACAGTTTGCGTTACCTCAAGACGCGGCTTAGTTTGCCCGTCCCTACTTCCCATAAAACTACTGAAGCATTTCCACTGCCGCTTGCAAGCAACCGGCCGTCAGGTGAGAAAGCCAGCGAGCTCACCGTCTGGTCATGGCCTTTGAATGTACGCTTCGATTTGCCGACGGCAACCTCCCAAAGAACAATAGTTCGGTCGTCGCCTCCGCTCGCCAGCCATTGACCGTTCGGCGAGAAGGCGAGTGCGTTTATGGTGGCATCGTGCTTTTGAAGCTTGCCTTGCGAAAGACCCGTCTGCAGGTTCCAGATCGAGATGCTGTAATCTGCGGCGGCAGTTGCCAGTGTCTCTCCATTAGGCCCGAAGACCAGCGCAGTGATCTCGATGCCGGCCATTAATGTTTTCTCCAGGCCGCCACTTGCCACCTTCCAAATTCTTATGGTGCCATCCTCGTCAGCGCCGGTAAGCAGACGACCATCGTTGGAAAAAGCTAAGCGGCTCACTAGACCTTCAAACCCACTGAGTTTCTTCACCACTTCACCGGTAGGCGAAAGTAGCGTGATCTCGCTGCCGCTCCCGACAGCCAACATCTGGCCATTTGCAGAAAGCGCCAGGGCTGAGACTCCTTGCAGACCCGGCAGCGGAACCGTTCTCTTCGTATCGCTGTTCGCATCCCAGAAGAGCAACTTTCCCTGGCTGACTTCTGCGAATGATTTGCCGTCCGTCGAGGCGGCAACCAGGGAAGGATTGTCCTCCTCATTGCGCAAGTGGCGCTTAACCTCTCCGGTGCGGTGGTCCCACGATTTGATTTCGCCATGATCGCTCTCTCCAGATACGATCTTGCCGTCTGCTGAAAATGCAACAGCCACCACGCGCGTGACAGACAACAGAAAACGGCTGGTGGACCTTTCGACGGCATCGCCAACGCTGTCAGCTCCCCACGTTTGGGCTATTGTCCCTTTCCGAGTGTCGAGCAACTTTACCGTCGCGGGGCCCGATCGAAAGGCCAGTAAGCCGCCATTGCGAGAAAACACCAGAGAATCAACTGCCTCCTTATAATTCGCCCCGGTAGTAAAATCCCATACTTTTCCGGTTTCAAAATCGAAAAGCTTCATACCGGCGAACTCACCGTTGTTCTGCGGCAACACGCCACCGACGACCAGAATTCTTCCATCGGCGCTAAATGCCACAGAGTTAACAGCACCAACATTCTTCAGCCTGAGAGTCACTTTCCCGGTTGTCACATCGAAGAGCTTAACCTCGCTGATGCCGATGATTTTGATAACGTGTTCCCCATACTCACGTTCGTACTTGGTGCTTGCTACCGCCAGGCTCCGGCCGTCGGGCGAAAAGGCGATTGCGTTTGCAGTGCCTCTAAGGTCTTTTAGTTTGCGCGCCTCTTTGCCGGTTTGCACGTTCCACAGCTTGACCTCCGTACCGTTTGCTACCGCCAATAGGCTGCCATCGGGAGAAAAGCTCGTGGCCCCAGGTTGGCTTGCATCCAGTTTGGATCTTAGTTCGCCGGTTTGCGCATCGACCAATTTGATCTCCGACCTGAAGAACACACTTGACGAGAAGCGAGCGGAACCTTGAGTTTCAAACATCGGGCGAAACACAAAACGGGTTAGCTCCAAAAAAGATTCCGCAAGGGCCAACTGTTTTCCATCAGGTGACTGAGTCGCCCGAATAGAGTAACTATCTTCGCCGGGCCTAATCAGTTTTTGTTTCAACTCGCCGGTCCGGGGGTCCCACCATTTAAGCTCACCAAAGCTTACTCCCTCACGCGACCGTGTCTTCTGCTGGATTTTGGGACTGCGAAACTCGGTGCTGCTGCTAATCAGAGTGTGGCCGTCAGGTGAAAACGCAATGGACCGGACCGGACCATCGAAGCCCTTGATAAGGCGACGCAGGTTTCCAGTCTCAGTGTCCCAGAGTTCGACTCGTCCGAAGCGGTGCACAGGTTCACTGGCCCCACGGGCTATGGCCAGCGTCCGGCCGTCAGGCGAAAAAGAAATGGCGAAGACGACATCGTCAAAGCCCGTGGGGTTGCCGGTGGAAGTTCTCCTTTGCGCGATGGCCGGTAGAGTTAATCCGAGCAATACGAAACCAAGGGACACGAGTAACAACAAATAGGGCGTGATTGTCAGTGCCGGCGACCGTGACATGTACTTTGGCAATTTCATCGAATGACTGGCGGTAAAACGGGGAGAGATGACGAGACTCGGGCTACCAATTCTCTGTGTGTTTCTTTGTGTTCTCTGTGCCTCTGTGGTGAGTGCTATCCGCGTCTTATTTACACAGGGCACAGAGACCACTGAGGACGCACAGAGGAGAACCCTCAAGTTAGCACACTAAGCAGGAAGCTATCGCCGGCCGTGAGTCGCAAACCAAAATTCTCAGCTATGGTTTGGCCAATGTCGGAAAGCGACGCTCGGGTCCCGAGATCCACCCCTCGGCGCGCTTTCTTCCCGTAAACAAGCAGCGGAGCATACTCGCGAGTGTGATCGCTTCCCGGGAAGCTCGGGTCGTTACCGTGGTCTGCGGTAATGATCATCAAATCATCCTCGCGCATAGCTGATTCAATCTCCGGCACGCGTGAATCGAAATGTTCAAGCGCGCGCGCGAAACCTTCGGTGTCTCGCCGGTGGCCATAGAGCATGTCGAAATCAACCAGGTTGGAAAAAATGAGACCGCGAGTTTTCTGATGCAGTGCGTGAATTGTTTGATCAATCGATTGCTGATTGTTCTTTGCCGTCAAATCTTCTGTCACGCCGACGGAATCGTAGATGGACGCGATCTTGCCAATACAGACCACATCCAGGTTCTCGTCCTTTAGAGCAGGCAACAGATTTTCGCGAGGCGGCGGGACTGCGTAATCGTGACGATTCTCCGTGCGATAAAACGATCCGGTCTGACCCAGGAATGGCCGTGCGATGACGCGGCCAACTCTGTGCTCACCATCGAGTAGGCGCCTCGCGATTTCGCAAATTCCATAAAGCCTGGGAAGCGGAATAACGTCTTCATGGGCCGCAATCTGGAAAACAGAATCGCCGGAGGTGTAGACGATCGGCTTGCCGGTCTTCACATGTTCATCACCCAATTCCCTGATGATCTCGGTGCCTGATGCAGGAATGTTGCCAAGTATTCCAGGCACTCCCGTTTCCGCAATGAAACTGTCGATCACCGGCCGAGGAAATCCATTAGGGTAGGTAGGAAACGCCTGGTCCAGAATTATGCCGGCCATTTCCCAGTGACCCGTGGTTGTGTCTTTACCGTTCGACTTCAACGCACAACGTCCGTATGAGCCATCGGGCTGGGCCAATGGCGGGACATTCTCGAGTGGCCGGACATTGCCAAGGCCATAACGCTGTAGGTTTGGCAGCCTCACTAGTCGAGATTCAAGAATGTGGCCAAGCGTATCTGAGCCCGCGTCGCCCCACTCGGGCGCGTCGGGCATTGCGCCTATGCCTGCGCCGTCCAGTACGATCAGGATGATCCGATTGAAGTAATTAGAGAGATTTTCCATATATCATTTGACATTTTTCATTTGTCATTTAAGAGATCGTTCATTTTCACTGCGCGATCGATTTGTCACTTCTTGTAGCGAGTAGTTCTCAGAGTTGAAGTGAAGATTCTGCACAATTCCTTATTTTCTCCCACAATGTCCAGGATCAATTCCTTTCTTAACATTTGACTACGCTCTATCACTCGCAGCCAGATCGAAGTTTCATTTAACTCTTTCAGAACGATTCGCAACTTATGGACAAAATCCGCATGGCTTTCCGCGCCTCTTGCCTCACCATAATTCGGAGCAGGCGAAGTGCCCGATCGTAGAATCTGCCCTGAGATATGCTTGCCTGCAGGAGTCTTGGGTAGACTAGAGGAGAGATTCACGATGCGGACAGCAAAATCGATAAGTCGCTCCTCTAATTGATCTGCTCGCGATTGAGGGCCTCTCGCTAAGCCTTTCTCCGATTCAGTCGTTCGCCTGCCTGAGCTTGTAGCAATCTTGTCATCTTCCATACTCCGTTTCATAGCAAGAGTGTTGGAAATGACAAAGGTCCGATGGGATGTGTTGATTAGAAACTAATTGCTCGAACTCTTTCATCCATTTCACTTCGATCAGACAATGCCTATCAAGCCTTGAATCTCATCTCGGAGCACTTCTTCAAATGGCAAATGAAAAATGTCAAATGACATATGGAAAATCTCCTATTCACCCTTCGGAGCATAGTATCCATCCCTCGCTCGCACTTGCGGCTTCTCCGGCACGCCCTGAACTTCTACTTTGATCGTTCGAAACTTTCCATCGCGCGCTTTATTGGTTGGATAGTAGCCCAAACTGTATTGCGTGCCGATTTCCGTGGCCACGAGCGCAAAAGCTGCGCGAGCGTCCTGGAGGCTCGCGGCCAGAAAATTCCTCCCGCCGCTCGCCTTGCCTAGTTCGTTCATCTCGCGACGAGCCAGATTGTAGAGATCGCGGCTGACCTGCATTCTCTCAAACGACCCCATCTCGCAAAAATCCACCTGATCTTCCGGCCTTGCTTGCGGTGTAAAGACTCGCCGGTATCGCTGAAGCTGCTTCTGAGAAAGCGTCAAACGCCCATCGTCCTGGCAGTCTTTCAGTAATCGATCCTCGACGAATTCCTCGGTATTTACTTGAATGAAATAACAAGCGATGCCTGCCCGAACAAGCTTCGCCCTGGCCGGCTGAAACTCCGAATCGCTCGAGGAGTCAACGCCGTCGGTTAAAGCCACAACCGCCCGGCGTCCGCGTACTTCCTCCCGCGCCGCATCACGAAAAACATCGTCTGCAATTCTTGCGAGCGCGTCGTAGAAAGGAGTGCCATTGCTTGAACCAAGGTTCTCGATTGCTTTTCGCAGCGTCTTGCGATCATCCGTAAGTTTTGCAAGCACTTCAACCTTGGCACCGAGCGCGCTTCCCTGCCCCGTCTTGTTGAAAGCCACGATCGCTATGCGATCCCCAGGCCGTAGCGCATCGACAAAAGCGTTTGCAGCCTGGCGTATGAGCGCCACGTCGGCGCGAGTGGAGCCGGATGTGTCCAACAAAAGTGCTATCTCAAAAGGAGTTTCGGTGGTAGCGAAGTTTGTGATCTTCTGCTGGTCTCCGTTTTCAAAGAGCGCAAAGTTTTCAGCTCGCAACCCAGTCAGGGGACGCCCTCCGTTGTTCGTGACGACGGCGGGCACGGAAACCAACTGCGTTTCGACGCGGACCACATCACCCTCGTCAACCTCCTGGGGCTTGGCCTCTTGATCTTTGGCGGCGCCTTTTGACGCTGATTGTTGGGGGCTTACTCTGCGCGGACGCTGCTGATTGGCCTGCTGCGCGCGCACTACCGGCAAGAGGCCCGGGAAAAAGAGCAGCCCTGTCAGAGCCAGAATTCTAATAAAGGATGGCATCGATTCTTGTGACGGATTACCTGGGGAGCTAAATAAGACCGAACTTGGCCTGAAACTATAACTGGAAAATTCGAGACTGCAAAGATCAGGGGCCGGAGGCCGGAGGCCGGAAGTCAAAAGTCAGAAGTCAGAAGTCAGAAGTCAGATGTCAGATGTCAGATGTCAGAGGTTACAGAACTGAGATCAGACGTCATGGCGAACGGCTCACGCTTTTCGTATCTGACATCTGACTTCTGACATCTGACTTCTGACTTCTGACTTCTGACTTCTGACATCTGACATCTGACTTCTGACTTCTGACTTCTGACTTCTGACCTCTGATCCGCTCACCTTGACAGCAATGCCACCTTCTCTTAGCATGACGACTCGTCCGTCACGAACGACGTTGGCGATGGTCTTTGGGATCTTTGGATGCGGTTATGTCGGGCACGTATGTCAATGGTAGACGGCTTCCCTTACAAGGAAGAGGTTGGGGGTTCGAGTCCCTCCGCGCCCACCAATGTAGAGCAGGCTGATACCTGTTTTATGTAGGGCAGGCAATCCCGCGAGG